>NZ_JAASRS010000001.1:612652-1225305 GCF_011761475.1 Saccharococcus thermophilus
AAAAAAAGAACGAACCGGAAAAACGGATAGAGACGATGACGATTTACACAGAAGCGGACGCAGCCGAAGTCGAAGCAAGTCTCTTTGTCGGTTCGGTATATGGCAAAGCGACCAATTCGGCGCGCACACTCGTTAATACGCCAAGCAATTTGTTGACGGCGGCTGATTTAGCGGAATATGCGGTAGAATTAGCGAAAAAATATGAGTTTGAATATGAAATTCTCGAAAAAGAAGAAATGGAACGGCTCGGAATGGGAGCGTTTCTCGCTGTCAATCAAGGATCGAAAAACCCGCCAAAAATGATCGTTCTTAAGTACCAAGGAAAAGAACAATGGAAAAACGTCATTGGCCTTGTCGGAAAAGGGGTGACATTTGATACAGGCGGCTACAGTCTTAAACCGCGCGAAAGCATGGTCGATATGAAAACCGATATGGCTGGCGCCGCCGCGGTGCTCGGCGCGATGGAGATTATCGGGGAGCTTCGCCCGGAACAAAACGTGATTGCCGTCATTCCTGCTACCGACAATATGATCAGCGGAGAAGCGTTTAAACCGGATGATGTCATTACCTCCATGAGTGGAAAAACGATCGAAGTGAAAAATACGGATGCCGAAGGACGACTCATTTTGGCTGATGCCATTACTTATGCGAAGCACCATGGCGCCAACTATTTAATCGATGTGGCAACGCTGACCGGCGGTGTGATCGTCGCGCTTGGTGTGCATACGACGGGGGCGATGACGAACAATGAGGCATTATTTGAGCAGCTGCTCGAAGCATCGGCAGAAACAGGAGAATTTATTTGGCGCCTGCCGATTACCGAAAAAGATAAAGAACGCGTGCGCAGCAGCAAAATCGCCGATCTCAATAACTCGCCGGGTCGGGAAGGACATGCGATCATGGGCGGAGCGTTTCTCGGTGAATTTGCCGAAGATACGCCATGGGTGCATCTCGATATTGCCGGAACGTCGGTGGCGGCGAAAGATGATGATCTAGGGCCATCGGGTGCGACCGGGGTGATGGTGCGCACGCTGGCGACATTTGTAGAGCGGTTTGAATAAGATGTTGGAAACCGAAGCCTCTTTGTGTGGCTTCGGTTTGTTTTTGGACGCTATATGTACACATTGTTAAGATAATGTAAATTTAATGTAAATTTTTTTAAACTTTTGTTGTGAATTCGACATTAATTGATAAAATAAAACGGGTGGCATGAGTTCCATCAGTTCAAAATCAATGGGGGTTTTCACAATGATCTTTTCGCCAAAAAAAGATGTCTTCTTTGATTTATTATTTACGATTTCGGAAAACGTGAAAGAGGCGGCACAATACTTTGTAGAGTATAAAATTAACAATGTCAGCGATTTAAAAGAATTCGCCCGCGTGATGAAAGAGTATGAACGCAAGGGAGATTCTTATATTCATGAACTCGTTGTTGAGTTAAATAAAACATTTATCACGCCAATTGAACGGGAAGATATTCATCAACTAGCAATGAAAATGGACGATGTATTAGACGGATTGGAACAATGTTCAGCCCGTTTTGAGATGTTCTCGTTTACCGAAATTGATGACCATATGGTGAAGTTTTTCGATAACATTTATCAAAGCACGATTGAAATCACCCAAGCCTTGGAGTTGCTATCCCATAAAAAACTTCTTGAGATGCGGAAACATGCTATTAAAATTAAGGATTATGAAACGAAGTGCGATGAAATTTTACGGGCTTCGATTAAAAATTTATTTGTTGAGCAAAAAGACCCAGTGAAAATTATTCAATATAAAGAGCTGTATGAAATGCTTGAGGAAATCGCCGATAGCTGTGAGGATGTAGCAAATACGATTGAAACGATCATCATGCGCAACGCATAAAAGGAGATATCGTCTTTATGGATATGGTATTGGTATTTACGGTTTTGATTGTTATTTTTGCATTGGCGTTTGATTTTATCAACGGATTTCATGACACTGCCAATGCCATTGCCACATCGGTATCCACACGGGCGCTTTCGCCGCGAAAAGCGATCATTTTGGCGGCGTCGATGAACTTTATCGGTGCGTTGACCTTTACTGGGGTGGCGAAAACGATTACAAAAGACATTGTCGATCCATTCGCATTGGATAATGGTTCTGTCATCATTTTAGCAGCGTTGATCGCTGCGATCGCGTGGAATTTAATCACTTGGTATTATGGCATTCCAAGCAGTTCTTCGCATGCGTTAATCGGTTCGGTGGCGGGAGCTGCGGTTTCGGCCGCTGGATTCGATGTGTTGCATTATAAAGGTTTTCTTAAAATTTTGGAATCGTTGATTATCTCGCCATTTCTAGCGCTAGCGGTAGGCTTTGCCATTATGAGCCTGTTCCGTTTCATCTTTAAAAATGCCAACTTGACCCGTACGACGAAAGGGTTTCGCATGTTCCAAGTCGTAACGGCAGCGTTGCAATCCTTTACACACGGAACAAACGATGCACAAAAGACGATGGGAATTATCACGATGGCGCTGATCGCCGCCAAATATCATACATCCGACAATATTCCGGAATGGGTGCGGATCGCCGCTGCACTTTCAATGGGGCTTGGAACATCGATTGGCGGTTGGAAAATTATTAAAACGGTTGGCGGCAAGATTATGAAAATCCGCCCTGTCAACGGCGCCGCTGCCGATTTATCGTCTGCGCTCGTCATTTTCTCGGCTACCCTTCTTCAGTTGCCAGTTAGTACGACCCATGTCATCTCTTCGTCGATTATGGGAGTTGGTGCGGCGCAGCGCGTGAGAGGCGTAAAATGGGGAGTCGCACAGCGCATTGTGTTGACATGGATCATTACGTTGCCTGTTTCGGCGTTGATTGCCGGATTTGTATATCAAATTTTAAAACTATTTTTCTAAATAAAGAAGCGCGCATATCCAAAGGGAATGCGCGCTTTATTCATGAGAAGAAGAGCATCCATGAACAGGGAATTAGGCGACATGTTGATAATAGGAAGCCGATTTACGGATGGCGCGATACATACGTGGTGCCATCACTCCAGCTACGATCGATAAAATAATGTCTTTCGGAAGAGGCACCATCATCCATTCCCATGCCATGCCGTAGGAAAATCCTTTTGGTGCTGCTGCCCACCATTTATAAGCGACATACATCCAGTTCGTACCGACGACATAGTTAATGACCATTCCGACTAACGCCGCAACGATAAAGCGGGCAGTAGACGGATTGCCTTTTCCCCGTTCAATGATCCAGCCGGTAGCATATGCAGCAAAAATGAAAGAGATAATAAAACCGAATGTCGGGCGAACAATGCTGCCAAAGCCGCCGCCAAACTGAGCAAACACCGGAGCACCGACCACCCCGACTAACATATATACAATCATCGCCATGGCGCCGAGCCGCCGTCCTAAAACAGCTCCAGCGAGCACGCAGAAAAACGTTTGCAAGGTAATCGGAACACCGCCGATGACCAAAAACGGCGCCCATGATGTAATGTTGGCACCAATCGCCATTAACGCGGCAAACATTCCGATCAATGTAATATCAATCGCTCGCCATTTCGGACGTTTTGTTTCCATATGTAAACCCCCTTATTATTTATGTTAACATAACAAAATCGTATCGAACAATAAGAGGGATGTCAACTATATTTTTTTCGCCATGCGCATAATAAAAAGAAAGCGGTATGATGATTATTCGCAAAGAAAGGAGAAAAGGCATGAAATTTGCGGAGCAAGAGCAGGAGATCAAGCAGGCAAGCAAAAAGGGAGCAAACGAAGATATCATTCATGTAAGCAAAAATGATGATGGGTACGATTTGCGCGATGCGGCGGAAATTGGAAAAAAACAGCCGTTTGACGAAAATGGAAACGCGTAATGCGATGAATGGAGTGAGAAAAGGGGCTCACCTTTGCATGAGGTGCCACCCGCTCATATTCACAAGAATTAAGTAGAAAGAAATATATTCCAACGAAGGCCGATGACGAGCTGACAGCATGAAAACGCGCCTGGCGGGGGAGATAAAGTGAAGCGGATGCCGTCGGGATTAAAATAAAGATCGACTTTCGATTTAATTCCAAGCGATTGGATCATCCGGCTGACTTCCTTTGTTTTTCCTTCTTGTGCCGCTGCCATGACGCTAGTGGCGAACGACTTCGATTCCGCTAGTTTTTTTAAAATGATGCTGGCATCGTTCATCAATCTTTGTGCGGTCGCCGCCGATTTGGAAAAAAGAGCAGGATTTACCGGTGGATATTGCCTGACAATATATTGGGGAGGGAATGCAGGGTAAAACATCACGGTGTTACTCCTCCTTGTTGATCATTTCTATACTACTATATGTATAAAATGGGAAAAGGAGCGAAATTCTTTTGAATTTCGCTCCTTCTACATGAAATAACGAACGAACAAATAGGCGTGGGAAAGCAACAGAGCAATCAACGTCAACGGTGCGCCAATTTTCAGGAAATCCATATAGCTGAACCCATGTCCTTCGCGCGAAGCGATGCCGGCGACGATGACGTTCGCAGAGGCGCCGATTAATGTGCCGTTTCCACCGAGACAGGCTCCTAAGGACAATGCCCACCATAATACTTCAATTTGCGCGGCATCCGGCGATAATCCCATGCCAACAGCCATGTCTTTAATCAATGGAATCATGGTGGCGACAAACGGAATGTTATCGATCGTGGCAGAGGCAATGCCCGATAGCCAAAGGATAAAATACGCCGCGACGGAAATATCGCCGCTGGTGATTTCGAGCACTTTTTCCGCTAAACTTTTTATAAGGCCGATGTCCACCAGCCCGCCGACTAAGATGAATAAGCCAGCAAAAAAGAAAATGGTTACCCATTCCACCGAGGCGAATACATCTTCGATTTCATGTTCCGGCACTGCGATCAACATTAAAATGACAGCGCCTGCCATCGCGATGACGGCAGCATCAACATGGATGACCGAATGAAGGACAAAGCCCAAAATCGTCAGTGCCAATATGGATACGGATTTTTTTAGTAGTTTGGCGTCCTTAATATAGTCGGCGTCATTGACGTTCATCAATTTGCTAATCAGTTTTTCATCCGCTTTCAGCTGCTTGCGATAAATCCATACCAAAATGGCCATTGTCACTGCGGCAATGATGAGCACGATTGGTGTTAAGTTGAGCAAAAATGCGTTAAAATCGAGATGTTTATTGGCAGAGCCGATCATAATGTTTGGCGGGTCGCCGATTAAAGTCGCCGTTCCCCCGATATTGGATAGCAGCACTTCCGAGATTAAGTAAGGAACCGGATTTACCTGCAGCATGCGCGTAATCGAAAACGTAACAGGAACAACGAGCAGCACAGTTGTCACGTTATCGAGAAAAGCGGACAAAACGGCTGTCAATAACGAAAGCATCACTAAGATGCGGATGGGCCGCCCGTGTGCTAATTTGGCCGCTTTAATCGCCATATATTGGAAAAAACCGGATTTACTTGTAATTCCGACCAAAATCATCATGCCGATAAGCAAGGTGATCGTTCCCCATTCGATATGATGGGTAAAAGCCTTATGTAGGTCGACGATGCCAAAAATAATCATTGCCGCCGCACCAAGCAGCGCGATGACAGCGCGGTTGATTTTTTCGGAGATGATAATGGCGTATGTAATCAAGAAAATAGCGATGGCAAAATAATATTGAAAATTGGATATTTCCGTTGCTGCGGTATGATGCATGACTTGTAAACGCTCCTTTCCTTTGTTTTAGACGGAGGTATGAAAGGCATTTCCGCATGCAGGGCATGTCCAGTCGCTACGGGTTGGGTGAGCGTTGCGCAAATAGAAAGAAAATGAGCAGTGCGGGCATTGTATTTCTGTCACGCGGTCAATAAACAATTTCTTCATCGGCTCGGTTGGCAGGGACGTATCGACAATTTCGATATGAATATCCTCGCGTGATTCATCTTCGGCAAGCACAAGACCGCTCGCTTCCTCCTTGGTGCGCCATCCTTTGTCAATCAGGTGCTGATCGAGCTGGCTGTGCGAAGAATGGTTCAGCATATCTTCGGCGAGTTCCATATATTGTTCATTTGTTAATGAAGCAAATGGAATATGCGATTTTTGCTTGTTCCAGTATGCTTTTAGCTGGTCTTCCGTGAAAATAAAGGTAACAATTTTATGAATCACCACGTTTTTCATAGTCACGCCGGTACCGTCAAGAATTTTGTGTAATATAATGGGGGTAGGGTTTCTCTGAAATGGATTTGGAATGAATAGGGAACTAGTTTCCTCCACACAGGAGACTGAATATTCAGTCTCCTGTGTGGAAAGGGAGAATCCCCCTATTTTGTTTATTTACAGTATTTGGTTAATGATAACGTTCTTCAAACATTCGCTCGAGGGCTTCCTGTGCTTCGGCAAATCCTCGCAACTTTCGCCCTGCCCATTTCTCATTAAAATCTTGAATGGTCAAATATACGATTTTTTCAGCGGCTTCTAAACTATTCAAACTGTTCATCGGCTTTAGACGTTTCCGAATCTCCTTGATCGTTCGTTCAATGGCATTCGTCGTGTAAATCACACTTCGAATACTGCTTGGATAATCCATAAATGTAAGGAGGACATCCAACTCATTGGCCCAAGATTGAACTTCTCTCGGATACTTGCTTGACCATTTCGACTCAAACTGTTGAAACATCTGTAACGCCATCTCCTTATTCGGCGCGCGATAAATCAGCCTGAGATCCTCGGCCACTTCAAATTGGTCTTTTTTCCGAACACGATGGAGCGTGTTACGGACTTTGTGAACGACACAACGCTGCACATCGGCTTTCGGATAAACCGCCTTAAAGGCTTCCTCCAACCCTGGTAGTCCATCGAATATGCCCAGAAGCACTTCCTTGGCGCCTCTTTGGTAGAGGTGTTGAAGAATTTCCTGCCATACATAGGCGCTTTCTTGTCCTCCCACAAAGAAATCAAGAATTTCGCGATATCCTTCTTCGTTCACCCCTAACACCACATAAATGACTTCTTTCTCCACGGTTTCGCGACGAAGTTTTACGTATAAACCATCCAAATATAAGACGGAATAACGCTTGTGCAGTGGACGAGTGTGCCATTTCTCGATGTCTTCCTTCACGACATCGGTAATACGGCTGATCGTCGCAGGAGAATAGGTGCTTCCTAGAATTCGTTCGATAAACTTGCCAATTTCCCGTGTACTCATGCCACTTTGGTACATCCTAATGATTGCTTCCTCCAGCCAGCCGGTGTGCCGTTGGTAAGGGGCAAACAACTGTGTTTGAAATTCTCCGTTTCGGTCTCTAGGGACCAAAAGACCTTCAATCCGGCCATATTGCGTATCTAGATTTCGTTGATAGTAGCCGTTTCTCATATTTGATGTTCCGGCCTGTTCTATTTCGAGGAAATTCTTGATTTCTTCCCGCATGATCAGTTCTAATTTTTCCTTTACAAACTGACGAATGACACTTTCCAGTTGATTTGCCCAGTCGACATTCGGTATACTTTTAGACATAGGTAGGGTTCTCCTTTCTCTGGAATGTTTGGGTTCAATCAGAGAATACCCTACCTTTTTTATTTTGATCTAGTAAAATGCTTTACACAAAATTTTATACATCATCCACGCCGGTACCGTCAAGAATTTTGTGTAATATAATGGGGGTAGGGTTTCTCTGAAATGGATTTGGAATGAATAGGGAACTAGTTTCCTCCACACAGGAGACTGAATATTCAGTCTCCTGTGTGGAAAGGGAGAATCCCCCTATTTTGTTTATTTACAGTATTTGGTTAATGATAACGTTCTTCAAACATTCGCTCGAGGGCTTCCTGTGCTTCGGCAAATCCTCGCAACTTTCGCCCTGCCCATTTCTCATTAAAATCTTGAATGGTCAAATATACGATTTTTTCAGCGGCTTCTAAACTATTCAAACTGTTCATCGGCTTTAGACGTTTCCGAATCTCCTTGATCGTTCGTTCAATGGCATTCGTCGTGTAAATCACACTTCGAATACTGCTTGGATAATCCATAAATGTAAGGAGGACATCCAACTCATTGGCCCAAGATTGAACTTCTCTCGGATACTTGCTTGACCATTTCGACTCAAACTGTTGAAACATCTGTAACGCCATCTCCTTATTCGGCGCGCGATAAATCAGCCTGAGATCCTCGGCCACTTCAAATTGGTCTTTTTTCCGAACACGATGGAGCGTGTTACGGACTTTGTGAACGACACAACGCTGCACATCGGCTTTCGGATAAACCGCCTTAAAGGCTTCCTCCAACCCTGGTAGTCCATCGAATATGCCCAGAAGCACTTCCTTGGCGCCTCTTTGGTAGAGGTGTTGAAGAATTTCCTGCCATACATAGGCGCTTTCTTGTCCTCCCACAAAGAAATCAAGAATTTCGCGATATCCTTCTTCGTTCACCCCTAACACCACATAAATGACTTCTTTCTCCACGGTTTCGCGACGAAGTTTTACGTATAAACCATCCAAATATAAGACGGAATAACGCTTGTGCAGTGGACGAGTGTGCCATTTCTCGATGTCTTCCTTCACGACATCGGTAATACGGCTGATCGTCGCAGGAGAATAGGTGCTTCCTAGAATTCGTTCGATAAACTTGCCAATTTCCCGTGTACTCATGCCACTTTGGTACATCCTAATGATTGCTTCCTCCAGCCAGCCGGTGTGCCGTTGGTAAGGGGCAAACAACTGTGTTTGAAATTCTCCGTTTCGGTCTCTAGGGACCAAAAGACCTTCAATCCGGCCATATTGCGTATCTAGATTTCGTTGATAGTAGCCGTTTCTCATATTTGATGTTCCGGCCTGTTCTATTTCGAGGAAATTCTTGATTTCTTCCCGCATGATCAGTTCTAATTTTTCCTTTACAAACTGACGAATGACACTTTCCAGTTGATTTGCCCAGTCGACATTCGGTATACTTTTAGACATAGGTAGGGTTCTCCTTTCTCTGGAATGTTTGGGTTCAATCAGAGAATACCCTACCTTTTTTATTTTGATCTAGTAAAATGCTTTACACAAAATTTTATACATCATCGTCACGCCTCCTTATTTTGTTGTTATATAAAACCAGTATAGTATTTCTTTTCAGTGTTATTCAGCGAACGACTACTTAGTAGGGACGATAAATCCGTATTTTTGAAAGAACGCTGCCGCTTTGTTGGAATACAAGTAGGCCACCAATTAATCATTGATTATACCCTATTTTTCCGGCTTTCGCCCTTTTTTTGATATTTTCTGAAAAAGGAAATAAAATGTCGCTTCCTCGTGATATAATAATAATAAGATCATTCGTGATAATGCACAAGAAAGGAGGGAAAAGATATGTCGACCGCACAACAATATTTGTTCCTTGATTTTGAATTTACGATGCCGGAGACGAAAACGGAGCCGCATGGGTTTCTTCCGGAAATTATTGAAGTCGGTCTTGTCGCGGTGATCAATGACGAAGTATGCGACCAGTTTTCGGCATATGTGAAACCGCTGCGCTTCCCGCTGCTTACAGATCGGTGCAAATCTTTTTTAAAGATCACACAAGAACAAATCGATCAAGGAATCAGCTTTTACGAACTCGTGACGCTGCTAAACAAATATGATCGGACGCGGCCAAGCACGGTAGTGACATGGGGCAGTATGGATATGAAAGTATTGCGGGAAAATTGCATGTCGGCGAATGTGCCGTTCCCATTTAGCGGGGAACATCGCGATTTGGCAATGGAATATAAACGGTTTTTCGGCAATAAAAATCAGACCGGATTGCGAAAGGCGATACAGGAGTATGGAAATGAAGGAGTCGGAAAAGCCCATTGTGCATTGGATGATGCGTTCACTACCTATAATATCTTCCGGTTAGTGGAAAATGATAAAAAATATTTGACGAAAACAAAGCCACCGACGCTTGGAGAACGGATTGATTTTACCCAGCTAAGGAAAAAGTTTGCCCTTTAACAGCCGCACGGATAGCGGCTTTTTTCTTTTGCTTATGCTATAATAACAATAAGACATTTTCTTGCGAAAGGTTGTTGAACGATGATTCTACCAAATATATTAAACTTATTTTTATACTTTCCGGAAGATAAACGCGAATATATTCCTGCCGCTATTTCATTCACTATTTTCTTTATTGCGGCGATTTTAACGATGCGGGCGATCATAAAGATTTCCAAACATCAGGAAAAAGAGGCAAAGAAATTAGAAGAGCAGTTGAAGAGAAAAAATGTCATCCACGATGAAAAATAAAATGTTTAATATGCCCCCCTTTGGCAATACTAATAGATAAAAACGTATTGCTGGAGGGATTTTGTGTTTCAACGGGCAAGTTGGTTGTTAGCGGTGATGCTTTTATTCATTGCGGGCTGTCAAAATGAACATGCTACTAATTTAAAAGTCCATATGATTAATAGTGATGGTGATTCTGTCGGTACCATCCAATTAGTGGAACAGGCAAAAGGAGTCAAATTGAAGCTTGATTTGGAAGGGCTCCCTCCTGGAGAACATGCGATTCATATTCATGAAAAAGGAATTTGCAAAAAACCGGACTTTCAGTCAGCCGGGGATCACTATAATCCGGACGGAAAAAAACATGGATTGCTCCATCCGGAAGGAGCGCATGCCGGTGATCTGCCTAATATTATTGTCAAAGATGACGGGACGGTTCACGCCGAATTGACGGCGCCGAATGTGACGTTAAAAGAAGGACAGAAAGGATCGTTATTGACAAAAGACGGGACGGCGATTGTCATTCATGCAGGAAAAGACGATGGAATGACACAGCCGGCTGGAGATGCTGGTGGACGAATTGCTTGTGGTGAAATTAAAAAATAGAAGAAGGCTCTTGCCGGTGAAACGGGAAGAGCCTTTTCTTTTTTTTGTGAAACTTTTGAAGTTTCGCATCGTCTGTCACGATTTGTTACCGTTTTTGCATGGTTGTGACATTGCCAAAGATTATTGCAATGCTGCTGATAGACGATCAAGCGCCTCTTCCAACGTCTTTCGCGGGCAGGCGACATTCATGCGTATAAACCCTTTTCCTTCTTCGCCGAATTTGCTTCCAAACTCTACAGCGATTTTCCCTTTTTCTAAAAGAAGTGTCTTGAGCTGCTTCTCTGTCATACCAAGCTGCCGGCAGTCGATCCAAACAAGATATGTTGCTTCCGGACGGATGACACGGAGAGCTGGTAAATGTGTCTGTATGTAAGAGCATACGTAATCAGTATTCTCTTGCAAATATGTTAGCAGTGCATCCAGCCATTCTTCTCCATAGCGGTAGGCTGCTTCCGTGCCGACGACGGCGAACGTGTTCAGGGTAAAAAATCCTTGCCGCTGCTGGATTTTTCGGAATTGCCGCCGCAGTGATTCGTTTGCAATGATCGCCGCCGCTGCTTGAAGACCGGCAAGGTTAAACGTTTTCGTTGGCGCTATGCATGTGACGCTTCTTTCGGCAAATTCGGGACAGATGGAGGCAAACGGCACGTGCCGGTTCGGTGGGAAAGTGAGATCGGCATGGATTTCATCGGAGATGAGGATCACATCGTGTTCTAGGCATAGCTGGCCGATTTTTTCTAATTCTTCCTTTGTCCATACCCGCCCTCCAGGATTATGAGGGCTACATAGAAGCAACAATTTTGCGCCTTGAATCTTTTTTGTAAAATCGTCCCAATCGATTTCATATCGCGTTTCCTTGAGCTGCAGCGGGCTGGTGACGAGCGTGCGGCGATGCTGGCGAACAAGCTGAAATAGCGGTGGATAAACGGGAGTAAACACGACAACGCGATCCCCCTCCTCTGAAAATGCCTCAATCGCCGTCGCAATTGCGGGCACGACGCCGGTTGAAAAAACGAACCATGACCGGTCCATATCCCATTGATGCCGCGCTTTTAGCCAATGTTGCATCGCCTCTTTTAACGAATCAGGAATGACAGTATAGCCAAAAATGCCGTGCTGGATCCGTTTGTGCAAGGCCTCGATCACCGCGGGCGGAGCCGGAAAGTCCATATCGGCCACCCACATTGGCAATACGTCTTTGACGCCAAAAACTCGCTCTGTATCATCCCATTTTACCGAAAAGGTATGGCGGCGGTTGATGACATCGTCAAACCGATACATAAAAATACCCTCTCCCTTCTTTTTTGACAGATTATCGCTTATAATTTTTATATGCTAACCATTTTGCTGAAAGGTGACAGGCATATGATGGATGCGCAACAATTAAACCGGTTATTGCTACATACCATTCAAGCATGGGACCCTCTAGGTTACGGCCGCGATGCCTATGAAACCGAAGCGATCGATGTATTGCAGGCGGTTTACGACCATGATGATGCAAAAACGCTTGCCGAAAAAATCCAAGCTATTTATGAATTCGCTTTTGAAGAAGTAATCCCTTTACGCGAATGTGTAAAAATGGCGAACCGACTGTTAGCGATGAAGCAGTCTGCTTCATGCTCCTTGCCGTAATAGGAGGCTGGTTAGCGAATAAAATCAGTGATTTCCCGGTATACATCATGCGGTCTTTCCTCCGGCAGCAGATGACCGGTATGTGGAAAGGTGACTAAGGCGGAATTAGTCAGGTCTTCATGGAGCCGTTTGCCGATATCTACCGGAACGATCCGATCGTTTTCTCCCCATAAAAGCAAGGTGCGCGTTTCGATACGCTGCAATTCGTGGGCTTGTAAATCTCCCTCGCGGTAGCGGATAAAGCGTGTCAACGCTTTAAACATTTGCGGGTGGTAAAACGGTTGTTCATAGCCTTTACACATTTCGTTGTCGATGAGCGAATAATCATAGATAGCTTGACGTAGATTTGCTTCAACACCTTGCTTGTAAAAATAATGTTTTACATAGGCATGAAAATAGGGGAGGTAAGTAGAAAGCGTCAGCGACCGTTTGACCCGTCCTAAATATCCGGAGCTCGCAAGCAAAATCATTTCTCGTACGAGCTGCGGCTGCATGCGTGCGATATACAAGCAAATTTGCCCGCCCATCGAGTGACCGACAAGTGTGCATGTTGGAATATGCAAATGCTGCAGTAAATCAATGACAAGCTGCGCCAGATTTCGATATGTATAGCGGAATGTCGTCGATTTTTCACTGTTTCCAAATGGCGGCAAATCGACAGTAATCACGGAAAAATCGTTGGCAAGCAACGGAATAAGCCGCCGATAGCTGAACGAAGAGGAAAGAAACCCGTGCAGCAGTACCAATACCGGTCGTTTTTTCTCCCAATTGTATGTTTCATAATAAACGCGAATATGATTTAGTTCGATTGTTTGCCCGTTTGTTTCGATCGTGTGCATCCTTCTTCACCTCTTACTATTTAATTTTAGTTTTTATCATTTTTTTCATGCAAATGGAGCGAATGTATGCGAAAATAGTTGTTGGGGGGAGATCAACATGAAACTAAGTGAAAAAGAGGTTGAAATTATCGAAATATTGGAAAAAGATGCGCGCATTCCAATGGAGACACTAGCGAAAATGGTGGAGCTGACGGTCGAAGAAACAGAGGCGATTGTGAAAAAGCTCGAAGAAACAAAAGTGATTGTCCAATATGCCGCGCTTGTCGATTGGCGGAAAGTCGACGGTCATGAGGGAGTCACGGCGATGATTGATGTGAAAGTGACGCCAAAGCGCGGAGTTGGGTTTGATGAGGTGGCAGAGCGCATTTATCGTTTTCCGGAAGTAAAATCCGTTTATTTAATGTCGGGGGCTTATGACTTATCTGTAGTCATTGAAGGGCGTTCGATGTCTGAAGTGGCGCAATTCGTTTCCGAGAAATTATCGACGCTTGATTCGGTGATTTCTACGACGACGCATTTTATTTTGAAAAAATATAAACATGACGGCACCGTATTTGACCAAGGAGATCAAGATCGCCGCATCGTGGTGGCGCCATGAAACAGCAAGTGAAAAAGTCATACGTGTCGGAAACGGTTGCTCGCTTAAAGCCATCGGGAATTCGCCGCTTTTTTGACCTTGCTTCCAGCATGGAAGGAGTAATCTCGCTCGGCGTAGGCGAGCCGGATTTTGTCACCTCCTGGAACATCCGGGAAGCAAGCATTTTGTCGCTCGAACAAGGATATACGTCCTACACGGCAAACGCCGGTTTGCTGGAGCTTCGCCAAGAAATTGCCGCTTATTTAATGCGCAAATTTCGTGTTGAGTATAATCCGGAAACAGAGATTTTGGTGACGGTCGGAGCCAGCGAAGCGCTTGATTTGGCCATGCGGGCGATTATCAATCCAGGCGATGAAGTGATTGTGGTACAGCCTAGCTTTGTTGCATACGAACCGCTTGTGACGCTCGCCGGAGGAACGCCGGTTTTAGTAGAAACGCATGGCGATGACCATTTTAAACTACGGCCGGAACACATCGAGCAAGTCATTACCGAGCGCACAAAAGCGCTTATCATCTGCTCGCCAAACAACCCAACAGGCACCGTGTTGCAAAAAGAAGAGCTAGAAGCCATTGGGCGCATCGTAAAAAAATATGATTTGCTTGTCGTTGCCGATGAAATTTATGCGGAACTTACATATGACGATGAGTATACAAGTGTCGCTGCTGTCGACGGCATGTGGGAGCGAACGATTTTGATTTCCGGCTTTTCCAAAGGATTTGCCATGACCGGATGGCGGCTCGGGTTCGCCGCGGCGCCGAAAGAAATTTTGCAGGCAATGTTAAAGATTCATCAATATGCGATGATGTGTGCGCCGACGATGGTGCAATACGGCGCGTTAGAAGCGTTGCGCAGTGGCGAGCAAGATGTCGAATATATGAGAAAAAGTTACCGGCGGCGCCGCAATTATTTTGTCCAATCGCTAAATGAAATCGGCCTTCACTGCCATATGCCGGGCGGCGCGTTTTACGCGTTTCCGTCGATTCAATCTACCGGTTTAACGTCGGAACAATTTGCCGAAAGATTATTGATTGAAGAAAAAGTAGCAGTCGTTCCGGGCAGTGTATTTGGCTCAAGCGGGGAGGGGTATATCCGCTGTTCTTATGCGTCTTCCCTCGAACAGCTGCAAGAAGCGATCAAACGAATGAAACGTTTTTTAGAGCGGTTGTAGTTTCCATGTTCTGCTATCCCATCAGCGGGATAGCAGAACATATTTTTTTGGGATTCATAAAAAATTTATGTTATAATACAAAAACACATCAGAAATTAAAATAGGAGTGTTTTGTTTGTCCATGATAGAAGCAGGAGATATTGTGAAAGGAAAAGTCACCGGCATTCAGCCGTACGGCGTTTTTGTCGAACTAGACGAAGGAATGCAAGGGCTTGTTCATATTTCGGAAATTTCCCATGAGTTTGTGAAAAATATTCGTGATTATGTGAAGATCGGTGAAGAAATAACCGTAAAAGTATTGGCGGTCGATCCGCGAACAAAACGGATCAGCCTATCGATGAAAGCATTAGAAAAACGAAATAAAAAAGAAAAACGTCACTTGAAAGTGAAAATGTCATTAAATCCAGGGTTTAACACGTTAAAAGAAAAGCTGCAAGAGTGGATCGAGCAATCAAAAAAAGAAGATTTACTAAAGTAAAACACCCACCGTTTTTATAGGTGAGTGTTTTACTTTACGGTTTATGTGCGAGACGTTTTTGGTTCCGTACGTCCCAGTTCTTCAGCAGGCTTGAATAGAATTGCAAGGTTGATCAATCCGGCAATGCCGATGATTCCATAGATAATGCGTGCCAACGTAGCATTCTGTCCGCCAAAAATTGCCGCTACTAAATCAAATTGAAAGAAACCAATTAATCCCCAGTTAATGGCACCGATAATCGTAAGGAATAGTGCAATGCGCTGAAGTACACTCATCAGTCCATTCCTCCTTCACATTTTTCCATCACTTATAGAATGCATAACATTGACGGAAAATATGCATCATTTGCGAAAAAGCAATTGCTTTACAAGCGGGGAACGTACTGTTCATAATAAAAAAAGGAGGTCGATAAATATGCAAAATTTTACTTTTCAAAACCCTACGAAATTGATTTTCGGAAAAGGGCAAATTGAGGAACTGAAAAAGGAACTGCCGCGTTACGGAAAAAAAGTATTGCTTGTCTATGGCGGGGGCAGTATTAAGCGAAACGGCCTGTATGACGAAGTAATAGGCATATTGAATGAGCTGAACGTAGAAGTGACAGAGCTTCCAGGAGTCGAGCCAAATCCGCGCTTATCGACCGTAAGAAAAGGTGTTGACATTTGCAAAAAAGAAGGCATCGAGTTTTTGCTTGCGGTCGGCGGCGGCAGTGTCATCGACTGTACGAAAGCGATTGCTGCCGGAGCCAAATATGAAGGAGACCCGTGGGATTTTATTACGAAAAAAGTGAAGGTGACGGAAGCGCTTCCGTTTGGAACGGTATTGACGCTGGCCGCAACCGGTTCGGAAATGAACTCCGGCTCCGTAATCACGAACTGGGAGACAAAAGAAAAATACGGCTGGAGCAGCCCAGCGACATTCCCGCAGTTTTCGATCCTCGATCCGACGTATACGCTTACGGTGCCGAAAGACCATACCGTCTACGGGATTGTCGATATGATGTCCCATGTGTTGGAGCAATATTTCCACCATACGCCAAACACTCCGCTTCAGGACCGGATGTGTGAAGCGGTGCTAAAAACAGTGATGGAAGCGGCGCCAAAGCTTGTGAATGACTTGCAAAACTACGAGCTGCGCGAGACGATTTTATACAGTGGAACGATCGCGTTAAACGGCTTTTTGCAAATGGGTCTCCGCGGCGACTGGGCGACGCACAATATCGAACACGCCGTATCGGCGGTATACGACATTCCGCACGCCGGCGGGCTTGCGATACTGTTTCCAAACTGGATGAAGCATGTGCTTGATGAAAATGTCAGCCGTTTTGCCCAACTAGCAGTGCGCGTGTTTGACGTCAATCCGGAAGGAAAATCGGAACGAGAAGTGGCGTTAGAAGGCATTGAAAAACTGCGCGAGTTTTGGTCGAGCCTTGGCGCGCCGTCGCGGCTTGCCGATTATGGCATCGGCGAAGAAAATCTCGAGTTAATGGCGGACAAAGCGATGGCGAATGGCGAGTTTGGCAAGTTCAAAACATTAAATCGCGATGATGTGCTGGCGATTTTGCGCGCATCGCTATAATGCAGAAAAGAGGCAGTGACGACTGCCTCTTTCTTGCGTTTTTATTCATAGAAATGTTGAAAATGAATTCGTTTACATAGCGGGGCAACGACTTGATTCCTTTTTGTTGTTTCGTTAAAGTGAAAGAAGGTAAAAACATTTTCGTTTGGAGGATCGAACATATGACACATATTCGCTTTGACTATTCAAAAGCCTTGGCGTTTTTTGGTGAACATGAGCTTACCTATTTGCGTGATGCAGTGAAAGTGGCACATCATTCCCTCCATGAAAAAACAGGAACAGGCAGCGATTTTTTAGGATGGCTCGATTTGCCTGTTGCTTATGACAAAGAAGAATTTGCCCGCATTCAAAAAGCGGCGGCGAAAATCCAAGCTGATTCTGACGTGCTGCTGGTGATCGGCATCGGCGGCTCATATTTAGGGGCGCGCGCTGCGATTGAAATGCTCCATCATTCGTTTTACAACGCGCTGCCAAAAGACAAACGGAAAACGCCGCAAATTATTTTCGTCGGCAATAACATCAGCTCGACTTATATGAAAGATGTCATCGACTTGTTAGAAGGAAAAGACTTCTCGATTAACGTCATTTCCAAATCAGGCACGACGACAGAGCCGGCGATTGCCTTCCGCATTTTCCGCAAGCTGTTGGAAGAAAAATACGGTAAAGAAGAAGCGCGTAAACGAATTTATGCGACGACAGACCGGGCACGTGGCGCGCTAAGAACATTGGCGACGGAAGAAGGCTATGAAACGTTTGTCATTCCAGATGACGTTGGCGGCCGTTACTCGGTATTGACGGCGGTAGGGTTGCTTCCGATTGCTGTCAGCGGCGCAAACATCGAGGAAATGATGAAAGGGGCAGCGCAGGCGCGCGAAGACTTCAGCAGTTCGGAACTGGAAGAAAACGCGGCGTACCAATATGCGGCCATCCGCAACATTTTATACAATAAAGGAAAAACGATCGAGCTGTTGGTCAACTATGAACCAGCGCTGCAATATTTCGCAGAATGGTGGAAACAGCTGTTTGGCGAAAGCGAAGGAAAAGACCAAAAAGGAATTTACCCAGCTTCGGCAAACTTCTCGACTGACCTTCATTCCTTAGGGCAGTATATTCAAGAAGGGCGCCGCGATTTGTTTGAAACGGTGCTGAAAGTGGAAATGCCGCGCCATGAGCTGGTTATTGAAGCAGAAGAAAGCGATTTGGACGGATTGAACTATTTGGCAGGAAAAACGGTCGATTTTGTGAACACCAAAGCGTTTGAAGGAACGCTTCTCGCCCATACGGACGGCGGTGTGCCAAATTTAGTGATCACCCTGCCGAAATTAGATGAATATACATTCGGCTATCTCGTTTACTTCTTTGAAAAAGCGTGCGCGATGAGCGGTTATTTATTAGGCGTTAACCCATTTGATCAGCCTGGAGTGGAAGCTTATAAGGTCAATATGTTTGCTCTTTTAGGCAAGCCAGGTTATGAAGATAAAAGAGCAGAGTTAGAAAAGCGGTTGAAATAAGAAATTGCAGAAAGCAGAAACAAAAAGTCCTTCCGTAGCAGGAAGGGCTTTTTTTGTTATGTATAGACGTTTGATGTTGTTTGTCATCTCCTATCTATTTCCAGCATATACAAGGGAACGAATTTGATTTTAATTGCCGCAAAATAGGAAATCATAAAGGAAAAAGGAGGGTGTTTGATATGATTGAAATTCCATCGCGTTTGGAAGGAAAAACATTTCAGTTGTATAAGCTAGAACAGCAATTAAAACCGCTCGGCTATATGATTGGCGGCAATTGGGATTATGATCATGGTTATTTTGACTATAAAATTGCCGATGAGGCCGGATACCAATTTTTGCGTGTTCCGTTTAAAGCGGTGGACGGACAGCTCGATTCGCATGGGACAACGGTGGAGATCGGCCGGCCGTTTTTATTGTCCCATCAATATCAAAAAGGCTTAGATGACCATGCCGATGTCGGAAATCTTGGTGCGGCTTTGAACCAATTTTCCGAGCCGCAAGATCCGGATGCGACATTTCCGGAAACATATATTAACGTCGGGAAGGTGCTTGTTCAAGAATTGGAACGTCGCCTGCTTGATTAAGGACTGAGCACAAACAGGCGGTCTCCACGTTCAATCATGAATTGCGGAGGAGGATTCATATGTCCTTCTTCCCCTCTCATGATACCGATTAACACCATCTGCTTTTTCAATAGCAACTGGCCACTCTCGGAAAACGTTTTTCCGATGCACCATTCTTCGGCATCGATTAGCTGCAGTTTTCTGTCGTGAAGCTGACAGAGCAGCATTTCGAGCGCTTTCGATACGCCCGGCGACTGAAGGCTGTTCGCCATCGTGAAGCTGGACAGCAAGTTGGTTTGAATTACTTCATCAGCGCCCGCCCGGCGTGCGTTGTTGACGTACTGCTCAGTTAATATTTCGACAATGGCATAGATGGAAGGATTCAGGCTTTTGACGGCCAGAAGTGTTAAAATCGAGTCTTTGTCCGCCTCTGCTTCGGTTTTATGCGGGTCGGCGGTAATCAAAATCATTTGCGCCTCAGTGACGTTTGCTTTCTGCAGTACGTCATCGTAGCTGGCGTTTCCTTTGATAAAATGGATATTTTTAGAGGAAATCGGCAGCGCGTTTAACGTCGCATCAATAAGCACGCAGCGAAAAGATGGGTGGGATTTCGTTAATTGTACCAGCACTTCGCGCGCCCGTTCATTCCAGCCGACGATGATCACATGCCCCTTTTTTCTATAGCGCAGCTGTCCGTTCAATAATGCCGTCTCTTTTGCCACGGCGGTTGCTGATACGGACGCGAAATACGTCGTAATCACCCCTGTTCCTAACAAAATAAGGAGAATGGCGACGAGTTTCCCCGCTGTCGTTTTTGGGACGATATCGCCGTAGCCGATCGTTGCCGCGGTGACAATCGCCCACCATATTCCATCGAATACATTATGGAATGTGGACGGCTCGACGAGATGAATAAGCAGGCCGAAAAGAATTAACAACGAACTTCCCATCAGCAGCAATCGCACAAAGGCAGGAAGGCGTAAATACGATATGAGTATATCCCAGTTTTTCATCATTTTCCTCCGTTGGGTCCATTGTTTTACAACGTTAGTGTTGACCGTTTTGCTCTTTTTTTTGCATAAAAATTCCTTTTCGCTTTCATACTACATGATGAATAGGTGAAAGGAGAGGAATGGTTTCATGGATATGAATCGCGTCAAACAAATTGTTTCATCCCCGGCGGATATTCCTGTCTATTATAATGGTGTATCTGTCTGGATTGACGGCTATGATGAGGAAAAACAAATGGCTACGGTCCATTTGCGTGATGGCCATCTTCGTGAGCAGCGCGACGTGCCGGTAACCGAATTAAGTGAAGAACGATAAAACGCCGTGTTTTCGGCGTTTTTTGTTTGCATCTTTTGGAAAAAACGATACTGGTATAGAAAGAAATAACGAAGGAAGGGACGTGCAAAATGACGGACGGACAGATAAAGTCAATGTTTGCCGAATACGGATATGAGCGCTGGTGGGAAGAAATTTACTATCCGCTCTTGTCATCGCGCCTATTGGAAGAAGTAGATGAAGACGTGCTGGCGGCTTTTTTTGAGAGCTATGCGTTTTTGGCAGGTGAAGCGTATTCGTTTACGGAATTTGTCGTTCATTTTTCCATTTTTCAACGTTTGTATGATAACGGGATATCCGTAACATGGAGATAAGAAAAGGAACTGCTTCTGCACGGAGCAGCCCTTTTCGTTTATGACTTTTCTATCGAAGGCGATTGTTTGCCTAGGCGCATAACACGCATGGTCAATAGCAGCGAGCAGGCCAAAAAGACGGCATCGGCAAATCCGTATACGAGCCTGTATCCGCCTAACGAGAATAATACGCTGCCGACCATTGGTCCGAATGCCATTCCCATGTAGCGAAAGAAATTGTAGACGCCAATGGCGGTAGAGCGGTTTGCTTGAAATACATACGTAAGCAACGTCGTCTGCACCGGCAAGGACGTTCCTAAAAACAGGCCAAACAACGCGATCGCAAGGACTAAGAGAGGAATTGATATATAGGAAACGAGAAGAAAAAGGAAAATGGATAGAACTGTGCAATATGATGTCGCTAAAATAATATGTCTATCTTTCCAATAGCCTTGGATGCGTCCGCCGATAAAGCTGCCGACGACAATCATGCACGACATTGCCAAATAAACAATCCCTTTTTCCTCTGCCGATAGTCCGTATCGCTCCGTCAGAATGCCGGGCAAAAAAACGAGGAAATTATAGAGCGCGTAATATTGTATAAATCCTAATAAAATAATCGAGGAACCAGCCCGGTGGCGAAGGATCATGGCAAAATCGCGAAGCTGAAAGGCTTTCGATGTTTGGCTTTCCGGTTTTGTTTCTTTTAGAAAAATAAAATTGCCGAGCCATATAAGCATCCCGACGAAAACAAGAACAAGGAATACGGTGTGAAAGTTAAATCGGCCGCCAAGAAATCCGCCAACGATCGGCCCGGCGACTGGGCCAAGCGATACCATCATTTGGAAAGTACCCATCGCCTTTCCACGTTCTTTTCCTTCAAATAAATCACCGATCACGGTAGCGGCGACGACCGACCCAACTGCGATACCGATTGCCTGCAACGCTCGGAAGGCAAGAAGAACATAAATAGAGTTTGAAAAAAAGCAGCCGAGTGATGCCGCGGTATAAAGAAGGATGCCTGCTAAGAGAACATTGCGGCGCCCTTTTATGTCTGTCAACGGTCCATATACCATTTGCATCATGGCCAAGAAAAATGTGAAAATCGAAATCGTTAAATTCACTAAAAACGAAGAAGTAGCAAAATCGGCTGTTACTTCTGGTAAAATAGGGGTGTAAATCGTTTGCGTAAACGGGCCAAGAAACGCGGCCAGCGAGACGAGATAAACGATTACCGTTCGGTTCATAACCACTCTCCTTTCTCGTTACATATATATGATTATACTCCCTCTTAACCTGTTTTCGTTAACGAAGTGCACATTGAAATAAGGTGGGGATATGATGATCAGGGATGCGAAAAAAGAAGACTTGCCAGCAATCGTGCAAATATATAATGAAACGATTCCGACCAGAATGGTTACCGCGGACCTCGAACCGGTGTCGGTAGAAAGCAGAGAGGCGTGGTTTTTTGCTCATGACCCGCATACACGGCCGCTGTGGGTGATGGAACAAGACGGTCGCGTATGCGCCTGGCTCAGTTTCCAATCGTTTTATGGACGACCGGCCTATCGTCATACAGCGGAAATCAGCATTTACATTTCTGAAGCATATCGGGGGAAAGGAATCGGCAAGCAGCTGCTTCAAAAAGCGGTGGAGGAAGCGCCAAATTTCCAGATTAAAACGCTGTTAGGCTTTATTTTTGCCCATAATGAACCGAGTTTGCGCCTGTTCTCGCGCTTCGGATTCGAAACGTGGGGGCACCTTCCGCGAGTGGCGGAATTGGATGGGATTGAGCGCGATTTAATCATTGTCGGAAAAAGAATTGTATAAAATGCGAAAAATGGGACAGTCATAATAACAGATACCAGCAGAAAGAGGGAAGTATATGAACGTCATGCCGGTTCGTTTATTTACGATTCAAGATGGCGAAGGCTTTGTTGCTGATGCGTTTCAATGTCCGGTAACGGGTAGCTTAATTTACAAATCATCTGGCACACCTTCGGTGATTGCTTATACTGACTTGACGGAGGAGCAAATACAGCGGTTAGAGGAATATGGTTTTAAGCGACTAAACGGCGCTTCTTTTTCTGCCGCGGCGCCATCATTCGAACAATCCGTGATTGAAGATCTGCTGCCGGAGCAGTAGCGGGTCCTGGTACGCCATTATGCATGATGATAGAACAAAAAGGAGCTAGTCGTTAGCTCCTTTTTTGTTTTTTCGGCGTGGCCGCTGCGGGCAGTCGCATCAAGTTATTTTCGTACGGCAGCGTAAATGATGACAGCCAAGGCCAGTCCAATGAACAAGTAAAGGAACGGATGCTTATCGGACTGTTTTGATTGGTTGTCTTGTTTCGCCGTGCTGTTCTTTTCTGACGAGTTTGGTGAAGGGGCTGTTTTTTCCTCTTCCGTTTTCTTTTTCTCTTCCGCCGCTTGCTGCTGATGAGAAGAATTTGATTTTTGCGCGGAGGAACGGCTATACATACCCATGCCGTTTCGTTTCGCCTCCGCCATGGCGGCGCGGATTCTGTTTTCATATTTATAGTTTCCATAATCATAGAAATCTTCGACAAGCCCTGCTTTAGTCACTTCTTCTTGCAGCAATTTGTTTCCTACCCACACCCAGGCAAGCAAGCGATGATACTTGTCGAACAGCGTGCTGCCGTCGGTTTCCAATGTAATGTTTCCTTGTTTTAAGCGGGAACAAGTAAATCGGCTTGCTTCTTTTCCGAACGGCTCGATTTCGATCGTGCTTTCCGGCGTATCGATGAATAGAAAGCGGGTTGTATATTCGCGGCCGTTGACGATAAACTTGGCTGTATCTCCATCAACGCACTTCACTAATGTTGCGGGATATTTTTCTCCTAATCGCAATGTGGCCGACAAACCTGATTTTGTTGCAGACGTTCCGCCTAGCGTATGCCCTTCTAAGTCAATTTTATCCGCCGTCAGCTGCCGGGTGCACTTGGCATTGCTATTGTATTTTTTGATCAACTGGACAAGCTCTGTTTTATTTTTGGCCTGCAACGCGAGCGCTGTCGGTTCATGCAACAAGTACATGCAGTCCGAGTTACGGAAATGTCCGCCTAGTTCGTCCAGTGTGCCCCGATGGGCGAAGCTGCTGGTTGAAAAAAAGAGAGTGAATAAGGCTGCTACGAGCAAACTGGCTAACTTTTTCATTGGTTTCTTTCCTCCTTACATATGAGTCAACGCGCAATTTTCCTCTTTTTGTTATGTATGCAAAAAAGAAAACCCTTGCCATGCAAGGATTTTTCCAATTAAACATACCGGGTTCGAACCGGCGACTTTCGCGCTGCCAGTCCCACGCACCTAGTAGGATGCAAAATAGTAAAGTAGGAAAAAACCCGTTGCCACAAGGATTTTACCATATTGGCTTCAAATAAAATAGGGTAATTTAGGGCATTGACGGATTTCGTCAACAACTACCCAGCCATTTATTTTACCTGTGACGGTATATTGGCAAATAAAGATTGAATTTATTCGCGGCTTCATCGTTTGCTTTCTAGAGGACATGTTCATATATGTCCATGATCACTCGAATACTGCTTCTTTGCGTACCATCGACTTCAACGTCCCAGTAAAAACAACGTTTTTATTAAAAAAACGGATGATCAGGGGAAAACTCATCTGTCTGTGCTACAAGATCTTTTAAATTAGAGTGTTGAAATTTCTTCATTCCAACTGGTCTATACCCACGTTCAAACATTTTACCTTTTACAATATTTAATTAGTTAGCAGTTTCAAAATCGATAGCAACAAAATTCACAAGCAATCCCTCCATTACTGATAAAACACATAACGTGTTAATAAATTAATGAAAAAAATAGTTTACAAAAGGTTTGCTGTTGTTTGATATTTTAATCAAAAACACAAAATGTGCAATGATAGACAAAAGTGGAATTTTCTTATCAGTTGATGAGTTTGTCCAATCTAATTTTTTTTAAAAACATACCTTAAAAATAGGGATCGAAATTAGCTATCCCCCAATACTCAATGGGAGGTGTTATAGATGAGTGATGGAATTCGTAACGCTTTTGCCTTAGTTGTTGTTTTATTCGTTTTACTGATTATTGTAGGGTGTTCTTGTATGGGCCTAGGCGGATATGGTGGTTATGGCGGTTATTAATTTCTCGCAACTCACATTTCGCACCCTAACAAGGTCAAAACAAAGGATTTTTTATTTAGTTTTTCAGAATAACTTTTTGACCAACACAACGAGCGATGGCAATCCTTTTTTTACCATCGCTGGTCGTTCCGTATCACGTTACACGTAGATGCTCTCATCCATGCCCAATCCCTGCAGAATCCTTCGCTGATCAGGGGTAAGGGAGCGATCCAGTGAGCGTTGGATGCGCCCATCCGGCAGCTTGAACAGGACGACGTTCACATATTGAAACAGCTGAAAAATCGCCTGTCCCGTCGGCCGGGTCAGCTTGCGGCCTCCAGGACCCTTCAACGGGTGTTCTGGAGTAATAAACTGACGCACTCGGCGCTGAAAAACGCGGTAAATAGCCAAGGCCAACAGAAACAAATAGCCTAATACTGCGACCCGTTCTGGTTTTTTGACGTAAATCTCATCCGTGAAAAACGGATCTTTCAAAAAAGCGAAGTTCATTTCCACCGAGATCTGCCCTTTATACAGCTTCAAGATCTCTTGGGCATCCATGGGTTGGCCCTTCCATTCCTTCGGAACGGTCGTGACAAGGACAAACCGGGACGCTTTCCGTCTCGCCTGTTCCCACGCGTCTTGGTCGAATTCGACGTCAAGGTGCAAGAAATACAGCGTCTCCACCTCGGGTTCCGCCCCTTTTTTCGGCCGTCCGCGCCGTTTTTTCAGGCGTACGATCTCTTCGACCGCGGCCTCAACCCGATGAAACCGGGGGCGAAGGGACGCCTTGAGGGACGCCAAGGCTTGTTCGGCATCTTCCCGGCAGGAGAAGGGGTGACGCTCCCAACGGGCTTGTTCCTCGCGAAGAAGCTCCGCTTCTTTGGTTCGTTCTTTTTCAAGCGTCTTTCCTTTTCGCTGGTCGAGCGCGCTCGATTCAACAACGATCAGCCGAACGGGGTGGCCTTCATACGTCGAGGCCGTTTCCCATACCCGGTACGTGGCGCCGTTTCTCTCCGCCAACGTAAAGGGATCGCTCCACGTCGTGTCCTCAGCATCCGCTTCGGCCAGCGCGGTTTTCACGATCCGGAGCGACGAAGGGCCTCTGGTGATCAAAAAGGCGTTGGCCGCTTTGGTTTGCGCCAGGGTCTCTTTCGTCATCGCGGCGGAATCGGCCACGTAAATCCATTCGTCTTCGATTTTGGCCTGCTTCAGCTGTTCATGGACACGAGACAGCACCTCGGGATTCCATGTTTTATCGGGCAGGTTGCCATCGTGCACATCGCCGTAAAACGGGATGCCGTCCTCGTTGCCGACCAGTCCGAAACCGATCTGTTTTTGCCAACGATGATGGCGGTTGTAGCCATGTGTGATTTGTAAGGCCTCTAACGAGGCCGATTCATACGCGCCGTAAACGGTCTTGTCCGTCGTATCGGCGTGGAAGGCTCGGAGGGAAAGGCCTTCTTTTCGATAAATATGAATCAAGCAAGTGCTGATGACGTTGTGAATGCCAGCCTCATACAGGCGATCGAGATGACGGGCCAACGCATCGTCGTTCAACCAGGAAGGATGGAGATCGGGACGGATGAGTTTCTCACAATCGACCTCCTGAGCCCAATGTTCCAAGTGAACAAGGGCTTGCCGGCCGTCAAACACATTGTAGAGGATGGCCTGAACGGCATCGCTGACTCGCGTTTGGCACTGCGGATCGACGGGCACGAGATGGTCAATCAATTGAGGCAGACCCAGTTTCTTGAATAGGGCACTTATTATATTCAAATAAGAATTGCGATAGACCTTTTTGACTTGAACGTTCATAAGTGAAAAACTCCTTTACGTTCCTTGTGTGTCAAGGATTCATTCGACATCGGAACGAAAAAATCCTCCCGATTTTCGTCGAGAGGGTGCGAAATGTGAGTCAAATATAAATTTTGCGCTTGCTTTCCAAACAAAAAAAATCCCTGCAGAACTTTGTCTGCAGGGGTCCTTTACATTTACTTGCCCCCGCGCACCGGAGGAACAAGTAAACGAAAGGAAAAGAAAAGGGAGAGGAGAAACCGGAGGAAGAACTTATGGGGAAACGTAAGTCTTCTCCGTGGTTGGCAACAACATCCGCATGGATGTTGTCATTACTCATTATGGACAATTTACCGATTTCTATACATGCCGCTATGAAAAATTCGCCTGTTTTACTATAATAAACTTTATGATACGATAAATGTTGAAATAACGCGAATTAGTGCCAAAATGTGGTGAAAAAGATGAGAGTGATTTCTGGAAAATGTAAAGGTAGACAACTGCAAGCGGTTCCAGGAATGTCAACGAGACCGACGACCGATAAAGTGAAGGAAGCAATATTTAATATGATCGGTCCATATTTTTCCGGAGGTATTGGCCTAGACTTATTCGGCGGCAGCGGCGGCCTAGGAATTGAAGCGTTAAGCCGGGGGCTCGATCGGGTCATTTTTGTCGATCATAACGCCAAAGCGGTGCAAACCATTAAAAAAAATGTGGCGATGTGTGATCTCCACGAACAAGCAGAAATATACCGGAATGATGCCGAGCGGGCGTTAAAGGCAGTTGTCAAACGGGGGCTTCGCTTTTATGTGATTTTTCTTGATCCTCCGTATAAAGAGCAAAAGTTGCCGTCACTTCTTTCTTTTATTGATAACCATCATCTTCTTGAAAAAGACGGTGTTGTCGTTGCCGAACATGCTGCAGAAATACATCTTCCTGAACGGGTAGGAGGCCTGTGCAAATGGAAACAAGAGACGTACGGGATTACCGCAGTTTCGATTTATCGGTATATGGATGAGGAGAAAGGGGAATAGGAAAATGGCGAGCATTGCAGTTTGCCCGGGAAGCTTTGACCCGGTTACATATGGCCATTTAGATATTATTAAAAGGGGCGCAAAAGTGTTTGATCAAGTGTATGTGGCGGTCTTGAACAACTCTTCTAAGAAACCGCTGTTTTCCGTAGAAGAGCGGATAGAGCTATTGCGGGAGGTCACGCGGCCGTTTCCTAATGTCTATGTAGAGTCGTTCCACGGCCTGCTTGTTGATTATGCGCGCAGTAAAAATGCCAATGCCATTTTGCGTGGGTTGCGCGCTGTTTCTGACTTTGAATACGAAATGCAAATCACATCGATGAACCGCGTCCTTGATGAAAATATCGAAACGTTTTTTATGATGACAAATAGCCAATACGCCTTTTTGAGCTCGAGCATTGTAAAAGAAGTAGCAAAGTATAACGGCGATATTTCCGATTTAGTGCCGCCTGTTGTCGAGGAAGCGCTGAAAAGAAAATTTGCAGCTATTGCTTCTAACGGGGATGACAATTAACAGCTAAACAGCTGACTTAAAAGAACGTTTCTTTTAAGTCAGCCTCGTTTTATTTGTTGCTATTGCTTTTTTTGAGCATAGTTGCAGCAGTAAGCCATATATAAAGACATAAAAAGGAGATCGTCACAATCGGGCCGAACTGCTGCATTAGCTTCCAGTAATTGCTCCATCCGCTTGCGGAATGAACTGCGAAAAACGCTGGGATGATCCCTGCATTATTGCCAACGGCGCGCAAATAAAGAGGCTTCCACAATACATATGTAAAGCAAGAGGCAAAGCATCCGTGCATGATTCTTGCGATGAAAAACGGCTTAAAGCGAATATTCGCTTCCGCGAGAATGCTTGCTACTTGCGCCTGTACGGAAAATCCGCCAAAGGCGAGAATAAAGCTTGTCGCAATCGCTTTTTCCAGCAATTCGGCTTCCTCCGTCTGGCTGATCATTTGGCTGCCGAGCGTAATTTCGAATAGGCCGGAAATCATTGGAATGCTAAGTTCTTTCGGCATTTGAAACAAGTGAAGGACGTACTGAAAAATAAGAGCGATATGTTCGGTAATATGCATCATGTAAAACAGTTTATTAACGACAGAAAAGAGAATAATAAATCCACCGATCATTAACAAGGTTTGGACGGAGGAGCGTACAGCATCTCCTAACAATTTCCCAAGCGGTTGCTCGTTTTTCAGGCGCGTTTCGTGAAGGACACGGAAAGCGTAAGGGAGGGAAAAGATGTGACGCCGCCGCTTTGGTTTTGCTTTTTCTTCTGTTTTTCCGTGAAACCTCATGATCATGCCTACACAGATGTTTCCGATATAGTGGGAAGCGGCTAAAATAAGACCAAGATTCGGGTCATGGAAAAATCCGACCGATACCGCACCGAAAATAAATAATGGATTGGATGAATTCGTGAATGAAGCCAGCCGCTCTGCTTCGATGGCGGAAATTTGTTTTTCCTGGTAGAGACGGGTTGTTAATTTTGCTCCTGATGGATATCCCGATGCCATGCCCATTGCCCAGGCGAATCCGCCGACGCCAGGAACGCGAAAAAGGGGGCGCATGAGCGGCTCTAGCAAAACGCCAAGCAAATTTACGACGCCGAAGCTAATTAATAATTCGGAAACGATAAAAAAAGGTAATAGCGATGGAAATACAACTTCCCACCACATATTTAAACCGCGGATCGACGCTTCTAGTGATTGCTGTGGATAACAAATTAAGGAAAAAGCAAATAAAGTGACAGCTGAAGCGAGAAAAACGGTTTTGGCTTTTCGTTTCATATGTGTTTTTCCCCCTGGTGAAGACACATTTTCTCTCCCCCTTTGAACGTCTTATTGCGATGTACAACCTCATATAATCTAATATACGAGTATAGGGGGGAGTTTTAGACCATAAGATGAAAACAAGACTGCCGTATAGAGGGGAGAGGCATAGTGTTTCCGAAAATCGGATTGGCGCTGGGTTCAGGAGGGGCGAGAGGGTTTGCCCATCTAGGAGTGCTGAAAGTATTGGAGGAAGAGAACATCCCGATTTCTTATATAGCCGGAAGCAGCATCGGGGCACTTGTCGCTGCCCTATATGCCAGCGGTCTCGGCCTTGACCGTTTATATAAGCTAGCAAAGTCGTTTCGCCGCAATAATTTCATCGATTTGACGATTCCAAAAATGGGACTGATTGCAGGAAAGCGAATTACTGAGTTTATCCGGCTCCTTACCAAGGGCAAAAAAATAGAGGAACTAGAAATTCCGATAGCGATTGTCGCCACCGACTTGCAAACAGGCGCAAAAGTGGTGTTTCGTCAAGGCGATGTGGCTCGTGCGGTGCGGGCTAGCATTTCCATTCCTGGCATTTTTGTTCCGGCAGAGGTTGATGGACGGTTGCTTGTAGACGGCGGGGTGGTCGATCGCGTTCCTGTTTCCGTTGCCCGTGAGATGGGGGCAGATATAGTGATTGCCGTCGATGTTTCTCCAGTGAATGTGAATAGCGAAATTACTTCGATATTTGATGTCATTTTACAAAGCCTTGATATTTTGCAGGATGAAATCGTTTCGCATCGGCAGCTTGCCTCGGATGTGATGATTCGTCCGCGCGTGGAGGCGTATAGTTCACGCGCATTTACTGATATCGAAGAGATTATCGCGATCGGAGAAGAGGAAGCAAGAAAAGACATAGCAAAAATTCGCCAAGCAATTGAAAAGTGGAAGGAGCATTCGCGCTGATGAAGAAACGAACATATGTGGTGGCGTTTTTCTTTGGCGTCACCGTAGCTTTGCTGATGATTTTTATAAAACTTCCCTACTATGTCACAATGCCGGGAACTGCGCAAGATTTAAAACCGCTTGTTCATGTCGAACATGGCGATGATGATGCGGGAACGTTTATGTTAACGACTGTGAAAATGGGAAGGGCTAATGCCGTTTCCTATCTTCTCGCCCACGTTCGCCCGTTTTATGAACTTTATCCGCTTGAAGAAATTAAACAAGATGGGGAAAGCGATGAAGAATATACGATGCGCCAGCTCCAGATGATGGAACAGTCGAAGGAAGCGGCGATTGCTGTTGCGTATAAAAAAGCAGGAAAGCCTGTTTCCTATAAAACAAACGGGATATATGTGATGAGCGTGTTGCCGCATATGCCGGCGCACGGACATCTAAAAGTCGGCGACCGTATCGTGGAAATAGACGGGAAAAAGATGGCTACATCGGACGAGATGATAAAATATATCCGCTCAAAGAAAAAAGGAGATAAAGTTCATATTACATTTGTTCGCGGCAAAAAACAAAAAGAAGCGACGCTTGCCTTAATGCCATTCCCGCATGATCCGAAACAAATAGGCATCGGGATTTCGCTTATAACCGATTATGACATCGTTACGAATCCGCCTGTCCACATTGACTCTGAACAGATTGGCGGGCCGTCGGCCGGGCTAATGTTTGCTCTAGAAATTTATAACCAATTAGTGAAGGAAGATATTACGAAAGGGCATAAAATTGCCGGCACCGGCACGATCAATATAGACGGGGAAGTCGGTCCAATCGGCGGCATCTCGCAAAAAGTTGTCGCTGCTGACCGCGAAGGAGCGGAAATTTTCTTTGCCCCTAATGAGCACGGCGCAGCCGACTCAAACTATCGCGAAGCAGTGAAAACGGCAAAAGAAATCGGGACAAAGATGAAAATTGTCCCGGTCGATACGTTTGATGATGCGATCCGCTATTTAAAACATATGCAATAGTTTCAGCGTTCATCGGCGATTGTTACAGCTGAATCGGAGCGGTTGCGTACTCCTCTTTTAGCACTTGTGTGCGAAGTGGTTCGGAGAATATAGCGGCATAAGCAGAGGCCGCTTTTTTTTCTTGCTCGTAAATCGAGTCAAGTTTTAATTTTGCTACTTTCGTGACTAGCGGCAATGATAGATCTTTTTTTACAAGCTGCAAGTAACGGCGTCCGTTTTCCGTCATGCCAAGCAGACGAATGTATGTCGGCGTTTCCGTTTGGTTCTGTTGTTCTTTTGTAAAATTCGTTAAAATATGGGTGCATGTTCGTTGCAACCGCGTCCATGTATATCGTTTTGTTTTCACCTTATCGATAAACGCGGAAAACGTCGAGGCAGTGGCGATTGCTTGCTTAAGACGGTATTCTATTCCTTCCTCGACGCCGGCGATTTGGCGAAGTTCTGCTTCTTCTGCCGTCATGATGCGGTATTTTAAAAAAGGGAAATAGGCTTCCCATTCATGAAGGGTTCCATATGCGTCGTGATATTGCTTTAATATTTGTTTTGTCGCCGCAGGTATGTATGGAGCGATCATTTCGAGCTTGTCCGGCGACCCTTGCAGCGCTTTCCGCAAGCTTGTAGCGCTGGCGATGGACGGGTGGGAAAAGGTTTCATCATGATAGTTGGAGGCGATGCGGCGGATCGTGCGCGGAGTGATTGGAAGTTCATGTTGCAAAATGGCTTTCACATAAGCGAAGCCGAGCATATTGTTTGGCTTTGTTAAGTCAAGAGCAGCACTGCGGAATCGTTTCCAGGCTTCCGCGTTTGCCTGCGGATAGCTTAATCCTCTTTGCAGCGCTTCCTGTACATAACGGTCGTGTTTCTCTTTTTGCTGAAAAAATGTTGCGGCTGCTTCAAGAAATGCCGCTATATCTCCATTTTCGCTCCCAAAGCAAATTTCCGCGCAATGTAAAGCATGAAGGAGCATCACCGCGCCGTTAGCGAATCGCTCCGCCGCTTGAACGGCAAACGTATATGGCAATTCAATCACGATATCGACTCCGGCTGAGAGCGCCATTTTCGTGCGTGCCCATTTTGATACGAGCGCCGGTTCTCCGCGTTGCAGAAAATTTCCGCTCATGACGGCAATGACACAATCGGCGCCGGTTTGTTTTTTCGTTTCTTGCAGATGATATAAATGTCCGTTATGGAACGGATTATACTCGACAATAATTCCAACCGCTTTCATCTGCCTTCTCCCTATCAATGAATTTGATCAAGCAAGGTGATAAATTGGATAGAAACTGACAACAATTATACTGTAAAGAAAAAATATTGACAAATAAAGAAACGAAACGTATAATTTTCTTTGTTGTCTTGAGGTGATTTTTTATGAAATGGACCGTTCATCAACTTCACCAGTTTCATCATAGGGAAATGGTGATTGACGAATATGTCGATGTTTCCGATCTAAAGCAAATGGATACATCGATCCGCGATATTTCGCCGGTGCATGTACAAGGAAAGGCGGATATCGGTTCGACAAAGTTTACCTTTCACTTTTCTGTATCGGGAACAATGGTTCTGCCTTGTTCGCGGACGTTAGTTGACGTTTCGTATCCATTTTCCATTGAAACGACGGAAACGTTTTTTATGAATGATTACGATATCGTATCAGATGAAGATACACATTTAGTAAAAAATGAAACAGTAGATTTGCTGCCGATTATTAAAGAGCTTATCCTTCTAGAAATTCCGCTGCAAGTATTTGCAGAAGAAGGAACGGCGCAAGACGGGGCTCCCCAGTCCGGAGAAGGTTGGGAAGTGATTCAGGAAGATCGCTGGGAAGAGATGGTAGAAGAGCAAGTAAAACAGAAGATCGACCCTCGTCTGGCTGGCCTAGCGAAGTTTTTTGATAAGGACAAAAAGGAATAAGCGAAGCACCCGGGTTGAATCCGGATTTTTGCTAATACTTTGACATGCTGATAAGGAGGTGGGAAGCATGGCAGTACCTTTTAGAAGAACATCGAAAACAAGAAAAAGACTGCGCCGCACTCACTTTAAATTGCAAGTGCCGGGCATGGTAGAATGCCCAAATTGCGGTGAAATGAAATTAGCGCATCGCGTTTGCAAATCTTGCGGAACTTACAAAGGAAGAGAAGTTGTCAACAAATAATTCATGGAATCATTAACAACAAGCACAAGAGTAAAAACTTGTGCTTGTTGTTTTTTTATACCAAGCGAGAATCCCCATTTCCGCCAGAAGTAAGTGGGAGAAAAGGTCAATAGGCAAGCAGGAAAATCGGCACTGAATGCCCAATTGATTGTAAAGAAAGGGGGAAAGCAAGACATGGCTGTAGCGATCATAGAGCATGACCGCAATGGAATTGTATGGTTTACGATTTGCCGTCCGGAAAAACGCAACGCTATTAATTTTGAAGTGATGGACAAATTAGAAGAAACGATAAATCTGGTGGAAAATGATCAGCAGGCAAAAATGCTTGTCATCACCGGAACGGGCGAGAAAGCGTTTTGTTCCGGCGGTGATTTAAGCCAATTTCAGCATCTGCGAGCTGAAGGCGCAAGACAAATGTTAAAAAGGATGGGTGAACTTTTATATTCGTTGCTTACGCTGTCTAAACCAACGGTTGCCTTGATCAATGGTGCAGCGATGGGCGGCGGCTGTGAACTGGCGTCTGCCTGTGATTTCCGCTATGCGAAGGCGGGAAGCAAAATCGGCTTTATTCAAGGAAAATTGGGAATAACGACCGGCTGGGGCGGAGCGACAATGCTTTTTGAAAAGCTTTCTTATACGCAAGCGCTGAATATATTGCTGCGTGCGGAAAGAATCCAGGCGGAGACCATGAAAGAATATGGATGGATCGATGCGGTGTTGCCCGGCAACGATCTTCGGGAAGAATGTCGGCAATTGCTCGCTCCATACGTATCGCAATCGGTTGCCGTCTTGCGTGCTTATAAGCTGGCGGCGATAGGAAAATGGAAAAGCGATGAATTTCGCATGAGGTTTTTTGCCGAAATCAGCCGATGTGCCGAATTGTGGGGCGCGGAAGAACATGAAAAGGCGGTGCAGGCTTTTTTGAAGAAATCCTAATTTTCTCCTTCTATCGTTTCTACTAGCCGCATACATATAGTGAAAAAGCGGCTATTAGGGGGGGAAGAAGATGACAAGTGTACGCCAGGATGCATGGACGCAAGAGGAAGATTTGCTATTAGCGGAAGTGGTCTTGCGCTATATTCGCGAAGGTGGCACACAGCTTCAAGCCTTTGAAGAAGTAGGGCGGCGTTTGTCGCGAACGGCAGCTGCGTGCGGTTTTCGCTGGAATTCTTATGTGCGAAAGCAGTATAAAGAAGAAATTGAGCTGGCAAAAAGGCAGCGAAAGGAGCGCAAAAAAGTAGCGTCATCTAATGAAGATAAGGGACAAAAGCAGGCAGAAGCAATACTAGAGAAAAACTTAACATGGTCCGATGTGATCACCTTTTTGCAAACATATGGGCAAAAGGCGCGTGACTGGCAAAGAATAGCAGATGAAAACAGAGCCTTGAAGAAAGATATGGAGCAATTGCAACAAATGGTTACGAAATTACAGACGGAGAAAGAGACGCTGCAAAAAGAACTATCGGCCATTCAAGCAGAGTATAAAACGTTGCTTGCCATTATGGAACGCGCGCGAAAAATGATTGTGCTTGAAGAGCAGGGGCAAAAAGAAAAAAAAGACGAACACGAGCAAAATCTCGTCCCGGAAAACGCAGAGTAGCCAAAAAAGCTGACGTTCTCGTCAGCTTTTTTTCTTAACGGAGGAAGCGCTTGTTTGCTAAAATAGGACTAACATGAATTAGTTGGAAAGCGGAGGGAATGTTGTGAGAATTGGCATTGTCGGCGGTGGAGCGATCGGTTTGTTAGTCGCCGCATATTTAGGCAAAGAATATGAAGTCACTGTGTACACAAGGCGAGCGCTGCAAGCAAAGCGATTAATGGATGAGGGTTTGCTGCTTGAAAAAAAAGGGGAAACGACATGCATTTCTCTGCGGGCGATGCCGTTTGCCCAAGCAGCCATTCATGATGATATTGTGTTTGTCACGGTGAAACAGTACGATATGGAGGCCGTCCTTGACAGCAAAGATCGGTTTCAACATGTTCGCAACGTCGTATTTTTACAAAATGGAATGGGGCATGTGGAAAAGCTAGCTTCTTTTGCCGAAAAAAATGTGATTGTCGGTGTGGTGGAGCATGGCGCAATAAAGCGGGACGACCGTACTGTAGAGCATACCGGAATTGGAAAAATTGTGCTAGCAAGCTTATATGGCACATTGCAAGACGTTGTTCCTCTAGCAGCAACATGTATTCCTGATTTTTCGTTTGAAATTGCTGATGACTGGGAGCAAATGCTAGTAAAAAAATTGATTGTTAATGCCGTCATTAATCCATTGACGGCACTTTTACGCGTTCCAAACGGAAAGTTGCTGCAAGTGGCGCCGTATTACGAAATGATGAAACTGTTGTTTTCCGAATTGCAACAAGTATTGCCAATTAAGGACCGTGAGGCGGCATGGAAGCATATTGTGAGCATTTGTCAAAAAACGGCCAAAAATTATTCATCGATGTTGATGGATATTGCACAACAGCGCAAAACGGAAGTGGACGCTATTTTGGGATATGTGTTAAAAAAAGGGGACGAACTTGGCCTATCGCTGCCGCTTGTGCGATTTTTGTTTTATGCGGTAAAGGGGATGGAGGAAGGAGGAGAAAAAAATGGGTGAGCTGCTGGCCCGGCTGATCGCGACATTTGTCACGGTGCCATTATTCGCCTTTTTCTTTGTCTATTTCTGCGCACGCAAGGTATGGAAAAGAAAACGAAAATCGTTCTACGCAGCGGTAAACGTGTCTACGCTTTTTTTTATTGTTGCTGTTCACTATTTGCTTATCATTTTGTCGGGAAAATCGTATTTATTGTATATTATTCTCTTTTTATTAGTGATGCATATGTTGATTGCGATCGGATATTGGAGGAAAAAAGCAGATTTTCATTTGGTCCCGGTTTTCCGGCTGTTTTGGCGGGCGAGTTTTCTATTGTTTTCCTCGCTTTATGTCGGTTTGCTTGTCTATGGCATGGTGACGAGAGTACTGGCTAATTTGTAAAGAAAAACGGCGGATAGTAGTGAGCAACTATTTTTTCATTTACCAAAAAGAAATGCTATACTCATGAAAGAACATACATAAAGAAAGGGAGTTTTTTCACATGGAAGTTCGCGAGGTTCCTTTGGCGGCTACTACACCGTTAGCAACCGATTACATAAATGGTACTTTTCCAACAGAAAAAGGCTTTTCTTATTCGCTCGAAGCGGAGAATGTGTTCCGGAGGCGGCTTTCTGACATAAAAGAAAGAACGTATTCCCGCCGCGAGCTAGTGTCCTATTTGCGTTCCTATCATAAGCAGTTTTCGGCAAGCGTCAAAACGATGGAGAATATCGAAAAACTGCTTGATCCAGAAAGCGTAGTGGTTGTTGGAGGGCAACAAGCGGGACTGTTGACCGGTCCGCTTTATACCATTTACAAAATCATTACAATCATCCAGCTTGCGAAAGAGCAAGAAAGGCAATTAGGAGTGCCGGTTGTCCCGCTTTTTTGGATTGCCGGTGAAGATCATGATATCGCCGAAGTCAATCACGTGTACGTTAGTGAAGGCGGGAAAATGAAAAAATACGTTTATCCTCACCTCCCACAGGAAAAACGTATGGTGGCGGATGTGCCGCTAGACCGTCAAAGCGGTTATGAATGGATTGCTAATGTTGTCAAAACATACGGGGAAACAGAGACGACCAATAAGCTGCTCGATTTTCTATTCCAATGTTTGGATGAATCGCAAACATTTGTCGACTTTTTCGCTTCAATCGTTTTGCGTCTATTTGCTTCGGAAGGTTTGGTTGTGCTGAATGCGGCCGATGCCGGGTTGCGCGCGCTTGAGGGTGACTTTTTTGCTGCTTTGATCGAGCGCCATCGCGATGTAACGGCTGCCGTGCTGCAAAAACAAGCAGAGCTTCGCGAGCTCGGATATCAACAGATGCTCGATATCCATCCACATTCCGCCAATTTATTTTATTATGATGGACGGGAACGTTGGCTGCTTGAATATGATCCGCAGAAAGAGATGTTTTGCAGTAAAAAAGGAGAAGTCCTGTTTGCGAAAGAGGAATTGATGCAACTGGCCAAAACAAAGCCGGCACATCTAAGCAATAATGTCGTAACCCGCCCGCTTATGCAAGAATTTTTGCTGCCGACGCTGGCGTTTGTGGCCGGGCCTGGAGAAATCGCTTACTGGGCTGAGCTGAAAGGGACGTTCTCCATCTTTGGTTTACAAATGCCACCTGTTGTTCCACGCCTTCATATGACGATTGTTGAGCGCTCCATCCAAACCGATCTAGCCGACATCGGCATTGATATTATGGATGTGCTCAACGGACGGATCGAAACGGTAAAACAACAATGGCTGGCGGAAAAAACCCGTTATCCGCTTGAAGACATATTCGCGAAAGCGAAGGAGGAAATCGAGGAGATTCACCGCCCGCTGAGGGAAATCGGTATGGAAATTGACCGCGGATTAGCGGGAGTGTTGGCGAAAAATGCTACTCTTGTGCAGGCACAAATCGATTTTCTTCAGCAAACGTTGCAGCGGGCGTTAATGAGGAAATATGAAGTGCAATTACAAAAATTTTTGCGAGTGGAAATGGCATTAAGACCGAATAAAGCGCCGCAGGAACGGATTTGGAACATTTTCTATTACATTAACAAATACGGATTTGGTTTTGTAGAAAAACTTTTTCAATGGAATGACCATTGGAACGGAATGCATAAAATTGTATATATATAAGGCTTTTTCAAAGAAAAAGTCGAAAAGAAAAATCCTGTTTGTTGCAGGATTTTTTTTTATTAGAATGAATAAATAGTTACACCATACAATTGATGGAAAAAAAGTAAAATAAAAACGTATGTTCGCAATGATAAGGGTTACGCCGAAATATGACAAAAACAAACAGAAGAAGACGTGTTTTTACAAAAAAAGCTAAAATTTTGTTAGGTTTTGCGGTATAATAAATAAACGATCGCCCTGTTAGAAATGAGACAAGCTATGCTGCGATGAGGCGGATCAATACGCAGCAATGAGTGATAAAGGTGGTGAACATGTGTTTCAACATACAACCGTACTATTAAAAGAAGCAGTAGATGGGCTTTGTATCAAACCGGATGGAACTTATGTCGACTGCACGCTTGGCGGCGGCGGGCATAGCGAGTATTTGCTTTCGCAATTGTCAGAAAAAGGCCGTTTATTTGCCTTTGATCAAGATGATATGGCCATCGCACATGCGCGAAAACGGTTAGCCCGTTACGAGAAACAAGTAACGTTTATTCATAGAAACTTTCGTTTTTTGCAAGAGGAACTGGCGGCGCGCGGAGTGGAAGAAGTAGACGGGATTTTATTTGATTTAGGAGTGTCTTCGCCGCAGCTGGATATACCGGAGCGAGGGTTTAGCTATCACTATGATGCGCCATTGGATATGCGGATGAACCGCGAACAATCGTTAACGGCGTATGACATCGTCAACCATTGGCCGTATGAAAAGCTGGTCCATATCTTTTTTCATTATGGTGAGGAAAAATTTTCGAAACAGGTGGCGCGAAAAATTGAAGAAGTGCGCAAAGAAAGGCGAATTGAAACGACGGGAGAACTAGTAAACATCATTAAAGAAGCGATTCCGGCGCCAGCGAGACGGAGCGGAGGACATCCTGCGAAACGAATTTTTCAGGCGATCCGCATCGCTGTCAACGATGAGTTGCAAGCATTTAAAGAAGCGATTGCACAGGCGATTGATTTATTAAAACGCGGTGGAAGAATTAGTGTGATTACGTTTCACTCGTTAGAAGACCGGATTTGTAAAGTGGCTTTTAAAGAAGCAAGCCAAGGTCCACAGCTTCCTCCCGGACTTCCGCTTATTCCTGATCAGCACCGCCCCGTACTAAAAATGATTACGAAAAAGCCGATCGTTCCTTCCGAAGAAGAAGTGGAACAAAACCATCGGGCGCGCTCTGCGAAGTTGCGCATCGCCGAAAAGCTATAAACAAAAAAGCTTCCATCTATCGCCGGTATGAAAGAAAAAGAAGATAAAACATTTATAAACAGGAGGGAAAAAGAATGAACAATACAGCGGTAAAAATTCACGAACAGCAGCGCCCATCGTCGCGTCCCCATACGAGAAAACAACGAAAGCTGCGCATTCGTTTTACGTTAGGGGAAAAGCTTTTGTTTCTCTCGTTTTGCCTGTTTGTTTTGTACACGGCTGTACATATGGTGTCCAACCAAGTGAAGATTTATCAAACGAACAAAGAAATTCAAAAGCTGGAAGAAGCGATTCAAGAACAGCAAAAACAAAACCGTGATTTATATGTCGAAGTGCAACAATTAAGCACGTACGAACGGATTTTGCAAAAGGCGAAAGAGCTCGGCCTCTCGTTAAACGAAAACAATGTAAAAGTTGTACAGGAATGATTGCCGATGGATATGAAAAAGCATAAAAATACACATAAAGGAGCAGCTGTATTATTTTTCCTATTCGGTCTGCTCTTTTTTGTGTTATTTGCCCGTTTTATTCAGCTACAAGTAACGGGAGTCGCCGATGGCCAGGTGTTGGCAGTGAAGGCGGAAGAAAAATACAAACAGAAACGGACGCTTGATGCAAAACGCGGAACCATTTTTGACCGGAACGGCGAGGTGCTTGCGGAGGATGTGCCGTCCTATACCGTTGTTGCTATTCTTGACCCTAAGATGACGATCGATCCTAAGCATCCAAGACATGTTGTCGATCCGCACAGGACCGCCCAAAAGCTGGCTCCGTTGTTAAACATGGGGGTCGATGAAGTCGAGAAGATTTTAACGAAAAATGCCAAACAAGTGGAATTTGGCTCCCATGGGCGAAATATTAGTTATGAGCTAAAGCAAAAAATTGAGGCGCTCCATCTTCCAGGAATCGGATTTATCCGTGATACAAAACGGTTTTATCCAAACGGGAATTTCGCTTCGTATGTCATTGGCTATGCACAAAAAATGGAGAACAACGAAACAGTCGGAAAAATGGGGCTTGAGAAAAAGTTGGATAAGTATTTGCGTGAAAAGAACGGCTACGTTTCTTTTGCCGGAGATATAAACGGCTTCCGTCTGCCAAATACGAAGGAAAAGATCGTTCCGCCTAATAACGGCGACAATGTATATTTAACAATTGACGGAAAAATTCAATCGTTTTTGGAAGATGCGATGAATGAGGTTGAAAAACAATATAGGCCGAAAAAAATCATTGCGATTGTCGCCGACCCAAAAACAGGAAAAATTTTAGCGATGGCGACAAGACCAAGCTTTGACCCGAATAAACGCGATATTACCAACTATTTTAACGATGCGATTTCGTATCCGTATGAGCCGGGATCGACGATGAAAATTTTTACGCTTGCTGCCGCGATTAATGAAGGGGTGTATAACGGCAATGAGCAATACCACTCCGGTGCCTATAAAGTAGGACCGAATGTTATCCGCGACCATAATAAAGTAGGCTGGGGAACGATTACATTTAACGAGGGCGTCCAGCGTTCCTCCAATGTCGCTTTTGCGATTTTAGTCAAAGAAAAGCTCGGAGAAGACCGCTTTTTGCAATATTTGCACCGGTTTCACTTTGACCAAAAAACTGGCATTGATCTTCCTGGAGAAGCGGTAGGACAAATTCATTATCGCTATCCGATTGAGCGGATTACAACCGGGTTCGGACAAGGGACGTCAGTAACGCCAATTCAGCAAATTCAGGCGGCTACCGCGATCGCTAACGGCGGAAAAATGATGAAACCGTATGTGATTGACCGTATCGTTGATCCCGATACGGGAAAGGTCATAATGAAACACGAGCCGGAAGTGGTCGGCCAACCGATTACGGAAGATACGGCGCATAAAGTGTTAGATATATTGGAAACGGTCGTTACTTCCGAGCATGGGACGGGGCGTCCATATCAAATCGAAGGCTACCGGGTGGCCGGAAAAACGGGAACGGCGCAAATCCCATCACCGAATGGGGGATATTTAATAGGCCGAGAAAATTATATTTTTTCCTTTTTGGGAATGGCTCCGAAAGAAGATCCTCGCCTCATTATGTATGTAGCCGTCCAGCAGCCGAAATTATCATATACAGAGACGGGCGCTGCACCGGTTTCTCGTATTTTTACGAGCGTGATGAAAAACAGTCTGCAATATTTGCACATTCAGCCTTCGCCAAATCAGGATAAGAAGGTGAAGGAGCAAGCAGTTGGAATGGAAATAGCCTCTTATGTCGGCCGTTCGACAGAAGAAGCGGTGAAGGAGTTAAAAGAAAAAGGACTTATTCCGGTCGTCATCGGAAAAGGGCAGCAAATTGAAGAACATATACCGCGAGCGGGAGATCGCATTATCGCCAGAGAACGAGTCGTGCTAAAAACGGACGGCGAAGCGGTGATGCCGGATGTCCGCGGCTGGTCGCTGCGTGATGTCATGAAGGTAGCGGAACTTCTTGGGCTTCAGACTAGCGTGAAAGGAAACGGGTATGTGGTGAGCCAAAATATTCGCCCAGGGGCAATCGTTAAAAAAGGCGACTACTTAATTGTCGAACTGGCAGAGCCGCGCAAATGGGATGAAGCGGTAATGCAAAAACAAAAAGAAGCAGCGGATAGAAAAAGCGACGGTCCACAGGAGTAATTTCGGCCGTTCTATAATGGGGAGTACAAGCATATAGTGGAACGAGCCCATCATAAAGGAGGTTCTGCTATATGCGCGTTTCCCATGTCACCGTGCGTAAACGGCTGATGGTTGTTTTGCTCGTTGGGGTGCTCATTTTTGCGATTATCGATATTCGCCTTGGCTATGTGCAATTTATATTAGGAAATACGCTGACTGAGCGGGCCAAAGATTCATGGAGCAGGAACATCCCGTTCGAACCGAAGCGCGGAGAAATTTTGGACCGCAACGGTGTTCCGCTTGCCACCAATATGAGCGCTCCGACCGTATACGTGATTCCGCGGCAAATTGAAAATCCGGCCGATACGGCAGAAAAGTTAGCGAAAGTGTTAAATGCGCCTGTCGAGAAGATATATAAACGTATTACGAAAAAAACGTCGATTGAACGCATTCCGGAAGGGAGAAAAATTTCAAACGAAAAAGCAAAAGAAATTCGCGCCCTCGGTTTAAAAGGAGTATATATTGCCGAGGATACGAAACGCTACTATCCGTTTGGCAGCTATTTGTCCCATGTGTTAGGATTCACCGGTATCGACAATCAAGGATTGACAGGACTGGAGCTTTATTACGATAAAGAATTGAGCGGTCAGCGTGGGTCGGTGCAATTTTATTCCGATGCGAAGGGAAAAAGGATGCCAAATATGACGGATGAATATACACCGCCGACAGACGGCTTGAATTTGATGCTGACGATTGATTCACGCATTCAAACGATTGTCGAGAGGGAACTCGACATTGCGGAAGCGAGGTATAATCCAGACGGCATTATTGCGATTGCCATGAACCCGAATACAGGGGAAATTTTGGCGATGTCGAGCCGGCCGACATTTGATCCGGCAAACTATCGCAATGTCCCTCAGGAAATTTACAACCGCAATTTGCCGATCTGGAGTACATATGAACCTGGATCAACATTTAAAATTATTACGCTGGCAGCAGCGTTAGAAGAAAAAAAAGTAAATTTATTAAGAGATCATTTCTATGACCCTGGATATGTCAAAGTGGCGGGTGCTACGCTGCGTTGCTGGAAAAGAGGAGGACATGGCAGTGAAACGTTTTTAGAGGTAGTACAAAACTCGTGCAACCCGGGTTTTGTCGAGCTCGGCGAGCGGGTTGGAAAGAAAAAATTGTTTGATTATATTAAGAAGTTTGGGTTTGGTGAAAAAACGGGAATTGATTTGCAAGGGGAAGGAACCGGCATTTTGTTTGATTTGAAACGTGTAGGCCCGGTGGAACTGGCAACAACGGCATTTGGCCAAGGGGTATCGGTGACGCCGATCCAGCAAGTAGCGGCCGTTTCCGCAGCGGTCAACGGCGGAATTTTGTATACTCCATATATCGCCAAACAATGGATCGATCCAGAAACAGGAAAAGTGATTAGCCGCAATACGCCAAAAGAGAAGCGACGTGTTATTTCCGAGGAAACGTCCAAGCAAGTCCGTTATGCTTTAGAGAGCGTGGTCGCCCAGGGAACAGGGAGAGGCGCTTACGTGGAAGGATATCGGGTTGGCGGAAAAACAGGAACGGCACAAAAAGCGAAAAATGGCCGCTATTTAAAAAATAACTATATCGTTTCCTTTATCGGATTCGCACCGGCAGACGACCCACAGCTTGTCGTGTATGTTGCCGTTGACAATCCGAAAGGCACCGTGCAATTTGGAGGCGTTGTTGCAGCACCGATTGTCGGAAAAATTATGGAAGACAGCTTGCGTGTGCTTGGCGTAAAACCGCGAAAAGAGCAACTAGAAAAAGAGCGGGCATGGAATGATCCGAAAATGATTGAAGTTCCGAATTTAATCGGTTTATCAAAAAAAGACTTGCAACAGCAGCTTTTTGACTTAAAATTAGATGTTAGTGGAGAAGGCGACGTTGTCGTGGAACAAGCCCCGGAGCCGGGGACAAAAGTAAAAGCTGGGGCAACGATCCGCGTTTATTTGGCGAAAAAGACGCCATCTTCGGAAGAAAAAACACAATAAAGCGTGGGATACATTTTAGGGGGCGGCTGATGCAAATCATCATCGATTCTGTCTCGCCCCTTTTTCCGCTGCTTGTTTGTTTTCCGCTAGAAACGAACTATGATGAAGCGAAAGGGATGAACAATAGTGAAGTTGCAGACACTGCTTTCGTATTTGCACGACTTTACAGCGTATGCCGGTGAGAACCCAGACATTTCTTCGATCGAAATGGATTCGCGGCAAGTAAAAAAAGGAGCGTTGTTTATTTGCATCAAAGGATTTACCGTTGACGGCCATGACTTCGCCAGACAGGCGGTTGAAAATGGGGCGGCAGCGATCATTGCTGAACGGCCGCTTGATGTCGATGTGCCTGTTGTTGTTGTACGGGACAGCCGACGGGCAATGGCGGTGCTCGCCGACGCTTTTTATGGGCAGCCGACGCATAAACTGCATTTAATCGGCGTTACGGGCACAAACGGAAAAACGACAACGACTCATATAATAGAGCACATCGCCAGAAAAGCAGGGAAAAAAACAGGATTAATCGGGACGGTAAATGTGAAAATTGGCGACCATGCATATCCGACGCAAAATACAACACCAGAATCGCTATTGTTGCAACGTATGTTTAAGCAAATGGTCGATGAAGGTGTGGAGATAGCGGCTATGGAAGTATCTTCCCATGCTCTTCATATGGGGCGGGTGCACGGCTGTGATTATGATGTGGCCGTATTTACGAATTTGACGCAAGACCATCTTGACTATCATGGAACGATGGACGAATACCGCAACGCAAAAGGGCTGTTGTTTGCTCAGCTTGGCAACCGCTATGACCATAAGCGGCCAAAGTTCGCCATATTAAATAATGATGACCCTGCTTCTCAATATTATAAGCATATGACGGCAGCAACCGTCATTACATACGGTATTGAAACAGACAGTGATATTATGGCAAAGCAGATTGAGATAGCACCAAATGGGATGGCGTTTGATCTTGTCACCCCATACGGTACGGTACGAGTGCGGACAAAATTAATCGGTCTGTTTAATGTATATAATCTGCTGGCTGCCGCTTCTGCCTGCCTCGTATCCGGTTTTCCTCTCCCTGTCATTGTCGAGGCGATAGAAGACATAAGCGGTGTTGCCGGGCGGTTTGAAACGGTCGATGAAGGGCAAAACTTTACAGTAATCGTCGATTATGCACATACGCCAGATAGTCTCGAAAATGTTCTCCGAACGATTCGGCAATTTGCCAAGAAAAACGTGTATGTCGTTGTCGGTTGTGGAGGCGACCGCGACCGCACGAAACGGCCGCTGATGGCGCAAACAGCGGTCAAGTACGCGGATGTAGCGATTTTTACTTCCGACAATCCGCGGTCCGAGCCACCGGAGCAAATTTTGCGCGATATGGAAGCGGGTGTTCCCGGCGCGCGCTATGTCACGATGGTCGACCGCAAAGAAGCGATTCGCTATGCCATTGGGCAGGCGGAAGAAGGGGATATTATTTTAATTGCTGGCAAAGGGCACGAAACATATCAGATTATTGGCGATCGCATCATGGATTTTGATGATCGCGCCGTTGCCCGCGAAGTGATTAAGGAGAGAAGGGGCATATGTTGACGTACGAAATGGTGAAGCGGCTGTGCAAACAAGCTCGCGGGATTGTCGATGATACGATTCAATTTCGCCATGTTTTTGTCGACCCGCACCAACATGCGCCCAAAGGGTTGTTTGTTCCGCTTGGGCGTGGAGCGGAAACATTAAAAATTGCCATTGAAAATGGCGCGATTGCAGCGCTTTGGCAGGAAGAAGAAGAATTGCCGCGCTACATTCCGAATCAATTTCCGCTCTTTTTTGTCACCTCGCCGCTTCAGACGCTAGAAAAGCTGTTAGATTCATATATGCAGTGGGACAGTGATGCGGTCGAAAAAACGATATTTCATCTAACGGTTTCTGCGCATAATGGACGAAATGATTCATATGATATAGCGGTGTTTGGTGCGTTAAAACGTCTGCAGCAGAAATGGATGGATGCCCAAGGAAAAGAAGGATGTGACCATTCATGCTAGAACAAGTCATTGTTTTTGCCATCGCTCTTTCATTTATCATTACGGTAATATTATCACCAATTTTTATTCCGTTTTTGCGACGGTTAAAATTTGGGCAAAGCATCAGGGAAGAAGGGCCAAAATCGCATCAAAAAAAATCAGGCACCCCAACGATGGGAGGCATTATGATTTTGCTTTCCCTCGTTGTCACCACGTTATGGATGACAAAAAAATTCTCTACTCTTTCTGTGGAAACATATTTGCTTTTGTTTGTCACGGTCAGTTACGGAGTGCTTGGTTTTTTAGATGATATGATTAAAGTGGTGATGAAGCGAAACCTTGGTTTGACAAGCAAACAAAAGTTAATCGGACAAGTGATTATCGCGATTATCTTTTTCCTTGTCTATGAGCACAACGGTTTTTCTACTGCCTTACATATTCCGGGAACCGATCTTTCCGTTAACCTTGGCTGGGGATATGTGTTTTTGCTTATTTTTATGCTTGTTGGCGGTTCGAATGCCGTCAATTTAACGGATGGACTGGACGGATTATTGGCTGGCACAGCGGCGATCGCTTTTGGCGCCTATGCCGTTCTCGCTTGGAACCAAGGTCAGTATAATATTGCGATTTTCTGTGTTTCCGTTGTCGGAGCGGTGTTAGGCTTTTTAGTGTTTAATGCCCATCCGGCGAAAGTGTTTATGGGAGATACAGGATCGCTTGCGTTAGGAGGGGCTATCGCTGCCGTCGCCATTTTAACGAAACTGGAAATTTTGCTCGTCATTATTGGCGGCGTTTTTGTCATTGAAACGTTATCGGTAATTATTCAAGTCATCTCCTTTAAAACAACGGGAAAACGCGTATTCCGCATGAGCCCGTTGCATCATCATTATGAACTTGTTGGCTGGTCGGAATGGCGTGTCGTCGTTACGTTCTGGGCAGTCGGCTTACTATTTGCAATGCTAGGAATTTATATCGAGGTGTGGATCTAATTGAAACAGACAGCTTTCTATCAACATCGTCGGGTGTTAGTCATCGGTTTAGCGAAAAGTGGATTTGCGGCGGCGAAGCTCCTTCATGAGCTAGGCGCTATTGTCACCGTTAATGATCAAAAATCGTTTGAAGAGAATTCGAAAGCGAAGCAGCTAGAGCAAGAAGGAATTCGAGTCATTTGCGGCGGCCATCCGCCTGAGCTGTTGGATGAGCCGTTTGATTTCGTTGTGAAAAATCCAGGGATTCCCTATACAAATCCGATAGTAAAAAAGGCGCTCGAAAAAGGATTGCCGGTGGTAACGGAGGTAGAGTTAGCTTACCACATTTCCGAAGCGCCGTTTATCGGTATCACCGGTTCGAACGGGAAAACAACGACTACCACTTTAATTTATGAAATGCTGCAGGCAGGCGGAAAAGAGCCGCTGCTTGCCGGAAATATCGGCTTGGTTGCTTGTGAAGTGGCGAAAAAGGCAAAGGCGGATCAATGGCTTGTGACGGAACTTTCTTCGTTTCAGCTTGCGGGAATTCGTGAGTTTCGCCCGCATATCTCTGTCTTATTAAACATTTTTGACGCCCACTTAGATTACCATGGCACCAAGGAGGCTTACGCGCAGGCAAAAGCCAATATTTTTAAAAACCAGACAAAGGAAGATTACGCGGTTGTCAACGCAGATGACGAGCTGGTAATGCAGCTTGCCGAGAACATTCAGGCGCAAAAAATTCTTTTTTCGACGACCAAAGTGCTCGAACACGGCGCTTATATAAAAGACCGCATGGTTTACTGGAATGATGAGAAGGTTATTGCTGTTTCCGATATTGTTCTGCCAGGGAAACATAATTTGGAAAATATATTAGCGGCGATTTCTGCAGCCAAATTAGCAGGCGTAGACAATGAAGCGATTCATCAAGTGTTGACGACATTTACCGGAGTGAAACATCGGCTGCAATACGTGGACACGATTGACGGAAGACGGTTTTTCAATGACTCGAAAGCAACGAATATTTTGGCGACGCAAAAAGCGCTGGCCGCTTTCGAAAATGATGCGGTTATTTTGTTAGCAGGCGGACTAGACCGCGGCAATGAATTTGATGCCCTTCTTCCTTATTTGCGCAATGTCAAAGCGATCATCTTGTTTGGGCAAACGGCGCCAAAAATCGCCCGTATCGCCAAACAAGCGGGAATAGAAACGATTGAATATGTCGATAATGTGGAAAAAGCCGTGCCGGTTGCCTACCGATTATCGCAGCCGGGCGATGTCATTTTATTATCGCCGGCGTGTGCAAGCTGGGATCAATATAAAACTTTTGAACAAAGAGGGGACATTTTTATCAACGCCGTGCATAAGTTGAAATAGAGGGGAAAGGACAGCCTTTCCCCCAGTATAAAAAAGCAGAGGTGTTGGGCATTGCCGCGGAAAAAGTCTACGCCTGATTTTTTGTTAATCATCCTTACGTTTTCCTTATTAGCCATTGGATTGATTATGGTGTACAGCGCCAGTGCCGTTTGGGCGGAATATAAGTTTCATGACTCATTTTTCTTTGCCAAGCGGCAGCTTTTGTTTGCCGGGGTCGGCATCTTTGCCATGTTCTTTATTATGAATATCGATTATTGGACATGGCGTGATTGGTCGAAAGCATTGCTGATCATCTGTTTTGTGTTGCTTGTTCTTGTATTAATTCCGGGTATCGGCATGGTTCGTAACGGGTCACGCAGCTGGATTGGTGTCGGTGCTTTTTCGATCCAGCCGTCTGAATTTATGAAGCTTGCCATGATTGCCTTTTTGGCCAAATATTTATCGGAAAACCAAAAAAACATTATATCGTTTAAACAAGGGCTGTTGCCTGCGTTAGCATTGGTATTTGCGGCGTTTGGAATGATTATGCTTCAGCCCGATTTAGGAACGGGAACCGTTATGGTTGGGACGTGCATTGCGATGATTTTTGTCGCCGGTGCGCGCATCAGCCATTTTATCGGGCTAGGGGTGCTCGGACTGGCAGGTTTTGCTGCTCTTATTTTGTCAGCGCCGTACCGCATTAAGCGGATCACTTCCTTTTTAAATCCGTGGGAAGATCCGCTTGGCAGCGGGTTTCAAATCATTCAATCGCTCTATGCGATCGGTCCTGGCGGGTTGTTTGGCTTAGGATTAGGACAAAGCCGGCAAAAGTTTTTTTATTTGCCGGAGCCGCAAACGGACTTTATTTTTGCAATTCTAGCAGAAGAACTTGGCTTTATCGGTGGATCACTTGTATTGTTGCTATTTAGCCTGCTGCTTTGGCGTGGGGTCCGCATCGCGCTTGGAGCGCCGGATCTATACGGGAGTTTTCTGGCGATCGGCATTATTTGTATGGTAGCGATTCAAGTGATGATTAATATTGGCGTTGTTACAGGATTAATGCCGGTAACGGGGATTACGCTGCCGTTTTTAAGCTACGGCGGTTCGTCGCTGACGCTGATGTTGATGGCGATCGGCGTGTTATTAAATATTAGCAAACATGCAAGATATTGACCAAACAAACGCCATATCGCCAGACGGGATATAATATTTTGGATGCGCATAAAAAAGAGAAAAAGGGTATCTCTCTAAATACGGGGAGACACCCTCTCATTTTGTTTATATGTGAAAACGGTGGCCTCTACTATACACTGCGCATACGTATATACATAGGCGGCTAGGAAAGGAGATGACAGTGATGAAGGCGATGGTGAAAGAGCTATTAAGCGCCAATGTCGGAAAAGTAAAAGAAATGGAACCGTTAGCGAATCATACAACGATGAAAGTCGGCGGCCCAGCCGACGTATTTATTAAACCGGACAACGTAGAAAGCCTCAAGAAAGCGATGGCGATTATCCAACAGCATCAAGTGCCTTGGCGCGCGATTGGCCGTGGTTCGAATTTGCTCGTCTCTGACGCAGGAGTGGAAGGAGTAGTGATGAAAATCGGAGAAGGGTTCGATGAGCTGCATGCCGACGGGGAAACGGTGACGGTCGGTGGCGGATATTCATTGGTGCGTCTCGCTACGCTAATGAGCAAACAAGGATTATCCGGTTTGGAATTTGCCAGCGGGATTCCCGGTTCGGTCGGAGGAGCCGTTTATATGAACGCGGGGGCTCACGGTTCCGATATGTCGCAAATTGTGAAGAGAGCGCTTATTTTATTCTCAGACGGAACGATCCAATGGCTAACGAACGAGGAAATGGAATTTGCCTATCGCACTTCTGTGCTGCAGACGAAAAAACGTGGAATTTGTCTTGCCGCTGAGCTTCAGCTCGCATCCGGAAATCGCGAAGAAATTATGGCAAAGATGCGGAAAAACAAAGATTACCGCCGGGAAACACAGCCGTGGGATAAGCCGTGTGCCGGCAGCATTTTCCGTAATCCTTTGCCGCATTATGCCGGAAAACTGATTGAGGAAGCCGGCTTAAAAGGATATGCTATCGGCGGCGCGAAAATTTCCGAGCAGCATGTCAACTTTATTGTCAATACAGGGACAGCAACGGCACAAGATGTGTTCGACTTAATTCAGTTTGTGAAAACAACCGTTTATGAACGATATGGGATTCATTTGCAGACAGAAGTGGAGATTATTGGACGAAAGTTGTAAAAATCTAGCTCTCTATTTTAAAACAATTATGATATAATGAAAACGAGTTTTTCTTTTGTCTAACAAACGGCATCTGCGTGTGCCGTTTGTTTTTATAACCATGCTTTCGAGTTTAGGGCAGAAAGCGGTGAATCATTTTGGAAAAAGGAAAAGTAGTTGTTCTTGAGGAGCGGGTACCGAAGCTGAAAGAACGGCGTAGGCAAAAAGCAAATCGCCGTTTAATTGTGTATATTTCTTTCTTTTTTCTTTTTATCTTATGCGTGCTTTATTTTCAGTCTCCATTAAGCAACGTCCGGCACATTGAAGTAAAGGGAAATGAGCATCTCCCGGCTGGGCAAATTATTGCCTTAAGCGGCATAACGAAACGGACAAGCTTTTGGAAAGTAAAAGAGGACGAAGTAAAGCAAAATCTCGAGAAACATCCGGAAGTGAAGAGTGTATCCGTAGAAAAACATTTCCCAAATACCATCATCATTCGCGTGAACGAATGGCGAAGAATCGCTTATATTTATGACGGACAAACCTTTTTCCCGCTTTTAGAAAATGGTTACCTATTAAAAAAACATACATCGAAAACCGCGCCAAGTGATGCGCCAATTTTAGTGAACTGGAAAAAGGGAGAAGACATACAAGAAATGACAGGACAATTGGCGCAACTTTCCCCATCGGTATTAAATGCCATTTCGGAAATTCATTATACGCCAAACAATGATGTTCCTGATCATGTTACTGTTTATATGAACGACGGTTTTGAAGTAAGCACGAGCATACACAATTTTGCTGAGAAAATGTCGTTATACCCGGCTATTGTGCGGCAATTGGATCCAAACGTAAAAGGAGTCATCCATCTAGAAGTGAGCAATTATTTTACTCCTTATCAACCGCCAAAAAAGGAGGATGACAATGAGAAAACAAAAAAATAATCGTGTCATCCTTTCTTTCATCTGTTTTATATTTGGAATGATGCTCGCGTTTTCGTATCAGTATACAAAAAAGGAAGCGGCGCGACGAAACATCACGGACCGGCAATGGCAAAAGGAATATGAGTACCGGCAACAGCTGATCCAAATCCAAAAAGAAAACCGGAAATTAAAAAACGAGTTAGTGCAAAAACAAAGCGAAGTGACCGACATGGAAAAAGCGTTAGCCAACGAGCGGACAGTGCGTACCAGTTTGGCTAAAGAAGCGGAAAATTTGCGCATGTATGTCGGAGAAGCGAAAGTGAAAGGGAAAGGAATTGAAGTAACGTTATCGGACGCTTCCTATGTCCCTTCGGAGCAAAGCGCGACCGACTACATCGTTCATGAACAGCACGTTTTTAAAGTGATTCACGAACTCCTTATTTCCGGGGCGGAAGCCATCGCCATTAACGGCCAGCGGATTTCTCACCGTTCATATATTGTTTGCAACGGCCCTGTCATTGAAGTGGATGGTACGCAGCATGCCGCCCCTTTTATTATTTCGGCGATTGGCAATCCGGACGTTCTCATTTCCGCGTTGAATATTCCCGGCGGGGTAATGGACCAGCTTGTGCAAGATAACATAACGGTGAAGATTACTAGTAAAGACGAAATTGTGCTAGATCCTATTTTTCCGGCTCATCGTCCGTAAACGGTCTGTATAGAAAGAATGGTGAAGATGATTGGAGCGTAAGAAAACGATCTATTTCACTTGTATTACGACGATTTTTGGGTTTATGTTCGCTGTTGGACTGCAAACAACATCGCACCCGAAAATTCGCGATACGCGCGATATTTGGGAATTGCGCGCCGATTTAAAAACAGAACAGCAGCTGCAACGGCAGCTTCTGCTTGAAATGGAAGACTATGAGGGAAAATTACGGGACTATAAGCAAAAGCAGCGCTCAAACCAAGAAGCGGTTTTGCGTGAAACGGTAAGGGAATTGGAGCAGGAAGCCGGCTTGACGAAAGCGGAAGGCCCAGGCGTCGTGCTGAGGATCGAACCGTTTTATTCCGACAATTATGTCGGCCCGATTACAGAAACGGTGTCTCCCGAGCTGTTACAGCGGCTGATAAATGAATTAAATATGTATGGTGCGAAAGAAATTGCTATTGCCGACGAGCGGATTACAAACACAACGGCGATTCGCGATGTCAATGGCATCACGAAAATTGGGGACCGCAAAATTTCTTCGTTGCCTATTGAAGTGAAGGTAATTTCCGATGATGCTGAAATGTTATACAACCGCCTAAATGTATCGACGATCCGAGATGATTTTATTGTGGAAAATTTGCAGCTTACCATTTCGAAGCCGTTGGCAATGGTCGTGATTCCACCCTCTCACGAAAAATGGAATGTGAAATATATGGAAACGGTAAAGGCCAAAAAGGAGGAGAAATAGCATGTGGCTTCCGCTCATCGGCTTATTGATCGGTTTCCTCGTTGGGTTTTGGACAGACTTGCGCGTTCCCGACGAATATTCTAATTATTTATCCATTGCAATTCTGGCAGCATTTGATACATTAATTGGTGGGTTTCGCGCCCATTTACAGCAGACGTATGACGAAATAGTATTTATAACAGGGTTCTTTTTTAACATCATTTTAGCAACAACTTTAACTTTTCTTGGTGTTCATCTTGGTGTAGACTTGTATTTAGCAGCTGTATTTGCGTTTGGGGTGCGTCTTTTCCAAAATATTGCCGTCATCCGTCGTCTCCTGCTTACTGAATGGATGGAAAGGCGGCAAAACCGTGAAAAAAGTTAATTGGAAAAAAGGGAAAGTTTCTTGACATGTTGAATTATATGGAGTAAAAAATAAGATGATGTATAAAATTTTGTGTAAAGCATTTTACTAGATCAAAATAAAAAAGGTAGGGTATTCTCTGATTGAACCCAAACATTCCAGAGAAAGGAGAACCCTACCTATGTCTAAAAGTATACCGAATGTCGACTGGGCAAATCAACTGGAAAGTGTCATTCGTCAGTTTGTAAAGGAAAAATTAGAACTGATCATGCGGGAAGAAATCAAGAATTTCCTCGAAATAGAACAGGCCGGAACATCAAATATGAGAAACGGCTACTATCAACGAAATCTAGATACGCAATATGGCCGGATTGAAGGTCTTTTGGTCCCTAGAGACCGAAACGGAGAATTTCAAACACAGTTGTTTGCCCCTTACCAACGGCACACCGGCTGGCTGGAGGAAGCAATCATTAGGATGTACCAAAGTGGCATGAGTACACGGGAAATTGGCAAGTTTATCGAACGAATTCTAGGAAGCACCTATTCTCCTGCGACGATCAGCCGTATTACCGATGTCGTGAAGGAAGACATCGAGAAATGGCACACTCGTCCACTGCACAAGCGTTATTCCGTCTTATATTTGGATGGTTTATACGTAAAACTTCGTCGCGAAACCGTGGAGAAAGAAGTCATTTATGTGGTGTTAGGGGTGAACGAAGAAGGATATCGCGAAATTCTTGATTTCTTTGTGGGAGGACAAGAAAGCGCCTATGTATGGCAGGAAATTCTTCAACACCTCTACCAAAGAGGCGCCAAGGAAGTGCTTCTGGGCATATTCGATGGACTACCAGGGTTGGAGGAAGCCTTTAAGGCGGTTTATCCGAAAGCCGATGTGCAGCGTTGTGTCGTTCACAAAGTCCGTAACACGCTCCATCGTGTTCGGAAAAAAGACCAATTTGAAGTGGCCGAGGATCTCAGGCTGATTTATCGCGCGCCGAATAAGGAGATGGCGTTACAGATGTTTCAACAGTTTGAGTCGAAATGGTCAAGCAAGTATCCGAGAGAAGTTCAATCTTGGGCCAATGAGTTGGATGTCCTCCTTACATTTATGGATTATCCAAGCAGTATTCGAAGTGTGATTTACACGACGAATGCCATTGAACGAACGATCAAGGAGATTCGGAAACGTCTAAAGCCGATGAACAGTTTGAATAGTTTAGAAGCCGCTGAAAAAATCGTATATTTGACCATTCAAGATTTTAATGAGAAATGGGCAGGGCGAAAGTTGCGAGGATTTGCCGAAGCACAGGAAGCCCTCGAGCGAATGTTTGAAGAACGTTATCATTAACCAAATACTGTAAATAAACAAAATAGGGGGATTCTCCCTTTCCACACAGGAGACTGAATATTCAGTCTCCTGTGTGGAGGAAACTAGTTCCCTATTCATTCCAAATCCATTTCAGAGAAACCCTACCCCCATTATATTACACAAAATTCTTGACGGTACCAAAAATAATTTCATTGCCTTTATAGCAAATGATCTAATCCATAATCGGACTGTTATAGATTGAAAGATTCTGGCTACTGGGATCTATAAATTTTAGCCTAAAAGGAGGTGTCACTGCTTACTAAAATACGTAAATAGACCGCGAAAACATAAATACTAGAATGATTGATGGAGGCGGTACATATACGGTTTTAGTAGGCAGGTACCAAAAGATGAGCAGCAATGAGATCGTCGTTAGTCTTGACATTGGCACATCCAGTGTTAAAGTCATCATCGGAGAAATGTTAAACGAATCCATTAACATTATTGGAGTAGGAAATGTAAAATCGGAAGGGCTCAAAAAAGGGTCCATTGTTGATATAGATAAAACGGTGCAATCAATCAAGCGGGCGGTCGAACAAGCGGAGCGGATGGTTGGTTTAACGATTCGCCGCGTGATTGTCGGTGTGACAGGCAATCATGTTCAACTGCAAGACTGCCACGGCATCGTCGCCGTTTCCAGTGAAAACCGCGAAATTACTGATGAAGACGTTGCTCGCGTGATGGATGCCGCGCAAGTCGTATCGATTCCTCCAGATCGAGAAATTATTGGCGTCATCCCGAGGCAGTTTATCGTTGACGGATTGGATGGAATCCATGATCCACGCGGTATGCTCGGCGTCCGTCTCGAAATGGAAGGGACCATTATCACCGGCGCGAAAACGATTTTACATAACTTACTCCGTTGCGTGGAACGGGCTGGCTTGGAAATCAGCGATATTTGCTTGCAATCGCTGGCAGCTGGATCTCTCGCATTGTCCGATGATGAAAAAAATCTGGGAGTCGCATTGATTGATATTGGCGGTGGTTCCACGACGATCGCCGTTTTTGAACAAGGATTTTTGCAGGCCACTTCCGTTTTGCCAGTAGGAGGCGATCATATTACAAAAGATTTAGCGATCGGACTCCGCACGACAACGGAAGATGCAGAAAAAATTAAACTAAAGCATGGACATGCTTTTTATGATCATGCCTCGGAAGAAGAAGTGTTCAGTGTGCCGATTATCGGGACTGACCAGCATCAGCAGTTTAGCCAATTGGAAATTGCTGATATCATTGAGGCGAGATTGGAAGAAATTTTTCAAATGGTTCAACATGAAATTCGCAAGCTAGGATTTCGCGACTTACCTGGCGGCTATGTGCTTACAGGCGGTGTCGCCAATATGCCGGGAATATTGGAGTTGGCTCATGTCGTATTAGGAAGCAGCGTCCGCATTGCGATGCCTGATTATATAGGCGTTCGCGATCCTCAATATACGACAGGAGTCGGATTAATTAAGTTTGCTTATCGGCAGGCGATGCTGCAGGGAAAATCGGTTCCGGTTGCTGCTACCGTGGCGGAGCCGGTAGAAAGGCAGCCGCAAAAGCAACAGCCGAAACAGAAAAAGAAAGAAGCGAATATTGGGAAAAAGGTGAAAAGATTTTTCGGATATTTCTTTGAATAGAGATTGAATTTGGGAGGATTTAGTCATGTTGGAGTTTGACACTACGATTGATCAGATGGCAACGATTAAGGTGATTGGGGTTGGCGGCGGCGGCAACAACGCCGTCAATCGGATGATTGAACATGGTGTACAAGGTGTGGAGTTTATTGCGGTCAATACAGACGCACAGGCGTTAAATTTATCGAAAGCACCGACAAAGCTGCAAATTGGGGCGAAATTAACGCGCGGCTTAGGAGCAGGTGCGAATCCGGAAGTTGGAAAAAAAGCGGCAGAAGAAAGCAAGGAACAAATTGAAGAAGCGCTAAAGGGCGCCGATATGGTGTTTGTGACAGCCGGAATGGGCGGGGGAACGGGAACCGGAGCTGCTCCGGTCATTGCCCAAATCGCTCGTGAATTAGGCGCATTGACCGTTGGGGTAGTTACCCGTCCGTTTACATTCGAGGGGCGGAAGCGGGCGACACAGGCAGCCAGCGGAATCGCGGCGATGAAAGAAGCCGTCGACACGCTCATTGTCATTCCGAACGACCGCCTCTTAGAAATCGTCGATAAAAACACGCCGATGTTGGAGGCATTCCGCGAAGCTGACAACGTTCTGCGCCAAGGGGTGCAAGGCATTTCTGATTTAATTGCTGTGCCAGGTTTAATTAACTTGGACTTTGCCGATGTGAAAACGATTATGTCCAAAAAAGGATCGGCGTTGATGGGCATCGGGATTGCCAGCGGCGAAAACCGGGCGGCGGAGGCAGCGAAAAAAGCGATTTCGAGCCCGCTGTTAGAAACGTCGATTGACGGCGCCCAAGGGGTATTGATGAACATTACCGGCGGGACGAATTTAAGCCTTTATGAAGTGCAAGAAGCCGCTGATATCGTGGCATCGGCAGCCGATCAAGATGTGAACATGATTTTCGGTTCCGTGATTAACGAAAACTTAAAAGATGAAATTATCGTGACGGTGATTGCGACAGGATTTAATGAAAATGTAGCTTCGCAGTCGCGCCCATCGCGGATCGGAATCGGCACCATTCCGAAAGTAACCCCTGCGCCGAAGCGGGAAAAGCGCGAAGAAGCACCACAAGATTACGCGGCTTTGCGTTCGGCGCAAGTCGAAGATCCGCTTGATATTCCTGCGTTTCTCCGCAATCGCAATCGCCGCCGTTAAATGAAAGAGCGCGAATCTTTTATGGTTCGTGCTCTTTTTTTTTCCGTGGCTGATCTCCAACCAATCGGTTTTACATGAAAATAATCTTCTCCTTAGCGCGTTTCGCGGAGCCAGGATGGCGACATTTCGCCGTTGCCCGCAGGACGCGGGCCGCTTTTAGGCGAAATTGAGCCGCCTCCGCTTTTCTTGTTTCTTTGACAAAAATTCCTGTTTTTCATCATCATAAATTGACAGACTTTCCAATAAGATGTACTATATACTATTTTCAGAAACTGCTTGTTTGGTGTAAGAAAAAGGAGGCTATTTGGTTGGCCGTTTATTTAGATGTTATTTGGTTGTTAAATTTGTGCTTTGACGCTCTGCTACTTTGGCTGACGGCGATCATGCTAAAGAGGGATGTCGTGTGGTGGCGGGTGCTTGCCGGGGCGTTTATTGGCTCCCTGCTTGTTGTTATGATGTTTACTCCGTTTTCTTTGTATGTTCAGCACCCTGTCATAAAGGTGTTCTGTTCCTTTCTGATCGTTTTCACCGCTTTCGGGTTTAAGCGTATCAGGTATTTTTTAGAAAATTTATTTGCGTTTTACTTTGCCACCTTTACCGTCGGTGGAGGTATGGTCGCAGTGCATTATTTTTTACAGCGGGAAATTGATATTCACCGCGGCATGCTGACAACATATTCGCTCGGTGTCGGCGACCCGGTCAGCTGGATGTTTGTTTTAGTCGGATTTCCAGCATTATGGCTGTTTTCCCGCGCACGCATCAATGGACTTCGCGAAAAAAAGCTGCGGTTTGAGCATATTGTGGACGTCGTTATTGTATTTGACGGCAGGCCGCTTTCATTAAAAGGACTGATTGACAGCGGCAATCAGCTATACGACCCCATATCGAAAATACCGGTCATGATTGTGGAGATGGAAAAAGTAAAAGAAGTGCTGCCAGAGGAATTAGTGCAACAGCTGCGGCTGGAAACAGCGCTGGATGGGCCGAATCATCCCGTGTTTGAAAAGTGGATGCATCGGCTGCGCATCATCCCGTACCGGGTTGTCGGAAGCGAGCAGCAATTTTTAATAGCGGTGAAACCGGACCGCATTATGATTTTCTATGAAAGGCAATGGCTTGAAGTCGAAAAAGGGCTCGTCGGATTAAACGAAACAAAATTGTCCACAGATGGAGAATACGAGTGCATTATACATCCGAAAATGGTGCAAAGGGGAAGAAAGCTTACTGCTTCATAATTCGTTACTATATCATACTCACTTTTTATTAATTTAGAAGGGGGATTTTCATGAAAACATGGAAAATTCGCATCACGTATTTTTTCTATAAACTATTGGCGAAGTTAGGAATTAAAACGGATGAAGTATATTATATCGGCGGCAGTGAGGCGCTGCCCCCGCCATTGACAAAAGAAGAGGAAGAAATGTTGATCGAAAAGCTTTCTGCCGGGGACGAAACGGCAAGATCACTGCTTATTGAGCGCAATTTACGGCTTGTTGTCTATATCGCGCGTAAGTTTGAAAATACAGGAATTAATATTGAAGATTTAATTAGCATCGGAACGATCGGATTGATTAAAGCGGTAAATACGTTTAACCCGGAGAAAAAAATTAAACTGGCCACCTATGCGTCCCGCTGCATTGAAAATGAGATATTAATGTATTTGCGGCGCAATAATAAAGTCCGTGCCGAAGTATCGTTTGATGAACCGTTAAACATTGATTGGGATGGCAATGAATTGCTATTGTCGGATGTGCTTGGCACAGAAGATGATGTAATTACAAAAGATTTGGAAGCAGATGTTGATCGGCGTCTTTTATTTAATGCACTGCACCAGCTTAACGAGCGCGAAAAGCAAATTATGGAACTTCGCTTTGGGCTTTCAGGTGGAGAAGAAAAAACGCAAAAAGACGTTGCCGATTTGCTTGGCATATCCCAATCTTACATATCGCGATTAGAGAAGCGAATTATTAAGCGGCTTCGCAAGGAATTCAATAAGATGATGTAAAACGGCGGCGATTCGTTTGATCGTCGCTTTTTTATGCATTGGACAGAAGTGCATATTTTTCCTTCCGCAGGGGATACTGAAAACTGACGACTTAGCATCTCCTGATAGGAGGGAACAACTTGACAAGAAACAAAGTTGAGATTTGCGGCGTAGACACATCCAAGCTTCCAGTATTGAAAAACGAAGAAATGCGTGAACTGTTTAAACGAATGCAAGAAGGGGATTTGGAGGCAAGAGAAAAATTAGTGAATGGTAATTTACGTCTTGTGTTAAGCGTGATTCAGCGTTTTAATAACCGCGGAGAGTTTGTCGACGATTTATTTCAAGTCGGCTGTATCGGACTTATGAAATCGATTGATAACTTTGATTTAAGTCAAAATGTAAAATTTTCCACATATGCAGTACCGATGATTATCGGCGAAATTCGCCGATATTTGCGCGATAATAATCCAATCCGTGTCTCCCGCTCATTGCGCGATATTGCCTATAAAGCGTTGCAAGTGCGCGAAAGGATGATGAGTGAGACATCGAAAGAACCGACGACAGAAGAAATTGCGAAGGAACTGGGCGTTCCACATGAAGAAGTGGTGTTTGCGCTCGATGCGATTCAAGACCCTGTTTCCTTATTTGAACCGATTTATAATGATGGCGGCGATCCGATTTACGTGATGGACCAATTAAGCGACGAACGCAACCGGGACAGCCAATGGATCGAAGAAATCGCACTAAAAGAAGGATTGCGGCGCCTTAACGAAAGGGAAAAAATGATTATCCGCAAACGTTTTTTTCAAGGAAAAACGCAAATGGAAGTGGCCGAAGAAATTGGAATTTCCCAGGCGCAAGTATCGCGGTTGGAAAAAGCGGCGATTCGGCAAATGAACAAAAACATTCAAGTATAAGAGCTGCTGCTGGCAGCTCTTTTCTTTTTTACATAAGCTGTTACACATATTCATATAGTTATGAATAAGAGAAGAAAGCGGGGGATTTACAATGATGAGAATTTCCGAATTTCAATCGAAAGACGTCGTCAATGTAGCAAACGGCAAGAAACTAGGAAATATTGGCGATATCGATATCGATTTAGAGACAGGAAAAATCCGCTCGTTAATCATTTTAGGAGCGGGAAAAATGCTCGGTTTATTCGGACGCGAAGAAGCAATTGTCATCCCGTGGCAAAATATCGTCAAAATTGGCGCGGACGTTATTTTAGTACGTTTGCATGACAGTGAGTAGAGATGGATGCTTACGTTTACGCTAAATGATAAATAATGGTTATCACGTTTAAGCAAACTATGATAAAATAGGAAAAAAAGTGATAAAAATCAACAAAAAAGCATGAGGTTGACGAAAATGCCTGACATTTTTCAACAAGTAGACAAGGAGCTGCTGTTACTGCAATCGTCGTATCCGTTCTCGGAAGTAACGGCTGGCTTTACGACCAAACAAGGTGGAATGAGCAGCGGCGCGTTTGCGACATTCAATTTGGGGCTACATGTCGGCGACGACCGTGCTGTCGTTGTCCGCAACCGCCAGCGTTTGGCGGATTTGCTGCAATTTCCGCTCGAGCGGTGGATTTGTTGCGAGCAAATACATGGCGTTCGTATTGAAAAGGTAACGGCTAGCCAAAGCGGAAGAGGGGTGACAGATCATCCATCCGCCATAGCGGACGCGGACGGTTTATATACAGACGAAGCAGGATTGTTGCTTGCTTTATGCTTTGCTGATTGCGTACCGCTTTATTTTATGGCGCCAAAATACGGTATGATCGGGCTTGCCCATGCCGGCTGGAAAGGAACGGTAAAAAATATTGCCGGAGAAATGATCCGGCTTTGGCACGAGCGCGAACATATTCCGCTTGCCGACATCTATGTGGCGGTCGGTCCTTCGATTGGTGCTTGCTGCTATGTTGTCGACGATCGCGTGATCATACATGTTGATCGCGTTTTGCAAGGAGAACAGCCGCTTGTGTATCGGCAAGTAAGCCCTGGCCAATATGCGCTTGATTTAAAAGCGTTGAATCAGATGTTGCTAATGAAGGCTGGAATCCGCAAAGACCATATTTATGTTTCTTCATACTGCACAAGCTGTGCCGATCATTTGTTTTTCTCCCATCGCCGCGATCAAGGCAAAACGGGAAGAATGATGGCGTTTATCGGCAGGAAGGAGGAAAAATAATGACGGTCCGCGACAATTTAGCAATAATTCGCGAAAACATTGAAGCAGCGTGCCAGCGTGCCGGACGCGACCCTGCCGACATTCGCATCGTCGCCGTAACGAAATATGTAAGTGTAGAGCGGGCGCGCGAGGCGCTAGAAGCCGGCATTACCGATTTAGGTGAAAACCGCGATGATGGACTGCTGCAAAAATATAGCGTGTTGGGCGACAAACCGACATGGCATTTTATCGGCACCTTGCAGTCGCGAAAAGTAAAAAATATCATTGATAAAGTCGACTATATCCATTCGTTGGATCGCATGTCGCTGGCGAAAGAAATTGAAAAGCGGGCGACAAAGCCGATGAAATGCTTTGTGCAAGTGAATGTTTCTGGCGAAGCGACGAAACATGGACTAGCTGTAGAGGAAGTCATTCCTTTTATTGAGCAGCTGAGCGATTTTTCCCATATTCAAGTGGTTGGCTTAATGACGATGGCGCCTTATACCGATGATGAGGCGGTATTGCGGGCGTGTTTCCGTCAATTAAAATTATTGCAAGAAAATGTACAAGCATTACAGATTGCCAATGCGCCATGTACGGAATTGTCAATGGGAATGTCCAATGATTATGTGATTGCCATTGAAGAAGGCGCAACATTTATTCGGCTTGGCACATCGCTAGTCGGCAAACAATTTTAGGAGGTGGAATCGATGGGGTTAATGAAAAAATTTAAAGATTATTTTTTAGAGGAAGATTATGAGGAGTATGAAGAAGAATATGAAGAGGAATACGGGCAAGAAGAGGAGCAGCCGCTTGCAAAAGGAAATGCAAAAGGGAATGTCGTAAGCTTGCAAAGCGTGCAAAAGTCATCGAAGGTGGTGTTAATTGAGCCACGGGCATATGCGGAGGCGCAGGAGATTGCAGACCATTTAAAAAACCGGCGCGCGGTGATTGTCAATTTGCAGCGAATTCAGCACGAGCAGGCGAAGCGAATCGTCGACTTCTTAAGCGGCACGGTTTATGCCATCGGCGGTGACATTCAGCAAGTCGGTACGAAAATTTTTTTATGCACGCCAGATAACGTCGATGTAAGTGGCTCGATTTCGATTGATAACGAGGACGATAGAACAATAAAGAGGTGGTAGCCGTTTATGGACAGCTTGCTTTGGTTTTTGACGACATTGATTCAAATTTATTCGTATGCGCTCATTATTTACATTCTGATGTCATGGTTTCCTAACGCCCGTGACACCAAATTTGGACAAATGCTGGCGGTGATTTGCGAGCCGTATTTAGAACCGTTTCGCCGCATTATTCCGCCGATTGGGATGATTGATGTTTCTCCGATCATTGCTTTCTTAGTGTTGGAATTTGCCACAAGAGGACTGCATGCCTTGTTTAATATGTTAAATTTAGTGTAAGGAATCCAGAAAGAGGGTTCCTTTCTTCATGAAAGTTAGGAGTGAATCAATGGAAATATACCAGCATTTTCGCAAAGAGGAGCATCATTTTATTGACCAGGTGCTCGAGTGGCAAGAAGCAGTTAAGCGCCAGTACGCGCCTAAGCTTACCGACTTTTTAGACCCGCGTGAGCAGCAGATTGTCCAAAGCGTGATCGGCCGCGATGACGAAGTCCGCGTTTCCTTTTTTGGCGGCGCCCCGTTTGTGGAGCGGAAGCGGGCGCTTCTGTACCCGCCGTATTTTCAGCCGAGAGAAGAGGATTATGAAATTGCCTTATTTGAAGTCCGTTATGCGAGCAAATTTGTCAGCTTAGAGCATCGGCAAGTGTTAGGGGCGCTGATGTCGCTTGGTTTAAGGCGTGGAAAATTTGGCGATATTTTGCGCAAGGAGGAACAAATACAATTTCTTGCGGCAAATGAAGTGGCAGAGTATATTCGCCTCCATTTGCACGCGATTGGCAAAGCGACTGTTTCATTAGAAAAAAAGCCGCTTTCAGACATCATAATGCTGGAAGAAACGTGGCAAGATGCGTTGATTACCGTTTCGTCATTGCGGTTAGACGCGATCTTGTCCCAAGCTTTTCGCGTCTCGCGGCAGAAAATGCAATCCGCCATTGAAAACGGGCTTGTCAAAGTAAATTGGAAAGTAGTCGAGCAGGCACATTTTGAATGCGGGCAAGGAGATGTTCTTTCGGCACGCGGATTTGGCCGCTGTAAAATCATGGACATTGAAGGGAAGACAAAAAAAGAGAAGTGGCTTGTCCGCATCGGTCTGCAAAAATAATCGAATAATGGCAGGAATTTATAGAAAAATGTCGAATGATAAGGAAAGGAACTATGCAAACGGAGGTGGCCGTTGTGCCTTTAACGCCATTAGATATTCATAATAAAGAATTTAGCCGTGGATTTCGCGGTTATGATGAAGATGAAGTCAATGAGTTTCTTGATCAAGTGATTAAAGACTACGAAATGGTGATTCGCGAAAAAAAGCAGCTGGAAGAAAAGGTAGCGGAATTGACGGAAAAGCTCAATTACTTCACCAATATTGAGGAAACATTGAACAAATCGATTCTCGTCGCCCAAGAAACGGCGGAAGAAATAAAGCGCAGCGCGGAAAGAGAAGCGAAGCTCATCATCAAAGAGGCGGAGAAAAACGCGGAGCGCATCATTAGCGAGGCGCTGGCAAAGTCGCGGAAAATCGTGATGGAAATTGAAGACTTAAAGCGGCAGTCGAAAGTGCTTCGCACCCGTTTCCGCATGCTTGTCGAAGCGCAGCTCGAAATGCTTAATAGCAACGACTGGGATGATTTAATGGAATATGAAGTCCCGGAAATGGACGCGGAAAAAAAGGAAGAGCTGTCGCAATCTTGACGGCAGCCGATTTTTTCGCATATAATATCCAATAAAACGGACATATGTACTTACGATGAAAGGGACAGTAGCTCTTTCACCGCTTATTACAGCGAGCTGGGGATGGTGGAAGCCTGGCATAAGCGAAAGAGTGAAGATCACCCTGGAGTTCCATGCCGAACGGAAAAGTAGGCCATGGCGCGTCATTCACGTTACGAATGCAAAGTGGGCTATGGTATACATAGTCAATAAGGGTGGTACCGCGAGACCGTTCTCGTCCCTTTTTGGGAGAGGGCGGTTTTTCCGTTTTTCAGCGTCTCGCAAAATAACAGGGCATGCTTTTCCGCCATGGTTGGCGGGGGCGGTGCGCCGCGGAAAAACGATCATCCGCTTATATGATGAAAATTCGATATGGATGATAGGGTGATAGATCATACAATTGAAGGAGGAATGAATATGGATTACAAAGAAACGTTGTTAATGCCACAGACTGACTTTCCAATGCGTGGCAATTTGCCAAAACGCGAGCCGGAAATGCAAAAGAAATGGGAAGAAATGGACATTTACCGTAAAGTGCAGGAACGGACAAAAGGCCGTCCGTTGTTTGTGCTTCATGACGGGCCGCCGTATGCCAACGGCGATATTCATATGGGGCATGCATTAAATAAAATTTTAAAAGATATTATCGTCCGTTATAAATCAATGAGCGGTTATTGCGCACCATATGTCCCAGGCTGGGATACGCACGGCCTGCCGATTGAAACGGCGCTCGCGAAAAAAGGCATCGACCGCAAATCGATGAGCGTTGCGGAATTCCGCAAGCTTTGCGAACAATATGCGTACGAACAAATTGACAACCAGCGCGAGCAATTTAAGCGCCTTGGCGTGCGCGGCGACTGGGAAAACCCGTATATTACGCTGAAGCCGGAATATGAAGCCCAACAAATTAAAGTGTTTGGCGAAATGGCGAAAAAAGGGCTGATTTATAAAGGCTTAAAGCCGGTTTATTGGTCTCCGTCAAGCGAATCGGCATTGGCAGAAGCGGAAATTGAGTATAAAGACAAACGTTCGCCATCGATTTATGTTGCATTTCCGGTTAAAGACGGAAAAGGCGTATTGGACGGAGACGAAAAAATCGTCATCTGGACGACCACGCCATGGACGATTCCGGCCAACTTGGCGATCGCGGTTCATCCGGATTTAGACTATCAAGTCGTCGAAACAAACGGCCAAAAATACGTTGTTGCCGCCGCATTGCTAGAAGCGGTTGCCAAAGAAATCGGCTGGAATGAGTGGAATGTGGCAAAAACGGTCAAAGGAAAAGATTTAGAGTACGTCGTGGCCAAACATCCGTTTTATGACCGCGATTCTTTGGTCGTCTGCGGCGAGCATGTAACGACTGACGCCGGTACGGGCTGTGTTCACACCGCGCCTGGACATGGGGAAGACGACTTCATCGTTGGGCAGAAATACGGTCTGGATGTGCTCTGTCCGGTTGACGAACGCGGCTATATGACGAGCGAAGCGCCAGGCTTTGAAGGAATGTTTTACGATGAAGCAAACAAAGCCATTACACAAAAATTAGAAGAAGTCGGCGCGTTGTTAAAGCTTGGATTTATCACGCACTCGTATCCGCACGACTGGCGCACGAAACAGCCGACGATTTTCCGTGCCACGACACAATGGTTTGCATCCATCGATAAAATTCGCGATGAATTGCTCGAAGCTATTAAAGAAACAAAATGGATCCCAGAGTGGGGGGAAGTCCGCATCCATAATATGATTCGCGACCGCGGCGACTGGTGCATTTCCCGCCAGCGCGCATGGGGTGTGCCGATTCCAGTCTTTTATGGGGAAAACGGCGAGCCGATTATTACCGATGAAACGATCGAACACGTATCGAATTTATTCCGCCAATACGGTTCGAACGTTTGGTTTGAACGCGAAGCAAAAGACTTGTTGCCGGAAGGATTTACCCATCCGTCCAGCCCGAACGGCATCTTTACGAAAGAAACAGACATTATGGATGTATGGTTTGATTCTGGTTCTTCCCATCAAGCGGTTCTTTTGGAACGTGAGGATTTGCAGCGCCCGGCCGATTTATACTTAGAAGGTTCGGACCAATACCGCGGCTGGTTTAACTCGTCGCTGTCTACGGCGGTCGCCGTGACCGGAAAAGCGCCGTATAAAGCGGTATTGAGCCACGGATTCGTTCTTGACGGCGAAGGACGGAAAATGAGCAAATCGCTCGGCAATGTGGTCGTGCCGGCCAAAGTAATGGAACAGCTAGGCGCCGATATTTTGCGGCTTTGGGTTGCTTCCGTCGACTATCAAGCCGACGTCCGCATTTCCGACAGCATTTTAAAACAAGTGTCGGAAGTGTATCGTAAAATTCGCAATACGTTCCGCTTTATGCTCGGAAACTTATTTGACTTTAACCCGGAAACAGATGCCGTTGCGACAACCAAATTGCGCGAAGTGGACCGCTATATGCTTGCTAAATTAAACCGGTTGATCGCAAAAGTAAAACATGCATACGAAACATATGATTTTGCTGCCATTTACCATGATGTCAACCATTTCTGCACCGTCGATTTAAGCGCGTTTTACTTAGATTTTGCTAAAGATATTTTGTATATTGAAGCGGCCAATGACCATGCCCGCCGCTCGATTCAAACGGTATTGTACGAAACGGTCGTCGCGTTGACGAAACTGGTTGCGCCGATTTTGCCGCATACAGCCGATGAAGTGTGGGAGCATATTCCAAATCGCAAAGAAAAAGCGGAAAGCGTTCAGCTTGTCGATATGCCGGAGCCGGTGGCGCTCGATGGCGAAGAAGCGTTGATCGCCAAATGGGATGCGTTTATGAACTTGCGCGATGATGTGCTAAAAGCGCTCGAAGTGGCGCGCAATGAAAAAGTAATTGGCAAATCGTTAACCGCAAGCGTCGTCGTGTATCCGAAAAAAGAAGCGCGCCAGCTTTTACAATCGATTGAAGAAGATTTAAAACAGCTGTTTATTGTATCCGAGTTTGCGATTGCGGAAGATTATGAAAACGCTCCGGAAGATGCGCAAAAATTGGCCAATGTGGCCGTCGTCGTCAAACCGGCGGAAGGAGAAACATGCGAGCGTTGCTGGGTGGTAACGCCGGAAGTAGGAGAAGATGCGGATCATCCGACATTATGTCCTCGTTGCGCCCATATTGTGAAAGAACATTATTCCGCTTAATGCTGGCGGAGTTGCCGAAACTGCGGCGGCTCCGCTATTTTTATCGCATCATTCAATTGTCTATCATTACCTGATTATGCTACAATGCATTAGGTATGATAAACGTGAGTGGGGGTATTATGGTGATATACTATATCATTGCGCTGGCGATCATCGCCATCGATCAGTGGACAAAATGGCTTATCGTGAAGTATATGCGGCTCGGGGAAAGCATTGCCATTATTCCGAACGTGCTTTACATTACGTCCCATCGCAACCGCGGTGCAGCGTGGGGCATTTTACAAGGACAGTTTTGGCTTTTTTATTTGATTACCGTTATTGTTGTCGTCGGACTCATCGTGTATATCCAGCGCTTACCGCGCGGAGAAAGGCTGTTTGGCGTTGCCCTTGGCTTGATGCTCGGCGGGGCGCTCGGCAATTTTATTGATCGTCTTTTCCGTAAAGAAGTGGTCGATTTTATCCATACGTATATTGGTACATACAGCTTTCCGGTATTTAATATTGCCGATTCAGCGCTGACGATTGGCGTTGTTCTTCTTTTTATCAAAGTGTTTTTCTTCGCGACACCAGAAAAGGAGAATCAGTAAATGGAAGTCATTCAGTTTCACATTGACGAAGAATACGACAACGAACGCATTGACAAGGTCATTGCCGCGTTAAATGAAGAATGGTCGCGTTCGAAAGTACAGCAGTGGATCAAGAACGGACTCGTCACCGTCAACGATCGGTCTGTGAAAGCGAATTACAAATGCGAAGCAGGGGATGTGGTCGTTATCCGTCCGCCGGAGCCGGAGCCGCTCCATGTCGAGCCGGAAAATATCCCGCTTGATATTTATTATGAGGATGCGGATGTGCTTGTCGTCAACAAACCGCGCGGCATGGTCGTCCATCCAGCTCCCGGGCATATGCGCGGCACGCTCGTCAACGCTTTGCTTGCCCACTGCACGGATTTGTCCGGCATTAACGGCGTGCTGCGCCCAGGCATTGTTCATCGCATTGATAAAGATACGTCCGGCTTATTGATGGTGGCTAAAAACGATATAGCGCATCAGTCGCTTGTCGATCAGCTCGTGAAAAAAACGGTGACGCGCAAGTATAAAGCGATTGTTCATGGAGTGATTCCGCACGATTACGGCACGATTGACGCGCCGATCGGCCGCGATAAGCGAGACCGCAAAAAAATGGCGGTCACCGAGGAAAATGGAAAAGAGGCGGTCACTCATTTCCGCGTGCTCGAACGTTTCCGTCATTATACGTTTATCGAATGCCAGCTGGAAACAGGAAGAACGCATCAAATCCGCGTCCATATGAAGTATATCGGCTATCCGCTTGCCGGCGACCCGCAATACGGGCCGAAAAAGACACTGCCGATCGACGGACAAGCGCTGCATGCCGGCGTGCTCGGATTTACGCATCCGCGCACCGGCGAATATTTGGAATTTGAAGCGCCGCTTCCGCCTGAATTCGAAGAGATTTTACAATGGCTGCGAAAAAATGATTGACAACGCCGTCAAGACCACATACAATGAAATCAAGTGAATAAGAACCTTTAAATTCAGTCCTGTGAGGCTGAGAAGGGGTCGGATCAAGGAAATAAAAGGCATGGCATGTCCTTATTGTGTGTACGAACGGTTCCTCTCGCTTCTCAGGCGGGAGGATTTTTTTGTGGAGGTGAAGCGACATGCAAAAGGCCATCGTGATGGATGAACAGGCGATTCGCCGCGCTCTGACGCGGATTGCCCATGAAATTATCGAGCGCAATAAAGGAATTGAAGACTGTGTGTTGATCGGCATTAAAACACGCGGCATTTATTTAGCGAAACGGCTGGCAGAGCGGATTGAACAAATTGAAGGCAGTTCCATTCCAGTCGGTGAGTTGGATATCACCTTGTATCGTGATGACTTAACGGTCAAAACAGCGGATCACGAGCCGCTGGTGAAAGGAACGAACGTACCGTTTGAGGTGACCAATAAAAAGGTCATCTTAGTCGATGATGTGCTGTTTACAGGGCGCACGGTGCGCGCCGCGATGGATGCGGTGATGGACCTCGGGCGTCCGGCGAGAATTCAGCTTGCGGTGTTGGTGGATCGCGGCCATCGCGAACTGCCGATTCGCGCTGATTTCGTCGGCAAAAACGTGCCGACCTCGAGTTCGGAGTTGATTGTCGTCGAGCTAACCGAAGTGGATGAGTTGGATCAAGTGAGCATTCATGAAAAGTAAATGTCATCCCTTTTAAGCGCAGTCCCGTGAGGCTGCAAAAGGGCAGAATAGGCGCGTAGGCTATCTCTGTACCCTCTTTGCACCCTCAAGGGCAAAGAGGGTTTTTTGTGTAAAACGAGAAAGGAGTTTGGTAATGATGAACAAACCGGTATTGGATATTCAAGATCGTCCATCGACCATGCAATGGCTTACGCTTAGTTTGCAGCATTTATTCGCGATGTTCGGCGCGACGATTTTAGTGCCTTATTTAGTTGGATTAAGCCCGTCGATCGCTCTCATTACGAGCGGATTGGGGACGCTTGCCTTCCTAATCATTACGAAATGGCAAGTACCTGCCTATCTTGGCTCTTCCTTCGCCTTTATTTCACCGATTATCGCGACGAAAACGGCAGGTGGACCGGGAGCGGCGATGATCGGAAGCTTTCTCGCTGGATTGGTGTACGGCATCGTTGCACTCGTCATCAAAAAAGCGGGCTATCGCTGGATTATGAAGCTGTTGCCGCCGATTGTCGTCGGACCGGTGATCATCGTGATCGGCCTTGGATTAGCGAATACCGCAGTGAAAATGGCGATGAATAATCCGGATGGCAAATACAGTTTCACGTACTTTTCGGTTGCGCTTGTTACGCTGGCGGCAACGATCGTCTGCTCCGTGTTCTTGCGCGGCATACTCAGCCTTGTTCCGGTATTAGTCGGAATTATCGTCGGTTATATATACGCGCTGATCGTTGGAGTGGTCGATGTTTCGAAAATTGCGGAAGCAAAATGGTTCGAAATGCCGGATTTCCTCCTGCCGTTTGTCGATTATCCGGTGCACGTTACGTGGGATATTGTTATGCTCATGGTGCCAGTTGCAGTAGTAACGCTATCGGAACATATCGGACATCAGCTTGTGTTAAGTAAAGTCGTCGGGCGCGATCTCATTCAAAAACCGGGTTTGCACCGCTCTATTTTAGGTGACGGAACGGCGACGATGATTTCCGCGCTTCTCGGCGGTCCGCCAAAGACGACGTACGGTGAAAACATCGGAGTGCTGGCGATCACGCGCGTATACAGCGTCTATGTGCTCGCAGGAGCGGCGGTGATTGCGATTATCTTCGGCTTTGTCGGCAAAGTAACTGCGCTGATCAGCTCGATCCCGACTCCAGTCATGGGCGGCGTATCGATTCTGCTCTTTGGCATCATCGCATCGTCAGGATTGCGCATGCTGGTGGACAGCCGCATCGATTTCGGCGACAAACGCAACTTAGTCATCTCTTCTGTTATTTTAGTCATTGGCATCGGTGGCGCCGTATTAAAAATCACCGATAGCTTTCAAATTCAAGGCATGGCGCTGGCGGCGATTTGCGGTGTGATCTTAAACCTTATTTTGCCGGGGCGGCCGGAAGTGCAAGAAAACATGTTTGAAGTGCAAACGGAAAATAATAACGATCATGTGGCATAATTGCACCTTTTAATTAAGTCCAGAGAGACTTAAAAGGGTGTTACTGTATAAAAAAGGTAGGAGCAGCCGTTATCTATCTGCATGCGGCTCTTTTTCCCCACAAACAGCGTAACACCCTGTCCACTGGACAGGGGTTTTTTTATGAGATTCCTAGGATCGCAGAAATAGAAAAAGGAGCGAGAAACAATGACTCATTTGTTTACATTAACGGAATTATCTATAACGGAAATTAACCAGTTGTTGGATGAAGCGGAGCGGTTTTCAAAAGGAGGTTATTGGAAAGCAACAGAACCCGTTTTTGTCGCAAATTTGTTTTTCGAACCGAGCACGCGCACGAAATGCAGTTTTGAAATGGCGGAACGGAAACTCGGATTTCATGTTATTCCGTTTGATGCCGATATGTCGAGCGTGCAAAAAGGAGAAACGCTGTACGACACGGTCCGCACGCTTGAGTCCATCGGAGTGAACGCCGTTGTCATTCGCCATTCGGAAGATGCGTATTTTGAGGCGCTCCGTCATTCCATCCGTATTCCGATTATTAATGCCGGCGACGGCTGCGGGCATCATCCGACCCAATCGCTCTTAGATTTGCTCACCATCCGCCAAGAGTTTGGCGCATTTGCCGGGTTGACTGTGGCAATCATCGGCGATATTCGTCACAGCCGCGTCGCCCGCTCCAATGCCGAGGTGTTGACAAGACTGGGAGCGAAGGTGTTATTCTCGAGTCCGGAAGAATGGAAAGACGATGCGAATCCGTATGGCATGTACGTGGACATCGATACAGCAGTAGCGGAAGCGGATGTCGTCATGCTGCTGCGCATCCAGCATGAACGGCACGCGGAAAAAATGGGGCTGACAAAAGAACAGTATCATGAGCGCTATGGACTGACGCTGAAGCGGGCGAGAAAGATGAAAGCAAACAGCATTATTTTGCATCCGGCACCGGTCAACCGGGATGTCGAAATCGCCAGCAGCCTTGTTGAATCGGAACGCTCGCGCATTTTTAAGCAAATGGAAAACGGCGTCTATGTGCGAATGGCTGTATTAAAACGAGCAATTGAAGGGAGAATGGCCAATGGCAATTATTTTGAAAAATGGCAAGTCGTTCAATAAAGATGGTGTGATCGAACGGACGGAACTAAAAATCGAAAACGGAATCATTACCGCAATCGGACCGGAGTTACATAGAGAAGAAGCGGATGAAGTCATCGATGTACAAGAGAAGTTGATTTCAGCTGGATTTATTGATTTGCATGTTCACCTGCGCGAACCGGGCGGCGAAGAAAAGGAAACGATCGCAACCGGAACACTAGCGGCAGCAAAAGGCGGTTTTACGACGGTGGCGGCGATGCCAAATACCAATCCGGTGCCGGATACGAAAGAGCAAATGGAATGGCTTTGCGGACGGATTCGCGAAACGGCTTATGTCCATGTGCTTCCATACGCTGCGATTACGATGCGTCAGCAAGGTGAAGAACTGACTGATTTCGCCGCATTAAAAGAAGCGGGGGCGTTCGCGTTTACCGATGATGGGGTAGGAGTGCAGTCTGCCGGCATGATGTATGAAGCGATGAAGCGAGCCGCTGCACTGGATATGGCGATTGTCGCCCATTGCGAAGATAACACGTTAACGAATCGCGGTGTGGTGCATGATGGCGAATTTGCGCGCCGCCACGGGCTAAATGGCATCCCGTCCGTATGCGAATCGGTTCATATCGCGCGCGATGTGCTGCTGGCGGAAGCAACAGGCTGTCACTACCATGTATGCCACATCAGCACGAAAGAATCGGTCCGCGTTGTCCGCGATGCAAAGCGGGCAGGCATTCGCGTCACCGCGGAAGTGACGCCGCACCATCTTCTTTTGTGCGATGAGGATATTCCAAATCCGGACGCGAATTATAAGATGAATCCGCCGCTTCGCAGCAAAGAAGACCGCGAAGCGTTAATTGAGGCGCTGATTGATGGAACGATCGACTTTATCGCAACTGACCATGCCCCGCATACGAAAGCGGAAAAACAAAAAGGAATCAATGCCGCTCCATTTGGCATTGTCGGCTTGGAAACGGCGTTTCCGCTCCTTTATACCTATTTGGTCGAAACGAACACATTGATGTTAAAACAGTTAATTGACTTGCTGACGATTAGGCCAGCGCAAAGCTTTGGTCTGCCGCTTGGAAAACTTGCCGTCGGCGAGCGGGCGGATATTACGATTATAGATTTAGAGGCCGAAGAAGTGATTAATCCGCAGACGTTTGTATCCAAAGGGAAAAATACCCCATTTGCCGGTTGGAAATGCAAGGGTTGGCCGGTGATGACGTTTGTTAACGGAAAACTAGTTTGGCAGAAAGGAAGAGAGTAAATGAAACGGCAACTTGTACTAGAAGACGGTACATTTTTTATCGGGGACGCGTTTGGAAGCACGGAAAAAATGGTCGGAGAAGTAGTGTTTAATACCGGAATGACCGGTTATCAAGAAATTTTAACCGACCCTTCTTATTGCGGACAAATTGTAACAATGACATATCCGCTCATCGGCAACTATGGCATTAACCGCGATGATTTTGAGTCGATTGAACCGCATGTTCACGGCTTCATTGTGAAAGAAGTGTGCGGCGCACCATCGAATTGGCGAAACGAAATGACGCTTGATCAGTATTTAAAAGAAAAACGGATCCCGGGGCTATCGGGAATCGATACGCGAAAATTAACGCGGATTATCCGCCAATACGGGACGCTCAAAGGAATGATCTGCGATTTGGACGTGAGCGTGCAGGAGGTTGTCGAATACTTAAAAACAACAGAACTGCCGAGAGATCAAGTGAAGCGTGTCTCAACGAAAAGCCCGTATCCAAGCCCGGGGCGCGGCTATCGCGTCGTCCTCGTTGACTTCGGCATGAAACATGGCATTTTACGTGAATTAAATAAACGAAATTGCGACGTGATCGTGCTGCCATATAATGCGACCGCGGAAGATGTGCTTCGTTTGCATCCGGACGGAGTAATGTTATCAAACGGCCCCGGCGACCCGAAAGATGTGCCGGAAGCGATTGAAATGATTCGCGGAATTCTTGGAAAAGTGCCGCTTTTCGGCATCTGCCTCGGCCATCAGCTGTTCGCGCTCGCCTGCGGCGCCGATACGGAAAAAATGAAATTCGGCCATCGCGGTTCAAACCATCCAGTGAAGCATTTGGCGACGGGAAAAGTAGCGATCACTTCGCAAAATCACGGTTATACTGTCAAAAAAGAATCATTGCAACACACAAGATTAGAAGTAACGCACATCGCTTTAAACGATGGCACGGTAGAAGGACTACGGCATCTTGATTATCCGGCGTTTACGGTGCAATACCACCCGGAAGCCTCTCCCGGTCCGGAAGACGCCAACTCGTTATTTGATGAGTTTATCGCAATGATTCGAGAGTTTAAAAAGGAAGGGGAAATCGTTCATGCCTAAACGCCAAGACATTGAAACGATTTTAGTCATTGGCTCTGGCCCGATTGTCATCGGCCAGGCAGCAGAATTTGATTATGCGGGTACACAGGCGTGTTTAGCGCTAAAAGAAGAAGGATACAAAGTCATTTTAGTAAACTCCAATCCAGCAACCATTATGACCGATACCGAAATTGCCGACAAAGTATATATGGAGCCGCTCACGCTTGAATTCGTTTCCCGCATTATCCGCAAAGAACGCCCTGATGCGATTTTGCCGACGCTTGGCGGACAGACCGGGTTAAACTTGGCGGTGGAGCTCTCTAAAGCGGGGGTGCTCGCAGAATGCGGCGTTGAAATTTTAGGAACAAAATTAGAGGCAATTGAAAAAGCGGAAGACCGAGAACAATTTCGCGCGCTCATGAACGAACTTGGCGAACCGGTTCCGGAAAGCGAAATTATTCATAGTTTAGAAGAAGCGTACGCCTTTGTCGAAAAAGTCGGCTATCCGGTCATCGTTCGCCCGGCGTTTACGCTCGGCGGCACGGGCGGCGGCATTTGTACGAACGAAGAAGAACTGGTGGATATCGTTTCGACCGGACTAAAACTGAGTCCGGTGCATCAATGCCTGTTAGAAAAAAGCATCGCCGGCTATAAAGAAATCGAGTATGAAGTGATGCGCGACGCCAACGATAACGCGATCGTCGTCTGCAATATGGAAAATATCGATCCGGTCGGCATTCACACCGGCGATTCGATCGTCGTCGCTCCAAGCCAAACGCTAAGTGACCGCGAATATCAATTGCTGCGCAACGCGTCGCTAAGAATCATTCGCGCTCTTGGCATCGAAGGCGGCTGCAACGTGCAGCTGGCGCTTGATCCGCATAGTTTCCATTATTACGTGATTGAAGTCAACCCGCGCGTCAGCCGTTCATCGGCGTTAGCCTCGAAAGCGACGGGCTATCCGATTGCCAAGCTCGCTGCGAAAATTGCCGTCGGCTTAACGTTAGATGAAATCATTAATCCGGTGACAGGAAAAACGTACGCCTGCTTTGAACCAGCGCTCGATTACGTCGTGACGAAAATTCCGCGCTTTCCGTTCGATAAATTCGAATCGGCCAACCGCCGCCTCGGCACACAAATGAAAGCGACAGGCGAAGTGATGGCGATCGGACGGACGATAGAAGAGTCACTGTTAAAAGCGGTTCGCTCCCTTGAGACGAACGTCTACCATCTCGAACTTAAAGATGCCGAAAATGTATCGGATGAGTTAATCGAAAAGCGGATTCGCAAAGCGGGAGATGAACGCCTCTTCTATATTGCCGAGGCGCTTCGCCGCGGTTTTACTGTCGAGCAAATTCACGAGTGGAGCCAAATTGACCGATTTTTCTTAACCAAAATCGAAAACATCGTCCGCTTTGAAAACGTTGTTCGTGACTATAAGGGAGATATCGAAGTACTGCGAAAAGCGAAAGAAATGGGCTTTTCCGATGTAGCTATCGCCAAGCTTTGGAACAAGAGTGAGCGCGACGTCTATGAGATGCGCAAACAAGCAGGAATCATTCCTGTATATAAAATGGTGGATACATGCGCGGCGGAATTTGAATCAGAAACGCCGTATTACTACAGCACGTACGAAGACGAAAACGAATCGGTCGTCACCGACCGAGAAAGCGTCGTTGTGCTCGGCTCAGGACCAATTCGCATCGGGCAAGGGATTGAATTCGATTATGCGACCGTTCATTCGGTCTGGGCGATTAAACAGGCAGGCTATGAAGCGATTATTATCAACAACAATCCGGAAACGGTGTCCACAGACTTCAGCATATCGGACAAATTATATTTCGAGCCGTTAACCATTGAAGATGTGATGCATGTCATTGATTTAGAAAAGCCGATCGGGGTTATCGTACAATTCGGCGGCCAGACGGCAATCAACTTGGCGGCCGAATTAGCGGCGCGCGGCGTCCGCATTTTAGGAACGTCGCTTGAGGACTTAGACCGCGCCGAAGACCGTGACAAATTTGAACAAACGTTATCGGAGCTAGGCATCCCGCAGCCGCAAGGAAAAACGGCCTTTTCCGTCGAGGAAGCGGTGCGGATTGCCGAAGAAATCGGCTATCCGGTGCTCGTTCGCCCATCGTACGTTCTTGGCGGCCGCGCAATGGAAATCGTGTATCAAGAAGAAGAGCTATTGCACTATATGGAGCATGCCGTCAAAGTGAACCCGCAGCACCCGGTTCTCATCGATCGTTATTTAATCGGAAAAGAGATCGAAGTCGACGCGATTTCTGACGGAGAAACGGTGTTTATCCCGGGAATTATGGAGCATATCGAACGGGCGGGCGTGCATTCCGGCGACTCGATTGCCGTTTATCCGCCGCAAACGTTAACGAAGGACATCCAGCAAAAAATCGTCGATTACACGATTAAACTGGCAAGAGGTTTGCGGATTGTTGGACTATTGAACATCCAGTTTGTCATGTATCAAGGCGAAGTGTACGTGCTGGAAGTGAATCCGCGTTCAAGCCGCACGGTTCCGTTTTTAAGCAAAATTACCGGCGTGCCGATGGCGAATATCGCGACAAGAGTCATTTTAGGCGCGAAGCTCGCGGACCTTGGCTATGAAACAGGTTTGAAACAAGAAAGCGAAGGAGTATATGTGAAAGCGCCGGTCTTCTCATTCGCGAAACTGCGCAACGTCGATATCTCGCTCGGTCCGGAAATGAAATCAACCGGTGAAGTGATCGGCAAAGACGTAACATTTGAAAAAGCGTTATATAAAGGGCTAGTTGCTTCGGGAATTCATATTCGTCCATACGGAGCTGTCTTATTGACGGTTGCCGATAAAGATAAAGAAGAGGCGATTGAACTGGCAAGACGTTTCTGCGAAATCGGCTATCAGCTGCTCGCGACAAACGGCACGGCAGAAGTGTTAAAAGCGGTGAACATTCCAGTCACGGTCGTCAATAAAATCCATTCCGCATCGCCAAACATTTTAGATGTGATTCGCCAAGGAAAGGCGCAAGTCGTCATCAATACACTGACAAAAGGAAAACAGCCGGAAAGCGACGGCTTCCGCATCCGCCGCGAAGCGGTGGAAAACGGTATTCCATGTTTAACCTCGCTGGATACGGCACGGGCGATGCTTCAAGTCATCGAATCGATGACGTTTTCGACAAAGGCGCTGACGCAAGGGATGGTGCGGGCATGATCAAACGGGAACAGATGAAAATTGTTCATCATGAACAAATTGCTAAAAACATTTATGCCATCACATTAACCGGTTATTTAGTCGAGGAAATGAACGAGCCAGGCCAATTTGTCCATGTGAAAGTAACTTCGCAAGCGGACCCGCTCCTGCGCCGTCCGCTCAGCCTTTGCCGCATCGATCAAGGCGCGAGGGAATGTACGCTCATTTATCGAAAAGAAGGAATTGGAACGACATTGCTTTCGGAAAAACGGCCTGGGGAAACGGTCGACGTGCTCGGCCCGCTCGGGAACGGATTTCCGCTTGACGCTGTAGAGAAAGGACAGCGCGCGCTTCTTGTCGGCGGCGGCATCGGCGTTCCTCCGCTTTATGAACTAGCAAAGCGGCTTGTCGAAAAAGATGTAGTGGTTACAAGTGTGCTCGGCTTTCAAACGAAAGAGGTCGTCTTTTATGAACGGGAGTTTGCCGAGTTCGGGGAAACGTATATCGCCACTGTCGATGGCTCTCACGGAACGAAAGGATTTGTCACCGATGTCATCCATGAGCGGGCGATTTCATTCGACGTCTTGTACGCGTGCGGTCCGAAACCGATGTTAAAAGCGCTGGAACAAGCGTTTCCGCACAAAGACGTATATCTTTCGCTAGAGGAGCGGATGGGCTGCGGCATCGGCGCGTGTTTTGCCTGCGTCTGCCGCGTCCCTGGCAGCGAAACGGCGTATAAAAAAGTATGCTGCGACGGTCCAGTGTTTAAAGCCGGGGAGGTGGTATTATGAACCGATTAGCGGTAGAACTTCCAGGTCTTTCGCTCAAAAATCCGATTATGCCAGCGTCAGGCTGCTTCGGGTTTGGGCGTGAATACGCAAAGCTGTACGATTTAAGCGTGCTTGGCGCGATTATGATTAAAGCGACAACGAAGGAGCCCCGCTTTGGCAACCCGACGCCAAGGGTAGCGGAAACACCAAGCGGAATGCTGAACGCGATCGGTCTGCAAAACCCTGGCTTAGAAAAAGTGATGGAAGAAGAACTACCGTGGCTTGCGCAATTTGACGTGCCGATTATCGCCAACATTGCTGGTTCGACGATGGAAGAATACGTCGAAGTCGCTGAATCTATTTCGAAAGCGCCAAACGTTCACGCGCTCGAACTCAATATTTCCTGTCCGAACGTCAAAAAAGGCGGAATTGCGTTTGGCACCGTTCCGGAAATCGCCGCGGAATTGACGAAACGCGTGAAAGAAGTTTCCAAAGTACCGGTCTATGTCAAGCTCACGCCAAACGTGACCAACATTGTCGAAATGGCGAAGGCGATCGAAGCGGCGGGAGCGGACGGCTTGACGATGATTAATACGCTTCTTGGCATGCGCATCGATGTGAAAACCGCCGAGCCGATTTTAGCAAACCGGACCGGGGGGTTATCGGGACCAGCGATTAAACCGATTGCGATCCGCATGATTTACGAAGTAAGCCAAGCCGTTTCGATACCGATTATCGGCATGGGCGGTATTCAATCAGCCGAAGATGTCATTGAATTTTTCTACGCCGGCGCCAGCGCCGTCGCAATTGGAACGGCGAACTTTATCGACCCGTTCGTTTGCCCGAACATTATTGCCGAACTGCCAGAGCTTTTGGATGAGCTTGGCATCGATCACATTTCCGAATGCACGGGAAGGAGCTGGAAAAAAGATGGAAACCCCGTTTATTGTGGCGCTTGATTTTCCAACAGGAGAGGATGTAAAAGCATTTTTACAATCGTTTCCGCGTGAATCATTATTCGTCAAAGTCGGCATGGAATTATACTATCAAGAAGGTCCAGCAATCATCCATTACTTAAAAGAACAAGGACATCGGATTTTCCTTGATTTAAAGCTCCATGACATCCCGAATACGGTCAAGCGCGCCATGCAAGGTTTAGCACGTTTAGGTGTCGACTTAGTCAACGTCCACGCCGCTGGGGGAACGGTGATGATGGAGGCGGCGCTGGAGGGGCTAGAAGCAGGAACGCCAAACGGAGCGCGCCGTCCATATTGCATTGCGGTCACGCAGCTGACAAGCACAAGCGAGCAAATGCTTCGCAATGAACTTTGGATCGACCGTTCGATGGAAGAAACGGTGCTCCATTACGCGTCCCTGGCAAAAAAAAGCGGGCTTGACGGCGTCGTTTGTTCTGCAAAAGAAGTGCCGCTGATCCGCAAACATTGCGGAGAAGCCTTTTTGACCGTTACTCCAGGGATTCGTTTTGCCGATGACGAAAAAAACGACCAAGTCCGCGTTGTCACGCCATATGAAGCAAAAAAATTTGGCGCAAGCTTTATTGTGGTTGGCAGAAGCATTACCCGTGCAGAAAATCCAATTGCGGCTTACGAACGTTTGCAACAGGAATGGAAGGGAGAAGAGAAAGAATGAAAAAAGAAATCGCTACACACTTACTCGAAATCGGTGCGGTGTCGCTGCAGCCAAATGAACCGTTCACCTGGTCGTCTGGGTTGAAATCACCGATTTACTGTGATAACCGTCTTACACTTGCGTATCCAAACGTACGAAGCACGATTGCCGATGGGCTCACCACGCTCATCCGCGCGCATTTTTCAGGCGCCGAAGCAATCGCCGGTACGGCAACGGCGGGAATTCCGCACGCCGCTTGGGTGAGCGAACGGTTAAACTTGCCGATGTGCTATGTGCGCAGCCAAGCAAAAGGCCATGGAAAAGGGAAGCAAATTGAAGGTAAAGTGGAAAAAGGGCAAAAGGTCGTTGTCATTGAGGATTTAATTTCTACAGGCGGAAGCTCTTTGAATGCCGTTCGCGCATTGCGGGAAGCGGGCTGCCATGTGCTTGGCGTTGTTGCTATTTTTACATACGGATTGGAAAAAGGAAAACAAGCGTTTGCAGAAAATAATGTGGAAGTGTATACACTGACGGATTACGATACACTCATCGAAACCGCAGTCGAACTAGGCGTCGTGACAGAACAAGACCTCTCCACCTTGCGCAAATGGCGGGAAAACCCGGAAGAGTGGGGGAAGTAAAATCAATGCAAGCAAAGAAGAGCACATGAGGCTATGCGCTCTTTTTCGTGATATTGTTTCATTTTTCTGGTAGCAGTCGTACGGTGTGAAAGCATATTGGACTGTGAATCCGATGAAGGACGTGATTACGGTTTATGCGTTAAATGAGGAAGGATTATATGAGCAAGCCGATATCAAAGCAGGGACAGGCGTTGTTCAATCCGTTTGTTTTCCAGGGCTGGATTAAACTTGGAAGAAGTATTTCGGTAATTTTCTACAGGAGCTAAAACTTCAATTTTTCTGCCAATTGCACTTGTATTATTCGAAAGAACGATTCATAGTAAAGAAGGAACGTGAAGACTTGGAAGAGGGTGGAGATTAATGAAAGGAGAAATCTGGATATATCATGACAAAAGAGATTCAAAAAGGAAACTTGGAGTAATTATCGGCAGTGATAGTGCTACTATTGTTGAATTAAATGTTGCGACTGAAAAAGTGACAAGTTCGTCAGTGCAAAGTGAGTTTGATGTTGTAGTTGAGTATTGGGAAGAAGCAGGACTAGTAAATCCTGCAATCGTTCGCTGTACAAAATTAAGGTCTATAAATAAAAGAGATCTTTTATATAAAGTCGGAACCCTTTGCGAAAAAGATTTGGAAACGGTTTTGCAAACAATAGCCAAATATATAAAATCATACCCGTGGTGCTAGATAAAATCAGACAAGCATAAAAATAGCCCTTGCATGAGGATCTCCTTAAAATGAAAGTGCAACCAAACATCAAAAGGAGAAGTTCCCATGCAAGAGCACTTTCATTTTACAACAGATCGTGTCAAACTTCAAAAACAATATGCATCGATTTTGCTTTTTGTATCGGCTCAACTATCGAGTATCCAGATTCATCTTCAACGTCGAAATCGTCATTTGTTGAAACAGAAAGACGAAGTCATCATCACCATCCATGTCCTTGGAAAGTTGTTGGGCTTCACTTCCGAACGGGCTTGGCACCGGTTTGTGATTGGGAATTTGTTTCCCAAGGCCTTGTTCCCTGAGCGTTCTCGGTACAACCGTCGCTGCCGAGCGCTTAGCTTTGCGATCAAGTGGATTCGACACCAGTTGGCCAAGCGCGGGCAACACCATGCGTATGCGGTCGTGGACAGCTTGCCGATCGAGCTGTGTCATTCAGCTCGAATGCATCGCGTCAAACGATTCCGTGGAATTGCCGATATTGGCTATTGTGCTTCCAAAAGGATCACTTTCTATGGGTTGAAACTTCACCTGCAGGTCACCGACCAAGGGCTTCCGATGGGATATGTTGTCACCGAAGCGTCTTGTCACGACCGGGTGGCCGCTGAAACCGTCATGACGCAAATTCCACATCCGTATAACCTCGGTGACAAAGGGTATATCAGCCAAAAGCTGCAAAAGAAGCTGTACGAAGAGCACCGGGTCGCTTTTTGGACGCCCGTTCGAAAAAATCAGCGAATTCGCCAATCGGACGCATGGAAACAGTGGATGAAGCGAAAACGTAAAGTGGTGGAAACCGTGTTTTCGATTTTAGTCGATTCGTATCGGATCACCGAGATTCGAGCGAACTCGGTTTCTGGATTTGAAACGGCGCTGGATGGTATTTTACTGGCTTACTCCCTTGTTGTTCTTGGGCTAGTTGAGTGTTAAAACTCAACTAGCACCACGGGTATAAAATCATAAAATTATAGCGTCTGTTTATCCTGAAATCCCATCTGATATTTTGCCTAATACGACCGTTGAAGCAATTATACCTTTCCCGACTATCAATGTGAATAAAAAAGCTGTCAAATTTTATTTTGAGGGAAGTTCTGACAACTATGATATTGAAATTAAGCCATTTCAGTTTGAGGTAAACATTGCGCAAAAATAAAAAATGTAAGAGAGGAAATGCATTAAGCAGCATTCCCTCTCTTTATTTCTTGTTCACAATCAAATATAGTCTGTTTCTTATCCTTTTGTCACTGTTAAAAAGCGTTTGATAGAACAAAGGATCTAGAGAAGAAGGGAAAAACACCTGAACATGTCAGGTATTTTTTTTCATTTTAATCACCAAATCCTCATCCGGCGTGACGTAAATCGTTTGCTGATTTTCGTAAATCACAAAGCCTGGTTTGGCGCCGCTTGGTTTTTTCACATAGCGGATGCGCGTGTAGTCGACAGGAACGGAGCCCGATTGGCGCGCTTTGCTGAAGTAGGCGGCGAGGTTGGCGGCCTCAGCAATCGTTTGCTCGGAAGGATTTTTGCTGCGAATGACGACATGCGAGCCGGGAATGTCTTTCGTGTGCAGCCAAATCTCGTCCTTATGCGCCAGTTTTGTCGTTAAATAATCGTTTTGCTTGTTGTTTTTCCCGACCAGAATTTCCGTGCCGTCGCTCGCGACATAGCGGTCCAGCTCGATCTTCCGCTGTTTCTGCTTTTTCGTTTGTTTGGTGGCGCGAGCCCGCAAATATCCTTGCTCGATTAACTCCTCGCGAATTTCCTCGATATCTTTCGGCGCGGCCGTTTCAAGCTGCTGGAGAAGCGTATCGAAATAAGCGATTTCTTCTTTTGTCCGCTCGATTTGTTCTTGGACGATTTGCAGCGAGTTTTTCGCTTTTTGGTATTTTTGAAAATAACTTTGTGCGTTTTCCGACGGCGATTTTTGCGGATCGAGCGGAATCGTCACCGTCGCGCCGCTTTCGTCGTAATAGTTGATCACTTCGATTTCTTTCATTCCCCGCTTCACCGCATATAGGTTGGCGGTCAACAGCTCTCCGTACAGGCGATACGTATCCGCCTGTTTTGCCTCTTCTAGCGTTTGTTTTAGCTTCTGCAATTTCTTTTCGTTTTTCGCTTTTTCATTGGCGATCAACCGCTCAAGGTCATGTGCCTGCTGTTTCACACGATCGCGTTCGGCTTTGCCGAAGTAGAAACGGTCCAATAGTTCACTTGGCGTGGCAAACGGTTTCGCTTCCGCTTGCAGATGGGTGAGCGGGAGCACGTAAAACCATTCTTTTTCGCCATTTGTGTACATCGTTGGCGAAAAGCGTTGCGCGCGCACTTCATCCATCAACGTGATAAAGCTTTTGGGCAGTGTCGCCCGGTTTGCAAGTCCCGCGCGAAATACCACTTCTTTCGCAAACAGCGGCGAGATGCCGGAAAATGTGGCGACGAGCTGGTCTGCTAGTTTGCCGGCATGAAAATCGATTTTTTTCACGATCGTTTCTTCGGCCGCTTCGAGCGGGTTGATTTTTCCGTGCGACGGCGGCGCGATATATTCATGGCCGGGAAGCACGGTACGATAGCGGTTAACGGCAGGAGAGAGATGTTTAATGCTGTCGATAATCGTGTTCGTTTCTTTGTCAACTAAGATGATGTTGCTGTGCCGCCCCATGATTTCAATTATTAATTGTTTTGTATGAATATCGCCAATTTCGTTCCGTCCTTTTGTTTCCAAGATGATAATCCGGTCAAAATCAACTTGGCGGATCGCTTCAATAATGCTTCCTTCCAAATGTTTGCGCAGCCGCATGCAAAATGTCGGCGGTTCGGCTGGATTGTCATACGTTTCGTTCGTCAAATGAACGCGCGCATAGCTCGGATGCGCGGAAAGCAACAATTTATAATTTCGCCCGTGCGAGCGGATTTGCAGAACCAATTCATGGACAGCTGGCTGGTGGATTTTCGTGATGCGCCCTCCCGCAAGCGTTTGCTGTAATTCTTTTACGACCGCATAGGTAAACACTCCATCGAATGACATAAAAAACACCTTTCTGTTTGTTTTGTTACTTCATCAATAACATATCATATCATTTTTTCGGACATGTCTGAATAAGCTTTCATAGAAAGGAAAAGAGGGAGGAGAAATGAACATGCAGTGGCATACGCTCGCGACGAATGAAGTGGCGAAAGAAACAAACACCAATCTCACGACGGGTTTAACGGCGGAAGAAGCGAAAAAACGTCTGAAGCGGTTCGGATATAACGAATTAAAAGAAGCAAAGAAACAGTCGGCACTTTTATTGTTTTTGAATCAGTTTAAAGATTTTATGGTGCTCGTGCTTCTTGCGGCGACGGTCATTTCCGGGCTGCTTGGCGAGTATGTGGACGCGGTTGCAATTATCGTCATCGTTCTGATGAATGGGATTTTAGGCTTTTTCCAAGAGCGGCGCGCCGAAAAATCGCTAGAAGCGCTGAAGCAGTTATCAGCGCCGCAAGCAACGGTATTGCGCGATGGTGAATGGGTGAAAATTCCGTCGCAGGAACTGGTAGTCGGCGATATTATAAAGTTTTCAAGCGGAGACAGAATCGGTGCCGACGTCCGCTTAATCGAGGCGAAAGGATTGGAAATTGAAGAATCAGCGCTAACGGGGGAATCGGTGCCGACGGCAAAATCTGCGGCTCCGCTTCTCCATGATCACGCGGCGATCGGTGATTTACATAATATGGCGTTTATGGGAACGCTGGTGACAAGAGGAAACGGAGTTGGCATTGTGATTGCGACAGGAATGAAAACGGCGATGGGGCAAATCGCCAACCTTCTCCAAGAAGCCGATACCGTCATGACGCCGCTGCAGCGGAGGTTGGAACAGCTCGGGAAAATTTTAATTGTCGTTGCGCTCTTGCTTACCGTTCTTGTCGTCGCGATCGGCGTCATTCAAGGACACAGTTTGTATGAAATGTTTTTAGCCGGTGTTTCGCTAGCGGTCGCAGCGATTCCGGAAGGGCTGCCGGCGATTGTCACGATTGCGCTTGCGCTTGGCGTGCAACGGATGATTAAGAAAAACGCGATCGTCCGCAAGCTGCCAGCGGTGGAAACGTTAGGATGCGCCTCGGTGATTTGCTCGGATAAGACGGGAACAATGACGGAAAATATGATGACCGTCACGCATGTATGGGCAAATGGCAAAACGTGGACGATAAGCGGAGCCGGGTTGGAGACATCAGGGCAATTTTATGAAAACGGGCGCGCAATCGACATCAAAAAAGAGGCGGTCTTGCAACAGCTGCTCATGTTTGGAATGCTTTGCAACGGCTCCCATCTGAAAGAAAAAGGGGGACGGCGCTACATCGATGGCGATCCGACCGAAGGCGCTTTGCTTGTCGCTGCGATGAAAGCTGGATTGGCGAGGGAACGGCTGCATCATACATTTACGATCGAACAAGAATTTCCATTTGATTCGGAACGGAAAATGATGACGGTCATCGTGAGGGATCAAAGCGGACGCCGATTTATCATTACCAAGGGGGCGCCGGATGTATTACTGCATATTTCTACCCAACTATATTGGAACGGCCGCGAACAAATGATGACGACAGCTTGGAAAAAAACGATTCAAGACGTGATTCAAACGATGGCGAGCCAGGCGCTGCGCACGATTGCGATCGCTTATCGCCCGCTGCGCGCGCATGAACGCATTGCATCGGAAAAGGAAGCGGAAAAAAATCTTGTGTTTCTCGGCATTCAAGGAATGATTGATCCGCCGCGGCCGGAAGTAAAAAGAGCGGTGCAGCAATGCAAAGAAGCGGGCATTAAAACGGTGATGATTACCGGTGATCACGTATTGACGGCGAAAGCGATCGCCAAGCAGCTCGGGGTGTTGCCGCCGAATGGAAAAGTGATGGACGGACCAACATTGTCGCGCCTCTCGGTGGATGAACTTGAGGAAGTCGTCGATGATATTTACGTGTTTGCCCGCGTTTCGCCGGAGCATAAATTAAAAATTGTGAAAGCACTTCAACGCAGAGGACATATTGTCGCCATGACAGGCGATGGTGTAAACGACGCGCCAGCGATTAAAGCGGCTGATATCGGCGTGGCGATGGGACGTTCCGGAACGGATGTGGCGAAAGAAGCGGCTTCGCTTGTGCTGCTAGATGACAACTTTGCGACGATACAAGCCGCGATTCATGAAGGCAGAAACATTTACGAAAACATTCGCAAATTTATTCGCTATTTGCTTGCGTCCAACGTCGGAGAAATTTTGGTGATGTTGTTTGCGATGCTGTTGGCCCTCCCGCTTCCGCTTGTGCCGATCCAAATTTTATGGGTAAACCTTGTCACCGATGGTTTGCCGGCGATGGCGCTCGGGCTTGACCGCGCGGAGGAAAATGTGATGAAACGTCCGCCGCGTCACCCGAAAGAAGGCGTGTTTGCCCGCGGGCTTGGCTGGAAGATTATCAGCCGCGGCCTTGTCATCGGGGCGGTGACGCTGGCGGCATTTATGACGGCGTACGGACGAAGCGGAAACGACCTTGTTTATGCGCAAACGGTGGCGTTTGCGACATTAGTGATGGCGCAGCTCATTCATGTGTTTGACTGCCGCTGCGAGCGCTCCATTTTTGACCGCAACCCGTTCGAAAATATCTATCTTGTCGGCGCAGTCATGGTTTCCATATTATTGTTGCTCGTTGTTATTTACTATCCGCCGCTGCAAGGAATTTTCCATACGATGCCGATCACTTTATTAGATTGGCTGTTGATTATTGGTTTGGCCGCGCTTCCGACATTTTTATTTTCCGGTTCGTTTTTGACGAGAAAATAATAAGGAGATATGATATAATATCCAAGGTGATAGAGGGTGACTCTATGACCTTTTCTTTTTGGCATTTCACATAAATGGATGTGATGACATGGTTTATAGCATGACAGGTTTTGGACGCAGCACGAAAAAAAATGAACAGCTTACCATTACAGTGGAAATGAAGTCGGTAAATCATCGCTTTTGTGAAATTTCCATCCGCATCCCTAGACAATGGATGGCTTTTGAGGATAAAATAAAAAAAGCCATTTTGCCGTACGTCAAACGAGGAAAAGTAGAAGTTTTTGTCAATATCGAAGGCGAAGGCTTAGTCAAACGTAAATTACATATTGATTGGGAATTAATGAAGGATTATTATCATAGCTTGCAAAGGGCGAATGAAGAGTTTGCCCTGCACGACCGTGTAACGCTTGCTCACCTGTTTCAGCTCGAAGGCGTGACGGAAATTATGGAAGAAGAAAGCGCCAATGAGGAAATGGAACAACTTTTGCTTGCCGCAGTGAAAGAAGCCGCGGAACAACTTGCGCTCATGCGTAAGCAAGAAGGTGAGGCACTCCTTGCTGATATCAAGACGCAGCTGACTCAGATTGAAAAAGGGGTGCAGACGATTGAAAAATGGGCGCCGGATGTGATTGAACATTATCGCGAGCGGTTGCTGAAACGGATCCATGAGCTTGTTCCACTTCCTGCCGATGAGTCACGTATTTTAACCGAGGTGGCGATTTTTGCGGAAAAAGCGGATATTAATGAGGAGCTGAAGCGGATTCGCAGCCACCTTCAGCAAGTTGCCGCAACGTTGCAAACAGACGAGTCAATCGGTCGGAAGCTTGACTTTTTAGTACAAGAGTTAAACCGCGAAGTCAATACGATCGGCGCAAAGGCGAATGACAGCCGCATCGCCGCGCAAGTTGTAGAGATGAAAAGCGCGCTCGAAAAAATAAAAGAACAAGTGCAAAATATCGAGTAGCTGTTTAGAACGGTTTCATTGCGGCAACAATAATGTTTATGGCAGGTGGACGTTTCGTGGGGATTAAATTTATTAATATCGGATATGGAAATATGGTATCCGCCGCTCGGATAATTACGATCGTCAGCCCCGATTCGGCACCGATTAAACGGATTATTCAAGATGCAAGGGAAAGCGGAAAGCTAGTGGATGCCACTCATGGAAGGAGAACGCGCGCTGTCATTATTATGGACAGCGATCATGTTATATTATCTTCGGTGCAGCCGGAAACGGTAGCCAACCGTTTATATGGAAGCGACGATTTATCGGAGGAAGGGTAGGGTTTTATACATTTATGAGTGAAAGAGGATTGTTGATCGTCTTATCAGGACCATCTGGTGTTGGCAAAGGAACGGTGCGAAAAGCGCTGTTTTCCCAGCCGGACATTAATTTGCACTATTCTGTCTCCGTCACGACGCGGAAACCGCGCGAAGGGGAAGTCGACGGTGTCGACTATTTCTTTAAAACGCGCGAAGAATTTGAGCAAATGATTCGCGAAAACAAGCTGCTTGAATGGGCGGAGTACGTCGGCAATTATTACGGAACGCCGATTGACTATGTAGAAAAGACGCTCGCGGAAGGAAAAGATGTCTTTTTGGAAATTGAAGTGCAGGGCGCGATGAAAGTGCGCAAAGTATTTCCGGAAGGTTTATTTATTTTTCTCGCTCCGCCGAGCTTAAGCGAATTGGAAAAGCGAATTATTTCGCGTGGGACCGAGTCGGAAGAGCTCATTCAAAACCGACTAAAAGCGGCAAAAGAAGAGCTAGAAATGATGGATGCGTATGACTATGTCGTGGAAAACGATAAAGTCGAGCTCGCTTGCGAGCGAATTAAAGCGATCGTGATCGCCGAGCATTGCCGGCGGGAGCGCGTGGCCAAACGCTACAAAAAAATGTTGGAGGTGGAATGAAAGATGTTATATCCTTCCATCGACTTATTGATGCAAAAAGTGGATTCGAAATATAAACTGGTGACCGTTGTTGCAAAACGGGCTCGCCAGCTTCAAGACAATGCCGAATTAACGATTAAAAATCCGGTATCGAAAAAATTTGTCGGGCAAGCATTGGAGGAAATTGCGGCCGATCATATCGAATTAGTAGAAGAAGAAAAATAACAACCTAACTGTTAGGTTGTTATTTTTTTACAAAGCATAATCGAGGTGTTTGAAACATGGTGCATGGAAAAAACATTTTATTATGTGTGACCGGGGGGATTGCCGCTTACAAAGCGGCCGCGTTGACGAGCCAATTAACCCAGCGCGGCGCTAATGTGAAAGTGGTGATGAGCGAAGGCGCTTGTCAGTTTATCACTCCGCTGACGTTTCAGGCGCTATCACGCAACGAAGTTTACGTCGATACGTTTGCAGAGAAAAATCCAGCGGTGATTGCTCATATTGATTTGGCCGACTGGGCCGATCTGGTTCTTGTTGCACCTGCTACAGCCAATACAATTGGAAAATTGGCAAACGGCATCGCCGATAATATGATTACGACAACGATTTTGGCGACAAAAGCGCCGGTATGGATCGCGCCGGCCATGAATGTTCATATGTACGAACATCCGGCGGTGCAAGCGAATATCGAAACGCTGCACCGCTTCGGCTACCGTTTTATCGAGCCGTCGGAAGGATATTTAGCTTGCGGATATGTTGGAAAAGGAAGACTGGAAGAACCAGAGAAAATTATTGCCAATATCGAAAGCTTTTTTTCTAGCGCCAATCCATTTTTAAAAGGAAAAAAGGTGCTAGTGACGGCTGGACCGACGCGGGAAAAGCTCGACCCTGTCCGCTTTTTTTCCAATCGTTCGACGGGAAAAATGGGATATGCGATTGCCGAGGCGGCAGCGCGGTTTGGCGCGGAAGTAACGCTTATTTCTGGCCCGACGGAATTGGAGGCGCCGGCGAATGTCAAAACCGTTCGCGTCGAATCAGCGCAGGAGATGTATGAAGCGGTGATGGAACGCTTTCCTCGGGTGGATATCGTCATTAAATCGGCGGCGGTGGCTGACTATCGCCCGAAGCACGCGTTTGAGAAAAAAATAAAAAAACAGCCGGGTGACTATGTGATTGAAATGGAAAGAACGATCGATATTTTAAAAACGCTCGGTGAACGAAAAACGTCGCAAATTTTAGTCGGATTTGCCGCGGAAACCGATCATCTCGAGGAGTATGCCCGGCAAAAGCTAGAAAGCAAACGGCTCGATATGGTCGTGGCCAACAATGTCGCCCAAGAGGGTGCGGGATTTGCCGGCGACACCAATATTGTCACCATTTTTAAACGAGACGGCTCTGTCCGTTCCTTGCCGCTGATGTCCAAAAAACAAGTGGCGGAAGAGATTTTAAAAGAAATCCATCAATATATCGAGGCGATTCGATGAAAATAGCATCTGTCATTGTCGATGTTCCTTCTAGGCAAACCGATCGTCCGTTTGATTATATGATTCCGGAACAATGGGAAGATATTCTCAAGCCAGGTATGCGCGTCACTGTCCCGTTTGGCCCGCGGCGTTTGCAAGGGTTTGTGGTGGAAATTAAATCACACTCGGAAGTAGAGAGGCTGAAACCAATCGAGGCCGTTTTGGATGTGACGCCGGTATTAAACGAAGAACTGCTTGAGCTCGGAAAATATTTGACGGAAACGACGCTTTGCTTTGCCATTTCCGCTTATCAGGCGATGCTGCCGGCGGCGATGAAGGCAAAATATGAGAAGGAAATCCATCTCATTCGTGAAGAATACCGGCCGCTTTTGCCGGAAGAAATACAGGCGCTGTTTGCCGGCCGTTCCGCCGTTGCGTGGAAAGATGTCGAGCAGGCTAAATTATGGCGGACGGTACAAAAAGCGATTCAACAAGGGTATTTGGAAGTCGTCTATCAGGTCAAAGAAAAAGCGGGGAAAAAAATAATCAAGTATATTCAATTAGCCATGCCGCCGGAAGAAATACGACAAGCCATGGAGGCGATGCCAGCGCGAGCGGCGAAACAAAAGCAAGTGTTAACGTTTCTTCTTTCTAAGAACGAGGCGGTGCCGTTGCAAGAACTGATCGAACAGACATCCGCTTCGTATGCTTCGGTGAAATCGCTAGTCGAAAAGGGGTTCGTTGTGGAAAAGGAAACCGAAGTGTACCGCGACCCGTATGAACATCGCACATTTGCGAAAACGAAGCCGCTGCCGCTCACCGCGGAGCAGGAAAAGGCGCTTTCAGCCATTGTCAAACGCGTGCGAGCCAACGAGCATAGCGTATTTTTGCTCTATGGCGTGACGGGAAGCGGAAAAACCGAAGTATATATGCAGGCGATGGAAGAAGTATTGCGCCAAGGAAAAGAAGCGATTGTCCTTGTTCCGGAAATTTCGCTGACGCCACAAATGGTCGAGCGTTTTAAAGGCCGTTTCGGCTCGCGAGTGGCCGTGCTTCACAGCGGACTGTCTGTCGGCGAAAAATATGATGAGTGGCGGAAGATTCATCGCAAAGAAGTACAGCTTGTCGTCGGCGCCCGTTCTGCGATTTTTGCGCCGTTTGAAAACTTAGGGATGATTATTATCGATGAAGAACACGAAGCAAGCTACAAACAGGAAGAAAATCCGCGCTATCATGCCCGCGATGTCGCGATTTACCGCGCCCGCTTCCACGGCTGCCCCGTTGTGCTCGGCAGCGCCACCCCTTCACTTGAAACGTTTGCGCGCGCGAAAAAAGGGGTATACGAACTATTGACACTGCCGAAACGGATTAGCGACAACGGAATGCCGGATGTCCATATTGTGGACATGCGTGAAGAATTGCGGAGCGGCAATCGCTCCATGTTTTCACGGATGTTGTTCGAAAAGTTGAAAGAACGCCTTGCTAGAGGGGAGCAGTCCGTTTTGTTTTTAAACCGGCGCGGCTATTCGACGTTTGTCATGTGCCGTGACTGCGGTTATGTCATTCGCTGTCCGCATTGCGACATTTCGCTGACATACCATCGTGCCGGGCAGCGGCTGAAATGCCATTATTGCGGGCATGAAGAACCGACGATGCACCGTTGTCCGTCGTGCGGCAGCGAGCATATTCGCTTTTTCGGAACGGGGACGCAAAAAGTGGAAGAAGAATTGGCGAAATTGCTTCCCGAGGCGCGCGTCATTCGCATGGATGTCGATACGACAAGCCGAAAAGGCGCCCATGAGCAGATGCTTTCGAAATTCGGGGAAGGAAAGGCCGATATTTTGCTTGGCACGCAAATGATCGCCAAAGGGCTTGACTTTCCAAACGTGACGCTTGTCGGCGTACTAGCGGCGGATACGATGCTTCATCTTCCCGATTTCCGCGCTTCGGAAAAAACGTTCCAGCTTCTTACGCAAGTAAGCGGACGCGCCGGGCGCCATGAGCTTCCAGGCGAGGTCGTGATTCAATCGTATACGCCGGAGCATTACAGCATTGCCCTTGCCGCCAAACACGATTACGCCGCTTTTTATCAGCGGGAAATGGTGCTCCGCAAAATGTACGGCTATCCGCCGTTTTACTATTTGACATTGATCACCGTATCTCACCAGGAAATTACGAAAGCGGTGGCGGTCACGGAAAAAATTGCCGCATATTTGCGGGCGCAGCTGTCGAAGGAAGCGATTATTCTTGGTCCTGTCGCCTCGCCGATTGCCCGCCTTCATGATAGATATCGCTATCAATGCATGATAAAATACAAGCGGGAGGCAAACATGACAAGCGTGCTAAAAACGATTATTGACCGCTATCAGCATGATGTTTCCCAAGGTGATTTATCGATCACGATCGATACGAATCCATATATGATGATGTAAATGGAGGAATTTCATTGGCCGTCTTACCAATTGTGACATACCCAGCAGAAATTTTAGAAAAGGAATGTGAACGAGTAACGAATTTTGATCGCAAGCTGATCAAACTGTTAAACGATATGTATGATACGATGGTAGATGCCGACGGGGTCGGCTTAGCCGCCCCGCAAGTCGGCATTGCTAAACAAATTGCCGTCGTCGATGTCGGCGATGAACACGGCCGCATTGAACTGATCAATCCGGTTATTCTCGAAGCGCGCGGCGAACAAACCGGCCCGGAAGGCTGCTTAAGCTTTCCGGGGCTGTTTGGGGAAGTGAAGCGGGCCGATTATGTCAAAGTCCGCGCCCAAAACCGCCGCGGCCGGCCGTTTACACTTGAAGCGACAGGATTTTTGGCGCGTGCGCTTCAGCACGAGATCGATCATTTACACGGAATATTATTTACCTCGAAAGTAATCCGTTATTATGATCCCGAGGAAATAGAAGGGTAGATGAGAAGGATGACAAGAATCGTATTTATGGGAACCCCGGACTTTGCCGTTCCGATATTAAGACAACTGATGAAAGATGGATACGATGTCGTTGGCGTCGTCACCCAGCCCGACAAACCGAAAGGAAGAAAGCAGGAGCTGACGCCGCCGCCGGTGAAAGTGGAAGCAGAAAAACATGGAATTCCGGTATTGCAGCCGACAAAAATCCGTGAAAAAGAGCAATACGAACAAGTTCTGGCGCTAAAACCGGATTTAATTGTAACGGCGGCGTTCGGACAAATTTTGCCGAAAGCGTTGCTTGAGGCGCCGAAATATGGCTGCATTAATGTCCATGCCTCCTTGCTTCCGGAGTTGCGCGGCGGCGCGCCGATTCATTATGCGATTTTGCAGGGAAAAACAAAAACAGGCGTCACCATTATGTATATGGTAGAAAAACTCGATGCCGGCGATATTTTAACCCAAGTAGAAGTGCCGATCACGGAAACCGATACGGTCGGCACCTTGCATGATAAATTAAGCATCGCCGGGGCAAAACTGTTATCAGAGACCATTCCGCAGCTGCTTGCCGGGAAGCTGACTCCGGTCAAACAGGACGAGGAAAAAGCGACGTTTGCGTATAATATTAAACGCGAACAAGAAAAAATTGATTGGACAAAATCGGGAGAAGAGATTTATAACCATATCCGCGGCTTAAACCCATGGCCGGTCGCTTATACGACGCAAGAGGGAAAGGTATGGAAAATTTGGTGGGGGGAAAAAATTCCTGCACCGAAAAAAGCGGAACCAGGGACGATCGTCGATATTGTCGATGACGGAATCGTTGTGGCGACCGGCAATGAAACAGCAATCAAAATTATGGAGCTGCAGCCGGCCGGCAAAAAGCGGATGGAAGCGGCGCAGTTTTTGCGCGGCGCCGGCGCTCATCTTACTATCGGAATGAAGCTAGGAGAGGAACATGAAAACGAAAAACGTGCGTGAAATTGCGTTAGAAACGCTGTTGGCGATTGAGGAAAAAGAAGCGTACAGCAACTTGCAACTAAATAAAGCCATTGAGGAAAATCATCTGTCTGCAAGAGATGTCGGGCTGCTGACGGAAATTGTATATGGGACAATGCAGCGGCGCGACACGCTCGATTATTATTTAACCCCTTTTTTGGCAAAAGCGCGCAAGCTGGAGCGGTGGGTCCGCATCCTGCTTCGCTTGACCCTTTATCAAGTATTATATTTAGACCGCGTTCCCGACCGCGCCGCGATTTTTGAAGCGGTGGAAATCGCGAAAAAACGCGGGCATAAAGGAACGGCTTCGCTTGTGAACGGAGTGATGCGCTCGATCCAGCGTCAAGGTGTGCCGCCGCTTGAGAACATTAAAGATGAAGTCAAGCGGTTGGCTGTTGCGACAAGCCATCCGTACTGGCTTGTCAAGCGCTGGGTCGGGCAATACGGTTTTGCCGAAACAAAACGGATGTGTGAAACAAACTTGCTTCCGCCAAAGCAAACAGCAAGAGTGAATACGGCGCGAATCACGGTAGAGGACGCGATGGAGCGGCTCCGCCAGGAAGGAATGGAAGTCGCGCGCGGTGAAGTCGCCGCGGAGGCGATTTGCGCCGGGAGAGGGAATCTCGCCCACACCGTGGCATTTCGCGAAGGATTGATCACGATTCAAGATGAAAGCTCGATGCTGGTGGCAAGAGCGCTAGGTCCGAAAGAAGAGGAACGCGTGCTTGACAGCTGCGCGGCACCGGGCGGAAAGTCCACCCATATCGCCGAATTAATGCGCAATACCGGGCAAGTCGTATCGGCAGACATTCACGACCATAAGGTCAAGTTGATCGAAGAGCAGGCAAAGCGCCTGCAGTTGACGAACATTTCCACCTATGTGCTTGACAGCCGGCGTTTAGGCGAGCGGTTTGAAAAAGAATCGTTTGATAAAATTTTAGTAGATGCGCCGTGTTCCGGATTTGGCGTCATTCGCCGCAAGCCGGATATTAAATACACCAAAACGGAAGAAGATATTCCTTCCCTCGCCCGGCTGCAACAAGAAATCTTGCGGGCGGCGGCACCGCTCTTAAAAAGAGGCGGAACGCTTGTATACAGCACTTGCACGATTGACCCTGAAGAAAATGAAAGAGTGATCTCCCAGTTTTTAAACGACCATCCGGAATTTGCGCCAGATGAAACGATGCAGGAGCGGTTGCCGGAAAAAGTGCAGCCATACGTCCGCAACGGGCAGCTGCATCTCCTTCCTCACTATTTTGGCTCGGACGGATTTTTTATCGCATCATTACGAAAGAAGGTGTAGCTTCATTGGAAACAACAAAGACGACCGCACGCAAACAAAACGAAATCAAAGCGCATTTGCCATCGATTTATTCGCTGACGTTAGAGGAGCTGAAAAATTGGCTTGTTGAGCGCGGCGAAAAACCGTTTCGCGCGACGCAAATATATGAATGGCTCTACCAAAAACGGGTAACCGATTTTTCGGAAATGACAAACTTGCCAAAAGCGCTGCGCGAACAATTAAGCGAACATTTTGCCATCACCACGTTAAAAACCATTGTCAAACAGACGTCGAAAGACGGCACGATCAAATTTTTGTTCGAACTGCATGACGGATTTTCGATTGAAACCGTGCTTATGCGCCATCATTACGGAAATTCGATTTGCGTGACGACACAAGTCGGCTGCCGCATCGGCTGCACGTTTTGCGCTTCTACGCTCGGCGGATTGAAACGCCATTTAGAAGCGGGGGAGATTGTCGCGCAAGTCGTCCAAGTGCAAAAAGCGCTCGATGAGTACGGCGAGCGAGTAAGCAGCATCGTCGTGATGGGGATCGGCGAGCCGTTTGACAACTACGATGAACTGATCAAGTTTTTGAAAATCGTTAACCATGCAAAGGGGTTAAATATTGGCGCTCGCCATATTACCGTGTCGACAAGCGGGATTATCCCGAAAATTTATCAATTTGCCGATGAAGGAATGCAAGTGAATTTTGCCATTTCATTGCATGCCCCGACGACGGAGCTGCGCACGAAGCTCATGCCGATCAATAAGGCGTATCCGCTGCCAAAGCTGATGGAGGCGGTTCGTTATTATATTGAAAAGACGGGGCGCCGCGTCACGTTTGAATACGGGCTGTTCGGCGGAGTCAACGATCAGATCGAGCATGCCGAGCAGCTTGCGGAGCTGATTAAAGGATTAAAATGCCATGTTAACTTAATTCCGGTCAATTACGTGCCGGAACGAAATTATGTGCGCACACCGCGCGATCAAATTTTTGCCTTTGAACGGGCGCTAAAAAAACATGGAATTAATGTGACCATTCGCCGCGAACAAGGACATGATATCGACGCAGCATGTGGGCAGCTTCGCGCGAAGGAGCGAAAAGAAGAGACGAGGTGAAAGAATGAGAGCCGTTTTTCAAACCGATATCGGTAAAATTCGTGCTCACAATGAAGATAGCGGCGGTGTTTTTCAAAATAAAGATGGTCATTATTTAGCGGTTGTCGCCGATGGAATGGGGGGACATCGCGCCGGAGACGTGGCGAGTGAAATGACGATTTCGTATTTAAAGCAACAATGGGAACAGTCCGAACATATTTCATCGCCCGCGGCCGCCGAACAATGGCTGAAAGATCATGTGTCGGAGGTCAATCGCATTTTGTTTGAACATTCCTTGCAGAATGAAGAATGCCAAGGGATGGGAACGACGATTGTCAGCGCGATCTGCACCGATCAATTTGTTACCGTCGGCCATATTGGCGACAGCCGCTGCTATCTTTTCAACAAGAACAGATTTCAACAACTGACAGAAGACCATTCGCTTGTCAATGAATTAGTAAAAACCGGGCAAATTTCCAAGGAAGATGCGGAGCACCATCCGCGGAAAAATGTGCTGTTGCGCGCGCTTGGAACGGAAAGGGACGTGAAGCTGGATATCAAAACGATCAGCATCGATGAGCATGATATGCTGCTGTTATGTTCGGACGGTCTATCGAACAAAGTATCGGAAGAAACGATGGTACATATTTTGACCGCGGACGATCCGCTTGAACATAAGGCACAGGCGCTAATTGATTTAGCTAATGAACGGGGAGGAGAAGATAATATTACGTTGGCGATTATCGATTTTTCATTGGAACGTGAAAGTAGGTGATCCGCGTGCTCATCGGCAAACGATTAAACGACCGCTATAAAATGATAAGCTTAATCGGCGGCGGCGGCATGGCCAACGTCTATTTGGCCAGAGATATGATATTGGAACGGGATGTCGCTGTAAAAGTATTGCGTTTTGATTTTGCCAACGATGAACAGTTTATTAAGCGGTTTCGCCGTGAAGCGCAAGCGGCAACGAGCTTGAATCATGAAAATATCGTTTCCATATATGATGTCGGCGAAGATGAGGGGATTTATTATATCGTCATGGAGTATGTGCGCGGTTGTACATTAAAACAATATATTCAGCAGCACGCCCCTTTGCCGATTTCAAAAGCGCTTCATATTATGGAACAATTGACTTCTGCGATTGCCCATGCACATGAAAATGGAGTCATTCATCGCGATATTAAGCCGCAAAACATTTTGATTGATGAAAACGGCGATGTGAAAGTAACCGATTTCGGTATTGCTGTTGCTTTTAGCTCCACCACCATTACGCAAACGAATTCCGTGCTTGGATCGGTTCATTACTTGTCCCCGGAACAAGCGCGCGGCGGAGTGGCAACGGAAAAATCGGATATTTATTCTCTTGGCATTGTCATGTTTGAGCTCGTCACCGGCCGGCTTCCGTTTTCCGGAGAGTCCGCCGTATCGATCGTGCTTAAACATTTGCAGGCGGAAACGCCTTCGCCGAAAGCTTGGAACCCTAGCATTCCGCAAAGCGTTGAGAATATTATTTTAAAAGCGACGGCGAAAGACCCGTTTTACCGCTACCGTTCGGCGCGGGAAATGAATGAGGATATTCGCACCGCTTTAGATCCAGAACGGATGAATGAAGAGAAATTTATCATTCCCACCGACGATGAGGAAGTAACGAAGGCGATCCCGATTATAAAAGATCATCCGGCAAGCGCCGGACTCGAAGAGGAAACGATGGTGTACGAAGAAAAAAAGGAAGAAGGCCCAAAAGCGGAAAAGCCGAAAGCAAAACGGAAGTGGATCGTCTGGCTTACGGCAGCCTTTTTATTTCTCGTGGCGGTTGGAGTGAGCGCGGTTACGTGGCTTCCAGGCTTGATTTTTCCGAAAGAAGTGACGATGCCGAATGTCGTCAATAAAGATTATGACAAGGCGGTTGAACAGCTGTCGTCGCTAGGGTTAGAGATTAAAGATACGATTGACGTCGAAAATGATAAAATAGAAGAAGGAAAGGTCGTACGCACGAAACCGGAAGCGGGCATGACGGTGAAACAAGGTTCAGGCGTCATTATTTACAAAAGCGCCGGCAAAAAGAAAGTGGAGTTTGGCAACTTTATCGGCGAAGATATCAACACAGCCGAAGAGCAGTTGCGCAACGAAGGTTTTTCCAACATTAAGCGCAATGAACGTTATAGCGATAAACCACTTGGTACGATTATCGATCAATTCCCGTATGCCGGGGATGAAGTGGTGCCTGATGAAACGGGAGTTATTTTTACCGTCAGTCTAGGTCCGGAAAAGATTACGTTAAAAGATTTGACAGGATATACGGAAAAGAGCGTGCGCGATTACGCGGACGAACAACAGCTGCGTGTGGAGATAAAATACGAATATTCCGACAAGGTGCCGGAAGGGCTCGTTATTTCGCAGACACCAGCAGCGAATGAAAAAGTCGACAAAGGGGATACGATTACGGTCGTAATTTCCCGGGGCAAAGAGCCGATCCCGACAAAAACAGTCGTCAAAGATATCGTCATTCCGTATGAACCGGAAGAAAATGGGCAGGTTGTCGAAGCACAGTTGTATATTCAAGATGCCAATCATAATATGACAACTCCGTATAAAACGTATCGTTTAACGAAGCCGGTTACGGAAACGGTGGAATTTGAAATTCCGTATAAGGAGACGGCATATTACCGCGTCATTGTCAACAATGTCGTTAAAGACGAAGGAACGATTCCGTATCCAGACGATCGCGCAAAGGAGTGAGGCTATGGCAGAAGGAAAGATTATTAAAGCGCTAAGCGGATTTTATTACGTGTTGTCAGAAGGAAACGTGTTTCAATGCCGGGGCAGAGGAGTATTTCGCAAACAGAAAATCACCCCTCTTGTCGGCGACCACGTCGTTTTTCAGGCGACAAGCGAGAACGAAGGATATATTTTGGAAATATACGAACGAAAAAACTCGCTCGTCCGTCCGCCGATTGCCAATGTCGAGCAGGCGATTTTAGTGTTTTCCGCCGTGGAACCGGATTTTAGTCCTAAACTTCTCGATCGCTTTCTCGTCCTTGTCGAATCAAAGCAAATTGCCCCGATTATCGTCGTAAATAAAATGGATTTAGTGAATGAGGAAACAAAGCCAATGATCGAACAATATATCCGCGATTATCAGCGCATCGGCTATGACGTTATCGTAACCTCTACCGTCACCAATGAAGGAGTAGAGAGGCTGCTTTCCTATTTGGACGGAAGAATTTCTGTGTTTGCCGGGCAATCTGGCGTCGGCAAATCGTCGCTCTTAAATGCGCTTCGTCCTGATTTGCAATTAAAAACAAACGATATTTCTGCGCATTTAGGGCGCGGCAAACATACGACCCGTCATGTTGAACTGTTGGAAATTGGCGGCGGTCTCGTCGCCGATACGCCAGGCTTTAGCGCGCTCGAGCTAGATGATATCGAAATCGAGGAGCTGCCGCATTATTTTCCAGAGTTCCGCGAGCTCAGTGATGCATGTAAGTTCCGCGGCTGTTTGCATGTCGCCGAGCCGAAATGCGCCGTAAGAGAGGCAGTGGAATCAGGGCAAATCCCTTCTTACCGGTACGAGAACTACTTGAGTTTTGTCGAAGAAATGAAAGAACGAAAGCCGAGGTATGAACGATGATCAAAATTGCACCATCCATTTTATCCGCGAATTTTGCTTTTTTAGGGGAGGAAATCCGCGATGTCGAACAGGGCGGAGCGGATTATATTCATGTCGATGTGATGGACGGACATTTTGTTCCGAATATCACGATCGGTCCACTCATTGTCGAGGCCATTCGCCCGGTCACGAACTTGCCGCTTGACGTTCATTTAATGATCGAGCAGCCTGATCGGTATATCCCCGCTTTTGCCAAAGCGGGCGCTGACTTTTTATCGGTTCATGTGGAAGCGTGCCCGCATTTGCATCGCACGATCCATCTTATTAAAGAGAATGGGGTCAAAGCGGGAGTGGTGTTAAATCCACACACGCCGGTGGAAATGATTCAACATATCATCGAAGATGTCGATGTAGTGTTATTGATGACTGTCAATCCTGGATTCGGCGGGCAGAAGTTTATTCCGTCCGTATTGCCGAAAATTCGCCAAGTGGCGCAATTCGTAAAAGAACGGAATTTATCGGTGGAAATTGAAGTAGACGGCGGCATTAACGCGGAAACGGCTCGTCTGTGCGTAGAGGCGGGAGCGAATGTCCTTGTGGCCGGCTCGGCCATCTATAACAAACGCGACCGCGCCGCGGCAATTCGCGCACTTCGCGGACCATATAAAGCGGAAGGGTAAACGCCTTCTGCTTTTCTTTCCGTTGAAGAAGGGGGAGGAGGAGACATATGTGGATTCACATTGTCGGCGGCGGACCAAGCGAGCAGCTTCCTTCTTTGCACCAATATGACGGCCAACAGGTGCGGTGGCTGGGGGTGGACCGCGGGACAAAGACGCTGCTTGAGGCAGGCATTCGACCCGTCAAAGCGTTTGGCGACTTTGATTCGTTGACAGAGGAAGAAATGGTGTCACTGCAAAAAACGCTGAATGATCTTGACATATGGCCGGCGGAAAAAGATAAAACCGATATGGAAATCGCCCTTGATTGGGCGGTCGAGCAAGGAGCGGATAAAATCCGGATTTTCGGAGCGACCGGCGGCAGGCTGGATCATTTGTTTGGCAATGTGCAATTGCTGATCAAATATGCCAATCGAGACATTGAAATGATTGACCGGCAAAATGTGATGACCGTCCATCTCCCTGGCACGTACACTATTTCTTACGATGAGCGGTATCGCTATGTTTCTTACATTCCGGTTTCCCGCGATATTAAAGGACTGACGCTAAAAGGATTTAAATATCCGCTAACAAATTGTCATATTTTTCGCGGTTCGACACTATGTATTAGTAATGAACTTATCCAATCTTCCGGTACTTTTTCCTTTTCCGAAGGCATATTAATGATGATAAGAAGCAGTGATTTTCATCGTTGCTGATAGGTACGATTTGTAGCCTGAAGAATATACTTAATAAAGAGTGAGGGAAAGTTCGTTACGACGGCTGTGAGGAGGGAATCGGAATGAAATTTTATACCATTAAACTGCCAAAATTCCTTGGCGGAATTGTACGTGCCATGTTAAACGCCTTTAAAAAAGGATAAGAAAAAAGCACCATTCTTTGGTGCTTTTTTGTTTTAAATTTATTACACGCGTTGTACTTTTCCCGATTTTAATGCGCGGGCAGAAACCCAAACACGTTTTGGTTTTCCGTCAACTAAAATACGAACTTTTTGCAAGTTGGCTTTCCATGTGCGTTTATTTGCATTCATCGCATGAGAACGCGAATTGCCGAAAGATTTTTTCTTTCCCGTTACAAAGCATTTTGCCATCCTTTTTCCCTCCTTACTCGTCTTGCTTTCCATTGTGCGTCTAAAAACACTATTATAATTTATCATACAAACAATGAGATTGCAATAGATGTCGTTTTCTCTTTCAAGAAAATATCCTTGACATATATTTTTAATTTCGGCTAAATAATACTAGTGGGTGATGGGGGAACTTTTAAAAAGGATAGCGTTATAGTACAATGTTTGTAGCTATGCGAACTATGGCAAAGGGGGAAACGAGCATGTCCATTGAATTGCAAACGAAATACGGGCGAATCGAAATCTCTAATGACGTCATTGCGATGATTGCCGGCGGCGCCGCGGTCGATTGCTACGGCATTGTTGGAATGGCATCGAAAAACCAAATTAGAGATGGGATTTCGGAAATTTTGCGGAGAGAAAACTTTTCTAAAGGTGTGATCGTCCGCGAGGAAAACGGCGAAGTACATATCGACATGTACATTATTGTCAGCTATGGCACGAAAATTTCTGAGGTAGCCCATAATGTACAAACAAAAGTAAAATATACGCTTGATCAAACGTTGGGCCTTTCTGTCCAATCGATCAATATTTACGTTCAAGGGGTTCGGGTGACGAATCCGTAGTAAGGAGGAATTAGTAGGTGACAATTAGGACACTTGATGGAAGACGTTTTGCCGAAATGGTTTTTCAAGGGGCGGCTCATTTATCGAACAATGCAAGGGCCGTCGATGCGCTGAACGTCTTTCCAGTTCCAGACGGTGATACGGGTACAAATATGAATTTATCGATGACTTCCGGTGCGAAGGAAGTAAAAAATAATGTTTCCGACCATATAGGCAAAGTCGCAAACGCGTTGGCAAAAGGATTGTTGATGGGCGCGCGCGGAAACTCGGGCGTCATTTTATCGCAATTGTTCCGCGGGTTTGCCAAAGCGGTGGAAACGAAAAAGGAAATTAACAGCGTCGAATTCGCTGCGGCACTTGAAGCTGGTGTCAATACGGCTTATAAGGCAGTGATGAAGCCGGTCGAAGGAACGATCCTTACCGTGGCGAAAGATGCGGCAAGACGGGCGGTCGAAGTGGCGAAAAAAGAACAAGATATTGCCGTTGTCATGGAAGAAGTCGTGAAAGAAGCGAAATCGTCTTTGCGGCGCACGCCGGAGTTGCTTCCGGTATTAAAAGAGGTAGGCGTGGTTGACAGCGGCGGCCAGGGCCTCGTTTACGTGTATGAAGGATTTTTAAGCGAACTAAAAGGTGAAAACGTTGCCGAACGGAAAACGGCGGAAGTTTCCATGGAAGAATTAGTGAAAGCGGAACATCATAAAAGTGCGCAAAGCCATATTCATACCGATGAAATTGAGTTTGGCTACTGCACGGAGTTTATGGTGCGGCTCGAACCGGATAAACTGCAAAAGCATCCATTCTCGGAAGACGCGTTTCGCCAAGATTTAAGCCGGTTTGGCGATTCGTTGCTCGTCATAGCAGACGATGAGCTCGTCAAAGTACACATTCATTCCGAACAGCCTGGTGAAGTATTGACATACGGACAGAGATATGGCAGTTTAATCAACATTAAAATTGAAAATATGCGCCAGCAGCACGCCAACATTATAAACGAAGACCGCCAGACCGCTTCCAATGCAGAAAAGCCGAAACAGACGGAAAAATACGGAATCGTGACCATCGCAATGGGATCCGGCGTTGCCGAGCTGTTTAAAAGCATCGGCGCCCATGCCGTCATTGAAGGCGGGCAAACGATGAACCCGAGCACGGAGGAGATCGTAAAGGCCATTGAAAGCATAAACGCGGAAACCGTATTTGTGCTGCCAAATAATAAAAACATTATTATGACAGCAGAGCAAGCGGCGACGGTCGTCAGCCAAAAAGTAATCGTCATTCCGTCGAGAACCGTTCCGCAAGGCATGGCGGCGCTGCTAGCGTTTAATCCGTCGCTTTCCGAAGAGCAAAATGAAAAAGCGATGACCGCTGCTTTAGCGCGCGTGAAAACAGGGCAAGTAACGTTCGCCGTGCGTGATACCACCATCGACGGAGTAGAAATTGAAAAAGACGATTACATGGGATTGGCGGACAATAAAATTATTGTCGCAGAAAAAGACAAGCTTTCCGTAACGAAGCAATTGCTTGATGCGTTAATCGATGAAGAAAGCGAAATCGTTACGATGATCCATGGAGAAGACGCGACGGAAGAGGAAGTGGAAGCGATCGTTTCCTATATTGAGGAAGCGTATCCGGACGTTGAAGTGGAAGTGCACGACGGAAAACAGCCGCTATATCCGTTTATCTTTTCTGTTGAATAATATGTTAGAATAATAGAAGGGAGTCTTCCCTTCTATTTTATTGTGCAATGAAGGAGCAGAGAAAATATGAAATATAAAAGCGTTTTCGATATTATTGGACCGATTATGATTGGACCGTCGAGCTCCCATACGGCGGGAGCGGCGCGCATCGGGCGGGTGGCGCGCGGTTTATTTGGCAGAAAACCAAAGTGGGCGCACATTTCTTTTTATGGTTCGTTTGCGCAAACGTATAAAGGACATGGGACGGATGTCGCCATTGTCGGCGGTATCCTTGATTTCGATACATTTGATGAACGAATTCCGCGTTCGCTTGAAATTGCGAAAGAAGAAGGAATGGAAGTTATTTTTTATGAAGAAGAAGCGATTCCGAATCACCCGAACACCGCACGGGTGCGGATTGGGGATGAACAGGGAGAACTAGAGCTTGTCGGCATTTCGATCGGCGGCGGGAAAATTGAAATTACCGAACTCAATGGGTTTGAACTGAAATTATCTGGCCATCACCCAGCGCTTTTGATTATGCATAATGACCGGTACGGAACGATCGCCGCGGTAGCCAACGTGCTGGCAAAATATGCGATTAATATCGGACATATGGAAGTGTCGCGGAAAGAAAAAGGCAAAGAGGCGCTGATGACGATTGAGGTTGATCAACCGCTTGACGAGCATGTAATCAGCGAGCTCGAAACATTGCCGCATATTATTCAAGTAACAAAGCTTGTCGACTAACGAAAGCGTTTGCAAAAGGGAGGAAATTGAATGTTTCGCAATGTTGCAGAACTGGTGGAATTGGCGGAAAGCCAAAACATTAAAATTGCCGAAGTAATGATTCGCCAAGAGATCGAGGTGACGGGAAGAAGCCGAGAGGACATTTTCGCGCAAATGGACAAAAATTTACAAGTAATGGAACAAGCGGTGGAAAAAGGATTGGCCGGCGTCGTTTCGCGGTCGGGGCTGACCGGCGGGAATTCAGTATTATTGCAGCGATATATTAGCCAGGGAAACTTTTTATCGGGAGAAACGATTTTAGACGCCGTCAGCAAAGCGATGGCAACGAACGAAGTGAACGCGGCGATGGGCGTTATTTGCGCGACGCCGACGGCGGGGTCGGCCGGAGTCGTTCCGGGCACGCTTTTTGCCGTGAAAGAGAAATTAAAACCGACGCGCGAGGAAATGATCGAGTTTTTGTTTACCGCTGGCGCGTTCGGCTATGTGGTGGCCAATAACGCTTCGATTTCCGGCGCCGCCGGAGGTTGTCAGGCGGAAGTCGGCTCCGCTGCGGGCATGGCGGCGGCCGCGCTTGTTGAGCTGGCCGGCGGAACGCCAAGCCAGGCGGCAGAAGCGATGGCAATTGCCTTAAAAAATATGTTAGGATTAGTATGTGACCCTGTCGCCGGTTTGGTCGAAGTGCCATGTGTCAAACGAAATGCGATGGGGGCGGCAAATGCGATGGTGGCGGCGGATATGGCGCTTGCCGGCATTAAAAGCCGCATCCCGTGCGACGAGGTGATTGAAGCAATGTACCGCATTGGTGAAATGATGCCAACGGCATTAAAAGAAACTGCACAAGGGGGGTTAGCAGCAACGCCGACAGGCCGCACCTTAGCGGCGAAAATTTTCGGCGTTTCCGCGAAATAACGGTGAATCGCGAGTTGCAACAGCCAGTTACCGCAATCAAAGGAATCGGCGAAGAGACGAGCGAAGCGCTGAAAGAAATGGGAATTACCACGATCGAACAGCTGCTTATGCATGTTCCATATCGTTATGAAGATTATGAGCTAAAAGATTTGGCGGAAGTCAAACATGATGAAAAAGTAACGGTCGAGGGGAAGGTTCATAGCGAGCCTTCTCTTACGTATTATACGAAAAAAAAATCGCGCCTAACGTTTCGTCTCCTTGTCGGGCGGTATTTAATCACGGTCGTTTGTTTCAACCGTCCTTATTTAAAAGGAAAAATAGCGATGGATGATACGGTGACGGTTATCGGCAAGTGGGATCAGCACCGCCAGACGATTACCGCTTATGAAGTGAAGCTCGGGCCGCTCCCGCAAACAAAAGAAATCGAGCCTGTTTATTCCGTGCGCGGCTCGATTACAGTGAAAGGAATGCGGCGTTTCATCAAGCTGGCACTTACGCAATACGGCGCGGCGATCGACGACCCGCTCCCGCTTTCGATCCGGCGCGCCTACCGGCTCGTTTCTAAGCAAGAAGCGCTGCGCTCCGTCCACTTCCCGCGTTCGCATGAAGAATTGAAACAGGCGAGACGGAGACTGGTATATGAAGAGTTTTTGCTGTTTCAACTGAAAATTCATGCGCTGCGCAAAGTAGCGCGTGAATATTCGCAAGGAATCGCCCATTCGTTTTCCACAGAAAAGCTGGACGCTTTTATAGGGCAGCTGCCATTTCCGCTAACGAATGCGCAGCGGCGCGTCATCGCGGAAATTCTTGCCGATATGCGCGCCCCATATCGCATGAACCGGCTGCTTCAAGGTGATGTCGGTTCAGGAAAAACGGTCGTGGCGGCCGTCGTCTTATACGCCACCGTTCTCTCCGGCTACCAGGGGGCGCTGATGGTGCCTACGGAAATTTTAGCGGAACAGCACGCCCACTCGATGCGGCAGCTATTTGCCGCCACTGACGTCAAGGTCGCGCTCTTAACGAGTTCGGTGAAAGGAAAGAAACGAAGAGAAATTTTAGAGCAGCTCGCCGCCGGCGACATTGATATTATGATCGGCACCCATGCGCTCATTCAAGAAGAAGTGAATTTTAAGAAACTTGGTTTAGTCATTACGGATGAACAGCATCGATTTGGCGTCGAGCAGCGCCGCGTTTTGCGTGAAAAAGGGCAGTCGCCGGACGTATTGATGATGACGGCCACCCCGATCCCGCGCACCCTCGCCATCACCGCGTTTGGGGAAATGGATGTGTCGGTGATTGATGAAATGCCGGCAGGAAGAAAAAAGGTGAAGACGTATTGGGTCAAGCACCATATGTTCGAGCGGGTGCTTGATTTTATCGAAAAAGAAATTCAAAAAGGACGGCAGGCTTATATCATTTGTCCGCTGATTGAAGAATCGGAAAAGTTGGATGTGCAAAATGCGATTGATGTCCATAGCATGCTTACGCATTATTACAGAGGAAAATACAACATCGGACTGATGCATGGGCGTCTTTCCGCGGAAGAAAAGGAAGAAGTGATGAAGGCGTTTAGCGAAAACCGCGTCCAAGTGTTAGTTTCCACTACTGTAGTAGAAGTAGGAGTCAACGTGCCAAACGCTACCGTCATGGTTATCTATGATGCCGAACGGTTTGGCTTGGCGCAGCTCCACCAGTTGCGCGGCCGGGTCGGCCGCGGCGATGAACAGTCGTATTGCATTTTGATCGCCGACCCGAAATCCGAAATCGGAAAAGAGCGCATGCGCATTATGACGGAAACGACGGATGGATTTGTGCTGTCAGAGAAAGATTTACAGCTGCGCGGTCCAGGTGATTTTTTCGGCACCAAACAAAGCGGCATGCCGGAATTTCGATTTGGAGATATCGTGCATGATTATCGCATTTTAGAAGTCGCTCGTGGCGATGCGGCGAAACTGATTGAATCGAAAGCGTTTTGGCATGATGAGTCATATCAATGCTTGCGCCTTTATTTGCAAGAGTCGGGCGTATTGGACGGCGAAAAACTAGATTGATAGAAAAAGATGTGCGGTCTGTCTTTTTATACGGCAGACCGCTTTTTTTGCTTGCATTCTTTTTTTTGATATTATATATTACTTTTAGTACCTAGTCATAAAACTGGGCGGTGTAAACAGATGAGAAAAAGCAAACGAGAGCGACAACGGCTTTTGCAAGAGACGATTCGTGAAAATCCGTTTATTACCGATGAAGAGTTAGCGGAAAAATTTTCGGTCAGCGTCCAGACGATCCGCTTGGACCGGCTGGAGCTGTCGATACCGGAGTTGCGCGAACGCATTAAGCATGTTGCAAAGCAGTCGCTGGCAGATAAAGTAAGGGCGCTTCCGCTCGAGGAAGTGATCGGTGAAATTATTGATATCGAGCCGGACCATAGCGCGATTTCTATTTTTGATGTGAAAGCGGAACATGTGTTTAGACGAAACCGCATTGCCCGTGGCCATCATTTGTTTGCTCAGGCCAACTCGCTTGCCGTTGCCGTCATCAACGATGAACTTGCCTTGACGGCCAAAGCAAATATCCGTTTTACGAGGCAAGTAAAAGAAAATGAACGCGTTGTGGCGAAAGCAAAAGTAGTTGGGGAAAAAGAAAACGGCCGGACGATCGTCGAAGTCAACAGCTATGTCGGGCAGGAGCTCGTTTTTTCCGGAACGTTTGAAATGTATCGATCCAACAATGAGAAAAAGGATGGAGACAGCTATGAAGATCGCGATTGATGCAATGGGAGGAGACCACGCTCCAAAAGAAATCGTGCTCGGGGCGATGAAAGCGGTGCAGCATTTTACCGATGTACATATTATGCTGCTTGGCGATGAGGCGCAAATTCGCTCGCACCTTACGAATGAGGAACGAATTACGATCGTTCATACCGATGAAGTGATTGAGGCGACCGATGAGCCGGTGCGGGCGGTGAGAAGAAAGAAGAACGCGTCAATGGTGTTGATGGCGCAAGAAGTGAAAGAAGGACGAGCCGACGCTTGCATCTCAGCTGGCAATACGGGCGCACTAATGGCGGCAGGACTGTTTGTTGTCGGACGGATCGCTGGAATTGATCGGCCGGCGCTCGCTCCGACGCTTCCGACCGTCGGCGGCGAAGGATTTTTATTTTTAGATGTCGGCGCCAACGTTGATGCCCGTCCGGAACATTTATTGCAGTACGCGTTAATGGGACATGTATACGCCCAAAAAGTAAGAGGCATTTCCCAGCCGCGCATTGGCTTGTTGAATGTCGGAACAGAAGATCAAAAAGGAAACGATGTCGCTAAACGCACGTTTCAGCTTTTGAAAGAGACGGACCTTCATTTTATCGGCAATGTCGAAGCGCGCGATTTATTGCAAGGTGTCGCTGATGTTGTCGTTACTGACGGGTTTACCGGCAATGTCGCGCTCAAAACGATCGAAGGCACGGCGATATCCGTATTTTCGATGTTAAAGCAGGCGTTGACAAGCAGTTTATCAAGCAGATTAGCGGCAGCCGTGTTAAAGCCGAGACTCGTTCAATTAAAAAAGATGATGGATTATTCCGAATATGGCGGAGCGGCGCTGTTTGGCTTAAACGCTCCGGTGATTAAAGCGCACGGTTCGTCCGATGCCAATGCGATCTTTCACGCGGTGCGCCAGGCGCGGGAAATGGTAGCCAACGACATTATCGCCACCATCAAAGAGTCGCTCGAACAAAACCATTCGTAAAGGAAGGGAAATCTATGGGGAAAATCGCTTTTATTTTTCCAGGACAAGGATCGCAGACGGTAGGCATGGGAAAAGATATTGCCGAAAGCGATGCCAATGCGCGTGCACTGTTTCAAGCCGCCGATGAACGTTTAGGATTTTCGCTTTCCTCGCTTATTTTCGAAGGCCCGCAGGAGACGCTGACGTTAACGTACAACGCCCAGCCGGCTTTATTGACGACAAGTATCGCCCTGCTTGAAAAAGTAAAAGAGGCAGGGATTACAGCCGATTATGTTGCCGGCCATAGTTTGGGAGAATATACAGCGTTGGTGGCAGCAGGCGTGCTTTCGTTTGCTGATGCGGTCTATGCGGTGCGAAAACGCGGTGAGTTTATGGAAGAAGCGGTGCCGGCCGGCACAGGAACGATGGCGGCTGTATTAGGAATGGACGCCGCGGCGCTTGAAGCGGTAACAAACGAAGTATCAGCGCAAGGAGATCCGGTGCAGTTGGCAAATTTAAACTGCCCAGGCCAGATTGTTATCTCCGGTTCGAAAGCAGGTGTGGAAAAAGCCGGTCAGCTGGCGAAAGAGCGCGGCGCCAAACGAGTGATTCCGCTCGAGGTAAGCGGGCCGTTTCATTCGTCTTTAATGAAACCGGCGGCCGGCAAATTGCAAGAAGTGTTAAACGGCGTTGCTATTCACGATGCGAAAATTCCGGTCATCGCCAATGTGACCGCGGAGCCGGTTGTGAAAAAAGAAGAGATTTCGCGCTTATTAATCGAACAGTTATATTCTCCAGTGCGCTGGGAAGAATCAGTAAAAACGATGATCACTTTAGGAGTGGATACGTTTATTGAAATCGGTCCAGGGAAAGTGCTATCCGGGCTGGTGAAAAAAATTGACCGCAACGTGCGCGTGCATGCTGTCAATGATTTAGAAACATTGAAATCAACCGTTGCGGCTGTGAAAGGAGAGTAAAAGAATGTTGCAAGGGAAAGTAGCGCTTGTCACGGGAGCGTCGCGTGGCATCGGCCGGGCGATTGCGCTCGAACTTGCCCGTCAAGGGGCAAATGTAGCCGTCAATTACGCCGGCAGCGAGGCAAAAGCGTATGAAGTGGTCGAAGAAATCAAAAAGATGGGCAAAGAGGCGGTGGCGATCCAAGCGGACGTTTCCAGCGCCGAAGCTGTCGAGCGCATGGTAAAAACGGTGCTAGAGCAGTTTGGCCGCATCGATATTTTAGTGAACAATGCCGGCATTACCCGCGATAATTTATTGATGCGCATGAAAGAGGAAGAATGGGATCAGGTGATGAATACGAACTTAAAAGGGGTATTTCATTGTATAAAGGCGGTGACGCGGCCGATGATGAAACAGCGCTATGGCCGCATCGTCAACATCGCTTCCATCGTCGGCATCAGCGGCAATCCGGGGCAAGCAAACTATGTCGCCGCTAAAGCAGGGGTCATCGGATTGACAAAAACGGCGGCGCGGGAACTTGCCAGCCGCAACATTACGGTCAATGCCGTCGCGCCAGGGTTCATCACGACGGACATGACCGACAGTCTTAGCGACGAATTAAAAGCGGAAATGTTAAAACAAATTCCGCTCGCTCGCTTTGGCGAGCCGGAAGACGTCGCCAAAGTCGTTGCCTTTCTCGTATCGGACGCAGCCAGCTACATGACCGGACAAACGCTCCATGTCGATGGCGGAATGGTGATGTAAATTTCAAATAGCGGCTAGTATTTTCTAGCCGAATCTACTATAATCATGAAGGGAGGTGAATCGAATGGCAGACGTATTAGAACGCGTAACGAAAATTATCGTAGACCGTCTAGGTGTCGAAGAATCGCAAGTAACGCTAGATGCATCTTTCAAAGATGATCTTGGCGCTGACTCCCTAGATATCGTTGAACTCGTAATGGAATTAGAAGATGAATTTAATATGGAAATTTCCGATGAAGAAGCGGAAAAAATTGTCACAGTAGGAGACGCTGTGAACTACATAAAAAGCCACATGTAATATCTAGAAAAGTCCCGTTGCCCAAAACGGGGCTTTCTCTGCTTTTTTATCTGTGTAACGAACGGATGAGCGGATATAATAAAAGAAGTATACGATTGATTTTTGCGTCGAATGAAGTCGGAGGGCTTTCTATATGTCAAAACCAAAAGATAAAGAGCGCACTCATGAAAAAAGGAGAGCGAAATTTAAAGAGTTGCAGAAAAAAATCGGCATTTTTTTTGCGAATGAACAGCTTCTCATTCAGGCTTTTACTCATTCATCGTATGTGAATGAGCATCGGAGACGGCCGCAGGAAGACAACGAACGGCTCGAATTTTTGGGCGATGCGGTGCTTGAGCTTACCGTTTCGCAATATTTGTTTAAAAAGTTCCCGCATATGAGCGAGGGAGAGCTAACGAAACTGCGGGCCGCGATTGTTTGCGAGCCTTCGCTTGTCAAGTTTGCCAACGCTTTGTCGTTCGGCGAGCTCGTCCTGTTAGGAAAGGGCGAAGAACTGACAGGCGGACGGACGAGACCGGCACTGTTGGCAGATGTATTCGAGGCGTTTATCGGCGCGCTCTATTTAGATCAAGGAATGGATGCGGTCGTCCAATTTTTGGGACAAACGATTTTCCCGAAAATTGATGAAGGTGCTTTTTCTCATGTGATGGATTTTAAAAGCCAATTGCAGGAGCTTGTGCAGCGCGATGGCATCGGTGTGCTGGAATATGCGATTTTGGAGGAAAAAGGTCCAGCGCATAATAAAGAATTTGTTTCCCGTGTTTCGCTGAACGGGAAGGAGCTTGGCATCGGCGTTGGCAAGTCGAAAAAAGAGGCGGAGCAGCATGCGGCGCAGATGGCGCTCGAAACATTAAGAACACTGGAGAAACAATAAAGGGTTGGCTCTTACCAATAGTCAGCCCTTTTTGTGGCTATTGATCGCACAACATAGGAAAGATTGTGAGGCGTGGTATGAATGTTCCTCAAACGTTTAGATATTATTGGATTTAAATCGTTTGCCGATCGCGTATCCATCGAATTTGTTCCCGGAGTGACGGCGGTTGTCGGTCCAAACGGGAGCGGAAAAAGCAACATTACCGATGCGATCCGCTGGGTGCTCGGCGAGCAGTCCGCAAAATCGTTGCGCGGGGCGAAGATGGAAGATATTATTTTTGCCGGCAGCGATTCGCGCAAACCGCTTAATGTCGCGGAAGTGACGATTACTCTTGATAATGAAGACCAGTTTCTGCCGCTTGATTATCAAGAAGTAAGCATCACGCGCCGGGTGTATCGCTCAGGGGAAAGCGAATTTTTTATTAATAAGCAGCCTTGCCGTTTAAAAGATATTGTCGATTTATTGATGGATTCCGGGCTTGGAAAAGAAGCGTTTTCGATTATCGGCCAAGGCCGCGTCGAAGAAATTTTAAGCAGCAAGCCGGAAGAACGACGCACGATTTTCGAAGAGGCAGCCGGCGTGCTAAAGTATAAAATCCGCAAGAAAAAGGCAGAAACAAAGCTTGCCGAAACGCAGGAAAACTTGCATCGCGTCAGCGACATCTTACACGAGCTGGAGCAGCAGCTAGAGCCGCTGAAAATGCAGGCATCGATCGCGAAAGACTATTTGGAAAAGCGCGATGAGCTGGAACGGTTTGAAGTAGCGCTGATGGTGCACGACATTGAACAGCTTTATGGGCAGTGGACATCATTAAAGCAGCAGCTTGAGCAGCATCAAAATGAAGAAATCCAGCTCTCTAGCATGCTGCAAAAAGCGGAAGCGGACATCGAACAGCTCCGCGACCACATTACGGCGCTCGATGAATCGATTGACGGGCTGCAGCAAGTGCTGCTTGTCGCGAGCGAAGAATTAGAAAAACTCGAAGGAAAGAAAGAAGTATTAAAAGAGCGCAAGAAAAATGCGGCCCAATACCAGAAACAGCTCGAAGAGGCGATTGCCTCCCTTGCCGAGAAGAAAGAGCGCATGGAACAAGTGTTAAGAAGCGAACAGACGCAGCTTGCCGAGCTGCAAACAGCGGTGGCCACGCTGCAAGCCGAATTAAAGGAAAAGCAAGCTTCCCTTTCGGCCTATGATGTGAATATTGAAGAAAAAATCGAACAATTAAAAAGCGATTATATCGAATTAGTCCATGAACAAGCTGCCTTAAAAAACGAACGCGCCCATCTGCAAACGCTGCTAGAAAAACTGCAGGCAAAACAAGCTGTACTTGCTGAAGCAAACCGCAAATATTTGGACGAGCGCACAAAGCTGCGGCAACAATATGCGGCGTTAGACGAAAAACGTGTACAGCTCGAGAAGGCGCTCGAGCAGGCGGAAGCGCTGCTAAGGCAAAAAACAGGAGAAGTTTCGGCGCTGAAAACGGATTTAGAAAAGAAAGAAGCGATGCTGTATCAAGCGTACCAATATTTGCAACAGACAAAATCGAGAAAAGAACTGCTCGAGGAAATGCAGCAAGACTATGCGGGATTTTTCCAAGGGGTAAAAGAAGTGTTAAAAGCGCGCGCGCAGTTCCCGGGCGTCCATGGTGCAGTTGTCGAGCTGATCCAAGTTCCAAACCGCTACGAAACAGCGATTGAAATTGCGCTCGGCGGTGCGATGCAGCATATTGTCGTCGAAAATGAAGAAGTGGCGCGCAAGGCGATTCACTATTTAAAAACCAATGCGTACGGCCGTGCGACTTTTTTGCCGATGAATGTCATACAGGCGAAAACGGTTCCTGCCGAACAGCTTGCCTTGGTGAAAGGGCATCCGGCATTTGTCGGAATCGCCAGCGAACTGATTCATTATGAAAACCTCTACCATTCTGTCATCGCCAATTTGCTTGGAAACGTCATTATCACGACCGACTTAAAAGGAGCGAATGAATTAGCGCGCCTGCTTCACTATCGTTACCGCCTTGTCACGCTCGATGGCGATGTTGTCAGCCCTGGCGGCGCGATGACTGGCGGCGGCGTCGCGAAAAAGACGAATTCGTTGCTAAGCCGAAATCGCGAGCTGGAGACGATTTCGGCCAAACTGCGCGAAATGGAGGAAAAAACCGAACAGCTCGAACAGTTTGTACAAGCGAAAAAGAAACAAATTCAACAGGAAGAAACGAATTTGGCTGCGCTCCGTCAACAAATAGAGGAGCAACGTTTTACGCTTCAGGAAGTAAAAGGCGAATTGCGCGAGCTGCAATTGCAAGAAAAAAATATGAACGAACGCCTCGCCCTTTATGACCATGAAAAAGCGAATGATGAGCAAGAAGCAAAACAGATGACAAAGCGGCTCGCCGTTATCGCAGAGCAACTTCATCATCTTGAAGAAAAATTGCGGGGAATGGATGAGGAAATCAATAAGCTGCAAACGCAAAAGCAGACGGAACAAACGTCAAAAGAAGCGTTGCAGACGGCGATGACCGAGCAAAAAATCGCTCTTGCCGAAACGCAGCAACGGTTGAAAAACACGCAAGAAAAAGTAGAGCAGCTTACGAGTGAGCTTGCCGATACGAAAAAGCAGCTGCAGACAGCCAAGCAAGAACTTGCCGATTTAATGGAGGAGATGAGTTCCAGCCATTCTAGCGAAGAAGAATTAGAAGAATTGCGGAACAAAAAGCTAGAGGATAAGCAAAAAACGGTCGACCTCATTGCCAGCCGCCGCGAACAGCGGCTTCAGTACCAGGCACAGCTGGAACATTTAGAGCGGGAATGGAAGGAAAAGAAACGGCAGCATAAACAGCTCGCCGATATCGTAAAAGATGAGGAAGTCAAGCTAAACCGCCTCGATGTCGAACTGGAAAATTTATTAGCCCGCCTTCGTGAAGAATATGCCCTTTCGTTCGAAGCGGCGAAAGCAGCCTATCCATTGACGGCCGATGTCCAAGAAGCGCGTAAACGGGTAAAATTAATCAAGCTGGCGATCGAAGAGCTCGGCACGGTAAATTTAGGAGCGATTGATGAATATGAGCGGGTATCGGAGCGCTATCAGTTTTTAACCGAACAAAAAGCCGATTTGCAGCAGGCGAAAGAAACGCTCCATCAAGTGATTGACGAGATGGACCAAGAGATGAAAAAACGGTTTTTATCGACGTTTGAACAAATTCGCTCCCATTTTGGCGACGTCTTTCGTCAGCTGTTTGGCGGCGGCAATGCTGATTTGCGCTTGACCGATCCAAACAATTTGCTTGAGACTGGCATTGATATTGTCGCGCAGCCGCCGGGGAAAAAGCCACAGCATTTAAGTCTGCTTTCCGGCGGAGAACGGGCGCTGACGGCCATCGCCTTATTGTTTTCCATTTTAAAAGTGCGTCCGGTGCCGTTTTGCGTTCTCGACGAGGTTGAAGCGGCGCTTGATGAGGCGAATGTGTATCGCTATGCACAATATTTAAAACAGTTCAGCAGCCAGACGCAATTTATCGTCATCACCCATCGAAAAGGCACGATGGAAGAAGCGGATGTGCTATATGGGGTGACGATGCAAGAATCGGGCGTGTCGAAGCTCGTTTCCGTCCGTCTGGAAGATTCGAAACAACTCGTTAAGTCATGACAAGAAAGGATGGCGTCGATATGAGTTTTTTCAAAAAGCTGAAAGAAAAAATTACAAAGCAAGCCGATTCGGTTACCGAAAAGTTTAAGCAAGGTCTTTCGAAAACGCGTGATTCGCTTGCAGGGCGCGTCAACGACTTAATCGCCCGTTATCGAAAAGTCGATGAAGAGTTTTTTGAAGAACTGGAAGAAATTTTGATTAGCGCCGATGTCGGTGTGACGACAGTCATGGATTTAATTGATGAGCTGAAAATGGAAGTGAAGCGCCGCAATATACAGGACCCGCAAGAAATGCGAGAAGTGATTTCCGAAAAGCTTGTCGAGATTTACCGCGGCGATGACGAAGAATATGAAAAATCAGCGGCGTTAAATATCCAGAAAGACGGTTTGACGGTCATATTGTTTGTCGGAGTGAACGGCGTCGGAAAAACGACGACGATCGGCAAGCTTGCCCATAAGCTAAAATCGGAAGGAAAGACGGTGATGCTCGCGGCCGGCGATACGTTCCGCGCCGGTGCGATTGAACAGCTTGAAGTTTGGGGCGAGCGCGTCGGCGCCGAAGTGATTAAACAATCGGCCGGCTCTGACCCGGCGGCGGTCGTTTATGACGCCATCCAGGCGGCGAAAGCGCGCCGGGTTGACGTGCTTTTATGTGATACGGCCGGACGCTTGCAAAACAAAGTCAATTTAATGAAAGAACTTGAAAAAGTAAAACGCGTCATTGAACGGGAAGTTCCGGGGGCGCCGCATGAAGTATTGCTCGTGCTTGACGCAACAACCGGACAAAACGCAATGAGCCAGGCAAAGATTTTCAAAGAAGCAACCAACGTCACCGGCATTGTGCTGACGAAGCTTGACGGCACGGCAAAAGGCGGCATCGTGCTGGCGATTCGCAACGAGCTTCATATTCCGGTGAAGTTTGTCGGCCTTGGCGAAAAAATGGATGATCTGCAGCCGTTTGATCCAGAAAAATATGTATACGGATTGTTTGCCGATTTATTTGAGGAGAAAAGCGAGCAATAAAGGTGGTTTAGAAAAATGCGATAGGCTGGCGAAAAGGCGGAGATGGCGCCTTTTTAGCCAGCCTTGTTTTGTAAAGATAAAATCTTGACAGAAATAAGAAAAAAAGCTACACTAATCATCTGTAAAGGTGTTTCACTTAACAAGAGAGGAGGGAGTTTCATGCTCGAAAAAACAACGCGAATGAATTATTTGTATGATTTTTATCAGGCATTGCTGACGCCAAAACAGCGCAGCTATATGTCGCTTTACTATTTAGATGATTACTCCCTCGGCGAAATCGCACAGCAGTATGAAGTCAGCCGCCAGGCTGTTTATGATAATATCAAAAGAACGGAAGCAATGCTAGAAGAATATGAGAAAAAATTATCGCTCTTTCAGAAGTTTCAAAAACGAAAGCAGCTGATGGACCAACTAAAGGATTATGTTTTAAAAAAATATGGAGAGGACCAGCAACTTTTCGATATGATTAAAGAACTAGAAGAATTAGAATGAATAAGGAGGTGAAAACAGATGGCGTTTGAAGGGTTATCGGAACGTTTGCAAAACGTGATGAACAAAATCCGCGGCAAGGGGAAAGTGACGGAGGACGACGTAAAGGAAATGATGCGCGAAGTTCGCCTTGCCCTTCTTGAAGCGGATGTGAACTTTAAAGTCGTTAAAGATTTTGTCAAGCGCGTAAGCGAACGCGCGGTCGGACAGGAAGTGTTAAAAAGCTTAACACCAGGGCAGCAAGTCATTAAAGTCGTCAAAGAAGAGTTGACGGAACTGATGGGCGGCGAACAAAGCAAAATTGCCGTCGCCAGCCGTCCGCCGACCGTCATTATGATGGTTGGTCTCCAAGGTGCCGGAAAGACGACGACAACGGGAAAATTAGCGAATTTACTGCGGAAACGGTATAATCGCAAGTCGCTTTTGGTCGCTGCCGATATTTATCGCCCGGCGGCGATTAAGCAGCTTGAAACGCTCGGCAAACAGCTCAATATGCCGGTTTTCTCTTTAGGCGACCAAGTCAGTCCGGTGGAAATCGCCAAGCAGGCGCTTGAAAAAGCAAAACAAGAACATTACGATTACGTGCTCATTGACACCGCCGGACGCCTTCATATTGACGAGGCGCTAATGGATGAGTTAAAACAGATGAAAGAAGTAGCAAAGCCGGATGAAATTTTCCTTGTCGTCGATGCGATGACCGGGCAAGACGCGGTAAACGTCGCGCAAAGCTTCCATGAACAGCTCGGCATCACCGGCGTCATTTTAACGAAGCTGGACGGCGATACGCGCGGCGGGGCGGCGCTGTCGATTCGGGCGGTTACGAACACGCCGATCAAATTCGTCGGGATGGGCGAAAAGCTAGATGCGCTCGAGCCGTTTCATCCGGAGCGCATGGCTTCGCGCATTTTAGGAATGGGCGATGTATTGACCCTTATTGAAAAAGCGCAAGCCGCCGTCGACGAAGAAAAAGCGAAAGAGCTTGAACAAAAAATGCGCACGGCGACATTTACGCTCGATGACTTTTTAGAGCAGCTCGGGCAAGTGCGCAAGCTTGGACCGCTCGACGAAATTTTAAAAATGCTGCCGGGTGCCAATAAAATCAAAGGATTGAACAACATCCAGATCGATGAGAAGCAAATTAGCCGCGTCGAGGCGATTATTCGTTCGATGACGAAAGAAGAAAAAACATATCCGGAAATTATTAACGGAAGCCGGAAAAAGCGGATTGCCAAAGGAAGCGGCACGTCCGTACAGGAAGTCAACCGGCTGTTAAAGCAGTTTGACGAAATGAAAAAGATGATGAAAATGATGACCAATATACCAAAAGGAAAGAAAAAAGGGTTTAAATTCCCATTTATGTAGGAAATGATGTGTTAAGAAAAAACCCTTTACAAACTACACAATTATTGTTAATATACTATCTTGTGTGAACTATTTACGGAGGTGCGAAATTAACATGGCAGTAAAAATTCGTTTAAAACGCATGGGTGCAAAGAAAAAACCTTTCTACCGTATTGTGGTTGCGGACTCTCGTTCTCCGCGCGACGGCCGTTTCATCGAAGCAATTGGTACGTATAATCCGCTTGCAGAACCAGCGGAAATCAAAATTGACGAAGAACTTGCGCTGAAATGGCTGCAAAACGGTGCAAAACCATCTGATACCGTCCGCAATCTTCTATCCAAACAAGGCATTTTAGAGAAATTCCATAACTTAAAATACGGCAAATAAAGTTTGGGATGCGCATGAAACAATTAATTGAAACGATCGTTCAAGCGCTTGTCGATCATCCGGAAGAAGTATCAGTGACAAACAGCGAAGATGAACAATCTATCACGTATGAATTATCGGTGCACAAAGAAGATATCGGAAAAGTGATTGGCAAACAAGGTCGCACGATTCATGCCATCCGCACGGTCGTTTACGCTGCTTCGGCGAAGCAGCCGAAAAGAGTGATCGTGCAAGTGAAAGAAAAAGGGTGAGGTCATTTCCTCTCCCTTTTTCTATATCCTTTTTGTTGGGAGTGACGTTATGAAAATCATTCAAACGATTGAAGTAAGGCAAATCGTCACCGAAAAAAGCAAACAGACGCTCGAGAAAGCGTTTATGGCGCAAAAACAGCAACTCATGCGCGAATGCGACCAATTGCGGTTTGAACAGAAACGGCTTGAAAAAACAGGAAAATATTCCTCTTCGCTTCTAAAGCAATACTTTGCGAAAGAAATGGATGCGAGGCTGGAGAAAATTAAACTTCTCGATTTTCAGCTCGAACAATTACATATCCTACCGTTAGGAAGCGAATTAAAAGAGCGTGAAGTGCAGGCGCTCATCGACGTGCAGGTCGGTGACAATTGGGAAAACGTCATGTCCAAACGTGCGATTATCATTGAAGACGGTATTGTCAAAGAAATTCGTTAAGAAGGGATGGATGAGATGGAAAGATGGTTTAACGTCGGCAAAATTGTCAACACGCATGGAATCCGCGGCGAAGTGCGCGTTATTTCGCGTACCGATTTTCCAGAACAACGCTATAAAAAAGGCAATACGCTTTATATTTTCACCGAACAATCCAAAGAGCCAATTGCAGTGACGGTCAAAAGCCACCGCGTTCATAAATCGTTTGATTTACTTTCCTTTGAAGGATATGACAACATTAATCTTGTCGAGAAGTTCAAAGGGGCAATGTTAAAGGTGCCGGAAAGCCAGCTTGGCGAGCTGGATGAAGGAGAATATTATTTTCATGAAATTATCGGCAGTACCGTCGTTACAGAAGAAGGGGAAACGATCGGAACCGTGCAAGAAATTTTAACTCCGGGCGCCAACGATGTATGGGTGGTAAAACGGAATAACGGAAAAGAAGTGCTTATTCCGTATATAGAAGACGTTGTGAAAAGTGTCGATGTAAACACCAAAACAATTACCATTCGCCCGATGGAAGGGCTGCTGGAATGATGAGAATCGATATATTAACGTTATTTCCCAATATGTTCACAGGTGTGTTGAATGAGTCGATTTTAAAAAAAGCGCAAGAGAAGAAAGCCGTTTCCATCCATGTTGTCAATTTTCGCGACTTCGCTGACAATAAACATAAAACAGTCGACGATTATCCGTACGGCGGCGGGGCCGGAATGGTGCTAAAGCCGCAGCCGATTTTTGACGCCGTTCACCATGTCACAAAAGACTCTCCGCATCCGCGCATTATTTTGCTTTGCCCGCAAGGTGAGCGCTATACGCAAAAAAAGGCGGAAGAGCTGGCGAAAGAGGAGCATTTGGTGCTTATTTGCGGCCATTATGAAGGATATGATGAGCGCATTCGCGAATATTTAGTGACAGATGAAATTTCCATTGGAGACTACGTATTAACGGGCGGAGAATTGGGTGCAATGGTCATTGTCGACAGCGTTGTCCGGCTTCTCCCGGGCGTGCTTGGTAACGAAGCTTCCCCTGTCCATGATTCGTTCAGCTCGGGACTTTTGGAGTATCCGCAGTATACGCGTCCCGCCGATTTTCGCGGCATGAAAGTCCCCGATGTGCTTTTATCGGGCAATCATCGCCTGATTGAAGAATGGCGGGAGCAGCAATCGCTAAAGCGCACGTTTTTACGCCGCCCTGATTTACTGGAAAACTACCCGTTGACAGAAAAGCAAAAACGGTGGCTTGAACAATGGAAAAAAGAGAAGGAATAACTATTGCGCGCGGTGTGATTTTATGCTAGTATATTCCTTGTGTGACTTAAGCGGTTTGCTTAAGGATGGAAAACGATGTTCCGCTGCAATGATGAATAAGCATTGTCATGAACATCTGTTGGAAGGAGTGGAAAATGATGCATCATTTAATCCAAGAAATCACGAAAGAGCAACTGCGGACAGATTTGCCAGACTTCCGTCCTGGCGATACGGTACGCGTTCACGTGAAAGTTATCGAAGGAAACCGTGAACGTATCCAAGTGTTTGAAGGCGTTGTGATTAAACGCCGCGGCGCTGGCATCAGCGAAACATTCACCGTCCGCAAAGTGTCTTACGGTGTTGGCGTAGAGCGTACGTTCCCAGTGCATACGCCGAAAATCGCCAAGTTAGAAGTTGTTCGCCGCGGTAAAGTGCGTCGTGCGAAATTGTACTACCTGCGTCAACTTCGCGGCAAAGCAGCACGCATTAAAGAAACGATTAAATAAGGAACATAGTTGGTTCGTTAGAAAGAAGGAGCTTGATGGCAAGCTCCTTTTTTCACATATCTTATGTCATAATAATAAAAAGTCATTAGGTGGGAGAAAGATGGAAAAGAAAAAAAGTGAATTTCGGGAATGGATCAAAGCAATCGTGATTGCCGTATTGCTGGCGGGAGGCATTCGTTATTTTATTTTCGCACCGATTATTGTCGACGGGCTATCGATGATGCCGACTCTTCATGACCATGACCGTATGATTGTCAATAAGCTCTCTTATAAAATCGGCACACCGCACCGCTTTGATATTATTGTTTTTCATGCCGAAGAAGGGAGAGACTATATTAAGCGGGTCATCGGTTTGCCGGGCGACCATATTGAATACAAAAACGACACGCTGTATATAAACGGAAAGCCGTACAAGGAACCGTACTTGGACGAATATAAAAAGAAAGTCGTTGATGGACCGCTGACCGAACCGTTCACGTTGGAAGAAATTACTGGTAGAAAAACGGTGCCGAAAAACTGCTTGTTTGTGATGGGAGATAACCGCCGTTTTAGTAAAGATAGCCGCCATATCGGATTTATCCCAATGGACAAAGTCGTTGGCAAAGCCAGCATCGTCTATTGGCCGCTGTCTGATGCTGGGATTGTGAAATAAAACGATACACAGGTGATGCTTCATGACGATCCAATGGTTTCCCGGCCATATGGCCAAAGCGAAAAGAGAAGTACAGGAAAAGCTAAAGTTAATCGACATCGTGTTTGAATTGCTTGATGCCCGCATCCCGCTATCATCGCGAAATCCAATGATTAACGAAATTCTTGGCAACAAGCCGCGCATCGTTTTATTAAACAAAGCGGATATGGCCGATGAGACGGTTACCGAGCAATGGATTGCCTATTTCGAACAAGAGCGGCTGCGTGCGCTCGCGATCGATGCGCAAACGGGCACAGGAATCAGGCAAATTGTATCGACAGCGAAGGAAATGCTGAAAGATAAATTTGCGAAAATGGCGGCAAAAGGAATCAAAAACCCGCGGCCGATGCGCGCGCTCATTGTCGGTATCCCCAATGTCGGAAAGTCGACGCTGATTAATCGTCTTGCCGGCAGAAATATCGCAAAAACAGGGGATAAGCCGGGAGTGACAAAAGCGCAGCAATGGATTAAAGTCGGCAAGGAAATGGAACTTTTGGATACGCCGGGAATTTTATGGCCGAAGTTTGAGGAGGAAGAGGTCGGCTTGAAGCTGGCTACGACCGGCGCGATTAAAGATACGATTTTAAACTTGCAAGATGTGGCGGTATACGCGCTAACCTTCTTGAAGGAACATTACCCAGAGCGATTAAAGGAGCGTTATTCGCTTCCTGATATTCCGGAAGAAATCGTGGCATTGTTCGATGCGATCGGCAAACGGCGCGGCTGTCTCGTGAGCGGGGGAGCGGTCGATTACGATAAAGTGGCGGAAATTGTGCTCCATGATATCCGCACCGAAAAACTAGGAAGAATTAGTTTCGAATCCCCAACTGTATAAAGCCCGCTTGACCCGGGCTTTATTTTTTTGCAGTGATGCCGATATAAATGATAGAAAAGGAGAGAGGACAAGCAGCATGGAGCAATATACGGTCAAAGAGATCCAGGCATTGTTGCGGCAAATTCATGATGAACATGATCCATTGTTAAAAGAGATTATGCAAGATGAGCGAAAAAGCGTGCAGCAGCTGGTGGCACGCTGGTGGAAGCGAAAAAAACAGGAAGAACAGGCGAAAAGGCAATGGGAAGCAATGACCCGCTATGAAAAGCAATTGCATGAACAAGGAATCGAGTGGATCGCTGGCATTGATGAAGCGGGCAGAGGGCCGCTTGCCGGTCCGGTTGTTGCCGCGGCGGTCATTTTGCCAAAAGATGTCTATATTCCCGGCTTAAATGATTCAAAAAAACTGTCGGAAGCAAAGCGGGAACAATTGTTCCATATCATTCAATCATGCGCCATTTCTATCGGCATCGGCGTTGTCACTGCGGCAGAAATTGATGAAATTAACATTTATGAAGCGACAAAAAAAGCGATGGTCAAGGCGGTGCAACAGCTTTCCCCGCAACCTCACTATTTATTAATTGACGCGATGACTCTCCCGATTGCCACGCCGCAGCAAAGCATTATTAAAGGCGATGCCAACAGTGTGTCCATTGCGGCTAGTTCGATTATTGCCAAAGTGACGCGCGACCACTTTATGAAGCAACTGGCAAAGCGCTACCCGCAATATGGATTTGATAAAAATATGGGATATGGCACGCGTCAACATCTGGAGGCCATTCGGACGTACGGTGCCATTGAGGAGCACCGCCGTTCCTTTTCGCCGGTGAAAGAGATCATCGCCGCGGCGGATGCATGAAGCAAGGGGGGACAAAAAAGTATGATGGAGCGCATCGGCAAAGCTTTTCCGGTTTCTCCCGCCCATGATGCAACCTATCACCGCTTTCGCGACGGACAAGTGATTATTGGAAAAATTGAGAGCATACAAGGAGAAATAGGACAAGAACAGAAAGCGCTAGTGCGCGTCGGGGAAGAGCTTGTTACCGCGCGCCTGCAAACATCGCTGCAAGTTGGGGATTCGTATTTATTTGAAGTAAAAAACGAAAACGGCGCCGTGTATTGGAAACCGATTGACAAACAGTTAGAAGGCCGCCTTCCAGTTTCTTTGCAAGGCGAGGAAGCGGCGCAATATTTGCTGCAAAAATGGAAATTACCAAAAGATGTATACCCGCTTTTACGTTTTGCGTTGGCGGAAAAAATACCGATTACGAAAGAAGAACTGTTTTTGATCGCTTCATTAGTAGAAAAGCTTGAACATAAAAAAGAGGGGCTATCTGTTTTCAGATATATGTTGGCCCATCGCCTCCCGATGACAAAAGATATTTTCTTTTCACTGCTGGCGGTGAAAACGAATCCACCGCTTTTTCAGCAGCTGCAATACGTTGAAAGCCGCCTCGCTTCGCTGCCTGTGCACCAGCCGGAGCCGGTTGAGGCGTTGCGCCGCTATGTCGGGCAAATTGCAAACACCCCGATTTACGCCTATGAAAGTCTTGTCAAATTGCTGCAATCATTACAGCAGCCGGAGCAAAAAGCCGCACAGCAATTGTTGAACAGGCTGGGGATGTCCGTACCGAAAATTGCCGCAGACGAGCTAGCCAAACTGCAAGCGGCGATGGAAAAAAGAGATTTCGCGCAAGTAAAGCAGCAGTTGCAGTTATTATTCGCTTCGTTTGACGAACAAACATTTTTCGAGCGTTTTCAAACCGTTTTTGCCGCCTATCAGGACGGACTGCTTCCGGATGAGGAACAACGGCTTTTTTCTGCCGCGTTGGCTGACTCGGATATTGCTTTATCGATGTTTCATCTGCTGAAACAATCGCTCTTAAAGCTTGGGTTTGGCGATGAAGCGAAGATCCGCCGTGCGTTAAAAACGAGCACTTTAAGCGAGTCGGCGTTAACTTCTCTAAAGTCGCTTCTTTTACAGGCGTTAGAAAACGTCCATGAGCCGACATTAAAAGAAACGCTAGAGACGCTTCTGTACCACATTAACGGCCAACAGCTCTTATCCCAAGCGGAAGGACCGATACAGCATCTATTTATGCAATTTCCGTTCCGGTTCGGCACGGAGCAGACAGACGCCGCTATTTACTGGCAAGGGAAAAGACGAAAAGACGGGAAAATCGATCCTGACTACTGCCATATCGTTTTTTGCCTCTTTCTAGACCAATTAAAAGAAACGGTTGTCGATGTGCGTGTTCAGCAACGGATTGTCCATGTTACCGTGTTTAATCATACCCCGAGTTTGCTTAAGCTGGCAAATGCCTTGCAGCCGATGTTAAAAGAGCGGCTTGCTTTGCATGGATATCGGCTCTCCGCTTTAAAAACCGAGACATGGAAACAAGAAAAAAATCCTGTTGATGTTGCGTTTCACAAGCGCTATAGCGAGGTGGATTACCGTATATGAAAAACGAAAAAAAGCAGGCGGTAGCTCTTTCCTATGACGCAACCTTGCATGAGGCCCCGGTGGTAGTGGCGAAAGGAAGAGGATACGTCGCGGAAGCAATCATTGCCACGGCCAAACACCACGGCATTCCGATCCAGGAAGATCCGTCCCTCGTCCAATTATTAAGCGAATTGGAAGTAAATGAAATGATTCCTGAAGATTTATATGCCCTTGTTGCCGAATTGTTTGCTTTTATTTATCGTTTAGACCGGCAGGCAAAAATGGAATGAACCTGTTTCCAGCAAGGGAATAGGAGATTTTGCTAGTTTAAAATTTTTCAATTTTGTGTCGAAAAGGTGGACAATATAGAAAGGGTCATTATAAAATGAAAGCGCTAGAATTTTTTTAGTTTATACATAGGAGGTTGGCGCATGAATATTCATGAATATCAAGCAAAAGAAATCCTCAGAAGCTACGGCGTTAGCGTGCCAAACGGCCGCGTAGCATTCACGGTTGAGGAAGCGGTAGAAGCGGCAAAAGAATTAGGGACTCCTGTCTGCGTCGTTAAAGCGCAAATTCATGCCGGCGGACGCGGAAAAGCCGGAGGGGTAAAAGTAGCGAAAAGCTTGGATGAAGTTCGTACATATGCGAGCGAACTGTTAGGAAAAGTGCTTGTCACCCATCAAACAGGTCCGGAAGGAAAAGAAGTAAAGCGCTTGCTTATTGAAGAAGGCTGCGATATTAAAAAAGAATATTACATCGGCTTAGTCGTCGACCGCGCGACTTCCCGCGTTGTCTTAATGGGTTCGGAAGAGGGCGGAACCGAAATCGAAGAAGTAGCGGCGAAAACACCGGAGAAAATTTTTAAAGAATATATTGACCCAGCAGTGGGATTGCAAGCGTTTCAAGCGCGCCGTTTAGCGTTCAACATCAATATTCCAAAAGAGCTTGTCAACCAGGCGGTAAAATTTATGATGGGGCTTTACCAAGTGTTTGTTGACAAAGACTGCTCGATCGCCGAAATCAACCCGCTTGTTGTCACCGGCGACGGCAAAGTAATGGCGCTGGATGCCAAACTGAACTTTGATTCGAACGCACTGTACCGCCATAAAGACATTTTAGAATACCGCGACTTAGATGAAGAAGATCCGAAAGAAGTCGAAGCGTCGAAATACGATTTGAACTATATCGCGCTTGACGGCAATATCGGCTGCATGGTCAATGGCGCTGGTTTGGCGATGGCGACGATGGACATTATCAAATATTACGGCGGCGAGCCAGCAAACTTTTTGGATGTCGGCGGCGGCGCGACCGCGGAAAAAGTAACGGAAGCGTTTAAAATCATTCTTTCTGACCCGAACGTCAAAGGCATTTTTGTCAATATTTTCGGCGGCATTATGAAATGCGACGTGATCGCTAGCGGCATTGTTGAAGCAACGAAACAAGTCGGTCTCAATCTTCCGCTTGTCGTCCGTCTCGAAGGAACGAACGTCGAGCTAGGGAAAAAGATTTTGCGAGAATCGGGTCTAAACATTACCGCTGCTGACTCGATGGCAGACGGCGCACAAAAAATAGTCGAGCTAGTACGTTAAGAAAGTGAGGGAGAAATGTGAGCGTTTTTGTTAACAAAGACACCAAAGTCATCGTTCAAGGGATTACAGGTTCGCAAGGGCTATTCCACACAAAACAAATGCTCGAGTACGGAACAAAAATTGTAGGCGGCACTTCACCTGGTAAAGGCGGAACGAAAGTGGAAGGTGTTCCTGTATTTAACACCGTTGAAGAAGCGGTAAAGGCGACAGGAGCTAACGCGTCCGTTATTTACGTTCCAGCCCCATTTGCCGCAGATGCGATTATGGAAGCGGTCGATGCGGAATTAGACCTTGTCGTTTGTATTACCGAAGGAATTCCGGTTTTGGATATGGTAAAAGTAAAACGGTATATGGAAGGCAAAAAAACGCGCCTCATCGGCCCTAACTGCCCGGGCGTCATCACGCCGGAAGAATGCAAAATCGGCATCATGCCTGGCTACATTCATAAAAAGGGTCATGTTGGCATCGTTTCCCGTTCTGGCACGTTAACATACGAAGCGGTTCATCAATTGACACAAGCCGGCATCGGCCAATCGACAGCGGTCGGCATCGGAGGCGACCCGGTCAACGGCACGAACTTTATCGATGTGTTAAAAGCGTTTAACGAAGACGAAGAAACGTATGCCGTCATCATGATTGGCGAAATCGGCGGTACGGCCGAAGAGGAAGCGGCGGAATGGGTAAAAGCGAACATGACAAAACCGGTCGTCGGCTTCATCGGCGGTCAAACAGCGCCTCCAGGAAAACGGATGGGACATGCCGGTGCGATCATTTCCGGCGGCAAAGGAACAGCGGCGGAAAAAATCAAGAAAATGAACGAATGCGGCATTAAAGTGGCAGAAACGCCGGCCGTCATCGGGGAAACGCTAATTTCCGTCTTAAAAGAACGCGGACTTTACGAAAAATGTAAAACCCATTAATAACCATTCATCGTCCCGCATTGTTTTTCATGCGGGACGATATTTTATATAAAACTTGGTAGAAAGGAGAATAAGATGTACGATTCTGTTCGCGAACGGCTGATTCATTTGCATCATTGCCGCGGAGCGGGATGGAAAACGATACGCCGTTTATTTGACATGGATCCAACTTTTCTCTCCATCTTCGCCCTATCTCCAGATGTTTTGCAAACATCCCTGCCTTTATCCCCGCAACAGCGCACTCTCTTTTTCCAAGATTTACATTCCCCTCGGATTGAAAGTATGATAAAAACATATAGGGACAAAAATATTCGCGTCATCACTATTTTTGACTTGGACTATCCTCCTTTGTTAAAACATATATACGAGCCGCCATGGGTGCTATATGCAAAAGGAAATACGAAGCTTTTGTCTAATTTAAAAATGATTAGCATTGTTGGCACAAGGCGGCCGACAAAAGAGGGGGCTGAATCGCTGCGGCAATTAATTCCGCCGCTGGCGGCCGATGGCTGGGTCATCGTCAGCGGCCTTGCCATTGGAATCGATACAATGGCCCATGAAATGGCGATCGAAAGCGGCGGAAAGACGATCGCTGTGATTGGCGGAGGGTTTGACCATATATATCCGCGGCAAAATCAAAAACTAGCAGCCCGATTAATGGAAGAACATCTCGTTTTAGCAGAGCACCCTCCGCATGTCCAGCCGCAAAAATGGCATTTTCCGCTGCGCAATCGAATTATTAGCGGACTATCGCTTGGAACGGTCATTGTCCAGGCAAAAGAGAGAAGCGGCTCGCTAATCACCGCTCTCTTTGCGCTGGAGCAAGGGAGAGAAGTGTTTGCCGTTCCCGGTCCGATTTTTTTAGAGCAATCGAAAGGACCGAACATGCTCATCCAGCAAGGGGCAAAATTAGTTCATTGCGCAGCCGATATATCGGAGGAATTTCCTTATCTTTTATGACAGGGCGTATGCATTTTTTTTTTCATATCTTGTTTGACAAATATCATAAGAATCATTAATAATAATGAAGATTTAAATTTACCTCTTAGGGGAGGAAGTTGGATGTCAGATTACCTTGTCATCGTGGAATCGCCAGCGAAAGCGAAGACGATTGAACGGTATTTAGGAAAAAAATATAAAGTAAAAGCTTCCATGGGACATGTTCGGGATTTGCCAAAAAGCCAAATGGGCGTTGATATAAATAACGGCTATGAACCAAAATACATTACGATTCGCGGAAAAGGCCAGATTATTAAAGAGTTAAAAACAGCGGCAAAAAAAGCGAAAAAAGTGTTTCTCGCCGCAGACCCGGATCGCGAAGGGGAAGCGATCGCCTGGCATTTAGCGAACATGCTGGATCTTGACATACATTCCGATTGCCGGGTTGTTTTTCATGAAATTACTAAGGATGCAATTAAAGAATCGTTTCAGCATCCGCGCTCGATCAATATGAATCTTGTCGATGCGCAGCAAGCTCGGCGCGTCTTGGATCGGCTTGTCGGTTATAACATCAGCCCGCTGCTTTGGAAAAAAGTAAAGAAAGGATTAAGCGCGGGACGCGTCCAGTCTGTCGCACTGCGCCTCATTATCGATCGCGAAAAAGAAATTAGACAGTTTCAGCCGGAAGAATATTGGAAGATTCAAGCGGAGTTTATGAAAGGAAACGAAACATTTACTGCCTCTTTTTACGGCGTCGACGGGGAAAAGATGGATTTGAAAAAGGAAGCGGACGTTTCTTCTGTGCTGCAGCGAATAAACGGCAATCATTTCATCGTCAAGACGGTAACGAAAAAGGAGAGAAAGCGAAATCCTGTGCCGCCGTTTACTACCTCTTCTTTGCAGCAGGAAGCAGCGCGCAAATTGAATTTTCGCACCAAGAAAACGATGATGATCGCTCAGCAGCTGTATGAGGGAATTGATCTTGGCAGCGAGGGAACGGTCGGGTTAATTACGTATATGCGCACGGACTCGACAAGAATTTCCGAAAGCGCCCAACAAGAAGCAATCACTTTTATTGAATCGGTATTTGGCAAGGAATTTGTCACGCAAGAAAAACGAAAAGAGAAGAAAAGCGCTAACGCGCAAGATGCCCACGAAGCGATTCGCCCGACATCTGCGTTTCGCGACCCGGAAAAGGTAAAGCCATATTTAAGCCGCGATCAGTACCGGTTATACAAGCTGATTTGGGAACGTTTTATCGCCAGCCAAATGGCCGCTGCCGTATTGGATACGATGAGCGTTGAACTCGAAAATGAGGGGGTCGTCTTTCGCGCTAGCGGTTCCAAAGTTAAATTTCCGGGATTTATGAAAGTGTACGTAGAAGGAACGGACGATCAGACGGAAGAGCAAGACCGGTTTCTTCCCGATTTACAGGAAGGAGAGACGGTGATCAGCCAAAATATTGAACCGAAGCAGCATTTTACCCAGCCGCCTCCTCGATATACGGAAGCGCGGCTTGTCAAGACGCTAGAGGAACTTGGCATCGGCAGGCCGTCGACGTATGCGCCGACGCTCGATACGATTCAAAAGCGAAACTACGTCGTGTTAGAAAATAAGCGTTTCGTCCCGACTGAACTCGGAGAAATCGTGTTGGAGCTTATTTTAGAATTTTTCCCGGAAATTATTGATGTCGAGTTTACGGCAAAAATGGAGAAAAATTTGGACGAAATTGAAGAAGGCAAAGTAGAATGGGTCAAAGTGGTCGACGATTTTTACCGCGAATTTGAAAAACGGCTGCGAATCGCCGAAAAAGAAATGAAAGAAGTCGAGATTAAAGACGAACCGGCGGGAATCGACTGCGAAGTATGCGGAAGCCCAATGGTATACAAAATGGGTCGTTTCGGCAAATTTGTTGCTTGCTCGAATTTTCCGGAATGTCGCAATACAAAGCCGATTGTCAAGGAGATTGGCGTCAAATGCCCGAAATGCCATGAAGGCAATATTGTCGAGCGCAGCAGCAAGAAAAAGCGGATTTTTTACGGTTGTGACCGTTTTCCGCAATGTGACTTCGTCTCATGGGATAAGCCGCTCGTTCGTCCTTGCCCGAAGTGTGGAGAACTACTGGTAGAAAAGAAACTGAAAAAAGGCGTGCAAGTGCAATGCGCGGCATGTGACTATGTGGAAGAGCCGCAATCTTAAGTGAATAAAGGAGGAATACAACGTGAGCGAAAAAACAGTCAATGTAATAGGGGCAGGGCTAGCCGGCAGTGAGGCGGCATGGCAGCTTGCCAACCGGGGTATCCATGTCCGTCTTTATGAAATGCGACCGGTAAAACAAACGCCTGCCCATCATACGGATAAATTTGCTGAATTGGTTTGCAGCAACTCGTTGCGTGCGAATTCGTTGACGAACGCAGTCGGCGTATTGAAGGAGGAAATGCGCCGGCTGAACTCCGTCATTATTCAAGCGGCGGATGCCTGCGCCGTCCCGGCGGGAGGAGCTCTGGCCGTCGATCGCCATGAGTTTGCCGAGCGCGTTACGAATCTTGTGCAAGGCCATCCAAACGTAACGGTAGTTCGCGAAGAAGTCACAGACATTCCTGATGGTCCAACGATTATTGCCACCGGACCATTAACGTCGCAAGCTTTGTCGGAGCGGCTTAAAGAGCTGACAGGAGAAGAATATTTGTACTTTTACGATGCTGCTGCTCCGATTATTGAAAAAGATAGCATCAATATGGAAAAAGTGTATGTGAAATCGCGCTATGATAAAGGGGAAGCCGCTTATATCAACTGCCCGATGACAGAAGAAGAGTTTGATCGTTTCTATGAAGCGCTTATTTCTGCGGAAACAGTGCCGTTAAAAGAATTTGAAAAGGAAATTTATTTTGAAGGATGCATGCCGATTGAAGTGATGGCGCGCCGCGGAAAACAGACGCTCTTATTTGGACCGATGAAACCGGTCGGCTTGGAAGATCCTCGTACAGGAAAACGGCCGTACGCGGTGGTCCAGCTTCGCCAAGACAACGCGGCAGGTACGTTGTATAATATCGTTGGCTTCCAAACTCACTTAAAATGGGGACCGCAAAAAGAAGTGATTCGCTTGATTCCGGGGCTCGAAAATGCGGAAATTGTCCGCTACGGTGTGATGCACCGCAATACGTTTATCAATTCCCCAAAATTATTGCGGCCGACGTATCAGTATAAGGAACGCGACGATTTATTTTTCGCGGGACAAATGACCGGAGTGGAAGGGTATGTCGAATCGGCGGCGTCTGGGCTTGTCGCCGGCATCAACGCGGCGCGGTTCGTATTGGGGCAAGAGCTTGTCGTCTTTCCGCCTGAGACAGCCATCGGCAGCATGGCCCATTATATCACGTCGGCGGATCCGAAACATTTCCAACCGATGAATGCCAATTTCGGTTTATTTGCCCCGCTTGGAGAAAAGATCAAAGATAAACAGCGGCGCAACGAACGTTACGCACAGCGCGCATTGGACACAATTCAGAATTTTATAAAAAATGATTGCAAGGACTACTAATATATGTTACTATTTAGTAGCCCTTGTGAGGTGTGAAGAATGGAAAATTCGAAAATTGCGTTAAAATTGTTCGTAGAATATTTACAAATCGAAAAAAATTATTCACAATATACTATTGTGTGTTACCAACGGGATATTGAACAGTTTTTCGAATTTATGAATGAGCAGGGGATCGGGCATTTGCATGAAGTAACATATAGCGACGTTCGTCTTTATTTAACAAAGCTTTACGAGCAAAAGCAGTCAAGCCGCTCCATTTCGCGGAAAATTTCCAGCCTGCGCAGCTTCTATAAATTTTTGCTGCGGGAGGGGAAAGTAAAGGAAAATCCGTTTGCGCTTGCAGCGCTGCCGAAAAAAGAACAAAAAATTCCTAATTTTTTATACCCGCAGGAATTAGAATGCCTTTTTTCTGTCAATGATGTTAATACGGCGGTCGGACAGCGCAACCAAGCGTTGCTCGAGCTTCTTTACGCAACCGGTGTCCGAATTAGTGAATGTTGTCACATTCAGCTTTCCGATATCGATTTTTCTGTTTCAACAATTTTAATTTATGGTAAAGGAAGCAAACAACGCTATGTTCCGTTTGGCCGTTTTGCGAAAGAGGCGTTAGAACGCTATATCCGGCAAGGGCGGCGCGAGCTTCTTGAAAACGCGAAAACGAATCATGCGTATTTGTTTGTCAATGCCCGCGGCAATCCGTTGACACCTCGTGGGGCACGTTATATTTTGGATGAAATCGTCAAAAAGGCGGCGCTTACGCAACATATTAGCCCGCACGTATTAAGGCATACGTTTGCAACCCATTTGTTAAATGAAGGAGCGGATATGCGTACCGTCCAAGAATTGCTCGGGCATGCGCACCTTTCGTCGACGCAAGTGTATACCCATGTCACGAAAGACAGGCTTCGCCACATTTATTTACATACGCATCCGCGCGCATAACTTTGCCGCCGGCAAGGAGGGAAAAGCGATGGAACAGTTTCACGCGACGACGATTTTTGCGATCCGTCATAATGGAAAAGCGGCGATGGCAGGAGACGGCCAGGTCACATTTGGCAATGCGGTAGTCATGAAACATACGGCAAAAAAAGTACGGCGATTATTTCAAGGAAAAGTGTTAGCCGGATTTGCCGGCTCGGTGGCCGACGCGTTTACCTTGTTTGAAATGTTTGAAAGAAAACTGGAAGAATTTAATGGCAACTTGCCGCGCGCCGCGGTGGAACTGGCGAAAGAATGGCGCAGTGATAAAGTATTGCGCCGTTTGGAGGCAATGCTAATTGTCATGGACGAACGTCATTTGCTTCTCATATCAGGAACTGGAGAAGTGATTGAACCAGATGATGGAATGCTGGCGATCGGCTCTGGAGGAAACTATGCGCTAGCGGCAGGGCGCGCATTGAAGCAATACGCGGGGGATCAGTTGTCGGCGAAGGAGATCGCCAAAGCGGCGCTAGAAATAGCGGCTAATATTTGTGTGTATACAAACGACCACATTATTGTGGAAGAATTGTAAAATGGGAGGAGGGACAGCGATGTCGGAAACGCTCACGCCTCGGCAGATCGTCGAGAAGCTCGATCAGTTCATCGTTGGGCAAAAAGAAGCGAAAAAAGCGGTGGCGATTGCGTTAAGAAACCGATACCGCCGTAGTCTGCTTGACGAAAAATTGCGCGATGAAGTAGTCCCGAAAAATATTTTGATGATCGGTCCGACGGGGGTTGGTAAAACAGAAATTGCGAGACGGCTGGCAAAGCTAGTCGGGGCGCCATTTGTGAAAGTGGAAGCAACGAAGTTTACGGAAGTTGGGTATGTTGGCCGCGACGTCGAATCGATGGTGCGCGACCTTGTGGAAACATCCGTGCGGCTAGTGAAGGAGCGGAAAATGAACGAAGTGAAAGACCGTGCAGAACAGCAGGCGAATAAGCGGCTTGTTGAACTGTTAGTGCCAGGAAGACAAAAGCAAACGATCAAAAACCCTCTGGAGCTATTATTTGGGGGCGGGCAATCGTATCAGCAAGATACGAATCAAGGGCATGAAGACGAGCATATCGAACAAAAGCGGAAACAAGTCGCCTGGCAGCTTGCCAACGGCCAGCTAGAGGATGAAATGGTGACCATCGAAGTGGAAGAGCAACAACCGATGCTGTTTGACTTTCTGCAGGGAGCCGGCATCGAGCAAATGGGAATGAATATGCAGGATGCGCTCAGCAGCCTTATTCCAAAGCGCCGCAAAAAAAGAAGACTAAAAGTGAGCGAGGCGCGCAAAGTGCTGACGAATGAGGAAGCGCAAAAGCTCATTGATATGGACGAAGTCACGCAAGAGGCGGTTCGCCTTGCCGAACAATCCGGCATCATTTTCATTGACGAAATCGATAAAATTGCGCGCAGCGGACCGTCGACGTCTTCCGCCGATGTGTCAAGGGAAGGGGTTCAGCGCGATATTTTGCCGATTGTCGAAGGTTCAACGGTCATGACCAAATACGGTCCGGTAAAGACCGATCATATTTTGTTTATCGCTGCCGGGGCGTTTCATATGGCGAAACCGTCCGATTTAATCCCAGAGCTGCAAGGGCGTTTCCCGATTCGCGTCGAGTTAACAAAACTTTCGGTGGACGATTTCGTAAGGATATTGGTAGAGCCGAATAACGCACTGATTAAACAATATAAGGCGCTTTTGGCAACGGAAGGTATAAATCTCGAATTTTCTGACGATGCTATTCGTAAGATTGCCGAAGTCGCCTTTGAAGTAAACCAGACGACCGATAATATCGGAGCAAGACGCCTTCACACGATCATGGAAAAACTGCTCGAAGATTTATTGTTCGAAGCTCCGGATATTACGCTAGACAAAGTGGTCATTACACCACAGTATGTGGAACAAAAATTAGGCAACATTGTCAAAAACAAAGATTTAAGCGAATTTATTTTGTAACAATAAAAAGGAAGGAGAATCCATCAATGAATTTATTAGAAAAGACAAGAAAGATTAACGCAATGCTGCAAAAAGCAGCAGGACGACCAGTAAACTTTAAAGAAATGGCGGAAACGCTCTGTGAAGTCATCGAAGCAAACATATTTGTCGTCAGTCGCCGCGGCAAACTGCTTGGCTTTGCCATTAAGCAATCAATTGAAAACGAACGAATGAAAAGAATGCTCGAAGAGCGTCAATTCCCGGAAGAATATACGAAAAACTTATTTAACATTACGGAAACATCCCCTAATATCGATATTAATAGCGAATATACCGCATTTCCAGTGGAAAATCGCGACTTATTTAAAACGGGCTTGACGACGATCGTGCCGATCAACGGCGGCGGTGAACGCCTTGGAACCCTTATTTTATCAAGATTAGACCGTGAATTTAATGACGATGATCTCATTTTGGCGGAGTACGGCGCAACCGTTGTCGGCATGGAAATTTTGCGCGAGAAAGCGGAAGAAATTGAGGAAGAGGCGCGCAGCAAAGCGGTTGTGCAAATGGCGATCAGCTCATTGTCATATAGCGAACTAGAAGCGATCGAACATATTTTTGAAGAATTAGAAGGTACGGAAGGATTGCTTGTCGCAAGTAAAATCGCTGACCGCGTCGGCATTACCCGCTCGGTCATTGTCAATGCCCTCCGCAAACTAGAAAGCGCCGGTGTTATTGAATCGCGTTCGCTTGGCATGAAAGGAACATATATTAAAGTCTTAAATGATAAATTTTTGACGGAATTAGAAAAATTGAAATCAAGCTGATCATAAATGGACCTAAAGGGGCATGTGCTACCTTTAGGTCCATTTTTTTTGCTAATATAATGAGTAAAAAAACAAATTTCGCCAATTTGCCCTATCTTTAGTATGAAAAATAGTACAATATTCCGGCTATGCAAGTTTTTTTCACTCTCGTAAAATGAATATTAGCATATATTGTCGAAAAACTAGGATAAAAGAGGGGATACCTTTGTCACTGTTCTCACATACAATCAGAATGCTAGAACAAGGTCTTGATTATGCGTCATTGCGGCAAAAAGTGATTGCCAATAATATTGCCAATGTAGACACGCCCAATTATAAAGCGAGAGACGTCCAGTTTAGGACGGAACTAGATCGCGCGATCGGTTCGTTTGAAGCAAAACGGACAAACCCGAAACATCTGCCGTTTCTCCATACTACCGATCAAAAATTTTTCGTGACGACAAGGGGGAATCTAGTTTACAATCATAATGGAAACAATGTCGATATAGACCAGGAAATGTCGAATTTAGCGGAAAATCAAATTTATTACAACGCATTGGTGGAGCAGCTAAACGGAAAGTTGACGGAGTTAAAAACGGTCATTAAAGGAGGAAAATAATATATGTCTATTTTCCAAAGTTTAAATATTACAGCATCTGCCCTGACGGCCCAGCGGCTGCGCATGGATGTGATTTCCTCCAATATGGCCAACGTGGATACGACGCGGGCACGGCTTGTAAATGGAAGGTGGGAGCCGTATCGCCGCAAATTAGTGGTGATGGAGCCGCGCCAGGAAGGTTTTGCTACATATTTACAAGCAGCCATGGACCGCCCGGATTCTGTTGGAAGCGGGGTAAAAGTAACGAAAATCGTTGAGGATCCTAGTCCTTTTAAACTTGTTTACGACCCTTCCCATCCTGATGCAGGACCCGACGGCTACGTCCGGCTTCCTAATGTCGATCCGTTAAAGGAAATGGTCGATTTGATTGGGGCTACGCGTTCCTATGAAGCGAATGTCACCGTATTTAATGCGTCGAAAGGAATGTTGATGAAGGCGTTAGAGATTGGGAAATAATCGTAGAGGGGAATGGACAAGATGATTCAGGGAATTGGGCGCTCATTGTTTTCGCAAGCTGCGAATGCTGCCATGCAGACAAAGCCGATGGCGGCGCAAAAAGAGTTTTCCAACTTTTTAAAAGAAGCGATCAATAAAGTCAATAATGAGCAAGTGCAGGCCGATAGGCTGACAGAAAAACTAGTAAACGGCGAAAACGTCGATTTGCATCAAGTAATGATCGCTTCGCAAAAAGCAAGCATTTCCTTGCAACTTACATTAGAAATCCGCAATAAAGTAATTGAAGCATATCAAGAAATGATGCGAATGCAAATATAACGCATCGATGGTGATATAACCGGGGGAATAATATGAGCAATATATTAAATAAATTAAAGGAATGGATGAATCGCTTCACTTTATTTTGGAAAGAAAGAACAAAAAAACAAAAATGGATGGCTATTGCCGGTCTTGCCCTTTTCATCGCGGCTGTTGGCGCGATCGTCTTTTTTGCGACAAGAACCGAGTATGTGCCGCTATACAGCAATTTAACGCCGCAGGAGGCGGGACAAATCAAAGCAACGCTTGACCAGCGCGGTGTTAAATCGCAAGTAACTGATAACGGCACGACGATCGAAGTGCCAAAAGATCAGGCCGACTCGCTAAAAGTAGAATTAGCGGCAGAAGGAATACCAAACAGCGGCGTTATTGATTATTCTTTTTTTGGGAAAAACGCCAGCTTTGGGATGACTGATAACGAATTTAACATGGTCAAGCTGGAAGCGATGCAAAATGAACTCGCCAATTTAATTAAAAGTATTGACGGTGTTGAGGATGCGAAAGTAATGATTAGTCTCCCGCAGCCGAGTGTGTTTGTTGGGGACGATAAAGGAGAAGCGTCCGCCTCGATCGTCTTAAAAACAAAACCAGGATACCAATTTAGCGATCAGCAAATTAGAGCGCTGTATCATCTTGTTTCGAAAAGCGTTCCTAATCTCCCTACAGATAATATCGTCATTATGAATCAATTTTTTGAGTATTATGATTTAAAAAATAACGGAGAAAATTCGACAGGAACTACGTTTGCTGCGCAGCAAGAAATAAAAAGACAAATTGAACGCGATATCCAGCGGCAAGTTCAGCAAATGTTAGGAACGATGATGGGACAAGATAAAGTAGTCGTGTCCGTAACGGCGGATGTCGACTTTACCCAAGAAAAACGGGAAGAAGATCTTGTCACCCCTGTCGATAGAAAAAATAACGAAGGCATTGCCGTAAGCGTGCAGCGCATTAAGGAAACATATTCCGGCAACGGCGCCCGTCCTGGCGGCACCGTCGGTACAGGACAAAACGCAGTGCCGAGCTATCAAGCCGGTACAGGCGAAACAAACGGCGATTACGAGCGGACGGAAGAGACGGTCAATTATGAAGTAAATAAAATTAAAAGACATATTGTCGAAAGCCCATATAAAATTCGCGATTTAGGCATTCAAGTGATGGTAGAGCCGCCTGATCCGAAAAATCCAAGTTCGCTGCCTCCGCAGACGATCAATGACATTCAAAAAATATTAGGAACAATTGTCAGAACTTCTATTGATAAAGGGTACGGACAAACATTAACCGATCAAGATATTAATAACCGTGTTGTCGTTTCTGTGCAAAACTTTAACGGAAAAACAATGTTTACCCAACCAAAACAGACGATCCCAATGTGGGTCTATATTGCTGGCGGCGCAGCGCTTGTTCTGCTTATTGTTCTGGCCGTTTTATTGTGGCGCCGGCGCCGGGAAGACGAGGAAGAGGAAGAAGAAATTTTCGACCAGCCGGTTGTGCAACAAGTTCCAGACATTCACGAAGCGCATGAAACAGAGGCGACCATGCGCCGCAGACAGCTAGAGCGGCTGGCGAAAGAAAAGCCGGATGAATTTGCCAAATTGTTAAGAACGTGGTTATCGGAAGAGTAGGAGGAACGGTAAATGGCAAAGCGTGACAGAAAAGGGGGACTGACGGGGAGGCAAAAAGCGGCGATTCTGCTCATTTCCCTTGGCCCCGATGTTTCCGCCTCCGTTTATAAACATTTGTCGGAAGAAGAGATTGAGAAACTGACGTTAGAAATTTCTAACGTCCGCCAAGTAACGACAGACGAAAAAGAAGAAGTGCTGGAAGAATTTCATCAAATTGCACTGGCGCAAGATTATATTGCCCAAGGCGGAATTGCCTATGCGAAAGAAGTGTTAGAAAAGGCTCTCGGCCCGGAAAAGGCGATGAACATCATCAACCGGCTGACATCGGCGTTGATGGTGCGGCCGTTCGATTTTGCCCGTAAAGCCGATCCAATGCAAATTTTAAATTTTATTCAAAATGAGCATCCACAAACGATCGCCCTTATCCTTTCTTATCTCGAACCGGCGCAGGCAGGACAGATTTTGTCCTCTTTGCCGCAAGAAATGCAGGCCGATGTGGCGCGGCGCATCGCCTTAATGGACAGCACTTCGCCTGACATTATAAACGAAGTAGAACAAATTTTAGAGCGAAAACTATCGACAACGGTAGTGCAAGACTATACGCAGACGGGTGGCATCGAAGCGGTCGTTGAAGTATTGAATCAAGTCGACCGCAGCACAGAGCGGACAATTCTCGATGCTCTGGAAATTCAAGATCCCGAACTTGCCGAAGAAATTAAAAAGCGGATGTTTGTTTTCGAAGATATTGTCACTCTTGATAATCGTGCAATCCAGCGCGTCATTCGCGAAGTAGATAACAATGATTTAATGTTGGCGCTGAAAGTAGCCAGCGATGAAGTCAAAGAAATTGTCTTCCGCAACATGTCGACGCGAATGGCGGAAACGTTCAAAGAAGAAATGGAATATATGGGGCCTGTCCGTCTGCGCGATGTCGAAGAAGCGCAGTCACGGATTGTCGCCGTAATCCGCCGCCTCGAAGAAGCAGGAGAGATTGTCGTTGCCCGTGGGGGAGGAGATGATATCATTGTCTAACGTCATTAAAGCACCGTCACTGAAAAATCGCATGGGTAAAAAAACGATTGAGATTAAACGTTTTTTTCTCGAGCAGCCGTATGAAACGGAAAAACAGCCGGAAGACTACGAAACGATCATGAAACAAGTAAAACAGGAAGCGGCGCAAATCAAGCAGGAAGCTGAGCAATATTATGAATCGGTGCGCCGGCAAGTGCTGAAAGAAAAAGAGGAATGGCGCATCGAAAAGGAGCAGCTGGTCCAATCCGCGCGTGAGGAAGGATATCACGCTGGGTTTGAGCATGGCCGCCAAGAAGCATTGCAGCACTATGAACAGCTGATCGCCGAGGCCCGTCATATTACGGAATTGGCAAACGCGCAGTTTTACGAACAAATCAATGCATCGGCAGAAACGATTTTGCGCATTGGCATCAAAGTGGCGGAGCGCATTCTTGGCGAAACATTAGGAAAAGAGCATGATTATTTTTTATCGCTAGTAAAGCGGGTCCTGCAAGAAGTGCGTGAGCAAACGGAAGTGACGATTTACGTCCATCCGCTTTCCTATGAAACAGTGGCTAAGCAAAAAGAAGAATTAAAATCGTTATTTTCTCATGAAGTCGATTTATTTATTCATCCAGACGATCAGCTTCAAGAGTATGGGTGTATCATTGAAACGCCGTTCGGGCGCATCGATGCGAGCGTGGATACACAGCTCATGCAAATAAAAGAAAAGCTAGCCGCGCGAATGAAAGAAGGGATATCCGCTGAACTGGCAAGCACTCCTTGATGAAATGGACAAGATAGACACGTATAAACGTTTTGGCAAAGTATCGCGTGTCATCGGTTTAATGATTGAAGCAAAAGGGCCGGAAAGTTCCGTGGGCGACCTCTGTTATATTCACGTCGGCAGCGGCGGACAAAAACAAAAAATCGCGGCGGAAGTAGTTGGATTTAAAGAGCAGCATATCTTGTTAATGCCATTTTCGACCGTTCAGCATATTTCGCCGGGATGTATGGTGGAAGCGACGGGAAGGCCGCTGCAAGTGCATGTCGGCGCTTCGTTGATCGGCCAAGTGCTCGACCCGCTTGGATTTCCTCTTGATGGCAGGCCTTTGCCGAAAGGATTGCAGCCGATTTCGATCGAACGCAATCCGCCAAATCCGCTGTCAAGACCGCCGATCGCGGAACCAATTGAAGTAGGAGTGCGCCTTATCGACAGCTTGCTTGCCGTTGGCAAAGGGCAACGCGTCGGCATATTTGCCGGCTCCGGCGTCGGCAAAAGCACGTTGATGGGGATGATTGCCCGTCACACGAGCGCCGATATCAATGTGATCGCGTTAATTGGCGAACGCGGGCGCGAAGTGCGTGAATTTATTGAACGAGACCTTGGCCCGGAAGGATTAGCGCGCTCCATTGTCGTCGTTGCCACCTCCGATCAGCCCGCGCTGATGCGCGTGAAAGGGGCGTATACCGCCACCGCGATCGCGGAATATTTCCGTGACCAAGGAATGGATGTCATGTTTATGATGGATTCAGTGACGCGCGTGGCAATGGCGCAGCGCGAGATTGGGCTGGCGGTCGGTGAACCGCCGACAACAAAAGGCTATACGCCGTCCGTATTTGCAATATTGCCGAAACTGCTAGAGCGTACAGGAACGAACTCGCACGGCACGATCACCGCTTTTTATACGGTGTTAGTAGACGGCGATGATATGAATGAGCCGATTGCCGATACGGTCCGCGGCATTTTGGACGGCCATTTTGTCCTTGAGCGCAGTTTAGCCAATAAAGGGCAATACCCGGCGATTAACGTATTAAAAAGCGTAAGCCGTGTGATGAACCATATTGTCACCCCAGAACATCGGCAAGCGGCAGATAAACTGCGCCAGCTCCTGTCTACGTATATAGATTCGGAGGACTTAATCAATATAGGGGCGTACAAGCGGGGATCTTCACGGGAAATTGATGAGGCGATTCGGTTTTATCCGAAAATCATGTCGTTTTGCAAACAAGATGTGAATGAAAAAATGACGAGGGATGAAAGCATTGAAATGCTGTTTCGTCTCGTTCAAACAGGGTGAAGAACATGGAGTACGCGTTTAAGCTGCAAAAAGTGTTGTCGATGAAAGAAAATGAAAAAAATCTGGCGATGAGAGAATACAATGAAGCGGTGCGGCGCTTTGAGGAGACGGCGGAAAAATTATACCATTTGCTGAAACAAAAAGAGGAGCATGAAGAAATGCATAAGCAAAAGCTCCAATTGGGGTTGTCCGTCCAAGACATCCGCCACTTCCAACAGTATATCGCCAGTCTAGAGAGAACGATCCATCATTATCAAATTCTTGTCATGCAGGCAAGAGAACAAATGCAGCGTAAACAAAGCAAACTGACGGAGCTCAATATTGAAGTGAAAAAGTATGAAAAAATAAAAGAAAAATATATGCAAGCTGTCCGGCTTGCAGAAAAAAGAGTTGAAAATAAATGGATGGATGAAATTTCTGTTCAACGTTTTGTACATCGGGGAGATTAGAGGATGATGCCGAATCAAGAAGTGGAGAAAGAAGAAAAAGAAAGCAGATGGCAATGGTTTTTATTCATTATTGTGATCCCGACATTATTTGCCGTGGCATTAGCCTTTGTCATTATGGCGATTGCCGGAGTCAATCTCGTTGATGCAGCCAAAACGTATAGCCGCCATATTCCGATTATTTCGCAATGGATAGATGTGCAAAAGATAGAAAAGAAATTAGTGGCAACAATTGAAAAGCAAAAAGCTACGATTGCCGACCAAAAAAAGCAGATTCGCCATTTAGAAAACGAATTATCAGCAAAACAGCAAGAAGTGGACCAATTGAAACAATCGCTTGAAAATTTGCAAAAGCAACAGTCAGCGTCAGCGCAATCGGCAAAAACGGAAGCCATTCAAAACAAAGTCATGACGATGGACGATGTTGCCAATATGTATAAAGCGATGTCGGAGAAAAACGCCGCAGCGATTTTAACCAATATGTCGGAAAGTGATGTGCTTGCGATTTTATCAGCATTAGACAGCGACAAAGCGGCGGCGATTTTGGAAAAAATGCCGCCTGATCAGGCAGCGAAGTATACGTCCATTCTGGCAAGACGCGCGGAAGAAAATCAAGCAGTGGAGGGGGCGGCACAGTGAAACTTGCGGCGATATATTTACCGTTATTAGAACAGCCAATCGCAGGATCGTCGAAAAAATCCGCTCCAAACCTGGCAGGGGAAAAAGAAGCATGCAGTCCATTTCAGCAATTGCTTGCGAATATGAAAACAACCGCGAAGGATAGCGAAGGAAACATATTCCTTGCGCAAGGACGCTCTTCATCAGCGCGAGATGAGAAAGTCGGCCACGGAGGGACGGAAGAATGGCAAGCTTGTCTTCTTTTTCTGCTTAATGGCATGCCAGCTGCGAAGCAGGAAGATTTTTCGAAGGTCTTTACTGACGACGCAATCAAACAAGGCAATTATGCTGGAGAAAAAGAGGCGATCGAGCGCATCCTCCAGCAAATAAATAATGGTGCTATTAACATATCACCCAGACAACTAAGCAGCATGATAACGGATCAACTTGCAAGCGAATCGCAACAAGATTGGCTTATGTCGTTATTGCCCGACAAGGTAAGTAAAGGAAATCAGGATTTGCGATCCTTTTTGCAACAATTGCTAGAAAAGTGGATGGAACAAGCCAAGGGGGAAGAGGAGGTTTTCGGTCAAGGCAAAAAACTGGACAGTTCGTTATTGAATCGGTTTTCTCTTTCGCCTGGCAATTTCCATAAGGATTTTTCTTCTTCGCCGACGACTGCTAGCAAAATAGAAAGACAGAACATGGCACAGTTGTTTCCTATGTCGCCGCTGAATGGAACGATGGTGACGTCACAAGAGAATATCCCGGTGATCACAGTGGAGCAAACGTTGCCAGAACAGCAAGAAAGCGAATCGTTTCTTCAGCAGCTGACGAAGGTGCTCCAATCAAGCCGTTTTACCCGTTTCCAAAATGGAAATGCACAGCTCGTTATCCGCCTTTATCCTGAACATTTAGGAACGTTGACGGTAAAAGTAGTGCGGGAACATGGAGCATTAACAGCGAAGCTCATCGTATCGACCGATTCTGCCAAAGAGCTGTTAGACGCTAATTTGCCGCAGCTCTGTCAAATGTTAGATACCGGGAATATCACCGTGGAAAAATGGAACGTATGGACGGACGAGCGACATACTCCCGGATTTTATCAAGGGGAGCGGGAACACGGACAAAAACAACAACAGCAGCGAAAAGAAGAGAAACTGAAAAAACAGCCGCTTTCTCATTTTGCGGTGGAAATGTTGGATGCGGAAGCATAGGGGGGAGAAAAATGACGACAAATGGCATTGATGCAAGCTTGCTGCTTGACAACTATAAGCCGCCGGAGCAAAAAACAGGAAACCAAATATTAGGAAAAGATGATTTTTTAAAAATATTGCTCGCCCAATTGGAAAATCAAGATCCGCTAAACCCGATGGAAGATAAAGACTTTATTGCGCAAATGGCGACGTTTTCTTCGTTAGAGCAGATGATCAATATTTCGAACATGCTGGAGCAATGGATGCAAACGACGCAGCATGATGCGCTTCTTCGCTACAGTGAGTGGATTGGCAAAAACGTCTATTGGCAAGACGGTGAGGCGATCAAAAGCGGGACAGTAAAATCGGTATCGCAAAAAGACAATCAAATTTTTCTTGAGCTTGATAACGGCACCGTAGTTGCAGCGAATTCGGTTGTGAAAGTCGAATCGAATAAATAAGCGAAAGGGAGAGGAATCACAATGCTTCGTTCTATGTATTCGGGAATTAGTGCAATGAAAAATTTTCAAATAAAGCTGGACGTAATTGGGAACAACATCGCAAATGTCAATACATATGGATTTAAAAAAGGAAGAACGATTTTTAAAGATTTAGTGAGTCAGCAAATTGCAGGGGCAAGCGGTCCGACAGCAAACCGCGGCGGCGTTAATCCAAAACAAGTTGGATTGGGTGCGCAGTTGGCAGCGATTGATACCGTTCATACCCAAGGTAGCTTACAAACAACAGGACGTCCGTTAGACTTAGCCATTTCTGGAGATGGGTTTTTTGTACTTGGAGAAGGTGTAAATAGTAATGCAGTTGTTAATCCAGTATATACGAGAGCGGGAAATTTTTATTTAGATAAACAAGGAAATATTGTTAATGCCGATGGTTTATATTTAATGGGAGAACCTTATAATCAGCCTCCGAGCCCAAATACAGCTACAGGAACTGTTGGTAAAATTAACATTCCTCTAAACGCTAAAAGTTTTAGCATCGGTTCTGATGGAACTGTGACTTATGTTGATAGTAACGGTAATCTACAAACAGCAGGAAAAATTAAATTAGCAAAATTTGCGAATAATGATGGATTAGAGAAGGCAGGGCAGAATCTATTTAGAGAAACAGCAAACTCTGGTTCTATTGACAAAGGAGGAGCGACTGGAGTAGATTTGACGGATCTGAACGACCCTGGACAAGGCGGAACTGGCACCATCGTCTCCGGTGCTTTGGAAATGTCCAACGTCGACCTTTCGGAAGAATTTACGGAAATGATTGTCGCCCAGCGCGGCTTCCAGGCCAACGCCCGCATTATTACGACATCGGATGAAATTTTGCAAGAGCTTGTCAATTTGAAGAAATAGTGAAGGAGGGAGGGTACTAGCCGCCGTCTAGTACCCTAATACATACATGATTGCACTGACTAGGCTCAATGGCAAAAAGTTTGTGCTCAACGCGCTTTATATTGAACAAGTGGAGGCCTTTCCGGATACGACGATTACACTGACCAATGGAAAGAAATTGGTTGTCCGCGAATCCGTACAGGAAGTTGTCGATTTAGTCAATGATTTTTATCGGCAAGCGGCGGTGTTGCGCTTACTGGGAGATTTAGGAGGATCCGAAAGTGAAAAGCAATAAACTAATTAAAACGATGATCATGATCCTTGTCATTATTGCTCTTATTGGTACTGTAGCATTAATTGCGGTGATGAAACTAACCGGCCAAAAAGAAACTGGCGCGCCAAGCGCGGATGAAATTGTCGCCAGTTCGATCGATATTCCGGATGTTACAACGAATCTAGCAGATGGGAGCTACGTGAAAATTTCCTTTAAAATTCAAATGGACAGTAAAGATGGTAAGGATGAGGCGGAAAAACGCGATTTTCAAATTAAAAATATTATTATTGAAGAACTTTCGGAAATGAAAGCGGAGAATTTCAAAGGGAAAAAAGGTATGGTCGCGTTAGAAGAACGGTTGAAACAACAAATTAATCAAATCATGCAAGAAGGAAAAGTAGTGCAAGTATACATCACCTCCTTTATCCTCCAATAGCCTGTACCGTAAAGGGGGGAAGACGATTATGACGGCGGGCGAAGTATTATCACAGAGCGAAATAGACGCGCTTTTAGCGGCGCTGTCTACTGGGGAAATGAGCGCGGAGGAGTTAAAAAAAGAAGAGGAAGGCAAGCGCGTCAAAGTCTATGATTTTAAGCGGGCGCTTCGCTTTTCGAAAGATCAAATTCGCAGTTTGACGCGCATTCATGAGAATTTTGCTAGATTATTAACTACGTTTTTCTCTGCGCAACTACGGACATATGTGCAAATATCGGTGGCATCGGCAGATCAAATTCCGTATGAGGAATTTATTCGTTCTATTCCAAAAATGACGATCATCAACGTTTTTGAAGTTCCGCCGCTGAACGGGCACATTTTGATGGAAGTAAACCCTAATATTGCGTACGCAATGCTTGATCGCGTCATGGGCGGCAGAGGAACAAGCATGAATAAAGTAGATAACCTGACCGAAATTGAAACGCGGATTATGTCCAATTTGTTTGATAAAGCGTTTGCCAATTTGCGCGATGCCTGGGAATCTATTGCCGACATCGATCCCGTTTTAGCTGATTTTGAAGTAAACCCTCAATTTTTGCAAATGATATCGCCGAATGATACGGTGGTGGTCATTTCGCTGAACACACAAATCGGCGAGACGAGCGGAATGATGAATATTTGTATACCGCATGTTGTGCTTGAGCCTATCATGCCAAGATTATCGGTTCATTATTGGATGCAGGCGCAGAAAAAAGAAAGCTCCCCCGAGGAAGCAAAAGCGCTCGAGGAACGGATTCGTTTTGCCAAGCTGCCGATTGTTGCGGAACTTGGCACGGCGACGATTACGATTGAAGAATTTTTGCAGTTGGAAGTCGGCGATGTGATTGAGCTTACGCAGTCGATTCATCAACCGCTTTTAGTGAAAGTCGGCGATATTCCAAAATTTATTGGGCAACCCGGAAAGAGAAATAAAAAGCTGGCGGTTCAAATTTTAGGCACGGTTAAGGGGGGCGAACATGACGATGATGAATGATGGCATGTTATCGCAAGATGAAATTGACGCGCTGCTGCGCGGAGTAGGCGGAAACGACGACATTCCAACATTAGAGGACGTATTATCCCCATTAGAACAAGACGCGCTTGGAGAAATTGGCAACATTTCGTTTGGAAGCTCGGCAACAGCGCTGTCGATGCTGTTAAATCAAAAGGTGGAAATTACGACGCCAAGCGTTTCCATCATTGAGCGAAAAAATGTCGCCAATGAATTTCCGCAGCCGTATGTAGCGATTCAAGTGAATTATACAGATGGGTTTTTAGGAACGAATTTGCTTGTCATTAAACAGGATGATGCGGCGATTATTGCCGATTTAATGCTAGGCGGGGACGGAAAAGGCACAAGCGATTCTTTAGGGGAAATTCAGCTAAGCGCGGTGCAAGAAGCGATGAACCAAATGATGGGATCGGCGGCGACAGCGATGTCCACCGTGTTCGGAAAGCGTGTGGACATTTCTCCTCCGACCATTCACTTGCTGGATATAAAAGAAGGGGAAGGGCTCGAGTATTTGCCGGATGAAGACATATTGATTAAAGTTTCGTTTCGCTTAAAAATTGGCAATTTAATCGATTCGAGCATTATGCAGCTATTGCCTGTTGATTTCGCAAAAGAGCTTGTACAACAACTTCTTCAGCCTAATGGCCATGGGGAAGCGCCTTCGGAGAGCGCTGTATATGGAGAACAACGGGACAGCGAAAAATCATTTGTCATGGCGGAAACAAATAGCACACAGCCGTCCCATTCGGCCCACGATGCCGCGCAGGCGGTATCTTCACAGCGCCATACAGAACAGTCCGATGCGCAATCTTCGAACTATTTCGGGGCGAACGCAAGGGCAGGAGAGAGGCAGATTCAGACGGCCGATTTTGCCGAATTTGCACCTTCTCCGCCTGTTGATGCAGAAGTGAAAAACTTATCCCTTCTTCTTGATGTTCCGCTTCAAGTAACAGTTGAATTAGGGCGCACCAAGCGCTCTGTTCAGGAAATCTTAAATTTATCGGCCGGATCGATCATTGAATTGGATAAACTAGCCGGTGAACCTGTCGATATATTGGTCAACAATAAGTTGATCGCTAAAGGAGAAGTGGTCGTGATTGACGAAAATTTTGGTGTGCGCGTTACCGATATTATTAGCCAGAGCGATCGTTTAAAAAGATTAAAATTTTAGGAGGTTTATAGGCAATGGCAAGAATATTAGTGGTCGATGACGCAGCATTTATGAGAATGATGATTAAAGATATTTTAACGAAAAATGGACATGAAGTAGTAGCGGAAGCGGCTGACGGCCGGCAGGCGATTGAAAAATATAAGGAAACCCGTCCGGATATCGTGACGATGGATATTACGATGCCGGAGATGGATGGCATTACCGCGTTAAGGGAGATTAAAAAGATCGACAGCAATGCGAAAGTGATTATGTGCTCGGCAATGGGGCAACAGGCGATGGTGATCGACGCGATTCAAGCGGGCGCGAAAGATTTTGTCGTCAAACCGTTCCAGGCCGACCGCGTCATTGAAGCGATCAATAAAACACTCGGATGAATATAAGAGGTGGAATTCATTTGTTTCCGTCACGAGTTCTTCTATTATGGTTATGCTTCATCATCGTGGCTGCTGCGCAAACAGGGTTTCCTGTTTTTGCGCAGCAATCGCCGACGGTGAAAGAGTGTTTACAGCATCCTAGTTTATGCGAACAACCAACCAATTCCTCTAAAAGCGCTACGGCGCCGATAGAGCAAGCACAGCCATCGTCTTTTTCCGTTTCCGACATCCTTCACTTAATCGGAGCGACGCTATTTGTGATTGTGTTAATTTATGGGCTGGTCAAATTTCTTTATCGCCGCGGCCAGCTGTTTTCCGGAAAAAAGGGAGTGATCGAGCACCTTGGCGGGACAAGCGTCGGAACGAATCGATCCGTCCAATTAATCAAAGTAGGAAATCGCATTCTTGTCATTGGCGTCGGCGAATCGATTCAGCTGTTGCGGGAGATTGCGGAGGAAGACGAAATTAAAGAAATTTTAGCGCTGCACAATGAGCGGCTCGAGCAAATGCTCGAACCGAGCAAATGGAGAGAACGGCTGCGCGATTATTTAGCGGCGAGACGGCAGCAGCCAAGCCAACCGCGCTCTGTGTTTCGCACCATGTTTTTACGGGAAATGCAGGAGCTGTCCGTAAAGCGGAATGAGTTATTGAAGCAGATGAAACAGAAAGGAACGGCATCTGATGAATGAGTTTGTCCGCATGTTTAGTCAAGTTGCGCCGGAAAATGTTTCCATATCCATCAAACTGCTGTTGCTGTTAACGGTGCTGTCGATCGCTCCCGGCATTTTAATTATGATGACGTGCTTTACACGCATTATCATCGTACTGTCATTTGTCCGCACGTCGCTCGGAACGCAGCAGATGCCGCCAAACCAAGTGCTCATTGGCTTAGCGCTGTTTTTAACGTTTTTCATTATGGCGCCGACATTTAAGGAAATCAATGATCAAGCATTACAACCGTTATTTTCCAACAAAATTAATTTAGAGCAGGCGTATGAACGCGCGTCCGTACCGATCAAGGAGTTTATGAGCAAGCATACCCGGCAGAAAGATTTGGCGCTGTTTTTATCGTACAGCGGCGCCGAAAAGCCGAAAACGGTGCAGGATATTCCGCTGACTACGCTTGTTCCGGCGTTTGCCATCAGCGAATTGAAAACGGCGTTTCAAATGGGATTTATGATTTTTATTCCGTTTCTTGTCATCGATATGATTGTCGCCAGTGTCTTAATGTCGATGGGAATGATGATGCTTCCTCCGGTCATGATTTCGTTGCCGTTTAAAATTTTATTGTTTGTACTTGTCGACGGCTGGTATTTAGTCGTCAAATCGCTGCTAGAAAGCTTTCAGTAAAGTAGGTGGCCATGATGAGTGCCGATTTGGTGATTCGGATCGCAGAACAAGGAGTATATATGATTTTAATCGTATGCGGGCCGTTGCTTTTATTATCACTGGCGGTCGGGCTTTTAGTCAGCATTTTTCAGGCAACGACGCAAATTCAGGAACAGACGCTCGCGTTCGTTCCGAAAATTGTCGCTGTCCTTGTTGGCCTTGTTTTTTTGGGGCCGTGGATGCTATCGAAGATGGTGTCCTATGCCTACGATATTTTTGATCATTTAACAAAATTTATAGGCTGATGCACGATGGAGCAGTTACTGTTATATTTTCCGGCGTTTTTGCTTGTGTTTGCGCGTGTTTCTTCCTTTTTTGCCACTTTGCCGCTGTTTTCGTATCGTACGATTCCGACAGTATATAAAGTTGGATTATCCTTTTTTCTTAGCTGGATGATGTTTTTTGCCATTTCCAAACCAACGGTCGCTTTAGATGGCATGTATGTGCTGCTGGTGATCAAAGAAGTGCTGGTCGGCCTTGGCATCGGCCTGTTTGCTTCGCTGATTATGGCGGCGGTGCAAATCATTGGCGGATTGATTGATTTTCAAATGGGGTTTGCGATTGCCAATGTCATCGATCCGCAGACAGGAGCGCAAAGCCCGTTGATGGGGCAGTATTTGTATATGTTTGCCTTACTGTTATTGCTTTCTGTCAATGGACATCATCTTTTGCTTGATGGTGTCTTTTACAGTTACCAATTTATCCCTCTTGATCATTGGCCGCAATTCGCCAATGGCCATGCCGTTTCATATATCGTGAAATCGTTGAGCGCGATGTTTGCCATCGCTTTTCAAATGTCCGTTCCGCTGGTTGGCTGCTTATTTTTAGTCGATGTGGCGCTCGGCATCGTAGCCCGCACTGTGCCGCAGTTGAATATTTTCGTCGTCGGCTTTCCGATAAAGATTGCGGCGGCGCTATTATTGCTGATCGTAACGATGGCGACTTTGTTTATCGCCGTCCATCATTTATTTGACATCATGTTTGTATCAATGCGCGGGCTCATGAAGCTTTTAGGAGGCACATAAATGAACGGGTTGCGCCTTGATTTGCAGTTTTTCGCCGGAGAAAAAACGGAAAAAGCAACGCCGCGAAAACGGCAGGAAGTGCGGGAGAAAGGGCAAGTAGCAAAAAGCACCGATATGAATACGGCCATCGTCATGCTTGCGGTGTTTCTCGTCTTAGATGTTACGGGAACTTATTATAAAGGAGAACTGCTGCATTTTATGTCACAATCGCTTACGCAATATGCGCGGTTTGATCTGACCATCGATTCGGCGCACAGGCTTTTTCTCGTTTTGTTAAAAAGCGTAGCGGCGATCGTCGCCCCTATTTTTGCCGCGGCCGTTGCTGCTGCTTGCTTGGCGAACTTTTTACAAGTGGGGTTTTTATTTACGACCGATCCGTTAAAGGCAGACTGGAACAGGTTAAATCCGATACAGGGATTGAAGCGGATGATCTCGCTGCGCGCGGTGGTCGAACTATTAAAATCGCTTTTAAAAATCGGCGTTGTCGGAATCGTGACATTTGCTTTGCTATGGTTTCAGCTCGGCCGCATTTTGTCGCTGACAACGCAATCGCCAAGCACGACATTAAGCTCATTAGCTAGTTTAACAGTGAAAATGGGGCTTTATGCTTCCGCAGCGCTGCTGTTTGTCGCCATTTTCGATTATTTGTACCAGCGCTTTGACTTTGAGAAAAATATTCGCATGTCCAAACAAGATATTAAAGACGAATACAAAAAGACGGAAGGAGATCCGTTAATTAAATCCAAAATAAAGCAAAGGCAACGGGAAATGGCGATGAAAAGAATGATGCAGGAAGTGCCGAAAGCCGATGTAGTCATCACCAACCCGACGCATTACGCGGTTGCGCTGAAGTATGAAGACGGAAAAATGGATGCTCCGGTGGTGGTAGCAAAAGGGGTTGACTATGTAGCGCTAAAAATTAAACAACTAGCAAAAGAGCATGATGTCGTGACCGTGGAAAATCGTCCGCTCGCTAAGGCGCTGTATCAGCAAACAGAGGTTGGCGATATGATTCCGGAAGAATTTTTCAAAGCGGTAGCGGAAATTTTAGCGTACGTGTACCGCTTGAAACGAAAAGTTTAACAGTAAGGAGAGAACTTTATGCAAGCAAGAGATTTATCGGTATTATTAATGGTCGTCCTCATTGTCGCAATGTTGATCATCCCGCTACCGACATGGCTTTTAAGCGTATTGATCATCATCAATATTTCGCTTGCGCTGTTAGTTCTCCTTACGTCGATGAATATGAAAGAGCCGCTGCAATTTTCCATTTTCCCTTCTCTTTTGCTGTTGCTCACGCTATTTCGGTTAGGGCTAAACGTTTCTACCACCCGGTCGATTTTAAGCAAAGGGGAAGCAGGCGGCGTCGTGGAAACGTTCGGAACGTTCGTTGTCGGCGGCAACGTTGTCGTTGGCTTTGTTGTGTTTTTAATTTTAATCATCATTCAGTTTATCGTGATCACCAAAGGGGCGGAACGTGTATCAGAAGTGGCGGCCCGCTTTACGCTCGATGCGATGCCGGGTAAGCAAATGAGCATTGATGCGGATTTAAACGCGGGGATGATTTCCGAACAAGAGGCGCGGCAACGCCGGGAAAAAATAGCGAGAGAAGCGGACTTTTACGGCGCGATGGATGGGGCGAGCAAATTTGTAAAAGGCGATGCGATTGCCGCGATGATCATCGTCGTGATTAACATGCTTTTCGGCATGGTCATCGGCGTTGTCCAGCAAGGGCTTAGCGTTTCCGAAGCAGCGCAGCGCTACACGTTGTTGACGGTTGGTGACGGAATCGTCAGTCAAATTCCGGCATTGTTAATTTCGACCGCTACCGGCATTGTCGTGACAAGAGCAGCATCTGACAGCAACCTTGGCGGCGACATTATGAAACAGCTGTTTGCCTTTCCGAAAATGCTATACGTTACAGCGGGAACGATTTTCTTGTTAGGGTTGTTTACGCCGATTAATGACGTGCTGACGATTCCGATCGCTGGATTGCTTGCGCTCGGAGGATACCGCTTCTCCATGCAGGAGTCGCACAAAGAAGCGGCACCTTCGCAGGAAGAGAAGGAAGAAACGGAAATGGATGAATTAAAAAGTCCAGAAAGCGTCATTAGCCTGCTGCATGTCGATCCGATTGAGTTTGAGTTTGGCTATGCGCTCATTCCGCTTGCTGACACCAAACAAGGCGGCGATTTGCTCGACCGCATCGTCATGATCCGCCGCCAACTTGCCCTTGAGCTCGGGCTCGTGATTCCGGTTGTCCGCATCCGCGATAATATTCAACTGCAGCCGAATGAGTATCGTCTAAAAATTAAAGGCGATGAAGTAGCGCGCGGCGAGCTGCTCTTAGATCATTATTTAGCGATGAGTCCGGGAATCGAAGATGACTCTATCGAGGGAATCGATACGGTAGAGCCGGCTTTCGGACTTCCTGCGAAATGGATTTCGGAGGAGATGAAAGATAGAGCAGAAATGCTAGGGTATACGGTTGTGGATCCGCCATCGGTCGTTTCCACCCATATTACCGAAGTGCTGAAAAACCATGCACATGAATTGCTAGGGCGCCAGGAAACGAAGCAGCTTATCGATCATTTAAAAGAGTCGTATCCGGTATTGGTGGAAGAAGTGACACCAAACCCGCTTTCCGTCGGAGAAGTGCAAAAAGTGTTGGCCAAACTGCTGAAGGAAAAAGTGTCCATCCGCAATCTGCCGCTTATTTTTGAAACGCTGGCCGATTTTGCCCGCGTGACAACGGATACGGATATATTGGCGGAGTACGTACGGCAGGCGCTGGCGCGGCAAATTACAAGCCAATATGTGATTCCGGGCGAGCCGCTAAGAGTGATTACGCTATCCGGAAAAGTGGAAAAAACCGTTGCCGAAGCGGTGCAACAGACCGAGCATGGCAGTTACTTGTCGCTCGATCCGGCGGTGTCGCAGTCGATCATTGAGGCGATTGCCGCACAGCTCGAACAACACGTATTTGCCAATCAAACACCGATTTTGCTATGTTCCCCGGCTGTGCGCATGTATGTGCGGCAATTGACGGAACGGTATTTTCCAAACTTGCCGGTTTTGTCTTACAATGAACTGGAAGCGAATGTCGAAGTTCAAAGCATTGGGATGGTGGATATCGAATGAAAGTAAAAAAATTTGTTGCGCCGTCGATGTCGGAAGCAATGAAAATGATTCGTGCCGAGCTCGGAAGCGATGCGGTTATTTTAAACTCTAAGGTCGTTCATAAAGGCGGATTTTTGGGGCTGTTTACGAAAAAAAATATCGAAGTCATCGCCGCGGTCGACCCACAGTCGGTTCGTCCGAAAACGGAGCGAAAAAGAGAGGAAATTTCCTTTTCTTCCTCGCTTTCTAAAGGAAAAACAGGAGGAGAAAATCAGGAGCTGCTTCAAGAGTTAAAAGAGCTGAAAGCGATGGTAAAGCAGCTTTCTGCCAATGCTGCGGCCCTCTATCCGGCGCCGCTTGGCGAGGTGCAGCGCCGGCTTGAAAGCCAAGGCATTTCCGCACCGTTTATGCAAGATATCATGGCCGCTTTATTGGAAAAATGGTACATCCATGGAGGAGAGGCGTCGGAAAAACAAGTGATTGCCTGGGCCAAAGAAATCGTGAAAGAAGCGTTAACATCCGTTCCATTTGGAGGAATTTCACTGCAAAAAAAATATATTAATGTCGTCGGACCAACCGGTGTAGGCAAAACGACAACGCTCGCGAAAATCGCAGCCCGTTGCGTTTTGGAGTACGGAAAAAACATCGCATTTATTACGACCGACACATATCGAATTGCGGCTATCGATCAATTGAAAACGTACGCCAAAATTTTAAACGTACCGTTGGAAGTTTGCTATAATTTGCAAGATTTTCAAGAGGCGAAGAAAAAATTGTCCGACCGCGATCTCGTCTTTATTGATACGGCAGGGCGGAATTTCCGCAATCCGCAATATGTAAAAGATTTGCGAAACGTGATTGATTTTAATGAAGAAATGGAGACGTTTCTCGTCTTTGCCCTCACGGCAAAATACGAAGATATGAAAACGATCTACGAACAGTTTGCGCTCGTTCCGATTGACCGTTTTATTTTTACGAAGCTGGATGAAACGTCTTGCTACGGGGCAATGTTTAATTTAATGATGGAGTATAATAGGGGCGGCTTATGTAACCAACGGCCAAAATGTGCCGGACGATATTAGCGAAGCGTCGCCGGAACAAATGATAAACATGCTGTTTGGGGTCGAAGGAAGATGAGAGATCAGGCAGAAAACTTGCGATTGCGGTTAAACAGGCAAAATGTACCGGAACGAATCACGAAAACGATTGCCATTACGAGCGGAAAAGGCGGGGTTGGCAAATCGAATCTTTCTCTCAATTTTTCTATCATGTTATCAAGGCGAGGCTTTCGGGTATTATTGCTTGACATGGATATTGGAATGGGAAACATCGATATTTTACTAGGACAGTCGTCACCGTTGACGATCATTGACTTGTTCGATAGACGGCTTCCACTGCGAGAGCTGATTAAAACGGGTCCGGACAACGTTTCCTTTATCGCGGGCGGGACGGGGTTGACAAACATTTTTACGATGGACGAGGAAAAAGTCGATTATTTTTTAAAGGAGTTGCAATCGCTATCCGTACAATATGACTATCTTCTTTTTGATATGGGGGCAGGCATTTCGGAAGATCGCCTTTATCTGTTAAAGGCGGTTCATGAAATTTTTGTTGTCACCACCCCTGAGCCGACAGCTATTACCGATGCGTATGCGATGATGAAATATGTGCATATGCAGGAAAAGGAGATTCCGCTTTACCTCATTGTAAACCGTGCTCAGACGGACAAGGAAGGACGCGAGACGCTAGAGCGGTTGAAACAGGTAGCCAAACAATTTCTGCATAAAGAGGTCATATCTTTGGGAGTGCTGCCGGAAGACCGTGCCGTTACGAAAGCAGTAGCAAGACAAATACCGTTTTTGCTGTTTGATCCTGCTGCTAAAGCGAGCCGCGCCATGCATACGCTGGTGGACCGTTATTTAGCGGCCGGCATCACCGGGCGGGAAAAACATCCAAAGCCATTTAACTTTTTTGCAAGACTGCGCCACTTTCTGCTAGAAAGGTAGAGAAAAACACATGGATAAAGTGAAAGTGCTTGTCGTCGATGATTCCGCTTTTATGCGAAAAATAATCGCCGATTTCCTTTCGGAAAATCCACATATCGAAGTAGTAGGAATGGCGAGAAACGGGAAAGAAGCGTTAGAAAAGATTCCCAAGCTGCACCCCGACGTCGTGACGCTAGACGTGGAAATGCCGGTGATGAACGGGATTGAGACGCTCAAGCAGATCATGCGGGAACATCCGCTTCCGGTTGTCATGGTATCAAGCATGACGACAGAAGGAGCGGAACATACGATCTCCGCTATGCAACACGGAGCCGTTGATTTTGTGGCAAAGCCATCCGGCTCGATTTCGCTCGATCTATATAAAGTAAAGGAGGAGCTTATCAGGAAAGTGCTGCTTGCGAACCACGCCAACGTACGAGCCATTTCAAAAAGCAGCCAATCAACCGGGATCGCTACCAATCAGCTTCTAAATCCATTTTCCCAGCAGGCGTCCCAGCGCAAAAAAATTGTCGGCATCGGCACCTCGACAGGAGGGCCGCGCGCATTGCAACATGTACTGACCAAATTGCCGGCAACGATTGAGGCGCCGATCGTCATTGTCCAACATATGCCGAAAGGATTTACGAAATCGTTAGCGCAACGGCTTGATGCGCTTTCGTCTATAACGGTGAAAGAGGCAGAGGATGGGGAAACGTTGCAAAACGGCACGGCATATATTGCGCCTGGCGGTTGCCATTTATTAGTTCATGAAGCGAAAGGGACACTGACGGCCCGTCTCGAACAGTCGCAGCCGCGAAACGGCCACCGTCCGTCCGTCGATGTGTTGTTTGAATCGCTCAGTACCGTAACGGATTACGAAAAAATAGCCGTCATTATGACAGGGATGGGGTCAGACGGAACAGCGGGATTAAAAAAGCTAAAAGAAAGCGCCGGCACGAAAGTCATCGCCGAAGCGCAGGAGACGGCGGTTGTGTTTGGAATGCCGAAAGCAGCGATTCAAGCGAATGTCGTCGATGCTATCGTGCCTTTAGAAGAGATCGCCGAAGCCATTATGAAATATGTGGAAGGATAAGGGGGAAGAGGAAATGGATATGAGCCAATATTTAGAGGTATTCATTGACGAAAGCAAAGAGCATTTGCAAGCCATCAATGAACAGTTGCTGGAATTGGAAAAAGCACCGGAAAATATGGAGATCGTCAATGAAATTTTCCGTTCTGCCCATACGTTAAAAGGAATGTCAGCGACGATGGGATTTGAAGATTTGGCTAATTTAACCCATCAGATGGAAAATGTGCTCGACGGCATTCGCAACCATAAAATTTCCGTCACCTCGGAAATATTGGATGTTGTATTTCAGGCAGTCGACCATTTAGAAGCGATGATTATGTCGATTGCCGCAGGCGGTGACGGCAAACGCGACGTAAAAGAAGTGGTGGAGCAGTTAAAGCGGATTGAACAAGGAGAAGTTCCCGCCTCTTTAGCGGAACAATCATCCAATACTTCTTCTGTACCGCTTGCGCAAACATACGGGGAGTTTGAACATAATGTGCTGCAGCAGGCCAAAGAGCAAGGCTTTTCCGTCTATGAAATCCGCGTGAAATTACGGGCAGACTGTTTGTTAAAATCCGCGCGTGTTTATATGATTTTTGAGGCATTAAACGAGGCTGGCGAAGTGATTAAATCGACTCCCCCTGTCGAGATGCTCGAAGAGGAGCAATTTGATCAAGAATTTCTGCTGGCGGTGGTGACGAAACAATCCGCAGAACAATTATATGAGCGGCTGATGAAAGTTTCTGAAGTGGAAGAAGTAGACGTTGTACCGCTCGATATGGATAAGCAGAAGGAAACGGGCGTTGCACAAGCCGCACATGAAGCGGCGCTCGAACAGCAAGCGGCGACCGTTCAAGAGAAGAGAGAGAAAACACCGGAGAAAAATACAGTTGTGAAACAAACGGCGGCAGCGAATAAAACGATTCGCGTCAATATTGAACGGCTCGATATTTTAATGAATTTATTTGAGGAGCTCGTCATTGACCGCGGGCGGTTAGAACAAATTGCCCGCGAATTGAACCACCCTGAATTAAACGAAACAGTCGAACGAATGTCGCGCATTTCCAGCGATTTGCAAACGATTATTTTAAACATGCGCATGGTTCCGGTAGAAACCGTGTTCAACCGTTTTCCACGCATGGTACGGCAATTGGCGCGCGAATTGGGAAAAAAAGTAAACTTGGAAATCATCGGGGCGGAAACCGAGCTTGACCGCACCGTCATTGATGAAATTGGCGATCCGCTCGTTCATCTTCTCCGCAATGCGATTGATCACGGCATTGAAACACCGGATGTACGCCGGGCAAGCGGCAAGCCGGAAGAAGGGACTGTAAAGTTAAAAGCATACCATAGCGGCAATCATGTGTTCATTGAAATTGAAGATGATGGCGCCGGCATTCGGCGGGAGAAAGTGTTGCAAAAAGCGCTCGATCGCGGAATTATTTCCCAGCAAGGCATCGCCAATTTAACGGATAAGCAAGTATATGAACTGATTTTTGCGCCTGGTTTTTCGACCGCCGATCATATTTCCGATATTTCCGGACGTGGGGTCGGACTCGACGTCGTCAAAAGCACAATTGAGTCGCTTGGCGGTACGGTGACGGTAGATTCGGAGGAAGGAAAAGGATCGATTTTTTCGATTCAATTGCCGTTGACATTATCGATTATTTCTGTATTGCTCGTAGAAATTCAGCAAGAAAAATACGCCATTCCGTTATCGTCGATTATTGAAACCGCCATTATTAAAAAAGAAGATATTTTGCATGCGTACAACCAACAAGTGATTGATTTCCGCGGAAAAGTAGTCCCGCTCGTATTTTTAAAAGACATTTTTGAAGTGCCCGCAGCAGCGGAGGAAGAGGAAGCCATTTCCGTGGTGATCGTTCGCAAAGGGGAAAAAATGGCAGGACTTGTTGTCGATTCGTTTATTGGGCAGCAGGAAGTCGTGTTAAAGTCATTAGGAAACTATTTAACCTCCGTCTTTGCAATTTCCGGCGCAACGATATTAGGTGACGGCCAAGTAGCGCTCATTATTGACTGCAATGCGTTAATTAAATAATTCGTTTATTTGGAAGGGGAAGCGTGCCATGACGGTGATGCAAGGAACTGAATGGAAAGTCATTGCTTTTCGGCTAAAAGATGAAGAATATGCCCTCCCGGTTCAATATGTTCGCTCTATTGAAAAAATCCAGCATATTACCCGCGTTCCGCGTACGGCGCATTATGTCAAAGGAGTGATTAATTTACGCGGCGTCGTCACGCCGATTATTGACTTACGGGAGCGATTTGGTTTTCCGTCTGTTCCGTACTCTGAACAGACGCGAATTATTATCGTATCCATTGAAGATATGGAAGTCGGGCTCATCGTCGACGCAGCCAATGATGTGCTCGATATCCCAGCATCAAGCGTGGAACCGCCGCCGGAAGCGATTGGAGCAGTGGAAGTTGATTATATTCATGGAGTTGCCAAAGTTGGCAGAAGACTGTTGATCCTATTGAATTTAGAAAAAGTATTAGAGAAGTAAGGTCGTTTTCCTTTCATTTTCCGCATTACTGGAGAGGAGCTACTGCTTTATGGATGATATTCACAAACTCAACGGCACTCATATTGATATTTTAAAAGAAATCGGCAATATCGGGGCGGGAAATGCGGCAACGGCCCTGTCCAAGCTATTAAATAAAAAAATCGAAATGGCGGTTCCGCATGTACAAATTGCTGCATTTGATGAAATCATGGAACTGATTGGCGGGGCCGAGCAAGTCGTAGCGTGCATATATTTGCGCATTGAAGGAGACGCGCCGGGAAATATGTTTTTCGTATTGTCGCTCGAGCAGGCGGAACGCTTTATCCGTCAGATGACCGGTGACGAAACATTTTCGTTTCACGAGCATCCGACTGAATTAGGACAATCAGCATTACAAGAACTAGGAAATATCCTTGCCGGTTCCTATCTTTCTGCGTTGGCAGACTTTACCCAGTTAGCGCTTTATCCGTCCGTCCCAATGCTTACCGTCGATATGATTGGAGCAATTTTGCAATATGGGCTGCTTGAATTGTCCCGCGTCGGCGATTATGCCATTTTGATTGACACCGCAGTATATGATGAGCGACGTCCGGAAGATAGCGTCAATGGGCATTTCTTTCTGCTCCCTGATCCAGATTCGTTCATCTCCATTTTTCGATCGTTGGGTGTGGAGCTTCCATGAGCGAAACGATTCATATCGTAAAAGTCGGCATTGCTGATATGAATGTGGTGCGCGCACCAAATTTAATCCGCACCTCTGGATTGGGGTCGTGTGTCGGCGTTGTCATTTTTGACGTGATGAAAGAAGTGGCTGGGTTAGCGCATGTAATGCTTCCGGATTCCTCGCTGGCAAGATCGAAAATAATGAATCCGGCTAAATATGCCGACACAGCGGTGGAGGCGCTCATCAAGCTTGTTCTAGAGGCAGGGGGAAGAAAAGGAATGTTAAAGGCAAAAATAGCCGGCGGGGCGCAAATGTTTTCCTTCCCTTCGCAAAGCAGCGACATGATGCGGATTGGGGCGAGAAATGTCGAAGCGGTAAAATGGCAGTTAAACCGTTTTCGCATTCCAATCGTTGCCGAAGATGTCGGCGGCAGCAGCGGCAGAACGATTGAGTTCAATCCGCAGACAGGAATGCTGTCCATTCGTACCGTTAATCATGGGATCAAAGAAATATAACAAAGGAAACAGCGGCATTTTCAATAAACGGGGTGGAATAATATGGCACATGTGTTAGTGAACGAAGAACGGAAATATTGGGATAGTTGGGTAGAGCATCGCGATCCGCAAGCTGGAGATAAGCTCGTACAACTATATATGCCGCTTGTTCATTATCATGTGCAGCGAATCGCTGTGTCGTTGCCGAAAAATATTAACAAACAGGAATTAGTCAGCCTCGGGCTAATTGGTCTTTATGATGCTTTGGAAAAATTTGATCCCTCCCGCGACTTAAAGTTTGATACGTATGCCTCCTTTCGCATTCGCGGCGCCATTTTGGACGGACTGCGCAAAGAGGATTGGCTTCCGCGCAGCATAAGAGAAAAGGCGAAAAAAATTGAGGAAACGGTCGAAAAGCTTGAGCAGCGGTATATGCGCTCCGTGACAGCAAAAGAAGTCGCTGCTGAATTAGGAATGACAGAAGAAGAAGTATATACGGTAGTAAACGAGGATTTTTTCGCCAACGTGTTATCTTTTCAACATGTCATGACGGACGAGGAGGAAGAAACGGCGCTTTTGGCCATTCGCGATGAAAAAACGCCATCTCCGGAAGAAGAAGTCATCAAACAGGAGATGTACGAAAAACTGGCGGAAGTGATTGAGCAGCTTAGTGAAAAGGAGCAGCTTGTGATTAGTTTATTTTATAAAGAAGAGCTGACATTTACGGAAATTGGCGAAATTTTAGGGCTTTCTACCTCAAGAATTTCCCAGCTGCATTCCAAAGCGATTTTTAAGTTGCGTAAAATTTTAGAAGCAGCGCTTTAAACGGGAAAGGAAGTGGATGGTATGGATATGAAACTGGCGGAGCTGCAAATCGCTCTCCCGAAAACATATGAAGCCGGGAACATGCAAAATGTGTTGCATCAACACCCGCAAATGGTGCAATCCCAGCTTGCGGAAGCGACAAAAAGGCAAGACGCGCGGGCGCGGAAGCAAGTAACCGAAAAGCGAACGAGCGCCAATATCGGCCGCAAACAACATGGCGGCAATATGCATCCGTATAAAGGAAAAACGATTGACATTAAAGGATAGTGGAAAACCATGCTTGCATTTTTACTCACGATTAGTTTTCTTCTTCATGCGCTTTCCTTGTGGATCATTATTTTGCTTTATTTGCGATTAGCGAAGGTAAAAGAAGTCGAAAAGCAGCACCGGCAAATGACGGAAGAGATGGAGCAAACCTTTTCCACTTATTTATTGGAGTGGAAGGAAGAAAACGAGCGCTTCTTAGCGGAGCTGGCGGCAATATTGTCAAACCGCTCCCGGCCGGATCATTCGCCGCCAGCAGACAGCGCAAAGACGCGGGCGGAAGGGAACGAAACAGCGGCGCCAAACGAAGAAACAGAAACGGAAGCGCTCCCTAGCTATTTTCCAAACATCGATGAGATAAAAGACATTATAGATATACGTCAACAACCGGCTCTTTCTCTTGCCGATCACGCTTGGCAGCTTTACGAACAAGGAAAAACGATTGAAGAAATCGCCAAAATTCTCCATAAAGGAAAAACGGAAATTGAGCTATTGTTAAAATTCCACCAAAAGTAGGCCAATAATTGCTTGATTTGTCATCGGCAGTTGTGATATATTTTTACATGGTGTGAATACACACGTCCATTGATTTAAGCAACGGTGCTGACGTGACGTCGTCAGTCTTGCTTAAGGATGACATGGGCGGAGGAATAAAAACCAAATATAGGAGGAACCAACATGTCAGTCATTTCGATGAAACAATTGCTTGAAGCTGGTGTTCATTTTGGACATCAAACTCGCCGTTGGAACCCAAAAATGAAAAAATATATTTTCACAGAACGCAACGGCATTTATATTATCGATTTGCAAAAAACCGTCAAAAAAGTAGAAGAAGCATACAACTTTGTGAAAGAATTAGCAGCAAATGGCGGTAAAATTTTGTTTGTCGGTACGAAAAAACAAGCGCAAGAATCGGTAAAAGAAGAAGCGGAACGCTGTGGCATGTTTTATGTCAACCAACGCTGGCTAGGCGGTACGTTAACAAACTTTGCCACGATTCAAAAACGCATTAAGCGTTTAAGAGAAATTGAAAAAATGGCGGAAGACGGCATCTTTGATGTGCTTCCAAAAAAAGAAGTCATCCGCTTAAAGAAAGAGCAAGAACGTTTAGAGAAATTTTTAGGCGGCATTAAAGACATGAAAGAACTGCCGGACGCTTTGTTTGTCATCGACCCGCGCAAAGAACGCATCGCAGTTGCGGAAGCGCGCAAATTGAACATTCCGATCATCGGTATCGTTGACACAAACTGCGACCCGGATGAAATCGACTATGTCATTCCGGCAAACGACGATGCGATTCGTGCGGTAAAACTTCTTACTTCGAAAATTGCTGATGCGGTGTTAGAAGCAAAACAAGGCGAAGAAGCAGTCGTTGCTGCCGAGTAATTGGTTTACAAAGGTGATAAGAGGGGAAAGCCTTTTATCACCTTTTTTTGAGACAGAAAATCTCTCTTCTTGGCTATACTAATGAATACGGGAAAAAACAAAATTTGCTTTGCGAATTTTGTTTAAACGATACATACATGTGATTTTAAAGGAGGATTTTTTTGATGGCGATTACAGCACAAATGGTAAAAGAACTGCGCGAAAAAACAGGCGCGGGAATGATGGACTGCAAAAAAGCACTGATGGAAACAAACGGCGACATGGACAAAGCGATTGATTGGCTTCGCGAAAAAGGGATCGCTAAAGCGGCGAAAAAAGCGGACCGCATCGCGGCAGAAGGAACAACGCTTATTGAAACAGATGGCAACACTGCCGTTATTTTAGAAGTGAACTCAGAAACAGATTTTGTGGCGAAAAACGAAGCGTTCCAAACGTTAGTAAAAGAGCTTGCCGCTCATTTGTTAAAACATAAGCCGGCTACGCTGGAAGAAGCGCTTGGGCAAACAATGGACAACGGAGCTACCGTTCAAGATCATATTAATGGAGCGATCGCTAAAATCGGTGAAAAAATCACGCTGCGCCGCTTTGAAATTATGGAAAAAGGAGATAATGACGTTTTCGGTGCGTACTTGCACATGGGAGGCCGCATCGGCGTATTAACATTATTAGCAGGTACGGCAAACCAAGAAGTGGCGAAAGATGTAGCGATGCACATCGCCGCATTGCATCCGAAATACGTTTCGCGTGACCAAGTGCCGCAAGAAGAAGTACAACATGAACGCGAAGTGTTGAAACAGCAAGCATTGAATGAAGGAAAACCAGAACATATCGTGGAAAAAATGGTAGAAGGCCGTTTAAATAAATTTTATGAAGATGTTTGCTTGCTAGAACAAGCGTTTGTAAAAAATCCGGATGTAAAAGTACGCCAATATGTTGAATCGAACGGTGCAACGGTAAAACAATTCGTCCGTTATGAAGTCGGCGAAGGCATCGAAAAACGTCAAGATAACTTTGCCGAAGAAGTAATGAACCAAGTAAGAAAGCAATGAAGGAAAACAACAGGGAACACACACCGTGTTCCCTATTTTTAAAAATCAGAAAGCCGTTTTTCTCTCTTTCTGTGAATGATGATCATTGTTTTTCCTAATTAGCTGCATGGAGGTTTGACATGGAAAAACCAAAGTATAAACGCATTGTCTTAAAGTTAAGCGGTGAAGCGTTAGCCGGCGAACAAGGATTTGGCATTAACCCTGCGGTTATTCAATCCATCGCCAAGCAAGTGAAAGAAGTAGCAGAGCTCGGCGTGGAAATTGCTATTGTTGTTGGCGGCGGCAATATATGGCGTGGAAAAACGGGAAGCGAAATGGGAATGGACCGTGCCACTGCGGACTATATGGGAATGCTTGCCACCGTCATGAACTCGCTGGCGCTTCAGGACAGTCTGGAAAATCTCGGGGTGGAAACACGGGTGCAAACGTCGATTGAGATGCGGCAAGTAGCGGAACCTTATATACGAAGAAGAGCGATCCGCCATCTCGAGAAAAAACGTGTTGTCATTTTTGCGGCTGGAACCGGAAATCCATATTTTTCAACAGATACGACGGCTGCATTGCGCGCGGCGGAAATTGAAGCAGATGTCATTTTAATGGCCAAAAACAATGTGGATGGGGTCTATAGCGCGGATCCAAAAATAGACTCCAACGCGGTGAAATATGAGGAATTATCGTATTTAGATGTCATTAAACAAGGTTTAGGCGTCATGGATTCTACCGCTTCTTCGCTATGCATGGACAACGATATTCCGTTGATCGTTTTTTCCATTACCGAAGAAGGAAATATTAAACGTGCGGTTTTAGGTGAAAATATCGGAACAATCGTAAGGGGGAAATAAGGATGGCACAACATGTGATTAAGAACGCGAAAGAAAAAATGGATAAAGCGGTGCAAGCGTTTAGCCGTGAGCTAGCGACGATTCGCGCAGGGAGAGCAAATCCTAGTTTGCTTGAAAAAGTGACGGTTGATTATTATGGTGTGGAAACGCCAATTAACCAGCTTGCGAGCATCAGCGTGCCGGAAGCTCGTTTATTGGTGATTCAGCCTTATGACAAATCGGTGATTAAAGAGATGGAAAAAGCGATCTTAGCTTCCGATTTAGGGCTGACGCCATCTAACGATGGATCGGTCATTCGCATCGTCATTCCGCCGCTGACGGAAGAACGGCGCCGCGAGCTGGTGAAGCTGGTGAAAAAATATTCAGAAGACGCCAAAGTCGCGGTGCGCAACATCCGCCGCGATGCGAACGATGAATTGAAAAAGCTCGAGAAAAACGGCGAAATTACTGAAGATGAATTGCGCGGCTATACAGACGATATTCAAGAGCTTACCGATGATCATATTGCTAAAATTGATGCCATTACAAAAGAAAAAGAAAAAGAAGTAATGGAAGTATAAGCAAACCAAGGAAAAAAACCCTCTATGTTTATGGAGGTTTTTTTGCTATTAATGAAAAGGCAAAAATCGAACAATGGCAATCATTGTCGTTTCAGCACTCTATATGATGAATCGTAAAAAATTTTCTGCGGAGGACTAGTATGTTTAATAAAATCCGAAAAAATAAAGGGGAAGAATTTTTTTCACCCGATAGCTACACAAAAGAAGAAATACTGCGAAATCCGATCCCAAAACATGTCGCCATCATTATGGACGGAAACGGGAGATGGGCAAAAAAACGGGCGCTGCCGCGAGCGGTCGGCCACTACGAAGGGATGCAAGTCGTTCGTAAAATTACTCGTTTTGCCAATGAACTCGGCATTCAAATATTATCGTTATATGCTTTTTCAACAGAGAATTGGAAGCGGCCAAAAAGCGAAGTGGATTATTTAATGAAGCTTCCGGAACAGTTTTTAACGACATTTCTTCCTGAATTGGTTGAAGAAAATGTAAAAGTGCGGGTTATGGGCCATACGGAGCAGCTTCCTGAACATACCCGCAGAGCGGTGGAAAAAGCGATTTGCGAAACAAAGGAAAATACAGGGCTTATTCTCAATTTCGCTTTAAACTATGGGAGCCGCGCGGAAATTACATGCGCGATGCAGCAGATTGCGAAGGAAGTGCAAAAAGGGAAACTTGCACCGGAAGCAATTACGGAAGAATTAATATCCTCTTACTTAATGACAAAAGATTTGGTTGATCCAGATTTACTCATTCGCACAAGCGGCGAAATACGGTTAAGCAATTTTATGCTATGGCAGCTTGCCTATACGGAATTTTGGTTTACCGATGTCCTATGGCCGGATTTTACCGAGCAACATTTATTAGAAGCGATTGCTGCCTTTCAAAAGCGCGATCGCCGTTTTGGAGGAGTTTCAGCACGATGAAGCAGCGAATTATTACCGGAGTAATTGCCGCCGCTTTATTTTTGCCGGTTGTTATTTTTGGCGGATTTCCGTTTATAATAGTAACATATATATTAGCGACGATCGGGCTGTTTGAATTATTGCGCATGAAACGCCTGCGCGTCGTTTCTCCTGAAGGGATGATCGGCTTTGTCGTTTTATGGCTGCTGCTTATGCCGCAGCAATATGAAAAGGAGCTGGCCACATTCCATGGAACCAAACTCGGATTCTTATTATTGGCCTCCCTTCTTTTACTGGTGTATACGGTAGTAACGAAAAACGCTTTTACCTTTGATGAAGCAGGGTTTATCATTTTATCCATCCTCTATGTAGGGTGCGGATTTTATTATTTCATTACAATCCGTTCCGTCGGTTTAGCGTATATCGTGTATGCCTTATTTATCATATGGGCAACCGATATCGGGGCATATTTTATCGGGCGTGCCTTTGGAAAACGCAAACTTTGGCCGGAAATCAGCCCGAATAAGACGGTAGAAGGGTCGATCGGCGGAGTCGTTTGCGCCGCCCTCGTCGCCGTTGTTTACCAATGGACAACAAATCTGTTTGACAGCATCGGCTTTGTGCTGGTGATAACCATCGTTCTTTCTATCTTCGGGCAGCTGGGGGATTTAGTTGAGTCGGCCTTTAAACGGCATTACGGCGTGAAAGACTCAGGAAATATTTTGCCCGGTCACGGCGGAATTTTAGACCGTTTTGATAGTTTATTATTTATTTTGCCGATTTTATACTTTTTTATCAGCGTAGCGCTATAAGGGAGTTAGGAGTGAAGACATTGAAATATATTAGTATATTGGGGGCGAGTGGTTCGATTGGCACGCAGACGTTAGATGTTATTCGCTCCCATCCAGATGAATTTCAGCTAGCGGCGGCTTCCATTGGGAAAAATGTCGATATGGCACGGGCGATAATTGAAGAGTTTGCACCCCGCCTCGTTGCTGTCGCCGATCGGGATGCGTACGATAAACTGCGCAGCGAATACGCCGGCAAAATAAAAATCATTTATGGGGAAGAAGGACTAATAGAAGCGGCTGTTTTCCCGAAAACCAATATCGTTGTAACGGCTGTCGTCGGCAGCGTTGGGCTTGTGCCGACACTAAAAGCGATTGAAGCAGGCAAAACGATTGCGCTCGCAAACAAGGAAACGCTTGTGACGGCCGGACATATTGTGACAGAAGCGGCGAAAAAACAAGGCGTTCCTTTGTTGCCGGTAGACAGTGAACATTCAGCCATTTTCCAATGCCTGCAAGGAGAAAAACGGGAGCATATCGAAAAAATTATTTTAACGGCGTCCGGCGGCAGTTTTCGTGACAAGACGCGGGAAGAGCTAAAACATGTAACGGTTGAAGAGGCGCTGCGCCATCCGAATTGGTCGATGGGGGCAAAAATTACGATTGATTCGGCAACCATGATGAATAAAGGGTTGGAAGTAATTGAGGCGCATTGGCTTTTTGCATTGCCTTATGAGCAGATTGATGTATTATTACATCGGGAAAGCGTCATTCATTCGCTCATTCAATTTCGCGATACAAGCATCATCGCCCAGCTTGGCACACCGGATATGCGCGTGCCGATTCAATACGCATTAACATACCCGAAACGTTTGCCGCTAAATAGCGTCAAACCGCTTGACTTGGCGGAAATAAGTACGCTGCATTTTGAACGGATTGACTTTGCGCGTTATCGTTGCCTGCACTTGGCTTACGAAGCAGGAAAGAGGGGCGGTTCGCTGCCGACGGTATTGAATGCTGCCAATGAAGAAGCGGTTGCCGCTTTTCTTGCCGGCCGTATTGAATTTCTTGCTATTGAAGAATGTATCGAACGTGCGCTGGAGCGGCATGAATTTGTCCAAAAACCGTCGCTTGAGGAGATTCGGCAAATTGATGCGGAAACGCGCAAATACGTTCAGTCACTACTATAAAAAAGGTGGTTGAAACATTGGAACCAATCATTGCATTTATTGTTATTTTTGGTGCGTTAGTGTTTTTCCATGAGCTTGGCCATTTGATATTCGCAAAGCGGGCAGGGATTTTATGCCGTGAGTTTGCCATCGGTTTCGGCCCGAAAGTATTCTCCTTTAAGAAAAACGAAACCGTCTATACGGTTCGTCTGCTTCCGTTAGGCGGTTTTGTCCGCATGGCCGGCGAAGATCCGGAAGTGATTGAAGTGAAGCCGGGACAAGTGGTCGGTTTAGAGCTCGACCGTAATGGCAATGTCAATAAAATTATTATCAATCATAAAGACGAGTACCCGAATGCGAGAATGATTGAAGTCGAGGAAGCGGATTTAGAGCATCGCATGTATATTACCGGCTATGTCGATCAAAACGAAGAAAAGTTGGAACGTTTTTCGGTAAACGAGCCTGCTTTCTTTGTTGTTGACCATCAAGAAATTCAAATCGCCCCTTATCATCGCCAATTTGTGGCAAAGACGTTAGGACAGCGGACAATGACGATTTTAGCGGGGCCGCTGATGAATTTTGTACTCGCCTTTGCCGTATTTTTGATCATTGGTTTGCTGCAAGGATATCCGGTTGACAAGCCGATCATCGGTGAACTGACAAAAGAAGGCGCCGCAAAAGAAGCCGGTCTTCGGCAAGGAGATATCGTGCTTTCGATTGATGGCGAGCCAATGAAGACATGGACGCAAATCGTCAATATTATCCGCTCCCATCCGGAAGAAAAGCTGCTGTTTAAAATACAGCGCGATGGGAAAGTAATGGATGTTACGGTCATACCGGAGGCCAAAAAAGTGCAGGGAGAGACGATCGGCCTGATCGGCGTGTACGGACCGATGGAAAAATCGGTGTTTGGCTCATTAAAGCAAGGCATGCTGGAGACATATTATTGGACAAAAGAAATCCTTGGCGGCCTTGGGCAGCTAGTGACCGGCCAGTTTAAGCTCGATATGCTGTCAGGACCGGTCGGCATTGCCGTTTCGACCGGAAAGGTCGCACAGTCGGGAATTTATTATTTAATGAAATGGGGAGCGATTTTAAGCATCAACCTAGGCATTGTCAATTTGCTGCCGCTTCCTGCGCTCGATGGCGGCCGCTTGCTCTTTTTCGCCATTGAAGCGTTGCGCGGCAAGCCGATTGACCGCCAAAAAGAAGGAATGGTTCATTTTATCGGTTTTGCGCTTCTTATGTTGTTAATGCTAGTCGTTACATGGAACGATATTCAAAAATTTTTCTTATAAAAGCGAGTGAAAGAAGGGACCTGTTTTCCCTTCTTTCCGGAAAACAAAAGAGATAGAGAAAAAGGGGTTGCGAGAAGATGAGACAAAGTCAATCGTTTATTCCAACATTGCGAGAAGTGCCGGCAGATGCGGAAGTAAAAAGCCACCAGCTTCTGTTGCGCGCCGGATTTATCCGGCAAAGCGCCAGTGGCGTATATACATTTTTGCCGCTCGGGCAGCGCGTGCTGCAAAAAGTAGAAGCGATTATTCGCGAAGAAATGAACCGCGCCGGAGCGATCGAATTGCTTATGCCGGCGTTGCAGCCAGCGGAATTATGGCAGCAGTCCGGACGTTGGTATTCCTACGGCCCGGAGCTGATGCGCCTGAAGGATCGCCATGAACGCGATTTTGCGCTCGGACCGACACATGAGGAAATGATCACGGCGCTCGTGCGCGATGAAGTAAAAACATATAAGCGCCTGCCGCTTACCCTTTATCAAATTCAAGTAAAATTCCGCGATGAAAAACGCCCGCGCTTTGGATTGCTACGCGGCCGTGAATTTATTATGAAAGACGCTTATTCGTTCCATACATCGCAAGAAAGTTTAGATGAAACATACAATAAAATGTATGAAGCGTATTCTAATATTTTCCGTCGCTGTGGCTTAAATTTCCGCGCCGTCATTGCCGACTCGGGAGCGATCGGCGGAAAAGATACGCATGAATTTATGGTATTATCGGATATCGGCGAAGATACGATTGCCTATTCCGACGCCTCTGATTACGCGGCAAATATCGAAATGGCACCAGTTATTACTACATACGAAAAAAGTGATGAGCCGCTTCGCGATTTGGAAAAAGTGCATACGCCAGGGCAGAAAACAATAGAAGAAGTAGCTTCCTATTTGCAAGTGACGCCGGAAAAATGCATCAAATCGCTGCTTTTTAAAGTGGATGACCGCTACGTACTCGTGCTTGTCCGCGGCGATCATGAGGCCAATGACGTCAAAGTGAAAAACTTATTTGACGCCTCGGTCGTAGAGCTGGCAACACCAGAAGAAACGAAGCAAGTAATGAACTGTGAGGTCGGTTCGCTCGGTCCAATCGGTGTGAGCGAATCTGTTGTCGTCGTTGCCGATCATGCGGTAAAAGCGATTGTCAACGGTGTATGTGGGGCAAATGAAGCAGGATACCATTATGTCGGCGTAAATCCAGAACGTGACTTTACCGTATCCCAATATGCCGATTTGCGTTTTATTCAGGAAGGGGATCCGTCGCCGGATGGAAAAGGAACGATCCGCTTTGCCCGCGGCATTGAAGTCGGTCATGTGTTTAAATTAGGCACGCGTTACAGCGAAGCGATGAATGCGGTTTACTTGGACGAATATGGACGTTCGCAAACGATGATTATGGGCTGCTATGGCATCGGCGTTTCGCGGCTCGTGGCGGCGATTGCCGAACAGTTTGCCGACGAAAATGGTCTTGTCTGGCCAGCGGCCGTAGCACCGTTTGACGTTCATCTTATTTCGGTCAATGCAAAAAATGAAGAGCAACGCCAGCTTGCCGATGAATGGTACGAAAAGTTAGGACAAGCTGGTTTGGAAGTGTTATATGATGACCGTCCGGAACGCGCCGGCGTCAAATTTGCCGACAGCGATTTAATTGGCATTCCGATTCGAGTGACGGTTGGAAAACGGGCGAGTGAAGGAATCGTTGAAGTAAAAGTGCGGCAAACTGGCGAAGCGATGGAAGTATCGGTGAATGAACTCATTGATACGATTCGCCGCCTGCTAAAGTGACAAACGAGAGAAAATGGACAAGGGCTGTGCTGGTGAAAAGTAGATAAGGTACTTTTCCGACAGCCCTTTTGTTATGATAGAAAGAGACAGGTAATTTCGTTGAGAGGAGAAAGGATCGACGTCATGTTAACGAAAGAACAAAAAGAACGATTTCAAATATTGTTGCAGCAGTTGCAATTGACGTCTGACGAATTCGCGCCTTATTTTCGCGAAGCGGGCATTCTCAAACTAGTAGTGGAGAAGGAACAAAAATGCTGGCATTTTTACTTCCAGCTTCCGAAAATTTTGCCATTCCAAGTGTATGAGCTGTTTACGGAAAAATTAGTTCAGGCGTTTCATCATATCGCAAACGTAAAATATACGATCCAAACCGTAGATCCGCACTTTACGGAAGCGGATGTCCGCGGCTATTGGCAACATTGCCTAAAAGAATTGCAAGAAGGAGTTTCCCCGCTTTTATCGTGGCTTTACGACCAATTTCCAACGGTGAAAGGGAATAAACTATTTGTTATCGTCCGCAATGAAGCAGAAGCGCTCGCGGTAAAACGTCGCTTTGCGAGAAAAATAGCGGAAGTGTATCAGTCGTTTGGCTTTCCGTTATTGCAGCTTGAAACGGAAGTAAAGCAGCCGGAAAAAGAAATGGAGCAATTTTTAGCGCAAAAGCAGCAAGAAGATGCTGAGCGCGCTTTAGCAGCGCTTGCAGAGATGACGAAAGAGGCGAATGCAGAAAAGGCGGCGGATGTGCCGGCAGGTCCGCTTGTGATCGGCTATCCAATCAGAGAGGACGAGGAAGTCCGTACGCTGGACAGCATCGTCGAAGAAGAGCGGCGCGTTGTCGTGCAAGGATATGTCTTTGACGTAGAAATGAGCGAATTAAAAAGCGGACGGACGTTATTAACACTAAAAATAACCGATTATACGAACTCGATTTTAGTGAAAATGTTTTCCCGTGATAAAGAAGATGCCGAACTGATGGCCGATGTCAAAAAAGGCATGTGGGTAAAAGTAAGAGGAAGCGTGCAAAACGATACGTTCGTCCGCGATCTTGTCATCATCGCCAACGATATTAACGAAATAAAAGCAAAAGAGCGGCAAGATACGGCGCCGGAAGGAGAAAAGCGGGTAGAGCTTCACTTGCACACGCCGATGAGCCAAATGGATGCCGTCACATCCGTGACAAAACTGATTGAGCAGGCAAAAAAATGGGGTCATCCGGCGATCGCCGTGACCGATCACGCTGTTGTCCAATCGTTTCCAGAAGCATACAGCGCCGCGAAAAAATACGATATGAAAGTGTTATACGGCGTGGAGGCAAACATTGTTGATGACGGCGTACCGATCGCTTACAATGAGGCGCACCGTTTGCTTTCGGAGGACACGTACGTCGTTTTTGACGTGGAAACGACGGGGCTGTCGGCCGTCTATAACACGATTATCGAGCTTGCCGCTGTGAAAGTAAAAGATGGCGAAATCATCGACCGTTTTACTTCTTTCGCCAATCCGCATCATCCACTGTCCATTACAACGATTGAACTGACAGGCATCACCGATGAGATGCTCAAAGACGCTCCGGATGTGGAAGATGTGCTGCGCCGCTTTTATGACTGGATCGGCGACAGCACCCTTGTCGCCCATAACGCCAGCTTCGATATCGGCTTTTTGAACGTCGGTTTTTCGAAAATCGGTCTTGGCAAAGTGACCAATCCAGTAATCGATACGCTCGAATTAGCGCGCTTTTTATATCCGGACTTGAAAAACCACCGTCTAAACACGCTTTGTAAAAAGTTTGATATTGAATTGACCCAGCATCACCGCGCCATTTATGACGCGGAAGCAACCGGATATTTGTTGATGCGGCTGTTAAAAGACGCCGGGGAACGCGGCATATTATATCATGACGAGTTAAACGCGCACTCGAAAGAAGAAGCATCATATCGGCTGTCGCGGCCGTTCCATGTCACGCTTCTTGCTCAAAATGACATTGGCTTGAAAAATTTATTTAAGCTCGTTTCGTTATCGCATGTCAAATACTTTTATCGCGTTCCCCGCATTCCGCGTTCGGTGCTGCAGCAGCACCGTGAAGGCATTTTAGTCGGTTCGGGCTGCGATAAAGGCGAAGTGTTTGATAACATGATTCAAAAAGCGCCGGAAGAGGTCGAGGAAATCGCCAAATTTTATGATTTTCTTGAAGTCCATCCGCCGGAAGTGTACAAACCGTTGATTGAAATGGATTACGTAAAAGATGAAAATATGATCAAGGAAATTATCCGCAAGATTGTGATGCTCGGGGAAAAATTAAATATTCCTGTCGTTGCCACCGGAAACGTTCATTATTTAAATCCGGAAGATAAAATTTACCGCAAAATTTTAATTCATTCCCAAGGAGGGGCCAATCCGCTCAACCGTTATGAGCTGCCGGACGTCTATTTCCGCACGACCGATGAGATGCTTGAGTGTTTCGCCTTTTTAGGAGAGGAAAAAGCAAAAGAAATCGTCGTGACGAATACGCAAAAAATCGCTGATCTTATCGGCGAAGTGAAGCCGATTAAAGATAAGCTGTATACGCCGCGCATTGAAGGAGCGGAAGAGGAAATTCGCGAAATGAGCTATCGGCGCGCCAAAGAAATTTACGGCGATCCGCTGCCGGAAATTGTTGAGCAGCGCTTGGAGAAAGAGTTAAAAAGCATTATCGGACACGGGTTTGCCGTCATTTATCTCATTTCCCATAAACTCGTAAAAAAATCGCTGGATGACGGCTATCTTGTCGGTTCGCGCGGGTCTGTCGGTTCTTCGTTTGTGGCGACAATGACGGAAATTACCGAAGTCAACCCGCTGCCGCCGCATTACGTCTGCCCGAACTGCAAGCACTCCGAATTTTTCAATGACGGTTCGGTCGGCTCCGGATTTGATTTGCCGGATAAAAACTGTCCGAAATGCGGAACGAAGTATAAGAAAGACGGACATGATATTCCGTTTGAAACGTTCCTTGGCTTTAAAGGCGACAAAGTTCCCGATATCGACTTAAACTTCTCCGGGGAATACCAGCCGCGCGCCCATAACTATACGAAAGTGCTGTTCGGGGAAGATAACGTATACCGTGCGGGAACGATCGGCACGGTCGCCGATAAAACAGCATACGGTTTTGTCAAAGGGTATGCGAGCGATTTAAACTTGCAGCTGCGCGGAGCGGAAATCGACCGCCTCGCCGCGGGGTGCACCGGGGTAAAACGGACGACAGGGCAGCATCCAGGCGGTATTATCGTTGTTCCCGACTATATGGAAATTTACGATTTCACGCCGATTCAATATCCGGCCGATGACACGAGTTCCGAATGGCGCACGACGCATTTTGATTTCCACTCCATTCACGATAACTTGCTGAAACTTGATATTCTTGGGCACGACGATCCGACGGTCATCCGCATGCTTCAAGATTTAAGCGGCATCGATCCAAAAACGATTCCGACCGATGACCCTGAGGTGATGAAAATTTTCAGCAGCACCGAGTCGCTTGGCGTCACGCCGGAACAAATTATGTGCAACGTCGGTACGATTGGCATTCCAGAGTTCGGAACGCGCTTTGTCCGACAGATGTTGGAAGAAACGAAGCCAAAAACCTTTTCCGAGCTTGTGCAAATTTCCGGCCTTTCCCACGGAACAGATGTCTGGCTCGGCAATGCGCAAGAGCTGATCCAAAACGGCACGTGTACGCTTTCCGAGGTGATCGGCTGCCGCGACGACATTATGGTTTATTTAATTTACCGCGGACTCGAGCCGTCGCTTGCCTTTAAAATTATGGAATCGGTGCGGAAAGGAAAAGGGCTGACGCCGGAGTTCGAGGAAGAAATGCGCAAGCACAACGTGCCGGAATGGTATATTGAATCATGCAAAAAAATTAAGTATATGTTCCCGAAAGCGCACGCTACTGCGTACGTGTTGATGGCGGTACGCATCGCCTATTTTAAAGTGCACCATCCGCTTTTATACTATGCGTCGTACTTTACCGTCCGAGCGGAAGACTTTGATTTGGACGCGATGATCAAAGGCTCTGCCGCCATTCGCAAGCGTATCGAAGAAATCAATGCGAAAGGGATCAATGCAACGGCGAAAGAAAAAAGCTTGCTGACGGTATTAGAAGTCGCCCTAGAAATGTGCGAACGCGGCTTCTCCTTTAAAAATATTGATCTTTACCGTTCGCAGGCTACGGAATTTGTCATTGACGGCAATTCGCTTATTCCGCCGTTCAATGCGATCCCGGGCCTTGGCACAAACGTAGCGCTCAACATCGTGCGCGCCCGCGAAGAAGGGGAGTTTTTATCGAAAGAAGATTTGCAGCAGCGCGGAAAACTTTCGAAAACGCTGATTGAATATTTAGAGAGCCGCGGCTGCCTTGATTCGCTGCCAGATCATAACCAGCTTTCTTTATTCTAGTTTTGCCGTTGTCATCCCGCGGCTTTCACTAGCGTCGCAATATTGTGGACGAACAGGCCTTTATTCTGTTTGCCCATTGCAATATATTTTCCAATATGTTATAGTTTTAGTGGAATTGGTAAAGATAATGGGTAAGCAAAGAGTGGGGAAACCCACTCTTTCGTCTTGATTGGATGCCGGTTATTTTTCATTCCCCGCAAACGTGCAGGGGATTTTCTCATTATAACGAAGCGATGCAGTTTCTCTACGTTAGGAGGAAAAGAATGAGCAAAAAAGTGACAGAGATCGTTGAAGAGCTAGTCACGCCAATTCTTGCCGACATGAATTTGGAACTAGTGGATATCGAGTATGTAAAAGAAGGGAAAAATTGGTTTTTACGCGTCTTCATTGACTCCGAGCACGGTATCGATATCGAACAATGCGGCATCGTAAGCGAAAAACTGAGTGAAAAATTAGATAAAATCGATCCGATTCCGCATAACTATTTCCTTGAAGTTTCTTCGCCTGGGGCGGAACGGCCGTTAAAAAACGCGAAAGATTTTACGAGAGCGATCGGAAAAAATGTGTATATTAAAACGTATGAACCGATTGAAGGAGAAAAAGAGTTTGAGGGCGAACTAACCGATTTTGACGGAACTACCGTATCGATTATGGTAAAAGACAGAACTCGCAAAAAAATTGTCAACATTCCGTATGAAAAAGTGGCGAACGCTAGACTTGCTGTTATCTTTTTTTAATGGTAAAAGGGGGATTTTCGTTTCATGAATACGCAATTACTCGATGCCTTAGCGGATATTATCCGCGAAAAAGGCATTAGCAAAGAAGTCGTAATGGAAGCGATTGAAGCGGCGATTATTTCCGCTTATAAGCGCAATTTCGGGCAAGCACAAAACGTGCGGGTTGACTTAAATATGGAAACAGGAACGATCCGTGTGTTTGCCCGCAAAGATGTCGTCGAAGAAGTCCAAGATCCGCGTCTGGAGGTTTCTTTAGAGGAGGCGCAGCGGATCAACCCGAATTATCAAGTCGGTGATGTGGTGGAGATAGAAGTGACGCCGAAAGATTTTGGCCGTATCGCGGCGCAAACGGCGAAGCAAGTCGTTACCCAGCGCGTGCGCGAAGCGGAACGAAGCGTCATTTACGCCGAATTTCTCGACCGCGAAGAAGACATTATGACCGGGATTGTCCAGCGTGTTGATCCTCGTTTTGTTTACGTCAGCCTTGGAAAAACGGAGGCATTGCTGCCGGCGAGCGAGCAAATGCCGAATGAAACGTACAAACCGCATGATCGCATCAAAGTGTATATTACAAAAGTGGAAAAAACGACAAAAGGACCGCAAATTTTTGTGTCGCGCACCCATCCTGGACTGCTCAAGCGCCTTTTTGAATTGGAAGTGCCGGAAATTTACGATGGAACGGTGGAAATTAAATCGATTGCCCGCGAAGCGGGAGACCGCTCGAAAATTTCTGTTCATTCCGACAACCCGGAAGTAGATCCGGTCGGGGCGTGTGTCGGCCCAAAAGGGCAACGCGTGCAAGCCATTGTCGAAGAGCTGCATGGAGAAAAAATTGATATCGTCCGCTGGTCGGCCGATCCAGTCGAATTTGTCGCCAACGCATTGAGCCCGGCAAAAGTGCTGCGTGTCATCGTCAACGAAGCACAAAAAGCGACGACGGTGATCGTACCGGATTATCAGCTGTCATTAGCGATCGGCAAGCGTGGGCAAAACGCACGGCTGGCGGCGAAGCTGACGAACTGGAAAATCGATATTAAAAGCGAATCGGAAGCGCTCGAGATGGGAATTGATCCATATGCGCAATCCACTTTGCTTGATTCGGAAGAGGCGCCGGTCAATAATGAAGATGATGGCAACCAATCATTCGATTTACAAGAGGAAATCGAGTGAGGGGGGATCCGACGTGGCAAGCCAAAAGAAAATTCCGTTGCGCAAATGTGTTGTGACCGGGGAGATGAAGCCAAAAAAAGAAATGGTGCGCATCGTCCGTTCGAAAGATGGGGAAGTTTCCATCGATCCGACCGGGAAAAAGGCAGGGCGAGGTGCGTACATTACGCTAGATAAAGAGTGCATTTTGTTGGCGAAAAAGAAAAATATTTTAGCCCATCATTTAAAAGCGGACATTGCCGATACGCTCTATGATGAGCTGCTTCAGCTAGCGGAAAAGGAGACAAAAGCCGAAAATGGGCAATGAACGCTGGGCATCGTTACTAGGACTAGCGAATCGAGCAGGAAAAGTCATTTCGGGCGAGGAGCTAACGGTCAAGGAAGTTCGTAGCGGCAAGGCGAAACTCGTCCTCTTGGCGGAAGATGCGTCGGAGAATACGGCCAAAAAAATTACGGATAAATGCTCTTCCTATGGTGTTCCGCTCCGGAAAGTTTCAGACCGTTATACGCTCGGGCATGCGATTGGCAAAGACGCCCGTGTTGTTGTCGCCGTTATGGACGAAGGGTTTGCAAACAAACTCCGAACAATGCTCGATGGATCTTTATGGGGGTGAATCTATGTCTAAAATGCGTGTATATGAGTACGCGAAAAAAAATAATGTGCCAAGTAAAGATGTGATTCATAAATTGAAAGAAATGAATATTGAAGTAACCAATCATATGTCGACATTAGAGCCGGAAGTGGTGGAGAAACTGGACCATACGTACAATAAAAAAAATGAACATCCGCAAGCTTCTGCTCCGAAGGAAAAACGTCCGGCTCCGGTAAAAGCAAAAAGTTATGTCGATGATTTTGATGATGAAGAGGAAGTAGTCAAAGCAAAAGTTCCAAAGAAAAAAGGCGCAAACAAAAAGAAAGAAGGAAAAAAACACGATTTGCAGCTACAACAAGCAGAAAAGAAAATTTTCCATCAGCAGCAGAAGAAAAATAAAGGCAAAGTAAAAGCGAAAGTCCATCAGCCACAGCCAGCGCAACAAGAACAGCCGGCGAAAAAAGAAAAAGAGCTTCCGAAAAAAATTACCTTTGAAGGGTCGCTGACCGTTGCCGAGCTGGCGAAAAAGCTTGGTCGCGAGCCATCGGAAATTATTAAAAAGCTATTTATGCTCGGCGTGATGGCGACGATTAACCAAGATTTGGATAAAGATGCGATTGAACTTATTTGTTCCGATTACGGAGTCGAAGTAGAAGAGAAAGTAGTCATTGATGAAACGAATTTTGAATCGATTGAAATTGTTGACGACCCTGAAGATTTAGTGGAGCGGCCGCCGGTCGTCACGATTATGGGCCACGTCGACCATGGAAAAACGACGCTGCTTGATTCCATCCGCCATTCGAAAGTGACGGAGCAAGAAGCAGGTGGCATTACGCAGCATATCGGTGCTTATCAAGTTACGGTCAACGGCAAAAAAATTACGTTTCTTGATACCCCGGGACATGAAGCGTTTACGACGATGCGGGCAAGAGGTGCGCAAGTAACGGACATCGTCGTGCTTGTCGTCGCTGCTGATGACGGCGTGATGCCGCAAACGGTAGAAGCGATTAACCATGCGAAAGCGGCTAATGTTCCTATTATTGTGGCCATTAACAAAATTGACAAGCCGGATGCCAATCCAGACCGCGTGATGCAGGAACTAATGGAGTATAATCTTGTCCCAGAAGAATGGGGCGGCGATACGATCTACTGCAAACTGTCGGCCAAAACAGGGGAAGGAATCGACAATTTATTAGAAATGATCTTGCTTGTCAGTGAAATGGAAGAACTAAAAGCAAATCCAAATCGCCGTGCCACAGGAACGGTCATTGAAGCGAAACTTGATAAAGGCCGCGGTCCAGTGGCGACGCTGCTGGTTCAAGCGGGAACATTGCACGTCGGCGACCCGATTGTAGTCGGTTGCACTTACGGACGCGTGCGGGCAATGGTCAACGATACAGGACGGCGTGTGAAAGAAGCCGGCCCTTCTACCCCTGTCGAAATCACCGGCCTTCACGAAGTGCCGCAGGCTGGAGACCGCTTCATGGTATTTGAGGATGAGAAAAAAGCGCGGCAAATCGGGGAAGCGCGCGCACAAAAACAATTGATGGAGCAACGCAGCGTCAAAACGCGCGTCAGCCTTGATGATTTGTTTGAACAAATTAAGCAAGGAGAAATGAAAGAATTAAACATCATTGTCAAAGCGGATGTGCAAGGATCGGTAGAAGCGCTTGTCAACGCGTTGCAAAAAATCGATGTCGAGGGAGTGCGCGTCAAAATTATCCATGCTGCTGTTGGCGCGATTACCGAATCGGATATTCTTTTAGCAACGACCTCAAACGCCATTGTCATCGGCTTTAACGTCCGTCCGGACGCCAATGCGAAACGCGTCGCCGAATCCGAAAAAGTCGACATTCGCCTGCATCGCATCATCTATAAGGTCATTGAAGAAATTGAAGCGGCGATGAAAGGAATGCTCGATCCAGAATACGAAGAAAAAGTCATCGGCCAAGCCGAAGTCCGGCAAACGTTTAAAGTATCGAAAGTCGGAACGATTGCCGGCTGCTATGTAACCGATGGAAAAATTACGCGCGACAGCAAAGTGCGTCTTATCCGCCAAGGCATTGTCGTTTACGAAGGAGAAATCGATTCCTTGAAGCGCTTTAAAGATGATGTCAAAGAAGTGATGCAAGGATATGAATGCGGTTTGACGATTAAAAACTTCAACGATATTAAAGAAGGAGACGTTATTGAGGCCTACATTATGCAGGAAGTGAAAAGACAGTGATCGGCTTTGTCGCCTGTGAATGCATCATTTATGATGCACAGTCGTTAAAAGAAAAGCGGGCCGTCCTGCAACGAATAATGACACGCTTAAAACAAAAATATAATATATCTGTGGCCGAAATCGATCACCAAAACGTCTGGCAGCGGACAAAGCTCGGAATGGTCGCGATTACGTCGAACCGGGCGACAACCGAGCGCGAGCTGCAGCGGGCGCTTGCTTTGATCGACTCCTTTCCAGAATTGGAAAGGACGGTCACAACATTTGAGTGGTTTTAATCGAGGTGATAGGCGATGAATTTACGGGCTACTCGTGTTGGCGAACAGATGAAAAAGGAATTAAGCGATATTATTGGCCGCAAATTAAAAGACCCGCGCATTGGCTTTGTCACAGTTACCGATGTGCGTGTCACCGGCGACTTGCAACAAGCGAAAGTATATATCAGCGTGTTAGGCGATGAGGAACAGCGGCAAAACACGCTGAAAGGATTGGAAAAAGCAAAAGGGTTTATCCGCTCAGAAATCGGCCAGCGGATTCGCTTGCGGAAAACGCCGGAAATATTTTTTGAAATCGATGAATCGATCGAATATGGCAACCGTATTGAACAATTAATCCGGCAAATTTCCACCGAACAAGAAGACGAGAAAAAAGAAAATGCCAACAAAGAGGAATAAGATGGATAGACGATTTGTCTATCCATTTCCATTATGTACATAGGTTAGTTTACAGGAGAAAGGGTGCGCTGATGGACGGAGTATTATTATTAGACAAACCTGTGGGAATGACTTCACATGATTGTGTCGCGCGGATTCGCCGCCTGTTGAAAATCAAAAAAGTTGGCCATACGGGGACGCTTGATCCAAACGTATCGGGAGTATTGCCGATTTGCATTGGCAAAGCGACGCGCATCGCCGAATTTTTGACAGGGGCGACGAAAACGTATGAAGGTGAGGTAACGCTTGGAATCGCCACGACAACCGAAGACAGCAGCGGAGAAATAATTGCTGCACAAAAAGTAGACCGGGTGATTTCCCGCAGCGAAATTGAAGCGGTATTCCGGCAGCTGACGGGAGAAATTGCGCAAACGCCGCCAATGTATTCCGCTGTTAAAGTGAAAGGAAAAAAACTATACGAATATGCGCGCGCCGGCGTGGAAATCGAACGGCCGACCCGCATCGTGACGATCCATGAACTGACATTGCTCGACGAAAAAGACGAATTTAGCGGAAACACGGTTTCGTTCCGTTTTCGCGTCACTTGCAGCAAAGGCACCTATATCCGCACGTTAGCGGTGATGATTGGCGAACGGCTTGGTTACCCGGCGCATATGTCCGATCTTGTCCGCACAGCGGCTGGGCCGTTTTCGTTACAGGACTGCGTCACATTTGCGCAAATTGAACAGAGCCTTGAGTGCGGGGGGCTGCAGTCGCTTTTGCTGCCGATTGAAAAAGCGCTTTTTCATTTGCCGAAGTATGAAATAAATGATAAAGTAGCAGAGAAAGTAAAAAACGGGGCGCTATTGCCGCTTCCCTCATTTTTGCGCTCCCTAGAAGGGCCGGTATTAATGGTGACGAAGGAAAGAGAGGCGCTTGCCCTTTATATAAAGCATCCGACGAAGCCCCATTTGATGAAGCCGCTGAAAGTACTTTGCTGATCAAAAAAGTGGAAAAATAGAAGGTGAGTAAGAGCAATGGAAACGTTATTTATTTCACATCCGCATCATTTGCAAAAAGAAGCGCTTCCCCCTACGGTGATGGTGCTTGGCTATTTTGACGGCATTCATCTAGGCCATCAGGAAGTAATAAGGACGGCGGTCGATATCGCGGCGGAAAGAGGATATAAAAGCGCAGTGATGACCTTTCATCCCCATCCTTCCGTCGTGCTCGGAAAGCAAAAACAGCACATTCGCTTCATTACGCCGTTAAAGAAAAAGGAAGAGCTCGTCGCCGCGCTTGGCGTCGATTATTTATATGTGGTTGAGTTTACGCCAACATTCGCCCAGCTGTTGCCGGAGCAGTTTGTCGATCAATATATCATCGGGTTTCATGTGAAACATGTCGTTGCTGGCTTCGATTTTACTTATGGCCGCTTCGGAAAAGGAACGATGGAAACGATGCCGCTTCATTCGCGCGGCCATTTTACGCAAACGGTGATTCCAAAGCTAACAATCGACGGGGAAAAAATAAGTTCTACATACGTGCGGAATTTGCTGCAAAACGGAAAAGTCGAGCAGCTGCCCCGCTTGCTTGGACGCTTTTATGAAATCGAGGGTACGGTTGTAGGTGGCGAACGCCGCGGAAGAACGATCGGATTTCCGACTGCTAATATCGCGCTAAACGATGATTATTTATTGCCGGCGCTTGGCGTATATGCGGTAAGAGCAAAAATTGGTTCCGACGTATTTCCGGGAGTATGCAATGTCGGCTATAAGCCAACGTTTCATTCGAATCGGGAAGGATTGCCGAATATTGAAGTGCATATTTTTCATTTTGAAAAAGATATTTACGGGGAAACGGTGACGGTCGAGTGGCATCGGCGTTTAAGGAGCGAACAAAAGTTTGCCAGCGTCGCTGAGTTGATTGCGCAAATTCAGCGCGATAAGGAAGAAACGCAAAGATATTTTAGCAGTCTCAACGAAAATACTTGCATTTTACCGGAAAAAGAGGTATTCTAATGAATGTATGCAAAATAACCATTGCTTGGCAAGTCGAGTCACCGACGCTTGCTAGGTAATTGGGGTTTCGATGCTGAGGAGGTGAATGAAGGATGGCATTAACCCAAGAGCGCAAACGCGAAATTATTGAGCAATTCAAAATCCACGAGAATGATACAGGTTCTCCGGAAGTGCAAATTGCTATCCTTACTGAGCAAATTAACAATTTGAATGAACATTTGCGTGTTCATAAAAAAGACCATCATTCACGTCGCGGATTGCTAAAAATGGTCGGGAAACGTCGCAATTTATTGACTTATTTGCGCAATAAAGACGTTACACGCTATCGTGAACTGATTAACAAACTTGGATTACGTCGATAATAAAAAAGCGGGAGCATTTCCCGCTTTTTTGCTAGTTATATAAACGATTTTTCGCTATGATGAATAATGAGAATTGATACATTGCCGATCATTCGCCCATACTAATATTATATCCATTCGTTTATTTTCGATTTGTACATAGAGAGGAGTACTTATTTATATGGAGCAAGAAAAACGTGTTTTTTCCATAGACTGGGCTGGGCGTCCGCTCGTGGTCGAAATCGGCGAGTTGGCCAAACAAGCAAACGGAGCGGTGCTAGTCCGATATGGTGACACCGTTGTATTAAGTACAGCAACAGCGTCAAAAGAAGCAAAAAACGTCGACTTTTTCCCGTTAACCGTTAACTATGAGGAGCGTCTTTATGCGGTCGGGAAAATTCCAGGAGGATTTATTAAGCGCGAAGGGCGTCCAAGCGAAAAGGCGATTTTGGCGAGCCGTTTGATCGACCGACCAATTCGTCCGCTCTTTGCCGAAGGATTTCGCAATGAAGTGCAAATCGTTTCGATGGTCATGAGCGTCGATCAAGACTGTTCATCGGAAATGGCGGCGCTACTTGGCGCTTCTCTTGCTTTAACGATTTCTGATATTCCGTTTGAAGGACCGATTGCCGGCGTTACGGTCGGCCGTGTTGATGGAGAGTTTGTCATTAACCCGACGGTCGAACAATCGGAAAAAAGCGATATTCATCTCGTTGTCGCCGGCACGAAAGATGCGATTAACATGGTAGAGGCCGGCGCTGATGAAGTGCCGGAAGAAATCATGTTAGAGGCGATTATGTTCGGGCATGAAGAAGTAAAACGGCTGATTGCTTTTCAAGAGGAAATCGCCGCTCAAGTCGGCAAAGAAAAAATGGAAGTCGTTTTATACGAGCTTGATCCGCAGCTTGAAGCGGAAATCCGGCAGCTTGCCGAAGCAGATATTAAACGGGCGGTACAAGTGCCGGAAAAATTAGCGCGCGATGCGGCGATTGAGGAAGTAAAAGCGGGCGTCATCGCAAAATACGAAGAACAAGAAGCGGACGAAGAAACGTTAAAACAAGTGAATGAAATTTTACATAAGTTAGTCAAAGAAGAAGTAAGACGGCTTATTACCGAAGAAAAAATCCGTCCGGATGGCCGCAAAGTGGATGAAATCCGTCCGCTCTCCTCGGCAGTCGGCGTTCTGCCGCGCACGCACGGTTCGGGCCTATTTACGCGCGGGCAAACGCAAGTGCTCAGCGTTTGTACGTTAGGGGCGCTTGGCGATGTGCAAATATTGGACGGGCTTGGCATTGAAGAAACGAAGCGGTTTATGCACCATTACAACTTCCCGCCGTTTTCCGTCGGCGAAACAGGGCCGATGCGCGGTCCGGGACGCCGGGAAATCGGGCATGGAGCGCTTGGCGAACGGGCGTTAGAACCGGTCGTTCCGTCGGAGAAAGAGTTTCCTTATACGATTCGCCTCGTGTCTGAAGTGCTCGAATCGAACGGCTCGACTTCACAAGCGAGCATTTGCGCAAGCACGCTGGCGATGATGGACGCTGGGGTGCCGATTAAAGCACCGGTAGCGGGAATTGCGATGGGATTGGTAAAAAGTGACGATCATTATACGATTTTAACGGACATCCAAGGAATCGAAGACCATCTTGGCGACATGGACTTTAAAGTAGCGGGTACGAGAAAAGGCGTTACCGCGCTGCAAATGGATATCAAAATTAAAGGCTTGACTCGTGAAATTTTAGAAGAGGCGCTGCTCCAAGCAAGAAAAGGCCGGATGGAAATTTTAGATCACATGATGCAAACGATCAGCGAGCCGCGCAAAGAGCTGTCCAAATATGCGCCAAAAATTTTAACGATGCAAATTAATCCGGAAAAAATTCGCGAAGTCATTGGGCCGAGCGGAAAGCAAATTAATAAAATTATTGACGAAACCGGCGTCAAAATCGATATTGAGCAAGACGGAACGATTTTCATCTCGTCTGTCAATGAGGCGATGAACCAAAAAGCGAAACAGATTATTGAAGATATTGTTCGCGAAGTCGAAGTCGGGCAAATTTATTTAGGCAAAGTGAAACGCATTGAGAAATTTGGCGCGTTTGTCGAGCTGTTCAATGGCAAAGACGGTCTTGTTCATATTTCCGAATTGGCGGAAGAGCGTGTCGGAAAGGTAGAAGACGTTGTGTCGATCGGCGATGAAATTTTAGTAAAAGTGATGGAAATTGATAAACAAGGACGTGTGAATTTATCAAGAAAGGCCGTTTTGCGAGAACAGCAAAAGGAAAAAAGAGGAAAGCGACCAGAGCGTCATAAAATGAAGCCTTAGGATTTCGTTCCTTAAGGCTCTTTTGTTGTGGGATGAGTGTTCTATCTTGTCCCTTCCTTACATATTTGTAGTATTAAAAAGGAGGGGACGGATGTGAATAAAGACTATTTCCGCTATTTATCGGTCGCCATCATGTTTTTCTTTGTTTGGGCCATCATTCATCGACCACCGGTGAGCCAATACATCAACAGTTTGCAAGCCCAAAGCATTATGGCGATGAAAGGAAACGATCGGCTGTATGCCGAGATTGCCGAAAAGGCAAAGCAGTATGAAATTCCCCCGCAAGATGCGGTGATCGATAGAGTGTGGAAGGCCATCCCTGGTTATAACTCACATTTCGCACCCTAACAAGGTCAAAACAAAGGATTTTTTATTTAGTTTTTCAGAATAACTTTTTGACCAACACAACGAGCGATGGCAATCCTTTTTTTACCATCGCTGGTCGTTCCGTATCACGTTACACGTAGATGCTCTCATCCATGCCCAATCCCTGCAGAATCCTTCGCTGATCAGGGGTAAGGGAGCGATCCAGTGAGCGTTGGATGCGCCCATCCGGCAGCTTGAACAGGACGACGTTCACATATTGAAACAGCTGAAAAATCGCCTGTCCCGTCGGCCGGGTCAGCTTGCGGCCTCCAGGACCCTTCAACGGGTGTTCTGGAGTAATAAACTGACGCACTCGGCGCTGAAAAACGCGGTAAATAGCCAAGGCCAACAGAAACAAATAGCCTAATACTGCGACCCGTTCTGGTTTTTTGACGTAAATCTCATCCGTGAAAAACGGATCTTTCAAAAAAGCGAAGTTCATTTCCACCGAGATCTGCCCTTTATACAGCTTCAAGATCTCTTGGGCATCCATGGGTTGGCCCTTCCATTCCTTCGGAACGGTCGTGACAAGGACAAACCGGGACGCTTTCCGTCTCGCCTGTTCCCACGCGTCTTGGTCGAATTCGACGTCAAGGTGCAAGAAATACAGCGTCTCCACCTCGGGTTCCGCCCCTTTTTTCGGCCGTCCGCGCCGTTTTTTCAGGCGTACGATCTCTTCGACCGCGGCCTCAACCCGATGAAACCGGGGGCGAAGGGACGCCTTGAGGGACGCCAAGGCTTGTTCGGCATCTTCCCGGCAGGAGAAGGGGTGACGCTCCCAACGGGCTTGTTCCTCGCGAAGAAGCTCCGCTTCTTTGGTTCGTTCTTTTTCAAGCGTCTTTCCTTTTCGCTGGTCGAGCGCGCTCGATTCAACAACGATCAGCCGAACGGGGTGGCCTTCATACGTCGAGGCCGTTTCCCATACCCGGTACGTGGCGCCGTTTCTCTCCGCCAACGTAAAGGGATCGCTCCACGTCGTGTCCTCAGCATCCGCTTCGGCCAGCGCGGTTTTCACGATCCGGAGCGACGAAGGGCCTCTGGTGATCAAAAAGGCGTTGGCCGCTTTGGTTTGCGCCAGGGTCTCTTTCGTCATCGCGGCGGAATCGGCCACGTAAATCCATTCGTCTTCGATTTTGGCCTGCTTCAGCTGTTCATGGACACGAGACAGCACCTCGGGATTCCATGTTTTATCGGGCAGGTTGCCATCGTGCACATCGCCGTAAAACGGGATGCCGTCCTCGTTGCCGACCAGTCCGAAACCGATCTGTTTTTGCCAACGATGATGGCGGTTGTAGCCATGTGTGATTTGTAAGGCCTCTAACGAGGCCGATTCATACGCGCCGTAAACGGTCTTGTCCGTCGTATCGGCGTGGAAGGCTCGGAGGGAAAGGCCTTCTTTTCGATAAATATGAATCAAGCAAGTGCTGATGACGTTGTGAATGCCAGCCTCATACAGGCGATCGAGATGACGGGCCAACGCATCGTCGTTCAACCAGGAAGGATGGAGATCGGGACGGATGAGTTTCTCACAATCGACCTCCTGAGCCCAATGTTCCAAGTGAACAAGGGCTTGCCGGCCGTCAAACACATTGTAGAGGATGGCCTGAACGGCATCGCTGACTCGCGTTTGGCACTGCGGATCGACGGGCACGAGATGGTCAATCAATTGAGGCAGACCCAGTTTCTTGAATAGGGCACTTATTATATTCAAATAAGAATTGCGATAGACCTTTTTGACTTGAACGTTCATAAGTGAAAAACTCCTTTACGTTCCTTGTGTGTCAAGGATTCATTCGACATCGGAACGAAAAAATCCTCCCGATTTTCGTCGAGAGGGTGCGAAATGTGAGTTATAACGGGCTGAGAGTCGATGTGCAAGCCTCATATGAAAACATGAAAAGAGACGGAAAATTTGACGAACAAAAGATTGTATTCCGACAAATCCCCCCGCGCGTCCATTTGGATGATTTGCCACCGGCGCCAATTTACCGCGGCCATCCCGATAAACCAATGGTCGCGTTTCTTATCAATGTAGCGTGGGGAGAGGAATATATCCCGAAAATGCTAGATGTGTTAAAAAAACATCATGTGAAAGCAACCTTTTTTTTGGAAGGGCGCTGGGTAAAAAATCATCCCGAGATGGCAAAAATGATTGTAGATGCTGGACACGAAATAGGCAATCATTCCTATAGCCATCCTGACTTAAAGTCGTTAAGCAATGCCAAGATTCGCGAGGAGCTGGCAGAGACGAACGAAGTGATTGAAGCGACAACAGGGGTGAAATGCAAATGGTTTGCCCCGCCTAGCGGCAGCTACCGCGACGATGTCGTTAACATCGCCGATGATTTAGGAATGAAAACGATTATGTGGAGCGTCGATACAATTGATTGGCAAAAACCGTCGCCATCTGTTATAGTGAAACGGGTAATGTCTAAAGTCCATCCCGGTGCCATGATTTTAATGCATCCGACGCTATCAACCGCCGAGGCGTTGGAGCCGCTCATTGTTTCGATTCAGCGGCAGAAATATGAAATTGGTAGCATGTCTACATTATTAGATGAAAAGAGAATTGTAAAAAAATAGGAGGAACGTGGAGTTGATTAACAAATATACTTGTAAAAATGGAGTACGGATCGTGCTAGAACAAATCCCAACCATGCGTTCTGTTGCGATCGGAGTGTGGATTGGCACAGGTTCACGCAATGAAACGGAGCAAAACAACGGTATTTCCCATTTTTTGGAGCATATGTTTTTTAAAGGAACGAAAACGCGCACGGCACGGGAAATTGCCGAAGCGTTTGACAGCATCGGCGGACAAGTCAATGCGTTTACGTCAAAAGAATATACTTGCTACTATGCGAAAGTATTAGATGAGCATGCGCCATTTGCCCTCGAAATGCTAGCGGACATGTTTTTCCATTCCACCTTTGTGGAGGAAGAATTGCAAAAAGAACGAAATGTTGTACTTGAGGAAATTAAAATGTATGAAGATACGCCAGATGATATTGTCCATGATTTGCTAAGCAAGGCGTGTTATGCGAACCACCCGCTTGGCTACCCGATTTTAGGAACGGAAGAAACGTTGCGTACGTTTACGGGTGAGTCGCTGCGCGGATATATGGCCGATTATTATACGCCGGATCGCGTCGTTATTTCCGTGGCCGGCAATGTCGATGAAAGCTTTATCCAGCAGGTGGAAAGCTATTTTGGCTCCTTTACGGCGAAGCGGAAGGCGAGCGAAACAAAAGCCCCTTCCTTTCAGACGCAAAAGCTGGCGCGGCAAAAAGATACGGAACAAGCGCATTTATGCATCGGCTTTAATGGTCTTCCTGTCGGTCATCCAGATATTTACACATTAATTATTTTAAACAACATTTTAGGCGGCAGCATGAGCAGCCGGCTCTTCCAGGAAGTTCGCGAACAACGCGGCTTGGCGTACTCGGTCTTTTCGTACCACTCCTCTTACCAAGATAGCGGATTACTAGCGATTTACGCTGGAACAGGCAGCAATCAGCTCGATTTGTTGTTTGCAACGATTCAAGAGACGATTGCTAAATTAAAAGAAGACGGAATTACAGAAAAAGAACTACAAAATAGCAAAGAACAGATGAAAGGAAGTTTAATGCTCGGTTTAGAAAGCACAAACAGCCGCATGAGCCGCAACGGCAAAAATGAACTGTTGCTCGGACGCCACCGGACCCTCGATGAAATGATTGAGGAAATTAATAGTGTAACGGTAGAAAAAGTCAATGAACTGGCGCGCGCGATTTTCAGTGAAGACTACGCGCTTGCCTTGATTAGCCCAAGCGGCCAATTGCCGGATCAAATCGGTTCGTAGCGAAACAGAGAGGCGTCGTGAAGCCAAAAAGCCTGCAAAAATGCAGGCATTTTTTTGTTTTTGTCCTCTTACAATAATAAGTAAGGAGAAGGAAGGGGGAAAAAGCGGTGAGGCTAAGCGAGTTAAGCGGCAAAGAGATCGTCGATGTAAGGCGGGCCGAACGGCTTGGCGTGCTGGGGCAGACGGATTTGGAGATCAACGAGCAAACAGGGCAAATTCAGGCGCTATTGATTCCGACAGGAAAATGGTTTGGCTTTCGCAAAGAAGGGAGCGAAATTCGCGTTCCGTGGAAATATATTAGAAAAATCGGGGCCGATATGGTGATTATTGATTTTCCCGAGGAATAAGAAAAAAACCGCAGTGACCGCCACATGGCGGTCATTTTTCTTTCCTTGGATATTCACCTATGTTTCTTGTTTTACATAAGATGTGAAAGGAAATGAGGCAGAGGCATATTAAGTTTTCATATAAAGAAGGTGAGCGTACGCAATGATGCTGACAGGCATGCATGTTGCCATTATCGGCGGGGATGCCCGGCAATTAGAAGTAATTCGTAAATTGGTAGAGCTGGATGCGAAATTGTCTTTAGTCGGTTTTGATCAATTAGCCCACCACTTTACAGGAGCGACGAAGATGCAAATCGAGGAAGTCGATTTTGCCGATTTAGATGCGATCATTTTACCAGTTCATGGAACGACGCCAGAAGGAAAAGTGAATACGGTATTTTCGCATGAGCAAATTCCTTTTACCGAAGAAATGCTGCTGAAAACACCAAAACATTGCACGGTCTATTCGGGAATTAGCAATAGTTATTTAGACGATTTAATGAAAAAAGTCGGACGCAAATATGTTCAATTATTTGAACGTGATGATGTAGCGATTTATAACTCGATCCCAACCGCAGAGGGAACCGTCATGATTGTGATTCAACATACCGATTTTACGATTCATGGGTCTCGCGTAGCGGTCCTTGGGCTTGGACGCATCGGCATGACGGTCGCCCGCACATTTGCCGCGCTTGGGGCAAAGGTGAAAGTAGGAGCGCGCCGTTCCGAGCATCTGGCCCGCATTACGGAGATGGGCCTTACGCCGTTTCATCTCAATGATTTGGAAAAAGAAGTGCAAGATATCGATATTTGCATTAATACGATCCCACATTTAATCGTGACGGCAAGTGTGATCGCGAAAATGCCGACACACACGCTTATCGTTGATTTAGCCTCAAAGCCTGGCGGCACCGATTTTCGTTACGCCGAAAAGCGCGGGGTAAAAGCGATCCTCGCACCAGGGCTGCCGGGAGCGGTCGCGCCAAAAACAGCGGGGCAAATTATCGCGAATGTTCTTTCACAACTATTATATGCGGATTTACAAAAAAGAAAGGGGAATGCGTAAATGAGTTTAAAAGGAAAGCGAATCGGATTTGGGTTAACGGGTTCTCATTGTACGTATGATGCGGTCATGCCGGAAATTGAAAAATTAGTAAAAGAAGGAGCGGAAGTGCTGCCGATTGTAACGTATACGGTGAAAGCGACCAACACCCGTTTCGGCGAAGGAGAAGAATGGGTCAAAAAACTAGAAGAAATAACAGGAAACGAAGTGATTGATACGATTGTGAAAGCGGAGCCGCTCGGTCCGAAAATTCCGCTCGATTGTATGGTTATCGCACCGTTGACCGGAAATTCGATGAGCAAACTGGCTAACGCGATGACCGATTCCCCGGTATTGATGGCAGCAAAGGCGACGATGCGCAATCATCGTCCAGTCGTGCTTGGCATTTCCACAAACGACGCGTTAGGGTTGAACGGAGTCAATTTAATGCGCCTAATGGCGGCGAAAAATATTTACTTTATTCCGTTTGGCCAAGACGCTCCGCATACGAAGCCAAATTCGATGGTCGCAAAAATGTCGCTGCTTCGCGATACTATTCTTGCCGCGTTGGAAGGAAAACAGCTGCAACCGGTGATTATCGAGAAATTCCGCGACGGTGATCCGTCGTAACCGATCCGAAAGCGAATCGGTAGAAAATTCATTCTCATGTATAAAAATTTTCACTCTTTTAAAGTAGAATATGATAAAATAAAAACTATCAATTTACATTGATTGACCACGAAAGCCCGCGACTGTAGTCATCGGGATGAAGTGGGAACCGGTTTTGAACCGGGCCGACAGGATGCAAAGCACCAATGAGGTGTTTGTCCATGAAATTCTAGCGGAACAAGAGCGAACGTCTACACGAAGGTGTAGAGAAGACTCTTCTGTACGCTAGAACCTGTCGATTTCCATCGTACAGAGATTCCGTAATGTGATTGAGTGATGATGTGGAAGGAGAATGGTTCATGGAAGAAAGACGCTTTCACGTTGCAGTGGTTGGTGCAACAGGTGCAGTTGGTCAACAAATGGTACAAACACTCGAAAATAGAAACTTTCCAGTCGGAAAACTGACTTTATTATCATCGGAGCGTTCTGCGGGCAAAAAAATGCGCTTTCGCGGCGAAGAAATTGAAGTGCAAGTGGCGACGCCGGAAAGCTTTGCCGGCGTAGATATCGCCCTTTTTAGCGCAGGCGGAGCGGTTTCCAAAGCGCTGGCGCCGGAAGCGGTAAAACGCGGCGCGATTGTCATCGATAATACGAGCGCGTTCCGCATGGACGAAAATGTGCCGCTTGTCGTTCCGGAAGTGAATGAACAAGATTTAACATGGCATAACGGCATTATCGCCAATCCAAACTGTTCCACCATTCAAATGGTGGTGGCGCTCGAACCGATCCGCCAGGCGTTTGGGCTAAAACGGGTGATTGTCTCTACGTATCAGGCTGTATCGGGTGCCGGCGCGCAGGCGATTGAGGAATTAAAGACACAATCAAAAGCGGTGTTAAACGGCGAGTCGGTGACGTCGGAAATTTTGCCGGTGAAATCGGACCGCAAACATTACCAAATCGCGTTTAACGCCATTCCGCAAATTGATAAATTCCAAGAGAACGGCTTTACATTTGAAGAAATGAAAATGATCAATGAAACGAAAAAAATTATGCATATGCCAGAGCTGCAAGTGGCAGCGACATGTGTGCGCATCCCGGTTGTCAGCGGCCATTCGGAGTCGGTATATATTGAAATTGAAAAAGACGGCGTCAGCGCGGACGACATTAAAGCGGTGTTAAAAGAGGCGCCAGGCGTTGTTTTACAAGATCAACCAAGCGAACAGGTGTATCCAATGCCGGTCGATTGCGTCGGCAAATATGATGTGTTCGTTGGCCGCATTCGTAAAGACTTAGACAATGACCGCGCTTTCCATTTATGGATTGTAGCGGACAATTTATTAAAAGGCGCGGCATCGAATTCGGTGCAAATTGCCGAAAGCCTGCTGAAATTAGGACTTGTGAAATAAAAAATGGAGACAGTCACATCGAGGTGTTAACATGAAAATCATTGTCCAAAAATTTGGGGGCACATCCGTCCGCGATGAACGCGGACGGGATTTTGCGCGCAAACATATTGAAAGAGCGCTGGAAGACGGCTACAAAGTCGTCGTTGTTGTTTCGGCGATGGGACGGAAAGGAGAGCCGTATGCAACGGATACGCTCCTTAGCCTGATTGGAGGGGCGAACAATTACGTCAGCAAGCGTGAACAAGATATGCTGATGGCATGCGGCGAAATTATTTCCAGCGTCGTGTTTACCAACCTTTTAAATAAACATGGCATCAAAGCGACGGCGTTCACCGGCGCGCAGGCAGGGTTTCGCACGAATGATGATCATACGAATGCCAAGATTATTGAAATGCGTTGCGAGCGCGTCCTTGAAGCGCTGCATGAGTATGATGTCGTCGTTGTCGCCGGCTTCCAAGGGGTGACGGAAAACGGTGATATTACGACGCTTGGCCGCGGCGGAAGCGATACGTCGGCAGCGGCGCTTGGCGCGGCGCTAAACGCCGAGTGGGTCGATATTTTTACCGACGTCGAAGGCGTGATGACCGCTGACCCGCGCATTGTCGAAAACGCCCGTCCGCTCGATGTCGTTACGTATACGGAAATTTGCAACATGGCGTACCAAGGGGCGAAGGTGATTCATCCGCGCGCGGTCGAAATCGCAATGCAGGCAAAAGTGCCGCTGCGCGTGCGCTCCACGTATTCCGATTCATTAGGAACGCTTGTGACTTCAGCTATTCGCGGCAAAAAAGGAAGCGATGTCAAAGAGCGATTAGTGACAGGAATTACGTACGTTTCCAACGTTACGCAAATTAAAGTGCAGGCGAAAGAAGGGCATTATGAACTGCAGTCCGATGTGTTTAAAGCGATGGCCAATGAAGGAATCAGCGTGGACTTTATTAATATTTCGCCACACGGAGTCGTTTATACGGTTGCAGGAGAAATGACGGAAAAAGCGGTTGCCGCATTGCGTCGCATCGGTTACGAACCAATCGTCACAACAGGATGTGCAAAAGTGTCCACCGTTGGCGCGGGGATTGCCGGAGTGCCAGGGGTGACCGCAAAAATTGTCACTGCTCTTTCCGAGCAAGGAATTCAAATTTTGCAATCGGCTGACAGCCATACGACCATTTGGGTATTAGTAAAAGAGGAAGACATGAAAAAAGCTGTCAATGCGCTGCATGATGCCTTTCATCTTTCCGAACCGTCATGGGATGAGTACGATATAAATTGGAATGAGGAGTGAAAGCATGGTTCAATTCGGTAAAATCGTAACAGCGATGGTTACGCCGTTTGACCGTAAAGGAAATATTGATTTTGCGAAAACGACAAATCTTGTCAACTACTTGTTGGAAAACGGAACCGATTCGCTCGTTGTTGCCGGCACGACCGGTGAATCGGCGACCTTGACGACCGAAGAAAAATTGGCGTTATTCCGCCATGTCGTTTCCGTGGTTGATGGAAGAGTTCCAGTGATTGCCGGGACGGGGACAAACAATACGCGCGCATCGATCGAGCTGACGAAAAAGGCGGAAGAAATCGGTGTCGACGCGGTGCTGCTCGTGGCGCCATATTATAATAAACCAAATCAGGAAGGATTATATCAGCATTTTAAAGCGATCGCCGAAAGCACATCGCTTCCGGTCATGTTGTATAACATCCCGGGCCGTTCGGTTGTAAACATGGCAGTCGATACGGTTGTCCGTTTATCCGAAATTCCAAATATCGTTGCCGTGAAAGACGCGAGCGGCAATTTGGATGCGATGACGGAAATCATCGCGCGTACGCGGGAAGACTTCCAGCTTTACAGCGGCGATGACAGCATTACGCTTCCGGTGTTAGCGATCGGCGGAGCCGGCGTCGTTTCGGTCGCATCGCATATCATCGGCAATGAAATGCAGCAAATGATCGCCGCCTTTGAAGCCGGTGACAATAAGAAAGCGGCCAAGCTACATCAAAAACTGCTACCGCTTATGAAAGGGCTGTTTGCCGCGCCAAACCCGGTGCCGGTAAAAACGGCATTGCAGCTAAAAGGATTAGATGTCGGCTCGGTGCGCCTGCCGCTTGTCCCGCTCACCGAGCAAGAGCGCAGTGAGCTGTTGCGTCTCCTAAATACGTTATAATCCGGACCAATCCGCTTTATGCGGGTTGGTTTTTTTGTGGAATAAAGCGCTTTATAAACTATCTTGTGTTTAAAATCGACCATCAGTTATAATAAAATCAAGTGACTTTGAGCGGGTTAGTATCATCATAGGAGGACGTAGCATTGAGAACGAAACAAGTGGAGAAAATAAGGGTTTTTTCCCTCGGGGGAGTTGGGGAAATCGGCAAAAACATGTATGTCGTGGAGCTCGATGATGACATTTTTGTCATTGACGCCGGGGTTATGTTTCCTGAAGATGAGATGCTCGGAATTGATAAAGTGATCCCTGATATTAGCTACCTTGTCGAACGCCAAGACCGTATTAAAGCGATTTTCTTAACCCACGGACATGAAGAACATATCGGAGCCATTGCATATGTGCTGAAGAAAATTTCCGCGCCGGTGTACGGAACGAAACTGACGTTAGCGTTGGCGGAAGCGATTTTAAAGGAGCAAGGAATTACAAACACAAAACTGCATGAAATTCGCTCCGATTCCGAAGTGTTGTTCGATAAAGCGAAAGTGACGTTTTTCCGGACGATTCACAGCATCCCCGATTCTGTCGGAATTAGCATTCATACGTCGCAAGGAGCGATTGTGTACACGAGTGATTTTAAATTTGACCAGACTCCATACGGCAAAAATCGAGCTGATTTAGGGAAGATGGCACAAATTGGCGAACAAGGGGTGCTTTGCTTACTATCCGATAGCACCAATGCAGAACGGCCGGGATATACCGGTTCCGATACGCTTGTCGCTCAGGAAATCGCCGATGTGATTTACAACGCGAGGGGCCGTGTTTTTGTTGCCTGCTATGCGTCCAACATTACAAGAATCCAGCAAGTGCTGCATGCGGCCAAAACATACGGACGAAAGGTGGCGGTCGTAGGAAAAACGTTGCATAAAGTGATGGATATAGCGGTGCGCCTCGGCTATCTGCATCTTCCGGACAAAGTGACGATTTCCATTCATGATATTGACCGCTACGACGATAAAGAATTAATTATTTTAACGACAGGCGGCCATGGTGAACCGATGAGCGCATTAGCCCGCATGGCAAAACAAGCCCATAAGCAGGTGAATATAAAAGAAGGAGATACCGTCATTGTCGCTGCTTCCGTCATGCCGGGATATGAGCTAGGATTCGCGAAAACGATTGATGCGTTATATCGCGCAGGAGCGAATGTCATTTACCGCGAACGAAAAGTGCATGTGTCCGGGCATGGATGCCAAGAAGAGCTAAAGCTCATGCTTAATTTGATGAAGCCAAAGTATTTTATTCCTGTTCATGGGGAATACCGCATGCAAAAGGCGCACGCCAATCTCGCCAAAGCGGTCGGAATTTCCGAAGAGCGGACGTTTTTGATTGACAAAGGCGAAGTGATTGAATTTCGCAACGGTGTGGCGCGTCCCGGCGGGAAAGTTCCGTACGGAAACATTTTAATTGATGGTCTTGGCATCGGCGATGTGGGCAATATTGTGCTAAGAGACCGGCGTCTTTTATCGCAGGACGGCATTTTAATTGTTGTTGTAACATTAAGCAAAGAAGCAAAAAAAATCATTGCTGGACCGGAAATTATTTCGCGCGGCTTTGTGTATGTGAGAGAATCGGAAACATTGCTCGAGGAAGCGACTAAAATCGTCGCTGCTATCATCAACCAATGTTTGCAGACCTATATGATGGAATGGTCTTCTTTAAAATCCAATATTCGCGAAGCGTTAGGCCAATTTTTATTTGAAAAAACGAAACGCAAACCAATGATTTTGCCAATTATTATGGAAGTATAGTACGATCATGCTCAAAGTCCACGGGAAAATGCTGGTAGGGAAGCAACCCTATCAGCATTTTTCTTTTCCGATTCGAGCATACTAAACGTATGATGGAAAGAAAGGAGAATGCATTATGGAAAAAGAGCGTTACATACAGTCTGATGCCGATGAAAATCAGGAAACAAAAACAGAGCAAACGACAGCGGCGATTCAACAGTTAGGGCAAACGAACATTCCGCAAATGACGCTGGATACGAACATTCATTGTTTGACGATTGTCGGGCAAATTGAAGGCCATATTCAGCTGCCTCCACAAAACAAAGCGACGAAATACGAACATGTCATTCCGCAAATTGTAGCGATCGAACAAAATCAAAATATTGAAGGGCTGCTCGTGATTTTAAATACGGTGGGCGGAGATGTGGAAGCAGGGTTGGCGATTGCGGAAATGCTGGCCTCCTTGTCCAAACCGACCGTTTCGATCGTGCTAGGGGGCGGCCACTCGATCGGCGTGCCGATTGCCGTGTCTTGCGACTATTCGTTCATTACCGAAACAGCAACGATGACGATCCATCCAATTCGTCTGACAGGGCTCGTGATCGGCGTTCCGCAAACATTTGAGTATTTGGACAAAATGCAGGAACGGGTCGTTCGCTTTGTGACAAAGCATTCGAAAATTAGCGAAGATAAATTTAAGGAACTGATGTTTTCAAAAGGAAATTTGACGCGTGACATCGGCACGAACGTCGTCGGCCCCGATGCGGTCCAATACGGGTTGATTGATGAAGTCGGCGGTGTTTCGCAGGCGATGAACAAATTGCGGGAACTAATTGAAATGAAAAAATCCGGTGAAAGGAAGATGATTCAATGATTTTATACACGATCATGCCGGAGCATTTAATTTTTCCAACGGACGCCTCAGCATATGAAAAGCAAAAGATGGTCTATTATGACGGTATTCCGTTTCTCGTGCAAAAGACAGACACCGATGAATATGAAATTGTGCAAAATTTAAGTACCAACCCGTTTCATTTTTTAGAGTCAAAATATGCGCCTGGGTCGCGATTCCCGATTTCTGCCGCAACATCGTAATGAATTCCATGTCCATTCATGATATAATAAATAAGCAAACGGAAAAAAGCAGCCATTGTTGGCTGCTTTTTTCCAGTCTTCCAATTCGTTCATTGGAGTGAATCGTTGTGGCAAAACGGAAGCGACAGAAAAAAAACAAAAAAACAAAACAGCCGAAAAAGCAATGGAAAGAGGCGTTTCGCTTCGAATTGCTCGGGCTCGCTATGTTAGCGATTTCCATGATTGCAATGGCCCACCTTGGGTTGGTGGGAAAAACGCTTGTGCTTGTGGCGCGCTTTTTCTTTGGTGAATGGTATATGCTGCTGTTGGTAGGCTTGTTTATCTTGTCGTTTTATCTCATTTGGAAGCGCGCTTGGCCTTCGTTTGCTAACCGTATTTTTCTCGGTTCCAATATTATTATTTCCGCGCTTTTGCTTTTAAGCCACGAAAAGCTGTTTGATTTGTTATCGCGCCGGGGGCAATTTGATCCTAGCGTGATCCGGACGACGTGGGAATTGTTTTGGAATGAAGCAAGCGGCAAAACGGCGAGTGCGGACTTAGGCGGGGGAATGGTCGGAGCATTTCTGTTTGCCGTAAGTTATCAACTATTTGATGAACTTGGCACAAAATGGATCTGTTTTTTTCTTTTTCTCATTGGCATCGTCTTTCTGACGGGGAAATCGCTGCGGGAAACACTCGGAAAAGCGGTGATGCTGTTTCTTTCATTTCTGAAGCAGCAATGGCTAGCATTTATTGCCGATATGAAACAGTTTAACCGCCAAAAAAAGGAGCGCAAACGGCGGAAACCAAGCGCAGCGCCCGCAGCGCCGCCTTCTCCACGCAGCGACAGCATCGACGAGGAACTGGCCGCACAGGAAGGGGAAGTTTTCTCGCCGCCGATTATTTCTGATTTTACCTCTGCCCGCTCGAGTGAAACCGAGTATGAACCGCCTGAAGAAAGCAGGGAAAATGTAGAAGAAGATTCTCCACCGCTGGCGTTTTCGGAGATGGAAAATACGGATTATCAGCTGCCGCCGCTTGAACTCCTGCATTTGCCGAAGCAAACCGGTCAGGTGAAGGATCATGCCAATATTTATGCGAATGCGCGCAAGCTGGAAAAAACGTTTCAAAGTTTTGGTGTTAGAGCGAAAGTAACGCAAGTTCACCTTGGCCCGGCGGTGACGAAATATGAAGTATATCCGGATGTTGGAGTGAAAGTAAGTAAAATCGTCAGTTTGAGCGATGACCTTGCGCTTGCTTTAGCGGCGAAGGACATTCGCATTGAAGCTCCGATTCCCGGAAAATCCGCCATTGGCATTGAAGTTCCGAATGAAGAAATTGCCACCGTTTCGCTGCGGGAAGTGTTAGAAGCGATTGATCACTACAAACAGGAAGCGAAGCTGTTAATCCCGTTAGGGCGGGACATTTCCGGCGAAGTTGTGGTCGCAGAGCTGAATAAAATGCCGCATTTATTAATCGCCGGGGCGACCGGCAGCGGCAAAAGCGTATGCATCAACGGGATTGTCATCAGCTTGCTGATGCGGACAAAACCGCACGAAGTAAAACTAATGATGATCGATCCGAAGATGGTAGAATTAAGCGTCTATAATGGTATTCCGCATTTGTTGACGCCGGTCGTGACCGATCCGAAAAAAGCATCGCAAGCGCTGAAAAAAGTAGTGCAAGAAATGGAACGACGCTATGAATTGTTCTCGCACACCGGAACACGCAACATCGAAGGGTATAATGAACATATACAGCGCCATAATCAAGAAGCAAAAGAAAAACAGCCGCTTCTTCCATACATTGTCGTCATTATCGACGAGCTGGCAGATTTGATGATGGTCGCTTCCTCCGATGTGGAAGATTCGATTACACGGCTTGCGCAAATGGCGCGTGCGGCCGGCATTCATTTAATTATCGCTACCCAGCGGCCGTCGGTGGACGTCATTACCGGTGTCATTAAAGCGAATATTCCGTCGAGAATCGCGTTCAGCGTTTCCTCGCAAACGGATTCGCGCACGATTTTGGATATGGGTGGCGCGGAAAAGCTGCTAGGTCGCGGCGATATGCTCTTTTTGCCGATGGGCGCTTCCAAACCGGTGCGCGTCCAAGGAGCGTTTGTTTCCGATCAGGAAGTCGAAGAAGTGGTCGACTTTGTGGTTTCCCAGCAAAAAGCGCAATATTATGAAGAAATGATGGTTAGCGAAGAAAGCAATGATACGGAATTTGACGATGAATTATATGAGGAAGCGGTGCGTCTTGTCGTAGAGATGCAAAGCGCTTCTGTCTCCATGCTGCAGCGGCGTTTTCGCATCGGCTATAACCGTGCGGCCCGTCTCATTGACGCGATGGAAGCGCGCGGGGTTGTCGGCCCATATGAAGGAAGTAAACCACGCGCCGTATTGGTTTCGAAAGAAGATATAAAAAAAACGTCATAGGAAAAGCGGAGAACAGGCGATTTTTGGCCCGTTCTTCGCTAAAAAGTATGTCACATTGAATTTGTTATCAATCATTATTTTCTTTTTTCGACAAAATTTTTATTACCTACCCGTGGTGCTAGATAAAATCAGACAAGCATAAAAATAGCCCTTGCATGAGGATCTCCTTAAAATGAAAGTGCAACCAAACATCAAAAGGAGAAGTTCCCATGCAAGAGCACTTTCATTTTACAACAGATCGTGTCAAACTTCAAAAACAATATGCATCGATTTTGCTTTTTGTATCGGCTCAACTATCGAGTATCCAGATTCATCTTCAACGTCGAAATCGTCATTTGTTGAAACAGAAAGACGAAGTCATCATCACCATCCATGTCCTTGGAAAGTTGTTGGGCTTCACTTCCGAACGGGCTTGGCACCGGTTTGTGATTGGGAATTTGTTTCCCAAGGCCTTGTTCCCTGAGCGTTCTCGGTACAACCGTCGCTGCCGAGCGCTTAGCTTTGCGATCAAGTGGATTCGACACCAGTTGGCCAAGCGCGGGCAACACCATGCGTATGCGGTCGTGGACAGCTTGCCGATCGAGCTGTGTCATTCAGCTCGAATGCATCGCGTCAAACGATTCCGTGGAATTGCCGATATTGGCTATTGTGCTTCCAAAAGGATCACTTTCTATGGGTTGAAACTTCACCTGCAGGTCACCGACCAAGGGCTTCCGATGGGATATGTTGTCACCGAAGCGTCTTGTCACGACCGGGTGGCCGCTGAAACCGTCATGACGCAAATTCCACATCCGTATAACCTCGGTGACAAAGGGTATATCAGCCAAAAGCTGCAAAAGAAGCTGTACGAAGAGCACCGGGTCGCTTTTTGGACGCCCGTTCGAAAAAATCAGCGAATTCGCCAATCGGACGCATGGAAACAGTGGATGAAGCGAAAACGTAAAGTGGTGGAAACCGTGTTTTCGATTTTAGTCGATTCGTATCGGATCACCGAGATTCGAGCGAACTCGGTTTCTGGATTTGAAACGGCGCTGGATGGTATTTTACTGGCTTACTCCCTTGTTGTTCTTGGGCTAGTTGAGTGTTAAAACTCAACTAGCACCACGGGTTATTACCTATTTATTTATAAAAAAAAAAATGATATAGTAATGTCAAAAAGGTTGCATGTCTAATGTCAGAGGTCTGATATCTAAAAATGAAGAAAGCGGAGGATTTTCTGATGTCGATCAAATCAGACAATCGCCATCTATATTTGCAGGTGATTGATCGCATTAAACATGATATCGAAACCGGTGTATATAAAGAAAAACAAAAGCTTCCTTCGGAATTTGAACTGGCAAAGCAGCTCGGCGTCAGCCGCGCTACCTTGCGCGAGGCATTGCGGGTGTTAGAAGAAGAAAACGTTATCATCCGCCGCCATGGCGTCGGGACGTTTGTCAACGCAAGACCGCTGTTTACCTCCGGCATTGAGCAGCTAAGCAGCGTGACCGATATGATTCGACAGGCGGGGCGAAAACCCGGAACTATTTTTTTGTCTTCTTCCGTTCAGCAGCCGACCGAAGATGATGTGCGAAGATTTCAATGTTCGCCGAATGATGACATCTTACTGATCGAACGGGTTCGCACGGCGGACGGGGAGCCTGTCGTCTATTGCATTGATAAAATTTTATGCAAATATTTGCCGAAAGGAATTTCTTATGAGCAAGAGTCGCTATTTGAAAATTTACATCATCAAACCAATCGGGACATCGCTTACGCGGTAGCCCGCATTGAGCCGCTCGGCTATCATGAGAAAGTGTCGCCGATTTTGCAATGTGAGCCGGAAACGGCGCTTCTTGTATTGAAGCAAATGCATTTTGATAAAAACGATGAGCCGATCTTTTATTCGATTAACTATTTTCGCTCCGATAAATTTAGCTTCCATGTCATGCGCAGACGCATCAGCTTTTAAGGAGGTGAAACCAATACATAGAAAGGCGAGGATGATTCCATACTAACGAAGAAGAACGACAATTTTTTGATTAGGGGGTAATGGACAATGAAGAAGAGATTTGGAATTGCGCTGTCTCTTATTTTAGCAGCAGGCACTTTACTAGGCGGCTGTGCTGGACAAGGGGGCAATAATGCCGGCAAAAATACGTTTAGCGTCGGGATGGTAACGGACGTCGGCGGTATTGACGACAAATCGTTTAACCAATCGGCTTGGGAAGGTTTGCAAAAATTCGGGAAAGATAACGGCTTGCAAAAAGGCCGCGGTGGTTACGACTATTTGCAATCGTCTAGCGATGAGGATTACGCGACGAACTTAAATAAACTAGTACGAAGCGATTTTGATTTGATTTACGGAATTGGCTTTTTAATGGGAGATGCAGTGAAAGAAGTTGCAAAACAAAACCCGAAAAAACATTTTGCGATTGTCGATACGGTTGTGAATGAACCAAACGTGGCAAGCATTACATTTAAAGAAAATGAAGGTTCGTTCCTTGTCGGCGTCGTTGCTGGTTTAACGACAAAAACGAACAAAATCGGCTTTATCGGTGGGATGGAAATTCCGTTAATTGAGAAGTTTGAAAGCGGATTCCGCGCAGGCGTAAAAGCTGTTAATCCAAAAGCAACAGTAGAAGTGCAATATGCCGGCGCCTTTGACCAAGCGGATAAAGGAAAAGCGATCGCTTCTAGCATGTATGCTTCCGGCATCGATGTCATTTACCATGCCGCTGGGGCAACAGGAACCGGTGTGTTCTCGGAAGCGAAAGATTTGAAAAAGAAAGATCCGAACCGTGAAATTTGGGTCATCGGTGTCGATAAAGACCAAGCACCGGAAGGCGTTGTGAAAGTAAACGGAAAAACGTATAACGTTACGTTGACATCGATGGTAAAACGGGTCGATGTTGCCGTTTATGACGTAGCAAAACGGACGAAAAACGGTGACTTCCCTGGTGGCAAAACGCTCGAATACGGGCTTCCGGAAAATGGGGTAGGCATTGCGCCGACACAAGATAACATTAAACCGGAAGTGTTAAAAGCAGTGGATGAATGGAAACAAAAAATTATTAAAGGCGAAATAAAAGTTCCATCGAACCGCAAAGAATATCAACAATTTGAAGCATCGTTAAAAAAATAATTGAATAAAAAGGCTAGTGTGTCCCGCTAGCCTTTTTATCCGCAAAAATCATAAAATGAAAGGCTGCAATGGTTGATTGCATCCTTCCATTTTGTGATTTTACCTTGCTCAAGTAAGGAGTGAATAGGTTGGAATACGTGATTGAGATGTTAAACATCCGCAAAGTGTTTGGCAATTTTGTCGCAAATGACAACATTACATTGCAAGTAAAAAAGGGGGAGATTCATGCGCTCCTTGGTGAAAACGGGGCGGGAAAGTCGACGCTGATGAACGTGCTGTTCGGTTTGTACCAGCCGGATGGCGGAGAGATTCGCGTGAAAGGCCAGAAAGTCAACATTACCGATCCGAACGTGGCCAACGATCTTGGCATCGGCATGGTGCACCAGCATTTTATGCTAGTCGATACGTTTACAGTAACGGAAAACATTATTTTAGGGAGCGAGCCGACAAAAGGCGGAATGATCGATTTAAAGCGGGCAGAAAAGGAAGTGCGCGAGCTGTCGGAACGGTATGGCCTTGCTGTTGACCCGACGGCGAAAATTGCTGATATTTCCGTGGGGATGCAGCAGCGTGTGGAAATTTTAAAAACATTATACCGCGGGGCGGACATTTTAATTTTTGACGAACCTACCGCCGTACTGACGCCGCAGGAAATCCATGAGCTGATACAAATTATGAAGAAGCTCGTAAAAGAAGGAAAATCGATTATTTTAATTACGCATAAATTAAAAGAAATCATGGAAGTGTGCGACCGCGTAACGGTCATTCGGCGCGGAAAAGGAATTGCTACATTAAATGTTTCGGAAACGAACCCAAATGAGCTCGCCGCGTTGATGGTCGGCCGCGAAGTTCAGTTTAAAACAGAAAAGAAACCAGCGCAGCCAGGCAAACCGGTGTTGGAAATTAAAGATTTAGTTGTGAAAGATGCGCGTGGCGTGACGACCGTGAACCATTTAGATTTAACGGTGCACGCCGGAGAAATCGTCGGCATTGCCGGGGTGGACGGCAACGGGCAGACGGAGTTGATCGAGGCGTTGACAGGACTAATTAAGGCGGAATCGGGAACGATTTTGCTCAACGGCCGCGATATTACCAATCTTCCACCGCGGAAAATTATTGAAGCCGGTGTCGGCCATATCCCACAAGACCGTCATAAGCATGGACTTGTTCTCGATTTTCCAATCGGTGAAAATATGGTGCTGCAAACGTATTATCAGCGTCCATATTCGAAGCGCGGCATTTTAAACTTTAAAGCGATTTACGAAAAAGCGCGTCAGCTAATCTCCGAGTTTGACGTGCGCACGCCTGACGAGTATACGAAAGCGCGCGCGCTATCCGGGGGGAACCAGCAAAAAGCGATCATCGGCCGCGAAGTGGATCGCAACCCAGATTTGCTGATTGCTGCGCAGCCAACGCGCGGGTTGGATGTCGGGGCGATTGAATTTATCCATAAGCGCCTCATTGAACAGCGGGATCAAGGCAAGGCAGTGCTGCTTGTTTCTTTTGAATTGGATGAAGTAATGAATGTCAGTGACCGCATTGCCGTGATTTATGAAGGAAAAATTGTCGCCATCGTCAATCCGAAAGAAACGACGGAACAGGAGCTCGGATTGCTAATGGCAGGAAGTAAACGGAAGGAAGCAGGTGTGTCCTCATGAATTTAAGTCGGCTTAATCAATTCCTCGTTCCAGTGCTGGCGGTATTGTTAGGGATGATCGTCGGCTCGATCGTCATGATCGTCAGCGGATATAATCCGATTGCGGGATATTCCGCGTTGATATATGGGGCGTTCGGCGATCCGTATTATATCGGCGAAACGATTCGTCAGACGACGCCTTATATTTTATCAGGACTTGCCGTTGCCTTTGCCTTTCGCACAGGTTTGTTTAACATCGGTGTCGAAGGGCAGCTTATTGTCGGCTGGCTTGCAGCGGTATGGGTCGGCGTATCGTTCGATTTGCCAAAAGTGATCCACTTGCCGCTTGCCATTTTGGCGGCGGCGCTGGCAGGAGCGCTATGGGCGTTAATTCCAGGCATTTTAAAGGCTTATTTAAAAGTACACGAAGTAATCATTACGATTATGATGAACTATATTGCCCTTCATGTTACCAATGCCATTATCCGTTCTGTTTTATCAGATCAAGGGTTTAAATCCAAGCCTGTACGCGAAAGCGCATCGCTTCATTCCGATTTTCTCGATGCTATTACGTACCATTCTACGATGCATTATGGCATTATCATCGCTATTATTGGCGCCGTTATCATGTGGTTTCTTCTCGAAAAAACAACGAAGGGCTTTGAGCTGCGCGCGGTCGGATTTAACCAGCACGCTTCACAATATGCGGGAATGAACGTAAGAACGAATATCATTTTAGCGATGGTCATTTCCGGAGCTTTTGCCGGTGTTGCCGGCGCCATGGAGGGACTCGGCACATTCGGTTACATTTCCACGAAAGCAGGATTTACCGGCATCGGATTTGACGGAATTGCGGTGGCGTTGATTGGCGGAAACAATGCTTTCGGCATTTTGCTCTCGGCATTATTATTCGGCGCGCTGAAAGTCGGAGCGCTGGAAATGCCGTCGAGCGCTGGAGTGCCAACCGAACTAGTAGATATTATTATCGCACTCATCATTTTCTTTGTCGCATCTAGTTACATCATTCGCTTATTATTATCTCGTTTGCAAAAGGGGGCGGAATAAGTGAGCATTTATGAAATTCTGCAAATCATCATTCCATCCGCGATTTTCTTTGCTGCTCCCCTAATTTTTACAGCGCTTGGCGGCGTATTTAGTGAACGTTCCGGCGTTGTAAATATCGGTTTAGAAGGGTTAATGACGATCGGCGCGTTCGTTAGCATTGTTTTTAACTTAACGTTTGCCGATCGATTTGGGGCGTTTACTCCATGGCTCGCCCTGCTGGCTGCGGTGATTGCCGGTGCGATTTTCTCCTTGCTTCACGCCGTTGCCTCGATCACTTTTCGTGCTGACCAAGTCGTCAGCGGCGTGGCGATCAACTTTTTGGCGCTTGGCTTAACGCTCTTTTTGGTCAAACAAATGTATGGAAAAGGGCAAACCGATCAAATCCAAGTTGGATTTGATAAAATTGACGTTCCCGTATTAAGCCATATTCCGATTATCGGGCCGCTCTTTTTCTCAAATGCGTATATTCCGTCGTATTTGGCGATTATTTTGGCGTTTGTCGCCTGGTATGTCATTTACAAAACGCCATTTGGCCTTCGTCTTCGCGCCGTCGGTGAACATCCGATGGCAGCGGATACGATGGGGATTAATGTGGCGAAAATGCGCTATATTGCCGTGATGATTAGTGGAGCGTTAGGCGGCCTTGGCGGAGGGGTGTATGCAACGATTATTTCGCGCGATTTCAGCCATGCCACCATTTCCGGACACGGTTTTATGGCACTGGCAGCGATGATTTTCGGAAAGTGGCATCCGATCGGCGCGATGGGAGCGGCGCTGTTTTTTGGGTTTGCGCAAAGCTTAAGCATTGTCGGTCAGACGATTCCGTTTTTAAAAAATGTCCCGACCGTTTATTTGCTCATCGCTCCATACGTATTGACCATTTTAGCGCTGGCCGGTTTTATCGGGCGCGCGGAAGCACCGAAAGCCATAGGCACGCCTTATATTAAAGGAAAACGCTAAAGGCTGTACCGGCAAGTATACGAAAAGAACCCGTTCGAATTCGGCGGGTTCTTTTTGCTTTTATTTGCATTTTTTCTTTTAAGAAAGGTATATTGTTGATAAGGCGAACACAACAATAAAATTATCGAGAAGATTCATGTAAAAGGAGGAATTTGATTGGTCAATGAAAAAATAACAACAGTCCAACAGATTAACGTTCATACGATTCCGACCAAAAAATATAAAACGAATACGCTTGTATGGAAAATGAAAGCGCCGCTCGCAAAGGAAACGGTTACGTTGCGCGCCCTTTTACCTTATGTGCTGCAAAGCGGCACGACGGAGCATCCAAGTGCAAAGGAGTTGCGGACATATTTAGATGAATTGTATGGAGCGACATTAAACGTCGATTTATCGAAAAAAGGGGAAAACCATATTATTACGATTCGCATTGACGTGGCGAATGAAGTATTTTTGCAAGAGAAAACACCCCTTCTAGAGAAGGCGCTTCAATTGTTAGCGGATATTGTTCTTCGCCCCGCCTTGGAGAACGGTCGATTTGTCAGTGAGATTGTCGACCAAGAAAAGCGGGCGCTAAAGCAGCGCATTCAAGCCGTTTATGACGATAAAATGCGTTATGCCAACTTGCGGCTCATTCAAGAAATGTGCAAGGAAGAACCATACGCTTTACACATAAATGGCGAGCTTGAGGACGTCGATGGGATTACCGCGGAGCAGCTGTTTCAATATTATCAAAAAACGCTTTCCGAAGATGAAATCGATTTATACGTCATTGGCGATGTGCAGGAAGAAACAGTGTTGCAAGCGGTGATATCCCATTTTTCCATGCCAACCCGCACAACCCGCCCGTCAGGCGGAACAAAAGTGGCACATAAAGCGCCGGAGAAAGTGAACGAAGTGATAGAAAAACAAGATATCAAACAAGGAAAATTAAATATCGGCTATCGCACGAACGTCACTTACGATGATGATGACTATTATGCCCTGCAAATGTTTAACGGCATTTTCGGCGGTTTCTCCCATTCCAAATTGTTTATCAACGTTCGTGAAAAAGCGAGTTTAGCGTATTATGCCGCTTCGCGTTTGGAAAGCCATAAAGGGTTATTGATGGTGATGTCGGGCATTGAGCCGTCGAATTACGAAAAAGCGCGGCAAATTATCGAAAAGCAAATGGAAGCGATGAAAAATGGAGATTTTACCGAGGAAGAAATCGAGCAAACGAAAGCGGTCATTCGCAATCAACTGTTAGAAACGATCGATACTCCGCGCGGACTAGTGGAAGTGCTTTATCATAACGTCGTTTCTGAGCGAAAACGACCTTTCGAAGAATGGCTCTCGGGCACCGATCGCGTAACTCGTGAAGATATCGTGCGCGTGGCAAGCAAGGTCGAACTTGATACGATTTACTTCCTGACTGGAATGGAGGGAGCGGAATAATAATGGAAAAAATGGTATACGAACAGCTGCAGGAACAGCTGTTTTATGAAAAAATGGAAAATGGTTTGGATGTATATATTTTACCGAAAAAAGGATTTAATAAAACGTATGCTACGTTTACGACCAACTACGGATCGGTCGACAATCAATTCGTTCCGCTTGGCAAAACAGAGATGAAACGGGTTCCCGATGGCATTGCCCACTTTTTAGAGCATAAACTGTTTGAAAAAGAAGACGGCGACGTGTTCCAGCAGTTCAGCAAACAAGGGGCATCGGCGAACGCATTTACGTCCTTTACGCGCACCGCTTATCTATTTTCTAGTACAGCTAATGTCGAAAAAAATTTAGAAACGCTCCTTGATTTTGTGCAAAGCCCTTACTTTTCCGACAAAACGGTGGAAAAAGAAAAGGGAATTATCGGCCAGGAAATTCGCATGTATGATGATAATCCTGACTGGCGCGTTTACTTTGGCGCCATTGAAAGCATGTATCACAACCATCCAGTCAAAATTGATATTGCCGGCACCGTGGAATCGATTGCCCATATTACAAAAGAATTATTGTATGAATGTTATGAAACGTTTTACCATCCGAGCAATATGCTGCTTTTTGTCGTCGGACCGGTCGATGAGCAAAAAATAATGCAGCAAATTCGCGACAATCAAGCGAAAAAATCGTTCCCGAAAGCGCGGGAAGTCGAGCGGTTTGTATATAAGGAGCCAAGCGAAATTGCTGAGAAAAAGAAAGTCATCCCGATGCACGTGCAAACAAACAAATGTTTTGTCGCAATTAAAGATCCATCCGTTCCTCCAGACGGCGAAGAAAAATTAGTTCATGAGCTGGCATTCAATGTTTTGCTCGACTATTTGTTCGGCAAAAGTTCGCCGCATTATGAACGATTATACCGGCTTGGCCTCATTGATGAAACATTTATGTATGATTATACCGAAGAGCGTGAATTTGGCTTCGCCATGGTCGGCGGCGACACAAGCGATGCCGACCGGTTGAGCGAAGAAGTGAAGCAAATTTTGCTTTCCTTTTCCATTGATACTGTGAAAAATGAGGAACTAGAGCGAGTGAAAAAGAAAAAAATCGGCGCTTTTTTGCGCTCACTAAATTCTCCAGAATATATCGCCAACCAGTTTACTCGCTACGCGTTTAATGGGGTCAGTTTGTTCGATGTTGTTCCAGCGTTGCAGTCATTAACGATGGAACAAATTGGTGACATTGCAAAGCAGTGTTTTCATGAATCGCAAATCGCTATCTGCCAAGTAGTTCCAAAAGAGAAAAAGTAGCATCCTTCCATCTGGAGGATGCTTTTTTAGGGGGATCGTGATGAAATACGCGTTAATTACCGGGGCAAGCGGCGGAATCGGGACAAGTATTGCCCGCCAGCTCGCTGCCGACGGATACGGGCTTTTATTGCATTACAACCGCCGCCGGGAGCCAATCGAAATGCTGGAAAAGGAACTGGCAACCACGCACGTAGTGCCGATTCAGGCAGACCTCGCAACGGCGGATGGGGTAAATGTGCTTCTGTCACAAATAAATCGTCCGGTCGATGTCATCGTTTATAATAGTGGAAGCAGCTATTACGGCCTTATTACGGATATGAGCGACGAGCTTGTACAAAGCATGGTGCAGCTTCATGTGACAAGTCCGATTTTATTAACGAAAAAACTGCTTCCGGAAATGATTTCAAAAAAGAGAGGCAATATCGTCATCGTTTCTTCCATTTGGGGATTAACAGGAGCTGCATGCGAAGTCGTTTATTCGATGGTCAAAGGCGGACAAAACGCGTTTGTGAAGGCGCTTGCGAAAGAATTAGCTCCGAGCGGCATTCGCGTCAATGCCGTCGCTCCTGGAGCGATTGATACGGATATGTTGAGCATATTTTCGAAGGAGGATTTACAGGCGATTGCGGATGATATTCCAATCGGACGTCTTGGCACGGCCGTTGAGGTCGCCAAAACTGTCTCCTTTTTAATTTCCGATGCTGCTTCTTACATAACCGGACAAATTATTTCCGTCAACGGCGGCTGGTACTGTTAAGTATATTTTACGAAAAGGTAGACAAACTATTCTTGAAACGAAAATGAAGGAGGGTACACATATGTCTGTACTAGATAATTTTGAACAATGGAAAGACTTTTTAGCAGAGCGCCTTCAACAAGCGCAGCAGCAAGGATTAAGCCAACAAGTGATCTCGGACGTCGCTTATCAAATCGGAGACTACCTAGCGGAACAAGTGGATCCGAAAAACCCAGAAGAACGGCTGCTCGCTGACCTTTGGAGCGTTGCTGACGAACAAGAGCAGCATGCCATCGCGAACATGATGGTAAAGTTAGTACAGCGAGAATCATAACAAAAATAATGAACGAGAGAGGGGGTCCCCTCTCTTTTTTTATTCCCGTCCCTTTTCGGTTGCTTTTCTATCGGATATTATAGTAGTATGAACTTATCATAGATAGTTTGTGCGGGCATTGCGAGTGAGGGAGGAGACGGGATGGGAAAGCAAGAGTGGTATTTAGAGTACGAAATACATATTAACCGTCCGGGGCTATTAGGGGATGTTGCTTCCTTATTAGGGATGCTGTCGATCAATATCGTGACGATTAACGGTGTGCGCGATTCGCGTCGCGGCATGTTGTTGCTTTGCGATAATAATGAACAAATTGAACGGCTCTCTACCATTTTGCAAACGATGGATAATATTACCGTAACGAAACTGCGCCAGCCGAAACTGCTTGACCGCCTTGCCGTCCGCCACGGCCGTTACATTCAGCGGGATGCCGATGACAAAAAAACGTTCCGCTTTGTCCGTGACGAGCTCGGATTGCTTGTCGATTTTATGGCCGAAATTTTTAAAGAGAAAGGCCATAAGCTAATCGGCATCCGTGGCATGCCGCGCGTCGGCAAAACGGAGTCGATCGTGGCGGCTAGCGTTTGCGCCAATAAGCGCTGGCTTTTCGTCTCATCGACGCTCATTAAACAGACGGTGCGCAGCCAGCTGATCGAAGACGAATATAGCGAAGACAATATTTTTATTATTGACGGCATTGTGTCCACCCGGCGGGCGAATGAACGGCATTGGCAGCTGATTCGCGAGCTGATGCGTTTGGAGGCGACGAAAGTAGTGGAGCACCCGGATATTTTTGTCCGCCATACCGAATATACGCTAGATGACTTTGACTATATTATTGAGCTGCGCCATGATCCAAATGAAGAGATTACGTACGATGTCATTGATCAGCCATCGCTGCTTGGAAACGATGGTTTTTCGGAATTTGATTTTTAATTTTTAACCAAAAAATGGAAGGTGTTTGTCGTTGACGGAATTAGGTAAACGTTTAAAGGAAGCGCGAGAGGCAAAAAACATTAGTTTGGACGAGCTGCAAAATATGACAAAAATTCAAAAACGCTATTTGATCGGCATTGAAGAAGGAAACTATGCGATTATGCCGGGAAATTTCTATGTGCGGGCGTTTATTAAACAATACGCTGAGGCAGTCGGACTCGATCCGGAACAAATATTTGAGGAGTACAAACAAGACATTCCACAATCCTATCAAGAAGAGACTCCTCAACCGCTATCGCGGGTGAAAACGCGGCAGCAGCTCTCACCGGAAAACACGAAATGGCTTGATTTGCTTCCAAAGCTGCTTATCGCCGCCGTCGTCGTCGGCATTGCCGTCATCATTTGGCTGCTGCTGCAGCATAACACGGCAAGCAAGCCGGAAAGCCAAGTGAAAAGAGAAACAACCACAGAGGTAGAAAGTTCGAAGAATTCGCCGCTTGAGAAAGCGAAAGAAAAAGCGAAAAAACAGGCGAGCCAAAACAACCAAGAAAAAGCCGACCAACAAACAAAAGAAGCGCCTGCACCGAAAGCAACGCTTAACGTCGTAGAAAAACACGGTAACTTATCGACGATTGAGGTAAGCAATACCAATCAATTTGTCATTGAGCTGACGTCGAAAGGAAATTCTTGGGTAGAAGTATACAATACAAAAGGCCATTCTTTCTTTAAAGGAAGTTTAACAAATGGACAAACACAAACATTTGATTTGTCCGCGGAAACAGAAGTATTTGTGAAAATTGGAAGAACGCTCGATGTAGACATAAAAGTAAACGGGCAGCCTTTTACTTATCCAATCAATCCAAAAGACGAAGTATTTCAAAAGCTGAAGTTTATCTTTAAAAAATCATGATGCTTACACGTTGACTAGCGGAGGTATTTAGAGTGAATCTGCCTAATAAAATAACAGTAGCGCGAATGATGCTCATACCGTTATTTTTAATTGTCATGCTCGTTCCGTTCGGGTGGGGCAGCGTGAAAATCGGTGCGGTCACGCTGCCGATTTCCCATTTGCTCGGGGCCTTGATTTTCATTATTGCTTCGATGACCGATTGGATTGACGGCTACTATGCCCGTAAATATCAACTTGTCACCAATTTAGGAAAATTTTTGGACCCGCTTGCGGATAAACTGCTCGTTTCGGCAGCGCTTATTGTGCTTGTCGATCTTCATTATGCGCCTTCATGGATGGTGATTGTCATCATTAGCCGCGAGTTTGCCGTCACAGGATTGCGGCTTGTGCTGGCCGGCGAGGGGGAAGTAATGGCTGCCAACATGCTCGGCAAAATTAAAACGTGGACGCAAATTGTCGCGATTTCCGCGCTTCTTTTACATAACTTTCCGTTTTCGCTTTTATCGTTTCCGTTTGCTGATTTAGCGTTGTGGGTGGCCGTCATTTTTACGATATGGTCCGGCTGGGATTATTTTGCTAAAAATAAACATGCTTTTTTACATTCAAAATAGAAATACACGTGCAGTCTAAAAGGGGGCGCCTTTATGAACGCGGAGATCATCGCGGTTGGCTCTGAGCTATTGCTTGGCCAAATTGTCAATACCAATGCCCAGTTTTTGTCGCAGCAGCTTGCGACGCTTGGCATTAACGTTTATTTCCATACCGTTGTCGGCGATAACACCACTAGGCTCGAACAGGCGGTAAAAGTGGCGCAAACAAGGGCCGACTTGATTATTTTTACCGGCGGGCTCGGTCCAACGAAAGACGATTTAACGAAAGAAACGATTGCCCGTTTGCTGCAGCGCGGGCTAGTAACCGATGAAGAAGCGCTTCGCTCGATTGAAGCTTATTTTGCCCGCACAAACCGAGTCATGACCGAAAATAATAAAAAGCAGGCATTAGTGCTGCAAGGCTCGACGGTATTAAAAAATGAGCATGGCATGGCGCCGGGAATGGCGCTTACGGTTGATTCGATTACGTATATGCTTCTGCCCGGACCGCCAAAAGAAATGCAGCCGATGTTTTTAAAATACGGCCGCGCTTTTTTGCTAGAGAAGTTTAGACATCAGGAGCGCATTGAATCGCGTGTATTGCGCTTTTTTGGCATCGGCGAGTCAGAGTTGGAAACAAGAATTGAAGACTTGATTGACCAGCAGTCCAACCCGACGATTGCCCCGCTTGCCGGCGACGGAGAGGTAACATTGCGCTTGACTGCGAAGCACCGCTCGGAGGCAGAGGCAAAAAAACTGCTCGACGAGATGGAAAAGAAAATTGTAGAACGCGTCGGCGCCTATCTTTATGGCTATAATGAGGAAACATTATTTGAAAAGGTGATTCAGACGCTAAAAGCGCAAAAGAAAACGGTAGCAGCGGCTGAAAGCTTGACGGGCGGGCTTTTCCTAGAGCAATTGACAGCTGTCCCCGGTGCTTCCCAAGCGGTTCGCGGCGGCGTTGTCTGCTATACGAATGATGTAAAAGAAAAAGTGCTTGGCGTTCCCCATGCGGTTTTAACAGCCGACGGCGCGGTAAGCGAACAGTGCGCGCGCCTGTTGGCGGAAAATGTCCGCACGCTCTGCCAGGCGGATATCGGAATCAGCTTTACCGGTGTAGCGGGACCAGACCCGCTGGAAGGAAAGCCGGTCGGCACCGTATATATCGGCGTTTCTACGTCTGAACACGGCACCAATGTCTATCCACTCACCTTATCCGGCCAGCGCGACGCGATTCGCGCTCGCACCGCAAAGTATGGCTGCTCCTTCCTATTGAAAGCATTGACGGCTACCGCTGAAGTGTAGCCGTCTTTCCTCGCGTTATTCCCTGCTTTTTCGCCCTCTTCTAATGGAGATTGTTTCTATTTTCACCACAAGAAAACGAATGAACGTTCGATTTTTTGCTTGGCAACAGACGTAAAAAACGGTATAGTATAAGTAGTTGAGAAAAAAGGAGGAGTTTGTTGGTGAATCAAGACCGTCAAGCCGCCTTGGAGCAGGCGTTGAAACAAATTGAAAAACAGTTTGGCAAAGGCTCGATTATGAGACTCGGTGAACAAACAGATCGCAAAATTTCCACTGTATCCAGTGGATCGCTGGCGCTTGATATCGCTTTAGGAGTGGGCGGCTATCCACGCGGGCGTATTGTTGAAATATATGGACCTGAATCTTCCGGGAAAACGACCGTTGCCCTTCATGCGATTGCCGAAGTGCAGAAGCAAGGGGGACAAGCGGCGTTTATTGACGCGGAGCATGCGCTTGATCCGATTTACGCGCAAAAATTAGGCGTCAATATCGATGAGTTGCTGCTTTCTCAGCCGGACACGGGCGAGCAGGCGCTCGAAATCGCTGAAGCGTTAGTAAGAAGCGGTGCGGTCGATATTATCGTGATTGACTCCGTTGCGGCGCTGGTGCCAAAAGCGGAAATTGAAGGAGAAATGGGGGACGCCCACGTCGGTTTGCAGGCGCGCTTGATGTCGCAAGCGCTGCGTAAATTATCAGGGGCGATTAATAAGTCGAAGGCGATCGCTATTTTCATCAACCAAATTCGTGAAAAAGTCGGAGTCATGTTTGGCAATCCGGAGACAACGCCGGGCGGCCGCGCGTTAAAATTTTACGCTTCCGTCCGCCTCGAAGTGCGCCGTGCTGAGCAAATCAAGCAAGGCAATGATATGGTTGGAAATAAAACAAAAATTAAAGTTGTGAAAAATAAAGTAGCTCCGCCATTTAAAACAGCGGACGTAGATATTATGTACGGAGAAGGAATTTCCCGTGAAGGCGAGATCATTGACATGGCGTCCGAACTTGATATCGTGCAAAAAAGCGGTTCGTGGTATTCCTATAAAGATGAGCGCCTCGGTCAAGGACGGGAAAATGCGAAACAATTTTTAAAAGAAAACCCGCATATTGCCGAAGAAATTGCTCAAGAAATCCGTAAACATTACGGAATTGAATCATCTTCTTACATCAGTGACTCCGGCGCATCGCAGCAAGATGAGTTCGACCTTTTAGAAGATTAAATGAGGGAGGAACGCGGTTTCCTCTCTTTTTTTATATTTCCATTTATGAAGGCATGAGATTCCTATATCTTGACAATAAATTTTGCCGCCTTTAAAATTAACATGTATATTTTTCAAAAAAATAAACGATAAAAAGCCCGTGACTCCGGCAGATGGGAGCGGTCCGTGCATAAACTGGTGCCGGAATCGTTTTGTACTGGACCAACTTGCTAAATGATGGATGATCATGCAAGGAGTACGTAAACATTGGGCGGAAACTAGACCGCGTCTGCGTAAAGCGGAAATTCCCATCCATTGGACTGTTCGCTCTGTGTACGCTTCATGAATCGACGAGTTGCCGGTACTTGAAGCTCCGATGTTTGCAACGATTGTGCTGTATGTTGAAACGTTTGTAACAATGTACATGCCGACAGTTACGTCCAACGTATTGAATTATAGCAAGAGGAGGTGAAACCATGGGTCAAATTATCATCTCCGCTTTGCTTGCCTTAGTTGTCGGTGCCGTTGTTGGCTTTTTTGTTCGCAAATCGATTGCAGAGGCGAAAATTGGCGGTGCACAAGCAGCCGCACAGCAGATTGTGGAAGAAGCAAAACGAGAAGCGGATGCCCTGAAAAAAGAAGCGCTTCTTGAAGCGAAAGATGAAATCCACAAACTTCGTATCGAGGTAGAACGTGAAATTCGCGATCGCAGAAGCGAGCTGCAAAAACAAGAAAATCGATTGCTTCAAAAAGAAGAAAATCTCGACCGCAAAGACGAAGCCCTCAATAAACGGGAGGCGCTTTTAGAGTCGAAAGAAGAAGCACTGAATGAAAGACAACAGCATATTGAACAGATGGAAAGCAAAGTGGAAGAACTTGTGCAACAGCAACAAAGCGAATTGGAACGAATTTCCGGTTTGACTCGTGAAGAAGCACGGCAAGTTATTTTGGAGCGTGTCGAAAAAGAATTGTCTCATGAAATTGCCGTGATGGTGAAAGAAGCCGAAACGCGTGCGAAAGAAGAGGCGGATAAGAAAGCGAAGGCCATTTTATCGCTGGCCATTCAGCGCTGCGCGGCGGACCATGTCGCGGAAACGACCGTATCTGTCGTCAATTTGCCAAACGATGAAATGAAAGGGCGGATCATCGGTCGCGAAGGCCGGAATATTCGTACGCTTGAAACGCTCACCGGCATCGATTTAATTATCGATGATACGCCGGAAGCCGTCATTCTATCGGGGTTTGACCCAATCCGCCGCGAAACGGCCCGCATCGCATTAGACAAACTCGTTCAAGATGGGCGGATTCACCCGGCGCGGATCGAGGAAATGGTAGAAAAAGCGAGACGGGAAGTTGACGAGCACATTCGCGAAGTCGGCGAACAAACGACGTTCGAAGTGGGTGTCCACGGTTTGCATCCGGATTTAATCAAAATTCTAGGACGGTTGAAGTTCCGGACAAGCTACGGGCAAAACGTGCTGAAACATTCCGTCGAAGTGGCGTTTTTAGCGGGATTGATGGCCGCGGAGCTTGGAGAAGATGAAATGCTGGCGCGGCGTGCTGGTCTTTTGCACGATATAGGCAAGGCGATTGACCATGAAGTGGAAGGAAGCCATGTCGAAATCGGGGTCGAATTGGCGACAAAATACAAAGAACATCCAGTCGTCATTAACAGCATTGCTTCCCATCATGGTGATACGGAGCCGACTTCTGTCATTGCCGTACTTGTTGCCGCAGCGGACGCGCTTTCTGCGGCAAGACCGGGAGCTCGCAGCGAAACGCTTGAAAACTACATTCGTCGTCTTGAGAAATTAGAGGAAATTGCGGAATCGTACGAAGGGGTAGAAAAATCATACGCCATCCAGGCGGGGCGCGAAGTGCGCATTATGGTGAAGCCGGATGTGATCGATGATTTGGAAGCCCATCGGTTAGCGCGAGAAATCCGCAAGCGGATTGAAGAAGAGCTCGATTATCCAGGACATATTAAAGTGACTGTTATTCGCGAAACAAGAGCAGTAGAGTACGCAAAATAAAGTGGCGAAATATTGCCACTTTATTTTTTTTATATTTTGTGCCAAACTTGAACTAGTTACATTTCAGCTTAGAAAGGGATATATAATGAGATTATTATTTATCGGCGATGTTGTCGGTTCACCAGGAAGAAAAATGGTAGAACAATATTTGCCAAAGCTAAAGGAGAAACATAAACCGAACATCATTATTTTAAATGGGGAAAATGCTGCGGGTGGAAAAGGAATTACCGAAAAAATTTACCGTACGTTTCTTGAACAAGGAATCCATGTTGTCACACTTGGCAATCACGCATGGGATCAACGCGATATATTTGAATTTATTGACGATGCAAAGGCATTAGTGCGGCCGGCGAATTTTCCGGAAGGAGTTCCTGGCAAAGGGATCGTTTATATACAAATAGAGCACATGGAAGTGGCCGTCATTAATCTGCAAGGAAGAGTGTTTTTGCCGGCTATCGATTGCCCGTTCAAGAAAGCCGACGAGCTAATCGCAGAGGCGGCGCAGCGCACGCCAATTATTTTCGTTGATTTTCACGCGGAGGCAACGAGTGAAAAGCAAGCGATGGGCTGGTATTTGGATGGAAGGGTTTCCGCCGTTGTCGGTACCCATACGCACGTGCAAACGGCTGATGCCCGTATTTTGCCAAAAGGAACGGCTTATATTACCGATGTTGGAATGACCGGCCCATATGATGGCATTTTAGGAGTAGATCGCGAAGTGGTATTAAGAAAATTTTTAACATCATTACCTGTCCGCTTTGAAGTAAAAGAAGGAAGAAGCCAGTTGAATGCCGTGCTCATTGATGTGAACGTAAAAACAGGGCGGGCGAATAAAATTGAGCGGATTATCATCAATGATGACCATCCATATTTTGAATAGTCTCCGTTTTAAAAATTTTTAAAAATATTTATTACCTCGGCAGGAATACTTGTCAAAACAGTGAATATAGTAACAATGAAATCATTTTTTTCGATAAATTTCAGGAGGAAACGAGGGAGGAGCTAGAAATGGAAATATTAAAAGTTTCAGCAAAGTCGAATCCTAACTCTGTAGCTGGTGCACTTGCCGGGGTATTGCGTGAGCGTGGGGCGGCGGAAATCCAGGCGATCGGTGCAGGTGCATTAAATCAAGCCGTCAAGGCAGTAGCTATCGCACGAGGGTTTGTGGCACCAAGCGGCATGGATCTCATTTGTATTCCTGCGTTTACAGATATTATTATTGACGGAGAAGAGCGCACGGCGATTAAATTAATTGTAGAACCTCGTTAATAGTGCAAAGCTTTGATGATAGAGGTATAACCTGTTGGCGCCTTCATTTAGAAGGCAGGCAGGTTATTTTTACTTTATAAAGGAGGTGTAGACCTGGTTGCTAAAATCGCTGTCGTGTACTGAACGATGGAAGGAATGGTGCACGACAGGCGCCGTCGCTGACAGCGAGCCACGGGGTGTCTTTCACAATAGGTGAATGACAAGGGGGATTCCATTCCTGATGGAACTCGGTGAGAATCCGGGCGGTAAGCAGTTTGGCTGGTTCCATCGCGATGAGTCGATTTTTATAGATTTTAGTAACCAGGATAGGTATGATTTTCGATGCGCATTGTGACGTGCTAATGAAGTTATGGATCGATCGCTCGTTATCGTTCGAAGATGGCAAGTCGCTTCACGTCACCTTACCGGCACTGAAAGAGGCCAAGGTCAAAGTGCAGTGTTTTGCCATTTACATACCAGAAACGGTTCCGGAAGAAGCGCAGTTTACCGTTGCGCTGGAAATGGTCGATATTTTTTTTGAACAAGTTATCGGTCGGTTTCCAACGATGAAATTTGTCCGTTCGAAACGCGACATTGACGCGTTGGGAGAAAATGAGACCGGGGCAATGCTGACGCTCGAAGGATGCGATGTTATTGGGACAAGCATGGTTAAATTAAAAACCTTGCTGCGTCTCGGGGTTTCGTCTGTCGGGCTGACGTGGAACTGGTCCAATGCCGTAGCGGACGGGGCCTGGGAACAGCGTGGGGCAGGGCTGACCGCATTCGGAAAACAGGTCGTCGAGCAGCTGAATGCCGCAAAACGCTGGGTCGACGTGTCCCATTTATCGGAAAAAGCGTTTTGGGATGTGCTGGAAATCGCGCGTTTTCCGATTGCCTCTCATTCGAATACATATCGCTTTTGTCCGCATCCGCGCAACTTGCGTGATGAGCAAATTAAGGCGCTTATTGCAAAAGATGGCATGATCGGCATTAACTTTGTTCCGTATTTTTTAACAAAAGAAAAAGCTTCGATCACTGATGTGCTTCGCCATTTAGAACATGTGTGTTCACTCGGGGGGGCAAGAAACGTTGGATTCGGCTCGGATTTTGATGGAATCGAGGAAACGGTCAGCGGGCTCGATACGGTGCGCGACTACGCCAACCTAGTCAATGAGCTGCAGAAACATTATTCCGAAGAGGAAGTAGAGCGGTTTTTATTCCGCAATTTCTATGACCATTTGCCACAGTGATCGATTGCGGCGGAAATGGTTGAAACATTGGGACGCATGGATCTGGGAAAGGTGTTAAAACGAAAATCATTTATCTGAAAAGTCTAGTGATTTTGTTGGAAAAGTGCTACACTTATAATTGTAATTTTTTGACCGAACTTAAAGGGGTGTAGGAAATGATTCATCAACTTTCATGGAAAGTTGGAGGACAGCAGGGAGAAGGGATCGAAAGTACCGGGGAAATCTTCTCCATTGCGCTAAACCGTCTTGGTTATTATTTATATGGATATCGTCATTTTTCTTCACGGATTAAAGGGGGGCATACGAACAACAAAATTCGTGTCAGTACGACACCGGTTCGCTCGATTGCTGATGATCTTGATATATTAGTAGCGTTTGACCAGGAGTCGATTGATTTTAACTTTCATGAGCTCCGCGACGGCGGAATTGTCATTGCTGATGCGAAGTTTAACCCGACGATTCCGGAAAGCGAGGGCGTTACGCTATATGCCGTTCCGTTTACTGATATTGCGACCAATTTAGGAACATCGTTGATGAAAAACATGGTCGCTGTTGGCGCTTCCAGCGCAGTTCTTGACCTTGATATCAACGTATTTCAAGAAGTAGTACAAGAAATTTTTGGCCGAAAAGGTCAGCAGGTCGTAGACAAGAACATGGAAGCAATTCGAGCAGGCGCTCAATATATGAAGGAACAGCTCGGCGATCGCATGCAAACAATGAAACTGGCAAAAGCAGATGGCAAAAAGCGGATGTTTATGATCGGAAACGATGCGATTGCCTTAGGTGCGCTAGCTGGCGGTGCGCGGTTTATGGCGGCCTATCCGATTACGCCGGCATCGGAAATTATGGAATATTTAATTAAAAAACTTCCGGAACTAGGAGGAGCTGTCATTCAAACGGAAGATGAAATCGCCGCATGTACGATGGCGATTGGTGCAAACTATGCCGGCGCGCGGGCGTTTACAGCATCTGCAGGTCCTGGCCTTTCCTTGATGATGGAGTCGATCGGGCTTGCCGGAATGACAGAAACGCCGCTTGTCATCGTTGATACGCAGCGCGGCGGACCAAGTACAGGATTGCCGACAAAGCAGGAGCAATCGGACTTATTGGCGATGATTTACGGAACACACGGTGAAATTCCAAAAATCGTCATGGCGCCAAGTACGGTCGAAGAAGCGTTTTACGATATGATCGAAGCGTTTAACCTTGCCGAAGAATATCAATGTCCGGTCATCTTCTTGTCTGATTTGCAGCTGTCGCTTGGCAAACAGACGGTTGAGCCTTTAGAATACGATAAAATTGAAATCCGCCGCGGCAAACTCGTTACCGGTGAACTGCCGCCGCTAGAGAAAAAAGATGATTTTAAACGTTATGAAATTACCGAAGATGGCATTTCACCGCGCGTGCTTCCGGGAGTGCCAAACGGCATCCATCATGTCACCGGCGTCGAGCATGCGGAGTCAGGAAGACCGTCCGAGGTAGCGGGAAACCGCAAGGCACAGATGGAAAAACGCTTACGCAAACTAAAACATATCCAATTTAAGACGCCAGTGCATAAAAACGTCAAACACGAAGAAGCCGATTTATTAATCGTCGGTTTTCTCTCGACGCGCGGCGCGATCGAGGAAGCGATCGAGCGTCTTGAACAAGACGGCGTGAAAGTCAACCATGCGCACATTCGTCTTCTCCATCCGTTCCCGACAGAGGAAGTACTGCCGCTTGTCGAAGCAGCGAAAAAAGTCGTTGTTGTCGAGCAAAACGCGACAGGCCAGCTTGCCAACATCCTCAAAATGAATGTCGGACACGCGGAGAAAATGGTGAGCGTTTTGAAATACGACGGGAATCCATTCTTGCCGAATGAAGTTTATACAAAATGCAAGGAGTTGTTATAAACATGGCAACATTTAAAGATTTTCGTAACGATGTAAAACCAAACTGGTGTCCAGGTTGTGGCGATTTTTCCGTACAAGCCGCCATTCAGCGCGCCGCTGCAAACGTCGGGCTTGAGCCGCATCAGCTCGCCGTCATTTCCGGAATCGGCTGCTCTGGGCGCATTTCCGGGTACATTCATTCGTACGGCTTTCACGGCACCCACGGCCGCGCGTTGCCGCTTGCCCAAGGAGTGAAAATGGCCAACCGCGATCTAACGGTTATTGCCGCTGGCGGTGACGGCGACGGATTTGCGATCGGCATGGGCCATACCATTCATGCGATCCGCCGCAATATTGACATCACGTATATTGTGATGGACAACCAAATTTACGGCTTGACAAAAGGACAAACATCGCCGCGCAGCGATGTCGGCTTTAAAACGAAAAGCACTCCGCAAGGCTCGGTCGAACCGGCCCTTTCGATTATGGAAATCGCGTTAAGCGCCGGTGCAACCTTTGTGGCACAAAGCTTTTCAAGCGATTTGAAAGAGCTGACAAGCTTAATTGAAGAAGGAATCAAACATAAAGGATTTTCGCTTATTAACGTGTTCAGTCCGTGTGTAACGTATAACAAGGTAAACACATACGACTGGTTTAAAGAACATCTGGTGAAAGTAAGCGACATTGAAGGATATGACCCGTCCGACCGCGCCATGGCGATGCAAACGGTGATGAAATATAAAGGACTAGTAACGGGGCTCATTTATCAAAATAAGGAACAAAAATCGTATCAAGAACTGCTTCACGGTTATAGCGAAACACCGCTTGCCGAAGCAGACTTGAAATTAAGCAAAGAAAAATTCGATGAATTAGTTTCTGAATTTATGTGATTTGGAAATGATTCACTCCCAATTAGGTATTGCCTAGTTGGGAGTCATTTTGTTATGATAGCATGTTCCGTATGAAAGGGAACAAGAAAAGTATTGTTTAAATTTGTTCTCAATTATATACTATGATAATGTGTATGATGTGAAGAACATCATGTTTTTTGCAGTTTTTATAGAAAGGAGATCATTATGAACGAAAAACAACGTTTAGAACAAACAGGACAAATTCAAACATCTGACCATCCAACGGACAAAAAATCCGCATTGGATGCGCTAAAGAAAAAAACAAGCAAGGATTACGAAAAATATTTTTCGAGTGTGTTTATTCCGCCTAACTTAAAAGAAGCGAAAAAACGCGGAAAAGAAGAAGTAAAATATGTTAAAGACTTCACCATACCAGAACAATTCCGCGGCATGGGCGAAGGCCGCAAGTTTTATATTCGCACGTACGGCTGTCAAATGAACGAACATGACACCGAAGTCATGGCAGGAATTTTTATGACGCTTGGATATGAGCCGACCGACCGTCCGGAAGATGCGAATGTCATTTTATTGAATACGTGCGCGATTCGCGAAAACGCGGAAAACAAAGTGTTCGGCGAGATCGGCCACTTAAAGCAGCTCAAGCAAAACAATCCGGATTTGCTTCTTGGCGTATGCGGCTGTATGTCGCAAGAAGAATCGGTCGTCAATAAAATTTTGAAACAATATCAATACGTTGACATGATTTTCGGAACGCATAACATTCATCGCCTGCCATACATTTTGCATGAAGCATATATGTCGAAAGAAATGGTTGTCGAAGTATGGTCGAAAGAAGGCGATGTCATTGAAAATCTTCCGAAAGCGCGCAAAGGCAACATTAAAGCATGGGTGAACATTATGTACGGTTGCGATAAGTTCTGCACGTACTGTATCGTTCCATATACGCGCGGAAAAGAACGAAGCCGCCGCCCAGAAGACATTATCCAAGAAGTGCGCCATCTCGCCGCCCAAGGCTATAAGGAAATCACCCTTCTCGGCCAAAACGTCAACGCCTACGGTAAAGATTTCACCGATATGAAATATGGCCTTGGTGATTTGATGGACGAACTTCGCAAAATCGATATTGCGCGCATCCGCTTTACCACAAGCCATCCGCGCGATTTTGACGATCGTTTAATCGAAGTGCTCGCCAAACGCGGCAATTTAGTCGAACATATTCATTTGCCGGTGCAATCAGGCAGCACGGAAATATTGAAATTAATGGGCCGGAAATATACGCGCGAGGAATATTTAGAGCTTGTCCGCAAAATTAAAGCAGCGATTCCAGACGTTGCGTTAACAACCGATATTATTGTCGGCTTCCCGAACGAGACGGAAGAGCAATTTGAAGAAACACTGTCGCTCTACCGCGAAGTCGAGTTTGATTCCGCCTACACATTTATTTATTCGCCGCGCGAAGGCACACCGGCAGCGAAAATGGTTGACAACGTGCCGATGGAAGTGAAAAAAGAGCGGCTGCAGCGGCTAAACGCGCTGGTCAATGAAATTTCGGCGCGGAAAATGAAGGAATACGAAGGAAAAGTTGTTGAAGTATTAGTCGAAGGCGAAAGCAAAAACAACCCGAATGTCCTCGCCGGATATACGCGGAAAAACAAGCTTGTCAACTTCATCGGTCCGAAATCGGCGATTGGCAAACTTGTCAAAGTGCGGATTACCGAAGCGAAAACATGGACATTAAACGGGGAAATGGTAGAAGAAGCGATCGAGGTGAAATAAGATGGCAAAGTATACACGCGATGACATTTTAGCGCAAGCGAAACAATTGGCGAAAATGATTGCCGAAACCGAGGAAGTCGACTTTTTTAAGCGCGCTGAAGAAAAGATCCATCAAAACGAAAAAGTGCGCACGATGATTGAACAAATTAAATCATTGCAAAAACAAGCTGTCAACTTAAAACACTATGGAAAATATGAAGCGCTGAAAAAAGTAGAAGCACAAATCGATGCGATTTATGAAGAGCTTTCACAAATTCCAATTGTTAGCGAGTTTCAACAGTCGCAAACGGAAGTGAACGACCTGCTGCAACTCGTCGCTTCTACCATCTCCAATACGGTGACCGATGAGATTATCGCTTCTACTGGCGGCGACGTATTGCGCGGCGAGACAGGTGCGCAAATACGCTATAGCGGAAACGGCGGCTGCGGCTGCCATTAACCAATGACGAGACGTCCTTCATGAGGAAGGGCGTCTTTTTTTATGGCCGAAAAAGTAGGCACATCCGACGGAAATCCTGCATACAATGGAACTATACGGAATGATTGATAAACTTATGTGCACATTAGGCGAAATCATGCATAGGATGAAATGAAGATTCATTTGAGGAGGGTTTCTTATATGTCTGAACACAGAGAAACAGAATACAGAGAAATTATTACAAAAGCGGTTGTCGGGAAAGGACGTAAATTTACGCAGTCCACACACACGATAACGGCGCCAAATCGTCCGTCAAGCATTTTAGGGTGCTGGATTATTAACCATCGTTACGATGCGAAAAAAAGTGACAGGACAGTAGAAATCCATGGGCACTATGACGTTAACGTTTGGTATTCGTACAACAACAATACAAAAACAGAAGTTGTTACAGAAACAGTACCCTATACCGATGTGGTGAGATTAAAATACCGCGACGATGATGACATTATTAGTGATGATACAGACATTATCGTCCGTGTCATTCAGCAGCCAAACTGCCTAGAATGCACCATTTCGCCAAACGGCAATAAAATCGTCGTCGACGTAGAGCGGGAATTTATCGCTGAAGTCATTGGCGAAACGAAAGTATGCGTGGCGGTCAATCCAGAAGGCTGCAGCAGCGAAGATGATTTCGAGGAAGACGATTTGGATGAAGAATTAGAAGATTTAAGCCCAGATTTATTGCTTGGCGATGAAGAGTAAAACTAGGAAGGAAGATCTTCCTAGTTTTTTCTTTTGGGTTGAAAAGCAATAGAATATAACTTGCCATTGTTCAGCACGACCTAATGGGAATTTTTTGTATCAAAATTTACGTTATATTTAGTATTTTTTTATAAATATTATTCGAAAGAATTAAAAAATTATAAAAAATAAAAATTTTTTGTAGACATATGCATTTATATATGTTATTTTATTTAATAGGAATTAATCTAGATCTAGCATAAAAAGTCACACAAAACTTAAGGATTTTCGAACTTAGTCATTTTCTATAGAACATATTAAAATAAATTAAAAAATTACAAAAAATAAAAAATTTCTGTAGACATATACGTTTATATGTGTTACTCTATTTAACAAATAGGTTATACTAATACAAAATTAATCTAGTATAAAAGCCATATAAATCTTAAAGATTTTTGAAATGTGTTAAATTGATCCTCTATTTCCTATCGAAAGCGAGAATTGAGGAGGCAAAAAGCGCTTTTGATGAAGCAGGCGTTGATGCTCTCCAGTTGTTTTAGTCATTGAAGCAACGGTTCCATTCATTGAACTGCCTCAACCAACTCTTCTGATTTAACGCCAGACATCATGGCTCTCCTATTGTTCTACTGAACGAAGCAACGGTTCCGCTCACTGAAATCTCTTTTATGGTCCAATGTCATCCAGCAACGATTTTCAGTTATTTCGTTCACAAGCTTCATAACTTACTTTTTAACTGTCCGTTCCTTTCGAAAAGTGCACAGTCTTTTCCCTGATGATTTTTACAGTATTTATCCATTTTTTAACATAGATAGATTAAAAATACTCAAAAACTATATTTTTCATTCGTTATTGAACACATATGCTTGCCATGTTTTGAAATCATTTTTCTGTCTGCAAGCATAGTAGTAGTAAATATTTTTTCTAATATCGTGATTCACGGTCATCCCTTTCTCTAATATCCATTGAAGGAGGTGATGATGTTTAGTTATAGGATGAGATCAAGAGCAAATCATCTTGTACAGATTGCTCTGTGCAAACGGGAGATAAAGGGGGTGACGCGAAAAAGGTTTTGCGCGTAAGTAAAATATTCTACCATTATGCTTCCTAGTTTAGATGAAATGTTCTAGTATACTATTCCATTTTTTAGATCCATCATTATAACCACTCTTATAAAATATCACGATGCTATCAAATTAACATGTAGGAAGGGGATGAAAAAATGAAAACAGCGGTAAAAACAGCGGTAAAAAGAAAGGCGCAAATTCTTGCGATTGATGCCGGCGGGACGATGACAGACACATTTATCATTGATGAAAACGGTGAGTTTGTCGTCGGGAAAGCGCAATCCACGCCGGAAGACGAATCGATAGGCCTCTTAAATTCCGCGAAGGATGCGCTCGCTTACTGGGGTACAACCGTTGAAGAGCAATTTCCGCAACTGCTTGCCGGAGTCTATTCGGGAACCGCGATGCTAAACCGGCTCGTTTCGAGGAAGGGACGCCGTGTCGGGCTGATCGTTAACAAAGGGATGGAAGATTTCCACCGAATGGGCCGTGCGATCCAAGCATATCTTGGTTATTCTTACTCGGATCGCTTGCACATCAATACTCACCGTTATGATCCGCCGCTTGTGCCTAGAGAGTTAACAAGAGGTGTAACCGAAAGGGTTGACTTATTTGGAAACGTTGTCATTCCGCTTTACGAACATGAAGTGGAACCAGCTGTAAGGGAACTTCTCGAACTAGATGTGGAAGCAATTGTCATCAGCTTGCTTCATTCTTACAAGTATCCTCATCATGAGCGAAGAGTGAGAGATATCGCCAAAGAAGTCATGAAGAAAGTCGGCAAAGAAGTTCCTGTATTTGCGTCAGTTGATTATTATCCAGTCAGAAAAGAGTCGCATCGGACAAATACGACGATCATTGAAGCGTATGCGGCCGATCCTTCGCGCGAAACGTTGACTAAAATTAACAACATGTTACAAGATCATGGAGCTAATTTTGATTTGCGCGTGATGGCAAGCCATGGCGGAACGATCAGCACGCGGGCGAACGAATTGGCAAGAACGCTTGTCTCTGGTCCAATCGGCGGCGTCATTGGCGCGAAATACCTTGGAGAGAAGCTTGGCATTCGCAATATTGCCTGCTCGGATATTGGAGGAACGAGCTTTGATATAGCGCTCATCACCCAAGGGGATTTGAGCATCAACACAAGCCCGGATATGGCACGTCTTGTACTTTCACTGCCGCTTGTCGCTATGGATACCGTCGGAGCGGGAGCCGGAAGCTATGTCCGAATCGATCCGAACTATAAAACATTGACACTTGGCCCGGACAGTGCTGGATCGAGAGTCGGTGTGTGCTATTCGGAAGGCGGCGTGGACACGGTAACGGTAACGGACTGCCACGTTGTTCTCGGACTGATCAACCCGGATAACTTTCTTGGCGGGGAAGTCAAGCTCTATCCAGAGCGCGCATACGAAGCGATTAAGAAACAGATCGCTGATCCGCTCGGATTATCCGTCGAAGACGCGGCGTACGGCGTGATTGACCTGCTTGAATCACAGCTTCGCAACTACCTTGAATCCATGATTTTAGGAAAAGGGTATTCACCGTCCCAGTATGTATGTTTCTCATATGGAGGAGGCGGTCCGCTACATACCGCGGGTTATACGAAGGGACTTGGTTTTGAAGATGTACTCGTACCGGCGTGGGCGGCAGGATTTTCTGCGTTCGGTTGTGGTGCCGCTGATTTTGAATATCGTTATGATAAAACGCTCGATATTAACGTCAATGACGGTGCCAGCGACGATGAAAAACTAAAAGCCGGAAAAGAACTGCAGGCCGCTTGGGATGAGCTGAAGGAGAAAGTGGCAGCCGAATTTGAGAAGAGCAAGTTCAGCAAAGAAGAAGTTGATTTCCGTCTCTATTTCCGCATGCAGTACCAAGGGCAATTAAACGACTTGGAAATTGAAGCGCCGATCGAAGCGTTCGAGAACGTGGATGACTGGGATGCACTTGTGAACGCGTTCGAAGACACGTACGCGAGAGTTTACGCCAAGGCGGCGAAATCGCCAGAGCTCGGTTACAGCATCACAGGCGCAATCGTTCGGGGAATCGTCGAAGTGCCGAAACCGAAAATCCCGGTAGAACCGTTTGCGGGTGAAACACCACCGAAAGAAGCGTATCTTGGCAAGCGCAGAGTGTATTGGAAAGGCCAATGGATCGAAGCGGATATTTGGGAAATGGAAAAACTGAAGCCGGGCAACAAAATTAAAGCGTTCTCGATCATTGAATCTCCGGCTACGACATTTGTCATTCCGCCGGGATTTGAAACATATCTTGACCAACATCGCATTTTCCATTTGAAAGAAGTTTAAAAGGAGGTTGATCGATCATGGCGATGAACGTAAAAGAGGTGAAAAAACGCAAAACGATCGGGTGGAATGGAAAAACGCTCAAAGAAATGCGGGAGGAAATCGATCGGCTTAGCCAGCTGACTGGACATTACGCAGGATTGAAAGAACTTCCGCTGAAAGAAAGCGATCCGATCCGTTATGAAAAGATCTTTTCCAAACTGCGCGGCGGTGTGGTACATGCGCGGGAAACGGCGAAAAGAGTTGCCGCATCGCCGATTGTCGAGCAGGAAGGTGAATTATGCTTTACACTTTACACTCCTGAAGGTGATTGCGTCGTTACTTCCACCGGAATCATCATTCACGTTGGCACGATGGGTGCCGCCATCAAATTTATGATTAAAAATGATTATGAAGAGAACCCTGGCATTGAAGATGGCGATATTTTCTGTAACAATGACTGCCAGATCGGAAACGTCCATCCGTGTGACGTTCATACGATCGTGCCAATTTTCTACGAAGGAGAACTGATTGGCTGGGTTGGCGGAGTTACTCACGTTATCGATGTTGGCGCAACAGCACCTGGAAGCATGACGGTCGGTCCGGTTACCCGTTACGATGACGGTTATCAAGTGGCCTGCCGCAAAATCGGGAAAAACGATACACTGCTAAAAGACTGGTTAATTGAAAGTCAGCGTTCGGTCCGCACGACAAAGTACTGGCTGCTTGACGAACGGACGCGCATAGCCGGCTGCCACATGATCCGCGATCTTGTTCTTGATATTGTAAGAGAAGAAGGAGTCGACACGTACAAACAATTTATCCGCGAAGTGATCGAAGAGGGGCGCCGAGGCTTTATCAACCAAGTAAAAACGCTGCTTATTCCAGGAAGATATCGTCAAGTTTCCTTTGTAGACGTACCGTACAAAAATCTGGATGTACCTCCATATGCCCGTGTGAACACGATCATGCACGCGCCGACGGAGATCATCGTTCATAAGGACGGCAAGTTTGAAATCGACTTTGAAGGGGTTAATCGATGGGGATGGCATAGCTACAACGCGACACCGGTTTCAATTACAAGCGGAATCTGGGTTATGATGTCGCAAACGCTCATTCCGAACGACCGGGTCAATGATGGAGCGTATTATGCAAGTAAGTTTGATCTGCCGTACGGTTCATGGCTAAATCCAGACGATATTCGCACTGCGCACAGCTACGCATGGCATTTCCTTGTATCTGCGTGGAGCCCGTTATGGCGTGGACTCAGCCGCAACTATTTCGCCCGCGGTTATCTCGAAGAAGTCAACGCAGGAAACGCCAATACATCCAACTGGCTGCAGGGCGGAGGCTACAACCAGTTCAATGAAAACCATGCCGTCAACAGCTTCGAGTCAGCTGCTGAAGGTGTTGGCGCGAGCGCGGTAAGAGACGGAATCAGCCACGCCGCGGCGATTTGGAATCCGGAAGGCGATATGGGCGACATGGAAATCTGGGAGCTGGCAGAACCGCTCATTTATCTCGGAAGAAGCGTTAAGCCGAATACAGGAGGCCACGGAAAATACCGCGGTGGAAACGGCTATGAATCGTTGAGAATGGTGTATGGGGCAAAAGACTGGACGATGTTCTTCATGGGCAACGGTTACATCTCGAGTGACTGTGGATTGATGGGCGGTTATCCGGCCGCAGCGGGATACCGTTTTGAGGCCCATGGCACGAACTTAAAAGAACGGATCGAAAAGAGACTGCCGATTCCGACTGGCGGTGACCCTGATCCGGATAATCCGCAATATGAAAAACTGATGGAAGCAAAAGAAATTATCCGTGACAAGCAGGCGATTACGACGGAAACGATTTTTGAAAACTATGATCTATATTTGAACTATTTGCGTGGGGGTCCAGGATTTGGCGATCCGCTAGAGCGGAAACCAAAAATGATTGAAGATGATTTAAACGAAGGCCATATTCTTCCTCGTTTCGCCGAAAGTGTTTATGGAGCGGTATTCACTCAAGATGAAAAAGGGCGATATATCGTTGATGAAGAAGCAACGAAGAAACGCCGTGAAGAAATGAGAAAAGAGCGGCTGAAACGAGGGGTGCCGACAAAACAATGGATGCAAGAGGAAAGAAAGAAAATTATCAACAAAGACGCTGCGATACAAGTACGTCACATGTATGCGAGCTCTTTCGCGTTAAGTGAAAAATTTTATAATGAGTTTAAGTCGTTCTGGAACTTGCCGGAAGATTGGAAATTGACAGAAGAGGAATTGGGCATTCCAGTATTCGGAACAAAAATCAATAAGCTGAAATGAGGTGAAAACATGGAAAAGTACGATAAATACGATCGCAAAACGATAGAAGAATTAATCGACGGCACGATAGATTTTTTCAAATTAAAAGAAATGCTCTCCAATTATAAAGACGTTGACCGGTTTGACAAATATATCAGCATCCTTCAAGAAAGAGTGCCGTGGGATGATCCGATTTTGCTTCCGGCCGGCCTTCATCTCTATATTGTTCAAAAGCCGGATGGCCGGCGCATCGTAAAGTGTGATTGTGGATATGAATTTTGCGAGGCAAGCGACAACTGGAAGCTTCATGCGCTCATCTATGTTCGTGATACAGTGGAAAAAATGGCGGAACTGTATCCGAAATTGATGGCGCCAGATCCGGAATGGCAGGTGCTCCGTGAGTATTATTGCCCTAGCTGTGCGACCCAGCTTGAAGTAGAAGCGGTCACGCCTTGGTATCCGGTCATCAAAGATTTCGAGCCTGATATTGATACGTTCTATAAAGAATGGCTAAAGCGCCCGCTTCCGCAGGCGAAATAAAAAAACAGACGGCGGTTTTTGACCGCCGTCTGTTTTTATGCATCGCGTTTGGAATGTAAGTTGGGAGAGGATCATGATTAGAAAGGGGAAGTCAGAATTCGAACTTTCTTTTTTTTCTTCATTAATATGTTATAATGAAACGTGTTGAAACACATCATGATGCATAAATGCATTCAAAAATTTTCTATATTTGTTCGAAACTAGATACATAGACAAGATTTCACGGATGCAACGAATTGCGAAGATACTTTTTTTAGCGGCTTTATTTTGATGGCGATACACGGAATAACGGAAAACGCCGTAAACGACAAGATGGCCGCTAAATTCGTTGATAAAGAACGTTTTTTGCATGAAGTAAAAAGAAACATTGCAAGGTTGGAGGAGAACGATGGCTACATATACGCCAATGATTCAGCAATATCTAGACATTAAGGCACAATATCCAGATGCCTTTTTATTTTTTCGTCTTGGCGATTTTTACGAAATGTTTTTTGACGACGCAATCAAAGCGGCGCAGGAACTGGAAATTACGCTGACAAGCCGCGATGGCGGCGGTGAAGAACGGGTGCCGATGTGCGGTGTTCCGTATCATTCGGCGCAAGGATATATTGAGCAGTTGATCGCCAAAGGCTATAAAGTCGCAATTTGCGAGCAAGTCGAAGATCCGAAAACGGCCAAAGGCGTCGTCCGGCGCGAAGTCGTCCAGCTCATCACTCCCGGCACGGTGATGGAAGGGAAAGGGCTTCTGGATAAGGAAAACAACTACTTGGCGACGGTGACAATGTTTGATGATGGTACGTATGGTTTTGCTTATACGGATTTATCGACAGGGGAAAACCGCATCACGATCCTTGCCTCTTTTGAAGACGTGATGAACGAACTGTATGCGATCGGGACGAAAGAAATTGTCCTTGCTAGCGATTTTCCAATCAGCGAGCAGCAACTATTGAAAGAACGATATGGAGTGACAATCTCGTACGAAGATGAGACGAAGATGCCGGAAGGATTTGCGGCGATCGCCGGCGGGCTTGCGCAGGACAAGCTGCAAATCACATTCGCCCGTCTTCTTCATTACATTATCCGCACGCAAAAGCGTCGTCTCGATCATATGCAGGCTGTTCAAGTGTACCAAGTCGATCAGTACATGAAAATCGATTTATATTCGAAACGAAATTTAGAGCTGACGGAAACCATCCGCGCCAAAGGGCGGAAAGGTTCACTGCTGTGGCTTCTTGATGAAACAGTGACGGCGATGGGCGGACGATTGCTCAAACAATGGCTTGATCGCCCGCTTTTAGACCGCGGACAAATCGAGCGGCGCTTACATATGGTAGAAACGCTGATTCATCATTATTTTGAGCGCCAAGAGCTGCGCGAACGTCTTCGCGAAGTATATGACATCGAGCGGCTCGCCGGCCGCGTCGCCTATGGGAATGTGAATGCCCGCGATTTAATTCAGCTAAAAAAATCGCTCGAGCAAATTCCGACGTTAAAAAATATCGTCGCTAATCTTTCCGATGATCAGACACAACAACTGGCTGACAAGCTTGATCCTTGTGCGGAGCTTGTCGAGCTGTTAGAGCGGTCGATTCAAGACAATCCGCCGCTATCGGTGAAAGAAGGGAATATTATTAAAGACGGGTACAATGAAACGCTTGACCGCTATCGCGATGCCAGCCGCAACGGAAAGGCATGGATTGCCCAGTTAGAAAGCAAAGAACGGGAACTAACCGGAATTAAATCGTTAAAAATCGGCTATAACCGCGTGTTTGGTTATTATATTGAAGTGACGAAGCCGAATCTTCATCTGCTGCCAAAAGGGCGTTATGAGCGTAAACAGACGCTCGCCAACGCCGAGCGCTTTATTACCCAGGAATTAAAAGAAAAAGAGGCGCTCATTTTAGAAGCGGAAGAAAAAAGCATGGAACTTGAATACGAATTGTTTGTCGATATCCGCGAACGCGTCAAACAATATATTCCGCGTTTGCAATCGCTGGCGAAAGCAGTGAGCGAGCTCGATGTCCTGCAGTCGTTTGCTACCGTCAGCGAAGAGCGGCGCTATGTAAGACCGCAGTTTTCCGACGATCGCGTTCTCTATATTCAAGGAGGGCGCCACCCTGTCGTCGAAAAAGTGCTCGGAACGCAAACATACGTACCGAACAATTGCTATATGAACAAAGAGAGGGAATTATTGCTTATTACCGGACCGAACATGTCCGGAAAAAGCACCTATATGCGGCAGATTGCGTTGACGGCGATTATGGCGCAAATCGGCTGCTTTGTACCGGCAGATAAAGCAGTGCTCCCGATTTTTGATCAAGTGTTTACGAGAATCGGTGCGGCGGATGATTTAGTGTCTGGGCAAAGCACGTTTATGGTCGAAATGCTGGAAGCGCGTAATGCGATCGTGCACGCAACGCAAAACAGCCTCATCTTGTTTGACGAGATCGGGCGTGGCACGTCGACATACGACGGGATGGCATTAGCCCAGGCGATCATCGAATACATTCATGATCATATTGGCGCGAAAACGTTATTCAGCACACATTATCACGAATTAACCGATTTGGAACAGTCGCTTCCAAAATTGAAAAACATTCATGTCAGCGCCGTTGAGGAAAACGGCAAAGTCGTCTTTCTTCATAAAATTGAAGAAGGGCCGGCCGACCAAAGTTACGGCATTCATGTTGCTGAGCTTGCCGAGCTGCCATCTTCCCTCATTCAGCGCGCGAAAGAAATTTTAGCCGAGCTTGAGCAGCAAGAGCAGAGAAAAGAACAGCCAATCGGCAAGAACGAAGCGGTGTTCGAACAGCTCAGCATGTTTGCTGAAGAGCAGCCTGCAAAAGAAGAATCCCGTCTATCGAAAAAAGAGAAAAAGGCGCTTGAGGAATTAAAATCCGTCAACTTACTGGAAACAACGCCGCTTGAAGCGTTAAACAAATTATACGAAATTCAAAAACTATTAAAGTAAAGGAGGCGTCGCAATGGGAAAAATCCGCAAGCTCGATGACCAATTGTCCAACAAAATCGCTGCAGGGGAAGTCGTCGAGCGCCCTGCCTCCGTCGTGAAAGAACTGGTGGAAAACGCGATTGATGCCAACAGCACGGTCATTGAAATTGAGCTGGAAGAAGCGGGGCTGGCGAAAATCCGTGTCATTGACAATGGGGAAGGCATGGAAGAAGAGGATTGCCTCGTTGCTTTTGAACGGCATGCGACAAGCAAAATTAAAGATGAACACGATTTGTTCCGCATCCGTACGCTTGGCTTTCGCGGCGAAGCGCTTCCGAGCATCGCTTCCGTTTCGGAAGTGGAAATGAAAACAAGTACTGGAGACGGTCCAGGAACACGAATTGTCTTAAAAGGCGGTCAGTTTGTGAAACACGAACGGACCGCAAGCCGCAAAGGAACCGATATTACCGTATCCAACTTGTTTTTCAACACCCCAGCCCGTTTAAAATATATGAAAACGATTCATACCGAGCTCGGCCATGTTACGGATGTCGTCAACCGCCTTGCCATGGCGCACCCTTATATTTCGTTCCGCCTCCGCCATCATGGGAAGCAGCTGCTTTACACAAGCGGTAACGGCGATGTGCGCCATGTGCTTGCCGCGATTTACGGCATGGATGTCGCGAAAAAGATGGTTCCCATTGAGGCGGAATCGCTTGATTTTACGATCAAAGGCTACATTTCCCTTCCCGAAGTGACGCGCGCCTCGCGCAACTACATCTCTACCATTGTCAATGGACGGTATGTGCGCAATATTCCGCTTATGAAAGCGATTGAGGCTGGATATCATACGTTGCTGCCGATCGGCCGCTATCCGATTGTATTTTTATCGATTACGATGGATCCGATTTTAGTCGATGTCAACGTTCACCCAGCGAAATTAGAAGTACGTTTCAGCAAAGAAGCGGAACTGAACGAGCTTGTGACCGAGGCGATTCGCAAAGCGTTCCGGACGCGCACGCTTATTCCAACGATGTCCGTAAGCCGCCAGGAAGCAAAACCGAAAACAGAGCAAGCGACATGGACGTTTGAGCATGTGGTAAAAGAGCCGCCTTTGCCAAATCTCGCACAGATAACAAAGCCAGAGCCAACCATTTCTTTAAGGGAAGAAAAAGAAGAAAGCCCACTGATGCTGCCGGCAGAAGAGGAACGGGAACAAATGAACGAATATGACGCGCCAATGGAAGCCGAGGAACATGTGGAGCAAACGGTGGAGAACGAGCAGGAACACACAAACGACCGCATCCCGCCGCTTTACCCGATCGGACAAATGCACGGAACATACATTTTGGCGCAAAATGAACAAGGGCTTTACATCATTGACCAGCACGCCGCCCAAGAGCGCATTAAGTACGAATATTTTCGCGAAAAAGTTGGTGAAGTAATAAACGAAGTGCAAGAATTGCTCGTTCCGCTCACGTTTCATTATCCGACAGACGAATATGTGTTCATTGACGCACATCGTGAGGAATTGGCGAAATGCGGTGTTTTTTTAGAACCGTTCGGGCATAATACGTTCATCGTCCGTTCCCACCCATCGTGGTTTCCAAAAGGGGAAGAGGAAGAGATCATTAGAGAAATGATCCAACAAGTCCTTGACATGAAAAAAGTTGACATTAAACAGCTGCGTGAAAAGGCTGCGATTTTAATGAGCTGTAAGCGGTCGATTAAAGCGAACCAACACTTGCGCGACGACGAAATTTTCGCTCTCCTAGAAGCGCTGCGCAAAACGACCGATCCGTTTACATGCCCGCACGGTCGTCCAATCATCATTCATTTTTCCACGTATGAGCTGGAGAAAATGTTTAAGCGGGTGATGTAACACATTAGCGCAACACCCTTGTTGCATCAAGGGGTTGCGCTGTATTTTTTAGCATTTGATCACGTTTTGGCCACTATATTTTCCAAGGTGGGTGGGCTTTTTTATGTGTATTTATGTATCCATTATCAGTTTGTCAAATTTGTCGGCAAGCTGAGACCACACAAAAAAGACCGAAATAAATCGGTCTTTTTGTGCGCCTCGTTCAACCATGTTACTTGTAGCTCGACAATAACGGCAAGGGTAAGCATCTCAAATCCTCATAAGCAGGGGGAGGGGATTAGTACCAGAATCCAAATCCTGGTCCATAACCACCACAGCCATAACCGCCAAAGCCCCTGAACGTACAACCACAACCAACAATAATTAATAAGATGAACAGGATGACGATTAATGCAAAGCTCATTAATTACACCTCCATTTTATTTGTTTTAGTTTTTTAGTTTATAATATAGGATTTTTTATCAGTTTGATTGGACTCCTATAATTTTCCGCGAATGTTGATTATTTTGTTATTTAAAAGCACAGTAGTTCGTTGTTCCGGAAGGACATTTTCGATAATTAAACTATTTAAGCATTGAGTTTTATAAAGGAACGAACGAAATGGAGTTTGTTGAATAAACTGGCTAAAAAAGATAAGTACAAACTTAGTGAAGAGGATTATGCCAAGCTTGAAAAGGCAAAAATGTTTGTATGGATGGAAAAAGGAGAAGCAAGTGGTCCGGCGCTGGACGTTATTCAGTTATTTCGTGTTTTACCAATGTTGTTGGCAAGTATATGCAAAAAGAAACACAATAGCAATTTTTTTTGTTAATTAAGGGTGATAAGATGGAAAAATTAAAAATCGGCGATTGGGTTTATTATACGGGGGATGAACAACAATTAGAGGGTGCATTGGGTTATGTTGATCGAATTATTGATTCTTATTGCGTAATCGAATTTGTACAAGATTACAATGGGAAACGATTAAATAGGCGAAAAATTTGTACGATAGAGGAATTAATCCCGGCCAAAAGTAAGTCACCAATGACAAAAGAGGATTTTGATACATTGATAGATCTAGCGTTGGCGACCAGAGATTTTGAGTGGTGTAAACAGTTGATGGAACAGTTGAAAGGGCCAAAAAATGACAAAGTAGGTTGATTTCATTGGGCACAAATTCGTCATTCAAAGCGAAAGCCGTGAGATGGGATCCGCTATATTTCCGTGTTGATTTTTAGGCCACAGAAAAAAGACCAATATAAGGTCTTTTTTTGTATGTCTTATTCCACTATCGCTTATTCTATACCTGTCTTTGCCCGATATTGCGTTCGTCTAAGGTAGTTAAGTGTCTGCTGAGGATTATAGAAGTGCATATATTTAGGACGAGATCGTTTGCCACTTTCCATTCTCGAGGATATAGGCATCGTTTTTAAAATTCCATAAATATATCCCTCCTGTGTAAGACAGTATGGCCCTTACACAAGAGGGATAATACCAGCCATCGTTATCCTTCGTTTTATACAGCCACGATGAGTACAGAATGGTTTTCATTAGGCAAAAACCATTTGCACCCAATAGAATAATAAAAACAACGTGACAACGGTTGTTAATGGTATGACAATCAACGAGACGCTTAAATAATCTTTCCATGTTACTTTCATCTTATTTTGTTTTAGGATATGCATCCAAATAAGGGAGGCAAGCGTCCCGATAGGCAATAACAAAGATCCCATGTCACTGCCAATAATATTCGCGAGATAGATCGTCTTTAATGTAATAGGATCCAGGCCCATTTCCGTCAAGGTGATGGTTCCGATCATTAAAGCAGGGTGATTATTAAAGAAGTTAGATAGAATGGACACTAATCCCCCCATGATAAAGCTCGCGTAGAACAATCCTTGGTTTACAATCGGTTCACATATTTTCACAAGCATCGCTGTTAGACCTACATTGTGGAGTCCGTAAATAATGACATACATGGAGAATGCGAAAATAAGAATGTGCCAAGGAGTCTTTTTCAAGATATCAACGGGATTGGTGCGCAAATGATACCATCTCCATACAAGCAGGACGAGTGATCCGAGTACCGCAACGATTTCAATTGGGATAGAGAGATAAGATGCAACAAAGAGTAGACAACGGATCACAAAGACAAACAGCAAGACCTTCAACATAAATTGGGTACGTTTCCGTTTTGTTTCGACAGAAATTGTTCTTTTTAACGGATGGAAATGTTTAGTAAAAAAGATTCCCTCTATATCATATGCGGTATTTGGCAATGTTTTTGGCAATTTATTCTTTACCACTACGTACATCAACCAAGACATAAACAACAGTCCTAACGTTGCTGGTACAAACATCATGGCTGTATGCATATAAAGTGTCATGTGAATAATGTTCAATGCGATTAAATTGACGATATTACTTACCCCAATAGGTGCGCTAGAGGCTGTTGCAGTCAGTGCTCCAGTCAAGAGATATGGAATTTGTTGATGTGGTTTTAGCTGGAGGTTTTTTAGAAGTAAAATTAAAATCGGGGTCGTAATCAAGATGCTGCCATCGTTATTGAATAAAAGGGTCATCAAAAAACATAACAGTTGAATGTACCAATATAGGCGATAGCCTGAACCCTTAGCCAAATTTGCAAGTCGTGCGGCTGCCCAGTGGAAAAAACCGAAACTCTCTAATATGACAGCCATGACAATCGTTGCAATAATGGTAATCGATGCGCCAGCGATTTTATGGATAATATCCAAAATATCTCCGCGTGATACAATGCCTGTTAGTAAAATAATCCCCGCACCAATCGACGCTGGCCACGCTTCATTTAAGCCTCTTGGTCTCCAAAATATGACTAACATTGTCATAATGAACACAAAAATGGTCATTGCAATTTCGAAACTCATTATTTTTCCTCCCTGTTTTTTCAAGGGTCTTGAGCCATTTGACCCTATCTGTTTGATTTACTATATTCATATTCATCCCTATCAAGAAGGAACTGGATAATAGACCTAATTTATCTAATATGTACTCTTGTCTCGCTAGTAAAAATGTACGGTAGAGAGCAATGACTATAGATGAATGTATAGTAGAGATAAATGATGATAGATGATCGAAATATTGATTTTTATGATGCTGTGTTTAAAATTGGGATGGCGGAGAAAATCTAGAGCTAATAGAAAACAAGATGGTAGTTCCGTTTGCAAAATTTATTAAACAGTGCTAATTATGAGCGGGGACGCAGCAATATATGAAGTGGCGGGTAGTGATGGACGTTAATTGTTTAGGATATGGTGAACATGCAATTCTTATTCGACGTTATATGACAGAAGAAGATCTATTTATTGGTATCAACACAAGTTTTCGCATTTTCGACATCTTCAAGTTAAAAGTCGGTGAATACGAATAAAAATAATTAAGCAAAGACTATTCATTTCCTGAAAGAAATGATAATATCCTTATTGAAATTCTGCATATTGGTGGTGTATGTATGTTTTCATCGTTAAAACGATTCTTAATCGGCAGACCGTTGAAATCAACCGAGCTGGGAGAGCAAAAGTTGGGCAAATTAAAGGCGTTAGCCGTTTTATCTTCTGATGCTCTATCTTCGGTTGCGTACGGTACGGAACAAATTTTACTTGTTCTCTCGACGATTGGATTCATTGCATTTTGGTATTCCATTCCTATTGCGATTGGAGTTCTTATTCTATTGGTGGCGCTTATTTTATCGTATCGCCAAATCATTTACTCTTATCCGCATGGAGGCGGAGCTTACGTCGTTTCCAAAATGAACTTAGGTGTAAATCCGGGCCTCATTGCCGGGGGCTCTTTGCTCGTCGACTATATTCTAACTGTGGCAGTAAGCGTGTCCGCGGGAACGGATGCCATTACATCCGCGTTTCCAACTTTACATCCATACACAGTTGGAATTGCAATCACACTGGTTGTGTTTATCACTATTCTTAATCTTAGGGGCATAAACGAATCTGCTTCCGTTTTGGCATATCCCGTTTATTTGTTTGTATTGGCGCTCGTTATGCTCATTATTGTTGGGATTTTTCATATTATCAATGGACAAGTACCGTCTACCTTACATACGCCTATCGGTACTACGGTGCCCGGAATTACGTTATTCTTGTTGCTGCGGGCATTTGCATCTGGTTGCTCTGCATTGACAGGGGTAGAAGCGATCTCCAACGCCGTTCCAAATTTTAAGGAGCCGGCGGCAAAAAATGCTGCCAAAACGTTAGTGATGATGGGGTGCATTCTCGCAGTTCTGTTTGTAGGAGTCACTTTTTTAGCATACTGGTATGGAATTGCTCCGAAAGCAGAAGAGACTGTTGTTTCCCAACTCGCTTCCAAGGTGTTTGGAAGAGGCGTGGTGTATTACTTTATACAAGGAACAACGGCCCTTATTTTAGTGTTGGCGGCAAATACGGGGTTTTCTGCATTTCCTTTGCTGGCATATAATCTGGCATCCGATAAATACATGCCAAGAATGTATCTTATACGCGGTGACCGATTAGGGTATTCAAACGGAATCATCACGCTCGGCCTTGCTTCTATTTTGCTGATTATCGCTTTTAAAGGGCAAACGGAACAGTTAATTCCTTTGTATGCGGTTGGCGTATTCATTCCTTTCACCTTGTCACAAACGGGAATGATTGTAAAATGGGTGCGCGAAAAACCAGTGGGGTGGATACCGAAACTGCTGGCCAACTTGCTAGGAGCGCTCATTACGCTAACCGTACTGTGCATTTTCTTTATCACAAAATTTACTCAGATATGGTCTGTGCTTGTATTTCTTCCGATGATCGTATTTATTTTTCATCAAATCCATAAGCACTATGATGCGGTGGCAGAACAACTGCGGGTCAATCCAAATAAGATTCCGGACAAAATAGAGGGAAATGTCGTGATTGTTCCTGTCGCGGGAATCACGAAGGTAGTAGAGCAATCCTTAAATTACGCCCAAGCCATTGGAGATTATGTATTGGCTGTATATGTGGCATTTGACCGGGAAAGTATGCTCCGAATGGAAGAGAAATGGAAGAAATGGAGGCCGGATGTTCGCCTTGTTACGCTAATTTCTTATTATCGCGATCTTATCACACCAATTTCCAAGCTAGTGGATACGATTGAAAGCAAGGCAGAGGAAAGAAACCATACGGTAACGGTTTTGATTCCTCAATTTATACCGAAAAAAGGCTGGCATAACTTTTTGCATAACCAATCGAGCGTTTTATTGAGATTGTACCTTCTATATAAGAAAAATGTGATTGTCTCAACCGTTCCTTATCGGCTTCATAAGTAGAAGTTTATATTCTATTAGGATGTTTCTGGGCAATTTCCCAAACATTAAAAACCCGGCAGACGGCGGATTTTGGCCGAATGCCGGGTTTTAGCCAATTAGCTGTTTACCCATTAATAGTTTTTATCAGCAATCCCAAAACAGATTCTATAAATCTGAGGGATTTTGCTTGTCGACAAAGCCTCCATAAAATTCATTTGCCTACCAGGGCTATTATTCCTTTAAATATGAGGACTAATGAAAAAACAAGAATAGCTAAAATCCCAATTAAGGTCGTTACTGGTTGTATACCAGCTAAAGGTGAACCGGCTAAAGGAAGGTGTATTAGTGCAAAACCAGCAAGGATGCAAGCTAAAAACAAGAACGCGGATTTATCCATGCTTTTTTCCTCCTTTCAATGACAATATAAAATATGTACAATTAGGAGAAATTGTTCATGAAGGGTGAACAAGGGTATTCATTTCAGCTTGTCGACAAAGTCGGCAAGCTGATTTTATTATGACTTCTAAAGGTGAAAATCTTTTTGGATAAAATAATAAAATTTTCTATTAAATACAAAAATTATAATATGAGAAAAAAAGATACTGCGAACGAAGATGATGTATAAAAGTTTGTGTAAAGCATTTTGCTAGAACAAAAGAAAAAAGGTAGGGTATTCTCTGATTGGACCAAAAATCTTAGAGAAAGGAGTACCCTACCTATGTCTAAAAGAAGTATACCGAATGTCGACTGGGCAAATCAACTGGAAAGTGTCATTCGTCAGTTTGTGAAGGAAAAATTAGAGCTGATTATGCGGGAAGAAATCAAACATTTCCTCGAAATCGAACAGGCTGGAACGCCGAATATGAGAAACGGCTACTATCAGCGAAATCTAGATACGCAATATGGCCGGATTGAGGGTCTTTTGGTTCCAAGAGACCGAAACGGGGAATTTCAAACACAGTTGTTTGCCCCTTATCAACGCCACACCGGCTGGCTGGAGGAAGCCATCATTAGGATGTATCAAAGTGGCATGAGTACACGGGAAATTGGCAAGTTTATCGAACGAATTCTAGGAAATGCTTATTCTCCAGCGACGATCAGCCGTATTACCGATGTCGTGAAAGAAGACATCGAGAAATGGCACCATCGTCCACTATCCAAACGTTATTCTGTCTTATATTTGGACGGCTTGTACGTGAAACTTCGCCGCGATACGGTAGAGAAAGAAGTCATTTATGTGGTGTTAGGAGTGAATGAAGAAGGGTATCGAGAAATTCTGGATTTCTTCGTGGGAGGACAAGAAAGCGCCTATGGATGGCAGGAAATTCTTCAACACCTCTACCAAAGAGGCGTCAAGGAAGTGCTTCTTGGCGTCTTCGATGGCCTTCCGGGGCTGGAGGAAGCCTTTAAGGCGGTGTATCCGAAAGCCGATGTGCAGCGCTGTGTCGTGCACAAAGTCCGCAACACCCTCAGCCGTGTTCGGAAAAAAGACCAATTCGAAGTGGCCGAGGATCTCAAGCTGATTTATCGCGCGCCGAATAAGGAGATGGCGTTACAAATGTTTCAACAGTTTGAGTCGAAATGGTCCAGCAAATATCCAAGAGAAGTTCAATCTTGGGCCAATGAGTTGGATGTCCTCCTTACATTTATGGATTATCCAAGCAGTATTCGAAGTGTGATTTACACGACGAATGTCATCGAACGAACGATCAAAGAGATTCGGAAACGTCTAAAGCCGATGAACAGTTTGAGCAGTTTAGAAGCCGCGGAAAAAGTCGTGTATTTGACCATCCAAGATTTTAATGAGAAATGGGCAGGGCGAAAGTTAAGAGGATTTGCCGAAGCGCAGGAAGCCCTTCAACGAATGTTTGAAGAACGTTATTGTTAACCAAATATTGTAAATAAACAAAATAAGGGGATTCTCCCTTTCCACACAAGAGACTGAATATTCAGTCTCCTGTGTGGAGAAAATCAGTCCCCTATCAATTCAAATCCATTTCAGAGAAACCCTACCCCATTTACATTACACAAAATTCTTGACGGTACCATAGAAATGATTACCGTGATAAAAATACATCTTGGGGGGCACAAAATGAAAAAAACATTTATTCTTACAGGTACAATTATAAGTTCTTTATTAGCAGGCCAAACTGCTTTCGCTAGCAATTATACCGTCCAAAAAGGCGATTCGCTTTGGGCGATATCGAAAAAATACAACACTACTGTAGAAACATTAAAACAAATGAATCATTTCACTTCTGATCGTATTTTCCCTGGGCAAATATTAAAAGTTGACGAAAGAGAAGATACATATGTAGCGAAAGCTGGCGACACCTTAAGCAAAATTGCAAAGCAATTTAATACGAGTGTTGATGCGTTATTAAAAAGGAATCCTGAAATTTCTAATCCAAATTTTATTAAGGCTGGTCAAACCATCCGCTTGTCTGAGTCGTCTCCAGCTCCTGTTAGACCTGTTACTACGAAATCAGGTACTAACGGTTATTACATAGTGAAAGAAAGAGATACTCTTTCTGGCATCGCTAAAATGTTTAATACAACAGTTCGTTCATTGCTCGCTTTAAATCCGGAAATTACGAATCCTAATCTTATTCGAGCGGGACAATCTATTAAAGTTACCGGAGAAAAAGCCCCTGTTCCATCTTCAAGTCAAAGAGTTTCTCAACGCACTCTTGTTTCAGCGGCGTCTACCACATCTTCCGAAAGTACCACAAAAGCTGTGAATTCTTCATTGGCTGATCGGGTCATTCAAATTGGCGAAAAATATTTAGGTGCGAAATATTTATATGGTGCTAGTCCATCTCGCACAGATGCATTTGATTGCTCATCCTTTACTATGCGGGTATTCAGTGAGGCTGGAATTTCTTTACCTCGCACTTCGGCAGCACAATCACAAGTTGGCACACCGGTTTCTTTCAATCAGCTTCAAAAAGGAGATTTAGTCTTCTTTGATACAGACTTCGATGGAACGATCAATCACGTTGGAATTTATGCGGGTAACGGCCAAATGTTAAATGCTTCAACTTCTAAAGGCGTTTCTTATACATCGATTAATTCTTCTTATTGGAAAGAACGATATGTGAAAGCAGTACGTGTAATGTAATCAATTAATCTATGAAAAGCAACGATTTAATCAAGTAGACAGTAATAAAAAGCTAGTTAAAATGAAGGCGTATCGTTTTGTATAATGTTTGAGTGAGCTTGTTTGAATTCAGCGCAATAAATGATCTGTTAAAATGCGAATATCGTTAATCAATGGGTGATGTAAACACATCAGCGCAACCTCCTTGTTCTATCAAATAGTTCCGGTAATGTGGAGTAACAAAACATAGGCGATCGAGTGTAAAATCGCATAGGTGGTTTTACACTCGATTTTTTTTATTAAGCGAAGAATGAAGTTGAACAAGAGGAGGTAATAATAAGGATTCCGTTTGTTTTTTTTATTTACAACGTAACATTGTTATGTTACATTATATAGCGAGGGAGGTGCTCATGGTGGAGGAGGAATTAATCTCGAAAAAAGAATTGTTAGAGCAAACAGGAATCTCTTATGGTCAACTTTATCGGTGGAAACGGAAAAAATTGATTCCCGAAGAATGGTTTATTCGAAAATCGACCTTTACGGGGCAAGAAACGTTTTTTCCAAAAGGAAAAATACTAGAGAGAGTCGAAAAAATTAAACAGCTGAAAGATGATCTGTCCCTCGATGAACTAGCAAATATGTTTTCGCCGAATCCTGCTGTGATTACTCTGCATAGAGATGAAATTATAAAACGTAACATTGTTTCGAAAATGGCCCTGCAATTTTATATGGAACAAAAAGGAGAACAGCATACTTTTTCCTTCACCGAACTGTTGCAGCTCTATATTCTTGATCAATTGCTGCAAACAGGGGAAATTAGTTTGGAAGAAGGAAAAAGCGTATTCGATGTATTCGAGAAACATTATGCTGCCTTCCAAGGCCGGAGTTGTGAATTGCTTTTCCTGAGAAAAATGGGAGTAGCAATATGCCTATTAGTAGCAAGCGGAAATGACGTCTATGTTGAAGAAAAGGCGAAAATCATTGCTCGTCTTCATGTGCCGACTTGCGTAGAGCAATTAAAACTGATGGTGTCGGAGGGATAAACAATGGAAAGAAAGGATTTGGTTATATCTGGTACAGGAAGTGCTTCGGGCGGCCTATACAATTTGGTCAAAATTTCTGGAAATGGAAAGGTGCATGGAGATATCGACTGCAACGATATGGCGATTCACGGGACGGCGACAATGGAAGGAAACGTGAAAGCGAAGGCGGCACATATATCCGGAAAATCCCGTATTATCGGAACGTTAAAAACGGAACATGTAAAAATTAATGGAAGCGCCCGAATTGGCGGCGATGTACAATGCAGACAATTTGATTGTCATGGGAGCGCCAGTGTAGACGGGAATTTATCGGCGGACGAAGTGCATATTCATGGAGAAACAGTCATTAAAGGAGACTGTGACGCGGAACAATTTCAAGCGAAAGGGGAGTTTTCCGTTGGCGGCTTATTAAATGCGGGGACCATTCAAATAAAGATTTTCGGACATTGCCAAGCAAAAGAAATCGGAGGGGAACGTATTGAAGTAAAGCAGCAAGGAATGACATTTTTGAAAAAACTGTTATTCCATGTTGGTCTGACCGCCGAAAGTATCGAAGGGGATGAAATTTATTTAGAGCATACGAGCGCGAAAGCAGTTAGAGGCAACCGGGTGGTGATCGGTCCTGGATGCGACATTGAAGTTGTGGAATATCAAGATGAGTTTCAATGTGATCCAGGAGCGAAAGTCGGTACGTATAAAAAAGTGTGAAGGAGAGATAAACGTGGGAAATCATGTGCGCCATTTAACCGTAAACGGATCGGCTCTTACTTCGGGAGGAACGTTTCATAAAGTGACGATCCGTGGGGACGCTACCATTAACGGTGATTTATGGTGTGATCGTTGCAAGGTGTTTGGCAATGCCGATGTGAGCGGCAACATCGAGATGAAGTCGTTCCACATTTTTGGCCAAGCGAACATACGGGGAAATGTTCAAGGGGAAACGATCAAGCTATTTGGGGAAATGAATCTGCGCGGAAATGCCGCGGCATCCGATTTTCATCTCCGCGGTGCCGCCCATGTAGATGGCGATGTAACAGGAGGAACGATTCACGGTTACGGAGAAATGAAAGTGTCCCGCGATTGCGAAGCGGACGTTTTTTCCGTCAAAGGCGCGGTGGAGATTGGCAACACGCTAAACGCGGAGCAGGTCGAATTGTATCTTCATTTTGCCGACAGCCGCATCGCCGAAATTGGCGGGAAAACCATTCGCGTCAAACGAAGTAAAGCATTGAATATTCTTCACTTTTTGAAACGATTTGCTCCTGATTCGGCAAAGCTAGTAGCGGAAACGATCGAAGGGGATGACATTTATTTAGAACATACCCACGCTAAAATCGTCCGCGGGGACCGCATCATCATTGGTCCAGGCTGTAACATTGATCTTGTGGAATATCACACAAGTTTTCAGCAAGACGAAAAAGCGGTCGTGAAAGAAAAAAGAAAACGATAGAGAGGGAGAGAAGAATGAGGAGAAACGAAACAAACATTAAATGGGTGGTACTTGGGCTGCTCATTGGCATTTTTGTCGCGTCGATGGACAATACAATCGTTGCGACGGCGATGGCGACGATTGTCGCGGATTTAGGGGGACTTGATAAGTTTGTTTGGGTGACATCCGCGTATATGGTGACGGAAATGGCAGGGATGCCGATTTTCGGGAAACTTTCCGACATGTACGGAAGGAAACGATTTTTTATCTTCGGATTGGTGGTCTTTCTAGTTGGCTCAATGCTATGCGGAGTCGCGCAAAGTATTGTCCAGCTCAGCATCTTTCGGGCGATTCAAGGGATTGGCGGCGGCGCTTTAGTGCCGATTGCGTTTACGATTATGTTTGACATTTTTCCGCCACAGCAGCGCGGGAAAATGGGCGGTCTTTTCGGAGCGGTATTTGGGTTGTCGAGCATTTTCGGGCCGCTCTTGGGAGCGTATATTACCGACTACTTGACATGGCGTTGGGTATTTTATATTAATATTCCGCTTGGCATTGTCGCTTTCTTGCTTATCACTTTCTTTTACCGGGAGTCGCCGAAGCATACGAAGCAAAAAATCGATTGGCTTGGCGTCATCACACTCGTTCCGGCGATTGTATGTTTGATGTTTGCGCTTGAGTTGGGCGGAAATCAATACGCATGGGACTCTTCGGTTATCATTAGTTTATTTTCTGCTTTTGCGGTGCTATTTTTATTGTTTCTTTATGTGGAGACAAAAACGCAAGAGCCGATTGTCTCGTATCATATGTTCCGCAAGCGTTTATATGCCGCGAGCAACCTTATTGGCTTTTTCTCGGGAGCAACTTTTATCGTTGCCACCGTTTACATTCCGCTTTTTATTCAAGGGGTAACGGGCGGCACGGCGACGAACTCTGGATTGATTTTGCTTCCGATGATGTTGGCGACTACCGTCTCTGCGCAATTAGGCGGGTTTTTAGCGGGAAAAACAAGCTATCGGAACGTCATGATTCTCTTTATGTCAGTATTTGCGATTGGCATGTTTTTGCTTAGCACGATTACGGAGGACACGACCCGCTTTACCGTAACTTGTTATATGATTATCGTGGGATTGGGAGTTGGAGCTTCATTTTCCGTGTTAGGAATGGCGGCCATTCACCATTTCACAGAAGCGGAAAGAGGCGCGGCCAGTTCAACGAACTCGTTTTTACGGTCGCTCGGCATGACGATCGGCATTACGATCTTCGGCATCATTCAACGCAATTTGTTTACCGACCGATTAAAAGAGGCGTTTCAAGGAATGGCAAACAGTGTTCCGGCAATGAGCAATCATGACCCTCGTGCGATTCTTTCTCCGGAAGCGCGCGCCCACATTCCAGCGCCTATACTCGAAAAAATAACGGCAGCGTTAGCTTCTTCCATCGCGCATACGTTTTTATGGAGCTTAATTCCAGCAGCGCTGACGCTTCTGTTCGTCTTTTTCATGACAAACGATCGGCTCGCATCGATGCATGCCGCACAGCGCGGCAAGGTGCAGGTTGGGAAGGAATAAGTTTCTCGCAATGAAAAAAGCGGAAAGCCAAAACCTTCAACCATTATCCGAAGAATTAGCTTTATTGACCAAATGGTTCAAGAGTATATCACGAATGATAGATGGGAGACGAGAAGATGGCAGAAGTAGCTGCGTTGGAAATACAATCAAGCATTAAGCATCGCAACATATTAATTATCGGGCTGATCATCGCCATGTTATTCGGCGCGCTCGATGGCACGATTGTCGGAACAGCGATGCCGCGCATTGTCGGGGAGCTTGGCGGTTTGAGCTTGATGACGTGGCTGACGACCGCTTATATGCTCACTTCGACCACGATCGTGCCGATTGCCGGAAAGCTTGCCGATTTGCTAGGCAGACGGGTCATTTATGTGACAGGACTCATTACTTTTATGGTCGGATCCGCTCTTTGCGGCATGGCGAATAACATGACGCAGCTTATCATTTACCGCGGGCTGCAAGGAATCGGCGGCGGGATTATGATGCCGATGGCGATGATTATTATCGGCGATTTGTTTACCGGAAAAGAACGCGGGAAATGGCAAGGAGTATTTGGCGGGCTTTATGGCCTTGCGTCTGTTTTAGGCCCGCAGATTGGCGGATGGATTGTCGACCATTTAAACTGGCGATGGGTATTTTACATCAATCTTCCTGTTGGAATTTTAGCGACGATTTTTATTGCGATGGGATTAAACAAACATCAGGCGAAAGGTCCGGTGAAGTTTGATGTTGCCGGCATGTTCACGATGGTCGTCGGCGTCGTTAGCTTATTGTTGGCTTTGACGTTTGGCGGCGATAAGTATGCTTGGACATCGTGGCAAATCATCACCTTGTTTGTTGTTGCGGCGGTGTTCTTAACGGCCTTTGTTTTTGTGGAATCGAAGGTCGAGGAGCCGGTCTTGCCGGTTCGCTTCTTTAAAAACCGGACGTTTACGGTGTTAAATGGGATCGGCTTTTTAATGAGCATCGGCATGTTTGGGGCGATTGTGTTCGTTCCGTTGTTTATGCAAGGGGTTGTCGGCGTCAGTGCGACGCAATCGGGAACCGTTATGACCCCGATGATGATTACGATGATTGTCGGCAGCATCATCGGCGGACGAATGGTTTATAAAATCGGCGTCAAGACGCAATTAATTATCGGCATGTTCATCATGGCCGCCGGGTTTGGTTTGCTAAGCACGATGGATGTGGAAACGACGAAATGGACCGCCACGCTTTATATGATTGTGTTAGGGCTTGGAGTCGGTTTAGTCATGCCGATTCTGACGTTGGCGTTGCAAGAAACCTTTCCGAAATCAGAACTCGGTGTTGTCACTTCATCCAGCCAATTTTTCCGCGCCATCGGTGGAACGTTCGGGATGACGATTTTAGGAGCGATCATGAACTATCGATCAAGCCATTTGTTAGAAGACCGTTTAATGCCGATGTTGAGATCGCTCCCTCCACAAGCAAAAGGAATGGTCGACCAATTCAAGCATATGATTCATGATGATCCGCAAGGATTGTATTCGATGTTGCTGAATCCAAAAGCATTGGAGAAGATGCCTCCGCAATGGAGCCATACGCTCGTTCCAATTTTGAAACATTCCTTAGTCGATTCTTTATATTCTGTGTTCGTGTTTGGTCTTGTTTTTGTCGCGTGCGGTGTTGTGTTGGGATTGGCGTTAGGCAAAATTAAGCTGTCTGACCAACATCGAAAAGCAAAGGCGCGCGCTTAAATCCGCGGGGTAAATGTTCTTTGCCCGCAGAGGCGCGAGGGGAAGTTATTTTGTTCCCAAGGAGCCGTGAGCCGAAGCGAGAAAAAGTAAGAGGCAGAAGCGATTTTCCTCGACAATAGAAGAGGCTGGCTTCAAAAGGTTGATTCAGCTACCTTTTGAGACAGCCTCGTTTTTTATTTATATTCGTTTTTTCGCAACGGTTCTTTTGGAAGCGAACGAATGATAGAAGGAAGAAGTGCAGAAAAGACAATGGATCTGTTTTGTATGGAAAGAAAAAGCATTTTTTTTGTAGGAAAACGGTGATATCGTGTAAAATAAATTACTCGTAGTAGATAAAAAGGAGGGTAGATTACAGTGAATAGCAGAATATCCGTAATGGTAAGCATTGTGCTGGCGATGCTCGTGGCATCGATGGATACGACGATCATGAATACGACGATGCCGATTATTGCCAAAGAACTTAGAGGATTTTCTCTTTATGCCTGGTCGTTTGCTTCCTACATGATCACAACGACCGTTCTTTCTCCAATCGCCGGGAGACTTTCCGATATTTTTGGGAGAAAGAAAGTATTTAGCTTCGGTATTATTTTATTTTTAATCGGTTCTCTTCTTTGCGGGATGTCGCAAAATATGGTCCAGCTTGTTGTATTCCGCGCCCTGCAAGGAATTGGCGCTGGCTTTATGATGCCGTTTCCTGCCATCATTGCCGGGGATTTATTTCCGATTGAAAAGCGCGGCAAAATTCAAGCGTTTTTCACGGCAATGTGGGGGATTTCCGCTGTTCTTGCGCCGCTTTTAGGATCCTTTTTTGTCGAATACGCATCATGGCGCTGGATTTTTTATGTGAATATCCCGATTTGCTTGCTTTCCTTACTTACACTATTGCCATATAAAGAAGTGTACGAGCCGAAGCGGGTGGAGATTGACTATATCGGAGCGGCATTATTTGCGACCGCGATCAGCTTTCTTCTATTGATGACGGTAGTCGAAAACAACCAATGGATGTATGGCGTCGTTGGTGCTGTGTTATTAGTTATTTTTTACTTATATGAAAAGAAGCAAGCATCTCCGCTTGTTCCATTGGCACTCGTGCAGCATAAAACGTTAAAATGGATGAACATGAACGGATTTGTCAGCTGTGTCGCTTTATTCGGCACGTCTAGCTACATTCCGCTATTTTTGCAAAATATTGCGCATCAATCGGTGTTTGTGAGCGGTGTTGCACTTTTAGGCATGTCGATTGGCTGGATGATTGCTGCTGTACCGGCGGGAAAATGGATTTTACGCTACGGCTACCGCATTTTATTGATTATTGGAAACGTTCTTCTTGTGCTTTCTGGACTATTGCTTGCACTTTTAAATGAAAGCAGCGGATTTTTGTATGTCTTTTTTGCCATGCTCATTCAGGGGCTATCGTTCGGATTAACATCTACCGTCGGTATCATCGGCTCGCAGCAGCTTGCCGATGCGCATGAAAAAGGAATTGCGACATCCTTTTTCATGTTTTGCCGCAATATCGGCACAGCCATTGGTGTCACGATTATGGGCGCCTTTTTAACGAAAGCGGCCGAATTTATGGCAGGCATTCACCATCTCTTTTTATTTGGATTTATCGGCAGCATTGTGGCTTTACTAACGTCGTTTCTCATTCGGGACGAATCTGAACACGGGAAAAAAAATTTGCTTCGTTCGGGAGAAATGGCCTAAATATTTGGCATTATATGCCGATATAAAGAAGGGAAGGTTATTCCCTTCTCTTTTTTTTGCAGATGGAGTGCTGCACGATGTTTATAAATGGGAGGGTTAGACGATGAAGGTGACAGTCCGAAAAAAATTGTATGCAGTATTTGCCGCTGTATATATGTTGTTAATCGCGCTTGTTGGCATTGCTTATTACGAGATTTCCACTATTAATGCTAATTATACGCGCCTTTTAAATGGCGATGTTTCCAATCTTATCAATGTTAAACAGCTAGAAATTTTGGTTCGGCGCGAGCAAGGGAGCATGCGCGGTTATTTGCTTACCGGCGATCAAACGTCATTGACAAACTTTACGAAAGCGCATGATGAATTTGAGAGGCTAAGCAATGAGCTGGAGAAAACGTTGACAAAAACGAAAACAAAAGAGTTGTTAGCGCGACTGAATGAGCTAGAACAGCAATTTTACGAACTTGGACAGAAAACATTTCAATTAAAAGAAGAAAATAATGTAGAAGCTTATACACAGTTAATTATAACTACGGGAAGAGATATTACTTCACAATTTGATGAAGCGGTAGGGCAGCTAACGAAAATCCAGCAAAAAGATATGAATCAGGCTGACAAGGCTGCAAAGTCAGAAGCATCATCCCTTAAAGTATGGATGATTATAATCGGGGTTATTGCACTTGCTATTGGCAACATCGTTACTATTTATATGAGCCGCGTTCTTTCTCGCCCGCTCCTCACTCTTTCGGAAGCCGCAAAACGAATTGCCAGCGGCGATTTGACCGGGGAGGAAATTGTGATTCGCAACCGCGATGAAATCGGGGAACTGGCGGCATCTTTTAACTCACATTTCGCACCCTCTCGACGAAAATCGGGAGGATTTTTTCGTTCCGATGTCGAATGAATCCTTGACACACAAGGAACGTAAAGGAGTTTTTCACTTATGAACGTTCAAGTCAAAAAGGTCTATCGCAATTCTTATTTGAATATAATAAGTGCCCTATTCAAGAAACTGGGTCTGCCTCAATTGATTGACCATCTCGTGCCCGTCGATCCGCAGTGCCAAACGCGAGTCAGCGATGCCGTTCAGGCCATCCTCTACAATGTGTTTGACGGCCGGCAAGCCCTTGTTCACTTGGAACATTGGGCTCAGGAGGTCGATTGTGAGAAACTCATCCGTCCCGATCTCCATCCTTCCTGGTTGAACGACGATGCGTTGGCCCGTCATCTCGATCGCCTGTATGAGGCTGGCATTCACAACGTCATCAGCACTTGCTTGATTCATATTTATCGAAAAGAAGGCCTTTCCCTCCGAGCCTTCCACGCCGATACGACGGACAAGACCGTTTACGGCGCGTATGAATCGGCCTCGTTAGAGGCCTTACAAATCACACATGGCTACAACCGCCATCATCGTTGGCAAAAACAGATCGGTTTCGGACTGGTCGGCAACGAGGACGGCATCCCGTTTTACGGCGATGTGCACGATGGCAACCTGCCCGATAAAACATGGAATCCCGAGGTGCTGTCTCGTGTCCATGAACAGCTGAAGCAGGCCAAAATCGAAGACGAATGGATTTACGTGGCCGATTCCGCCGCGATGACGAAAGAGACCCTGGCGCAAACCAAAGCGGCCAACGCCTTTTTGATCACCAGAGGCCCTTCGTCGCTCCGGATCGTGAAAACCGCGCTGGCCGAAGCGGATGCTGAGGACACGACGTGGAGCGATCCCTTTACGTTGGCGGAGAGAAACGGCGCCACGTACCGGGTATGGGAAACGGCCTCGACGTATGAAGGCCACCCCGTTCGGCTGATCGTTGTTGAATCGAGCGCGCTCGACCAGCGAAAAGGAAAGACGCTTGAAAAAGAACGAACCAAAGAAGCGGAGCTTCTTCGCGAGGAACAAGCCCGTTGGGAGCGTCACCCCTTCTCCTGCCGGGAAGATGCCGAACAAGCCTTGGCGTCCCTCAAGGCGTCCCTTCGCCCCCGGTTTCATCGGGTTGAGGCCGCGGTCGAAGAGATCGTACGCCTGAAAAAACGGCGCGGACGGCCGAAAAAAGGGGCGGAACCCGAGGTGGAGACGCTGTATTTCTTGCACCTTGACGTCGAATTCGACCAAGACGCGTGGGAACAGGCGAGACGGAAAGCGTCCCGGTTTGTCCTTGTCACGACCGTTCCGAAGGAATGGAAGGGCCAACCCATGGATGCCCAAGAGATCTTGAAGCTGTATAAAGGGCAGATCTCGGTGGAAATGAACTTCGCTTTTTTGAAAGATCCGTTTTTCACGGATGAGATTTACGTCAAAAAACCAGAACGGGTCGCAGTATTAGGCTATTTGTTTCTGTTGGCCTTGGCTATTTACCGCGTTTTTCAGCGCCGAGTGCGTCAGTTTATTACTCCAGAACACCCGTTGAAGGGTCCTGGAGGCCGCAAGCTGACCCGGCCGACGGGACAGGCGATTTTTCAGCTGTTTCAATATGTGAACGTCGTCCTGTTCAAGCTGCCGGATGGGCGCATCCAACGCTCACTGGATCGCTCCCTTACCCCTGATCAGCGAAGGATTCTGCAGGGATTGGGCATGGATGAGAGCATCTACGTGTAACGTGATACGGAACGACCAGCGATGGTAAAAAAAGGATTGCCATCGCTCGTTGTGTTGGTCAAAAAGTTATTCTGAAAAACTAAATAAAAAATCCTTTGTTTTGACCTTGTTAGGGTGCGAAATGTGAGTTTTAACCAAATGACGAAAAATTTACGTGATGTATTAGAGCAAGTAGCGATGAATGCCGAACAAGTTGCGGCGTCTTCCGAACAATTGACGGCGAGTGCGGAACAGACGAGCAAGGCGACGGAACAAATTGCGTTAACGATCCAAAATGTTGCTTCAGGTGTGGAAAAGCAAGTGCAAAGCGTAGAAGAAACTTCAGAGACGATCGATCAAATGTCTGACGGAATTCAGAAAATTTCCGAACGTGCCCAAAACGTGTCGACGATTGCGGTGCAAACGTCGGAAAAAGCATCGGAAGGCGGAAAGACGATTCAAACGGCTGTCACGCAAATGAATACAGTAAATAATACGGTGGAACGACTTGCTGGGATTGTAAAAGGATTAGGAGACCGTTCCAAACAAATTGGCAAAATTACTGAAGTGATTAGCGGAATTGCTGAACAGACGAACCTTTTGGCGTTGAATGCGGCGATTGAAGCGGCGCGAGCGGGTGAGCATGGACGGGGATTTGCGGTTGTCGCTGATGAAGTACGGAAATTAGCCGAACAATCCGCACAATCGGCACAACAAATTGCTTCGTTAATTGCAACGATTCAAAAGGAAACAAATGAGGCTGTTCAATCGATGGAGACGGTACGAAAAGAAGTGGAAACTGGTACCGCAGCCATCCGCACATCGGGAGAAGCTTTTCAACAAATCCAAACAGCTGTCCATGAAGTCGCGGCACAAATTCAAGACGTTTCCGCTTCTGTTCAACAAATGTCAGCCGCTGCGGAACAAGTAGTGCAATCGATGCAGCTAGTGACGCAAATTGCTGAATCCGCCGCTTCGGGGACGCAAGAAGTGTCGGCGGCAACGGAAGAACAGCTTGCTTCCATGGAGGAAATTTCTGCTTCCGCTGCTTCCCTATCGAAAATGGCGGAGGACGTACAATCACTTTTAAAACGATTCCGCGTATAGCGAACGTCCATAGTGGCGTTCGTTTTTTTTGTTTTGCAACGAAAAATACATGCAAAATTTTTGCGTATTTGGATATAATAAATAAATGTACATATTGCTAAAAAGAAAGTAGTGAAACTGCCGATGGGAGAGAAGCTTGTCGTCATCATTGGGCCGACCGCCGTCGGGAAAACGAAATTAAGCATCGCTTTAGCGAAACGGTTAAATGGGGAAATCATCAGCGGGGATTCGATGCAAATTTACAAAGGAATGGACATTGGAACGGCAAAAATTAAACCGGAGGAGATGGAAGGGATACCGCATCATTTGCTTGACATTAAAGAACCGTGGGAATCGTTTTCGGTTGTTGAGTTTCAACAGCTCGCCCGCTCGCTTATTCATGAAATTTCCGCACGCGGACGTTTGCCGATGATTGTCGGCGGCACCGGGCTGTATATTCAATCCGTCATTTATGACTATCAATTTTCTACCGCTCCTTCCGATGAAGCTTATCGCCGCCAGTTGCGGAAAATTGCGGAGGAAGAAGGAGAAGAAATGTTGCATGAACAATTAAAAGCCATTGACCCAGAAAGTGCGGCGCGCATTCATCCGCACAACGTCCGCCGCGTCATCCGCGCTTTAGAAATATATCATTGCACAGGCAAGACCATGACGGAATGGCAGCGTGGGCAAACGAAACGACTCATTTATGATGCCGCCATCGTCGGGCTGACGATGGAGCGGGAACAATTGTACCGCCGCATTAACGAGCGGGTCGAGCAAATGCTTGCCGAAGGGCTGTTAGAAGAAGTAAGAGCGTTATATGACCGCGGTATTCGCGACTGTCAGTCCGTCCAGGCGATTGGTTATAAAGAGTTGTATGACTATTTTGATGGGCGCGTTTCCTTAGAAGAAGCAGTCGAACAGTTGAAGCAAAACTCGCGCCGCTATGCAAAGCGGCAGCTGACATGGTTTCGAAACCAAATGCCCGTCCAATGGTTTGATATGACGGATGCAGAGAAGTTTGCTGAGAAAACTGAGGAAATTTTTCAATACATAGCAGGAAAGCTTCAATTAGAAGCGAATATATAAATTAGCTAGAGAGAAAAAGAGGAGGACGTTTTATGAAAAATTCCATTAACATTCAAGACCAGTTTTTAAATCAGTTGCGCAAAAACGAAATACAAGTCACCGTATATTTGTTAAATGGCTTTCAGCTGCGCGGTTACGTCAAAGGGTTTGACAATTTTACCGTTTTGCTGGAAGTCCAAGGAAAGCAGCAGCTCATTTATAAACATGCGATTTCGACATTTGCCCCGGAAAAAAACGTTCAATTTGAAACAGAATAACGGCAACGTCGAATCATATGTTATATAACAGTAGAAGCAAAAGTGTCCGTCCGAAAAGGCGGGCGCTTTTTTATTCGTAAAAATCGGTCGTGCTGAATAAAATATACAAACTTTTATTCCTGCCAAACTGCGATGATTGCTTGCCTGTTTCTTTTACTTGGGCGATTGTCACGAATCGGCGGTGAAAAACGTATACTGATAAAGAACGAAGCGGTGAAAAAGCAGCCACGAAAATGGTGAAGTGAGGTGACACCCCATTGTCGGAATTGACGATGAACAAAGCAAAAGGGCAGATTAACATTGTGCTCAATTCGAAAAATATTAACCATCTAGTAAAAGAGGACCGGAATGATTTTATTAATTATGAAGAGCATCAGGCGTTGAAAAATGTTCAAAAAGAACTGGATCAGCTGATTGGGCTCGATCATGTAAAAAAAATCATTAAAGAAATTTACGCGTGGCTTTATATTAATAAAGTCCGCAAAGAAAATGGTTTAAAACCAAATAAACAAGCGCTCCATATGATTTTTAAAGGAAACCCGGGCACGGGAAAAACGACGGTGGCGCGGCTGTTAGGAAAATTGTTTTTTGAAATGAACGTGCTTTCCAAAGGGCATTTTATCGAAGCGGAGCGTGCCGATTTAGTCGGTGAATATATTGGACATACTGCCAATAAAACGAGGGACTTAATCAAAAAAGCGCGCGGCGGAATTTTGTTTATCGATGAAGCGTACTCGCTTGCCCGCGGCGGCGAAAAAGATTTTGGCAAAGAGGCGATTGATACGCTTGTCAAAGGAATGGAAGATTATTGCGATGATTTGGTCGTCATTTTGGCGGGCTATCCGAAAGAGATGGATTATTTTTTATCATTAAATCCAGGATTGCCGTCCCGTTTTCCGCTGATGATTGAGTTTCCTGATTATACGGTCGATGAGCTGGTGAAAATGGCCAAACAGATGCTGCGGGAACGGGAATATGAGTTTACGCCGGAAGCGGAGCGAAAATTATACTATCATATTGAGGAAGTTCTGGAAACTAACCAGCGCGGAAAATTCAGCAACGGACGCTACGTCCGCAACTTAATTGAAAAGGCGATTCGCAAACAGGCGGTGCGCCTTTTGCATGAAGGGCGATACGATAAAAAGGAATTGATGGTGATCCGCGATCGCGATCTAGTCATTAGTTCTTAAAAAGGAAGGGGAATCCCTTTCTTTTTTTGTGCGAAAGAAAGGAGATTTCAATCATATGTAGAATAAAGAAACATGAGGCAGTGAAGGTTTAATATTCAGAATAGTTTTAATATGCTTACCCGTTTCTGCATATCATTGCCTGTTCTTTGATATGTATAGTAATGATGCTTTAAAAATGGATAAAGGGGGTATGGCGCTTGTACATGACGATTGGGGAAGTATTTTCCCAGACGGTGCGAAAATTTCCGAAAAAGGAAGCGGTCGTCGATATCGCGAAAGGACGACGCTATACGTATGTGCAATGGGAACAGGAAGTAAACCGCCTTGCCAACGCGCTGCTTGAAGCGGGCGTACAAAAAGGAGACCGGGTATCCACCGTTTTGTACAATACGTTTGAACTTGGGACGGCGTTTTTCGCCTGCGCGAAAATCGGCGCCGTGTTCAACCCGATTAATTTTCGTTTAAAGCCAAAAGAAATCGCTTACATTTTTGAAGACGCGATGCCAAAAGTCGTCTTGTTCGAGAAAGCGGTAGAGCCGCAAATAACGAGCATCCATGATCAATTCCCGCACATTTCCTTTTGGTACATTGACGAAGATACACCAGCATATGCCGCTGATTATCACATGCTTGTCCAAACGGCGAAAGTAACGCCTCCAGCCATCGAAGTACGAGAAAGCGACATGTACGCGATGATGTACACCAGCGGCACGACCGGCCGGCCAAAAGGGGTGATGCACCGTCATCGCGATATGATTGAGCAAAGCATGATTTGCAATGCGGTCATGCGCATTCGCGATACGGATCGCGGGCTTGTCAGCGCTCCGATGTTTCATTGCGCGGAGCTGCACTGCTGCTTTTTGCCGCGCGTGCATGCCGGCGCGACGAATGTCATTCTTCACCATTTTGATCCGAAGCTTGTCTTAAAAACGATCGAACAGGAACGCATTACGTTATTATTTGCTGCGCCAACGATGTGGAACATGCTTTTGCAGGAAAATGTAAGCGATTACGATTTATCTTCGCTCCGTCTCGGATTGTACGGTGCCGCCCCGATGGCTCCGGTTCTTGTGAAAGAATGCCAAGAGCGGCTGGGCATCCAGCTTATTCAAGCGTACGGCATGACGGAAATGGGGCCGGCGGTGACGTTTTTGCTGGAAGATGAACAGTTTACAAAAGCCGGTTCTGCCGGCCGCGCCTGCCTGAATCATGAAATTCGCGTCGTCAGGCCGCGGGAAGACGGCCCGTCCGATCCGGACGAGGTGCTGCCGCCGGGAGAAGTCGGCGAGATTATTATGCGGGGGCCGTGCATGATGGCCGGCTATTACAACCGTGAAGAAGCAACGGCAAAAGCGGTGTATAAAGGATGGTATCATTCCGGCGACTTAGGCTATATCGATGAAGACGGTTACCTGTATGTTGCCGACCGTGTCGATGACATGATTATTAGCGGCGGCGAAAACGTCTACCCCCGCGAAGTGGAAGATGTGCTGTATGAACACCGCGGTGTGCTTGATGTCGCTGTTGTCGGCGAGCCGGATGAAAAGTGGGGCGAAAAAGTGGTGGCATTTGTTGTCAAAAAAGATCCGGATGTTACTGCAGAGGAGCTGGAGCAATTTTGCAAAAACAGCGACCGCCTCGCCCCTTACAAACGGCCGCGCGCCTATTACTTCGTCGACGCCCTGCCGCGCAACGCAAGCGGAAAAATTCAAAAATTTTTGCTTCGCGAACAAATGAAAAACGTGGCGAAAAGCGGAAAAGAGGGATGACCAATGGCGGCTCGCTACTTACGCGAAGAGCATCACATTTTCCGTGATGCCTTCCGCAAGTTTTTAGAAAAAGAGGCATATCCATACTATGAAGAATGGGAGAAACTCGGGATCATCCCCCGCTCCTTTTGGACGAAAATGGGCGAAAACGGATTTCTTTGCCCATGGGTCGATGAACAGTACGGCGGCTTTAACGCTGATTTCGCCTATTCGGTCGTGATCAATGAAGAGTTAGAAAAAGTTGGGTCTAGTATGGTCGGAATCGGTTTGCATAACGATATCGTCGTTCCGTACCTCGCCTCTTATGGAACGGAAGAGCAAAAGCAGAAGTGGCTGCCGAAATGCGTGTCCGGTGAAATCATTACGGCGATCGCGATGACTGAGCCGGGAGCGGGGTCAGATTTGGCCGGCATTTCGACGACGGCGGTCAAAGACGGCGATTACTATATCGTCAACGGACAAAAAACGTTTATTACAAACGGCATCCACGCCGATTTAATCGTCGTCGCCTGCAAAACCGATCCGAATGCCAAACCGCCGCATCGGGGCATCAGCCTGCTTGTCATCGAGCGCGATACACCGGGATTCACGCGCGGGCGTAAGCTCGAGAAAGTCGGGTTGCACGCGCAAGATACGGCCGAATTGTTTTTTAACGATGCGAAAGTGCCGAAAGAAAACTTGCTTGGTGAAGAAGGAAAAGGCTTTTACTACTTGATGGAAAAGCTCCAGCAAGAGCGGCTGGTGGTGGCGATCGCCGCGCAGACGGCGGCGGAAGTGATGTTTGAACTGACGAAGCAATATGTCAAGCAGCGTTCGGCGTTCGGAAAACGCATTAGCGAGTTTCAAACCATCCAATTCCGCCTCGCCGAAATGGCGACGGAAATCGCTCTTGGCAGGACGTTTGTCGATCGTGTGATTGAGGAGCATATGCAAGGAAAAAACGTCGTCACACACGTGTCGATGGCGAAATGGTGGATTACGGAAATGGCGAAGCGGGTCGCTGCCGAGAGCATGCAGCTTCATGGCGGCTATGGCTATATGGAAGAATACGAGATTGCCAGACGCTACCGCGACATTCCAGTCAGCGCGATTTACGCCGGGACGAATGAAATGATGAAAACGATCATTGCAAGAAACTTAGATTTATAGAAAGAAGGTGACCTCATGTTAAACGGAATCACAGTCATCGATTTTTCCCACTACCTGCCCGGTCCGTTTGCCAGCCTTCGCCTCGCTGATTTAGGCGCTGAAGTCATTAAAATCGAACCGCCAAGCGGTGATCGGATGCGTTCGCTTGCCGATGAATGCGTATTTCATGCCAATAACGCAGGCAAAAAAAGCATCGCCTTGGATTTAAAAAGCGAACAGGACGTGCAAATAGCGAAAAAGCTGATACGCAATGCGGATGTCCTCATCGAAAGCTTCCGCCCGGGGGTGATGGAGCGGCTCGGGTTTGGCTATGAAGATGTGCGAAAGTGGAACGACACGATCATTTACTGCTCGATCAGCGGCTTCGGCCAGCATAGCCGGTATTCGTCTTTTGGCAGCCACGATCTAAATTATATGGCGCTTACCGGTGTGTTGGCGCAGTTAAAAGACAGACAGGGCCGTCCTGTCCATCCGACGATCACGCTCGCCGATTTAATCGGGAGCATCCATGCTGCCGAACAAATTCTCGCTGCTTTGTTTTACCGCGAGCGGACCGGGAAAGGAACCTACATCGACCTGTCCTTAGTCGACGGCTTGCTGTCGATGATGGCAAATCATTTTGCCATCGAGCATCACACAGGGAGAAAAGACGGCATCACCGAGCTTGCGGGAACGATCGTATCTTACCAGCTGTATGAGACGAAGGACGGCCGCTACGTCAGCCTCGCCGCCTTGGAAAAGCACTTTTGGGAAAACTTTTGCCGCGCCGTCGGCAAGCCGGAATGGATTGCCCATCATTATTCGCCGGCGGACGAAGACAACCGTGTTTATCAAGAAATCGTAAACCTGTTCCGATCGAAAACGTTGCAAGAATGGCTGGAGTTTAGCCAAACGGTTGATTGCTGCCTTGCGCCCGTGCTCGAAACGGATGAGGCGAAAACACTGTTTGCGGATGACAGTTACCGGAAGATGGTCCACATCACAGATGGGCGCATCGAAGTGGCTACCCGCTACGAGCCAAACACATTTCATAAACGGAAAAGAGCGCCATTATTGAATGAACATGCCAATCTATTACGAAATGAGGAGTGATGTGGAAATGATGAGGACGCAATTAAACATTTCAACAATGCTAGAAAGAGCAGAAATGTTTTTCCCGGCGAAACAAGTCGTTTCCCGCATGAAGCATGGCACCGTTCGCCATACATATAAAGAAATTGGCGAGCGAACAAGACGGCTTGCGAGCGTCCTGGCCAATTTCGGCGTTTCCGTCGGTGACCGCGTCGGAACGTTTGCCTGGAACCACCACCGCCATTTGGAAGCGTATTTTGCCATCCCGGGCATCGGCGCGGTGCTGCATACGATTAACATCCGTCTCTCGCCGCAGCATATCGCCTATATTATTAACCACGCCGACGACCGCGTGCTGCTCATTGATGACGATTTGCTTCCGGCCATTGAAGCGGTGAAAGACGAGATTCCAAACGTGCGCGCGTTCATTATTATGACCGATGAAGAAGAGCTTCCGGAAACGACGCTTTCCCCTGTCTATCATTATGAAAAACTATTGGAGCAAGGAGACCCAGCATTCCCGTTTAAAAAAGATTTGGATGAATATCAGCCGGCGGGAATGTGCTATACGTCGGCAACAACGGGAAATCCAAAAGGGGTCATGTATACGCACCGCAGCACCGTCTTGCATAGCATGGCGCTCGGGCTTGCTGATACGCAAGGGCTTTGCGAGCGTGATGTCGCGATGCCGGTAGTGCCGATGTTCCACGTCAATGCGTGGGGAATTCCGTTTGCCGCGACATGGTTCGGTGCGACGCTCGTCATGCCGGGACCGGCGTTTACTCCGAAAGTGCTGGCGCAATTAATTGAATCGGAAAAAGTGACGATCACCGCCGGAGTGCCGACGATTTGGCTCGGTCTCCTGCAAGAGTTGGAGAAAGGCAATTACGATGTAAGCAGCTTGACGCGCGTCATTTGCGGCGGTGCGGCGGCGCCAAAAGGAATCATCCGCGCGTTCGAAGAGAAATATCATATTCCGTTTATTCACGCCTACGGCATGACCGAGACAAGTCCGCTCGTGCTCGTATCGCGCCTGAAAAGCTATCAGCAAGATCTGCCGTATGAAGAAAAGCTGGAATTCCGCGCGAAGCAGGGGATTCTCGCTCCAGGCCTGGAAATGAAAATCGTCGGCAAAGACGGCGAGGTAAACTGGGACGGAAAAGAAATGGGCGAACTCTGTTTGCGCGGTCCGTGGATTGCCGCTGAGTATTACAATGACGAGCGGACAAAAGAAGCGTTCCGTGATGGCTGGCTGCACACGGGCGATGTCGTCACCGTCGATGAAGAAGGGTTTGTCAAAATCGTCGACCGGACAAAAGATGTGATTAAAAGCGGCGGGGAATGGATTTCTTCCGTTGATTTAGAAAACGCGCTCATGGCCCATGAAGCGGTGTTTGAAGCAGCGGTTGTCGCCGTTCCGCATCCGAAATGGCAGGAGCGCCCGATCGCCTGCGTCGTGTTGAAGGAAGGAAAAACGGTCACGAAAGAAGAACTGTATGACTTTTTGCGGCCGCAGTTTACGAAATGGTGGCTGCCGGACGATATTGTCTTTATGAAAGAAATACCGAAAACGAGCGTAGGCAAGTTTTTGAAGCGGAAATTGCGCGACCAGCTGCAAGAATATTTCACAAATACGAATGCGCAATAAATATAAATGGATAACGAAACAGGAAACGGGGGATTTTGTGATGGCGGAAACGATTGCTGTGATCGGCGCAGGATTGATGGGAAGCGGCATCGCCCAGTCGATCGCGATGGCGGGCAAAGATGTCCGTTTATATGATATTTCCGAAGCGGCCCTTGACAAAGGGATTGCTTCGATTCAAAAAAGCTTGGCCCGCTTTGTGAAGGCGGGAAAATTATCCGAACAAGATGCGCAGCAAACGCTGCAGCGAATTCGTACCGCAACCGATTTGCAAGAAGCGGTGCAAGACGCGGATGTCGTCATTGAAGCGGTGCCGGAAGATTTAACGCTAAAGAAAGATGTCTTTCAGCGGTTAGACCGTTATGCGAAACAGGAAGCGATTTTGGCGACGAACACGTCCGAGCTAAGCGTTACGGCGCTTGCTGCGGCGACGGCAAGGCCGGATAAAGTAATCGGGATGCATTGGTTTAATCCGGCTCCGGTGATGAAGCTCATTGAAATCGTGAAAGGCGAAACAACGTCAGATGATACGGTGGCGGCGATTCAACACCTGTCCAAAGAAATTGGCAAAGAAACGGTCGTCGTCAAAGACCGGCAAGGATTTGTCACGACAAGGGCGATTGCCGCGCATATGATTGAATGCATCCGCATGTATGAGGAAGGAATCGCTTCGGCGGAAGATATCGACAAGGCCGTCCGCCTCGGCTTGAACTATCCGATGGGGCCGTTAGAGCTCGCTGATATGGTCGGATTGGATACGATGCTGTTTGTCAGCGAAAATTTAACGGAAGCGTACGGGGACCGCTTCCGGGCGCCGCAGCTGCTGCGCAAGCTGGTCGAAGCGGGATATTTAGGAAGAAAAACAGGAAAAGGATTTTATACGTATAACGAATAGACGCGAGGTGGAAAAACGATGAGAGAAGTGGTCATTGTCGAAGCGGTGCGCACGCCGGTCGGCAAACGCAACGGGGTGTTCCGCAACGTCCATCCCGTCCATTTAGCGGCGACGGTGCTCGATGAAGTAGTGAAAAGGGCGGGAATCGAAAAACGGTTGGTCGAAGACATCGTCATGGGATGTGTGACGCCAATTGCCGAGCAAGGCTATAACATCGGCCGGCTCGCCGCGCTCGAGGCAGGGTTTCCCGTCGAGGTGCCGGCGGTGCAAATCAATCGGATGTGCGGCTCAGGACAGCAAGCGATTCATTTCGCTGCTCAGGAAATCCGTTCGGGCGACATGGATATTACAATTGCCGCCGAAGTGGAAAGCATGACGAAGGTGCCGATTTTAAGCGATGGCAACGAACATACGATTCCGCCGTCGCTCCATGAAAAATACGAATTTGTCCATCAAGGCGTTTCCGCCGAGCTAATCGCGGAAAAGTATGGCTTGACGCGCGAGCAGCTCGACGCCTATGCGTACGAAAGCCATCAGCGCGCCCTTCGTGCCCAGCGGGAAGGAATATTTGACAAAGAAATCGTGCCGGTAAAAGGACTCGATAAAGAAGGAAACGAAATCATCGTCACGAAAGATGAAGGCCCGCGCCCGGATACATCGCCGGAAGCGCTCGCTTCTTTGAAGCCCGTTTTCCGGGAAAACGGAAAAATTACCGCCGGCAATGCGAGCCAAATGAGCGACGGAGCGGCGGCGGTGTTATTGATGGAAAGGGAAACGGCACAAAAGCTTGGTGTAACGCCAAAAGCGCGAATCGTCGCGCAAACGGTCGTCGGCTCCGATCCGACGTATATGCTCGATGGGGTGATTCCGGCAACGAAAAAAGTGCTCGAAAAAGCAGGACTAACGATAGAGGATATCGATTTAATCGAAATTAACGAAGCGTTTGCTCCTGTTGTATTAGCGTGGCAAAAGGAAATCGGCGCGCCGTTCTCTAAAGTAAACGTCAACGGCGGCGCCATTGCGCTTGGCCATCCGTTGGGTGCGACGGGCGCAAAATTAATGACATCGCTCGTTTACGAACTCGAACGGCGAAAAGGCAAATACGGATTGCTGACGATTTGCATCGGCCACGGGATGGCCACGGCGACGATTATCGAACGGCTGTAACGAAAAAACCGGCGTGCATCATGCGCCGGTTTTTTAACATATTTATCGAGAAGTCTCCCACCTCTAAACAGAGTGTAGGTGGGAGAGGCTCATGATTGATCGACTGCCTGATTCCTTAGCGAACGGTGCGGCAGTTTCCAATGGTACGTATACGATAAGATTCTTAATAGTGTAACGATAAAAAACAATATATAAAGTTCGACAGGGGTGGACGCCAATTTTGTGCCAACCGCGATGCCGGCAACAATCGCCCATACCGCATAAATTTCCGCGTGCAGCACGAGCGGCTTTCGGCCGGCAAGAATGTCACGGACGATGCCGCCGCCGCTTCCGGTCAGCACGGCGGCAACAATAACCGCACTTAACGGGTGGTTCATTTTAACAGCGTAAAGCGCGCCTTGAATGGCAAACGCGGAAAGGCCGAGCGCATCAAAAAAGTTCCCCCACCGTTTCCAATGGGGCAATGTTTTTTGCGGAAATAAATAAACGACCGTCATGGCGATTAATGCGATTATAAATAAAGTTCCTTGCTCCCATAGGGCGGAGACGGGAACGCCAATGAGCAAATTGCGGATCGCGCCGCCGCCAAACGCGGTGACAATGCCTAAAATATAAACGCCAAGTATATCATATTCTTCTTCCATTGCGACAATCGCGCCGCTGATCGCAAACGCAATCGTGCCGATGATGCTTAACACTTCCCATGTCATTGATGCATCCCTTTCCTTCCTGTTATACGGTAACATTGTATGGCGAAGGAGGCGGAAAATCAATAGCTGGAACAAGAATGTTTGCTGCAAACAAAGGCCGTGGCGATTTTGCCGCAGATTTGCTATGATGGAGACAGACTCAGTGATGCTGTTGGAAAGAAGGTGCCTAATTGAGCGAACGGGAGAAGGCGATCTTAGTCGGATGCCAGCTTCCTCATATTGATGATGAGCGGTTTTTTTATTCGATGGAAGAATTGGCATCGCTCGTGCATACGGCAAACGGAGAAGTTGTTGCGACGGTGACGCAGAAGCGGGAAGCGATCCATCCGGCCACCTATATCGGAAAAGGCAAAGTAGAAGAACTTGTACATCTTGTCGAGCAAATGGAAGCCGATCTCGTTATTTTTAACGATGAACTGTCGCCAAGCCAAAACCGCAACTTGGCGAGACTGCTGGCGGTGCGCATTATTGACCGGACCCAGCTTATTTTAGATATATTCGCCCAGCGCGCCCGGTCGAAAGAAGGCAAACTGCAAGTAGAACTGGCGCAATTGCAATATTTATTGCCGCGTTTAGGCGGGCAAGGAACAGCGTTGTCCCGCCTTGGCGGCGGAATCGGCACGAGGGGACCGGGGGAGACGAAGTTAGAAACGGATCGCCGCCATATTTATCGGCGCATCGATGAGATTAAAACACAATTGAAACTGGTGGCCGAACATCGTGAGCGCTATCGGGAGCGCCGCAAAAAAAATCGCGCTTTCCAAATTTCCCTTGTCGGTTACACGAACGCGGGAAAATCAACGTTATTTAATCGCTTGACCGCGGCCGATTCATTCGAAGAAAATTTATTGTTTGCCACTCTTGATCCGCTGACGCGCAGGCTTATTCTTCCGAGCGGCTATACGGTGCTCTTAACCGATACGGTCGGTTTTATTCAAGATTTGCCGACGACGTTAGTCGCGGCGTTTCGCTCGACGCTCGAAGAAGTAAAAGAAGCGGATTTAATATTGCATATCGTTGATTCCTCCAACCCGGATTATTATCATCATGAACAGACGGTTTACGACCTGCTTGATGAGCTTGGTGTGTCGTCTATTCCTATCGTTACGATTTATAATAAGCGGGATATTCGTCACCCTCATTTTGTGCCAAGCACGAAAACGGAAGCGATGATGGTGAGCGCGTTTTGCGCCGACGATATTCAGCGACTGCGGCAGTTTATCGAAGAGATGGTCAAGAAACAAATGATCGAATATTACGTATCGATCCCTGATAATGAGGGAAAATTGCTGGCTCAGTTAAAATCAGAAACGATTTTGCACGAATTGCATTATAATGAAGAAAGCGGCATGTATGAATGCAAAGGGTATGTCATGCCAAAACATCCGCTTTACGGACAGTTGCGTCAATTTCAAAAATAGAAAGGGTCATCGTATGTTTACACAGCTGCGACATGGAGAAAAAATTGCTGCACTAGTAAAAGAAGTGGAAGCGCAAATTGCTCCAATTCATCAAAAAATTGAGGAACGGATTGATGTGAATCAATATCGCGTGCTAGACAGCTTTCGCCGCCATCAAGTAAGCGACAGCCATTTTATTCCGTCTACCGGATATGGTTATGATGATATCGGCCGTGACACACTGGAACAAATTTATGCCGATGTATTCGGCGGCGAAGCAGGCATTGTCCGCCCCCAAATTATCTCTGGGACGCATGCCATTACGATCGCGTTATTTGGCATTTTGCGGCCAGGCGATGAGTTATTGTACATTACTGGAAACCCATATGATACGCTGGAAGAAATCGTCGGCATCCGCGGCAGCGGCAACGGCTCGTTAAAAGAATTTCAGATCGGTTACCAAAGCGTGCCGCTCACCCCGGAAGGGAAGGTGGATTTCGATGCCGTCAAAGCGGCCATCCATGAGCGGACGAAAATGATCGGCATTCAGCGCTCAAGGGGCTATGCGACAAGACCGTCCTTTACGATTGAAGAAATTCGCGAAATGATTTCTTTTGTCAAGACCGTGAAGCCCGATGTCGTCGTTTTCGTTGACAATTGCTACGGAGAATTTGTCGAGGAAAAAGAACCTTGCCATGTCGGTGCCGACTTAATCGCTGGCTCTCTCATTAAAAATCCCGGTGGAGGGCTTGCGAAAACGGGCGGATATATTGTCGGGAAAAAACAATATGTAGAAGCGTGCTCGTACCGCATGACTTCGCCGGGGATCGGAGCGGAGGCAGGCCCGGCATTATATAGTCTGCACGAAATGTATCAAGGCTTTTTCCTAGCACCGCACATCGTCGGCCAGGCGCTAAAAGGGGCGGTCTTCACCGCCGCGATGCTAGAGCGGATCGGTCTAAACACCGACCCTTCCTGGGATGCGGAGCGCACCGATTTGGTGCAATCGGTCCAATTTGACGATCCAGAGCAAATGATCGCTTTTTGCCAGGCGATTCAATTTTCCTCTCCGGTCAACGCCCACTTCACCCCGTACCCGAGCTATATGCCCGGCTACGAGGATGACGTGATTATGGCGGCAGGAACTTTTGTCCAAGGAGCGAGCATTGAATTAACGGCGGACGGACCGATCCGCCCGCCGTACGTGGCTTACGTACAAGGAGGATTAACGTATTCCCATGTAAAAATCGCAATTTGTTCGGCGATTGACCAATTAATCGAAAAACAATTAATCTCTTTGTAAGAAAATCTAACATTTTATTGACACGTTTTCTTACACATTGTAAAATGAAACTATCATAAGCGAGGAGGAATTGGCATGAATAGCAATATTCGTCGTTCCATGCCATTGTTTCCGATTGGGATTGTGATGCAATTGACAGAGCTGTCCGCCCGCCAAATCCGTTATTATGAAGAGCATGGCCTTGTGTCTCCAGCGCGGACCGAGGGAAATCGCCGCTTGTTTTCCCTCAATGATATTGACCGCCTTCTTGAAATCAAAGATTTGATTGATCAAGGAGTCAACTTGGCCGGCATTAAGCAAATTTTTGCGTCGCGGCAGGCTGGTCGCAAAGAGCAGCCAGAAAAAGTGGAAAAAGTTGTGAAACAAAAGCTATCAGACGAGGAGCTGCGCGAAATTTTGCGAACGGAGCTGTTGCAGGCGGGGCGTTTCCAACGTGCATCACTTCGCCAAGGAGATCTCGCTCGCTTCTTTCATTAATGATTGTTGAATAAAACTTGGGAGCCGGGGAGGAATTTCAAATGGCAAAGTACACAAGAGAAGACATTATGCGCATCGTCAAAGAAGAGAACGTCAAGTATATCCGTCTGCAATTTACCGATATTCTTGGCACGATTAAAAACGTCGAAATTCCGATCAGCCAGCTGGAAAAAGCGTTAAACAACAAAATTATGTTTGACGGTTCGTCGATTGAAGGTTTTGTCCGGATTGAAGAATCGGATATGTACTTATACCCTGATTTAGATACGTTTGTCATTTTCCCGTGGACATCGGAAAAAGGAAAAGTAGCCCGCTTTATTTGCGACATTTATAATCCGGACGGTACGCCGTTTGAAGGATGTCCGCGCTATAACTTGAAGCGGATTTTAAAAGAAATGGAAGCGCTCGGTTTTACTTCGTTCAACTTAGGCGCGGAACCGGAATTTTTCCTATTCAAATTAGATGAAAAAGGACGCCCGACGCTGGAATTAAACGACCGAGGCGGCTACTTCGATTTGGCGCCGACCGACCTAGGAGAAAACTGCCGCCGCGATATCGTGCTTGAGCTTGAGGAAATGGGATTTGAAATTGAAGCTTCTCACCATGAAGTGGCACCTGGCCAACATGAAATTGATTTTAAATACGCCCATGCGGTGAAAGCGTGCGACGACATTCAAACATTTAAGCTCGTCGTCAAAACGATTGCCCGCAAACACGGCCTTCACGCCACATTTATGCCAAAACCAATCTTCGGCATTAACGGATCTGGAATGCATTGCAATTTATCATTGTTTAGAAATAATGAAAATGCGTTCTTTGATCCAACTGCGGACTTGCAATTAAGCGAAACGGCGCTGCAATTTATTGCCGGCGTGCTGAAACACGCACCAAACTTTACGGCGGTAACGAACCCGACGGTCAACTCCTACAAACGTCTCGTTCCTGGCTATGAAGCGCCATGTTATGTAGCCTGGTCCGCCCGCAACCGTAGCCCGCTCATCCGCATTCCAGCTTCACGCGGCATGAGCACGCGCATTGAGGTGCGCAGCGTCGACCCATCAGCCAATCCGTACTTGGCGATGGCCGTATTATTGGCAGCGGGATTAGATGGAATTAAAAACAAGTTGACTCCACCGGCTCCGGTCGACCGCAACATTTACGTCATGACGAAAGAAGAGCGCTTAGAAGAAGGAATTGTTGACTTGCCAGCAACACTGGCGGAAGCGCTCGAAAACTTAAAGTCGGATGAAGTCATTGTGCAAGCGCTCGGAAAACATTTATTCGAACATTTCATCGAAGCGAAAGAAATCGAATGGGATATGTTCCGCACCACGGTCCATCAGTGGGAACGCGATCAATATATGGAACTCTATTAAAAACAAAGAGGCTGTCTCGTGCAAGCGAGACAGCCATTTTTCATGTATACAGGACGGTAGCAGGAGGGGTCCTCCATCTTACTTCTTTTCTATTTTTCAATGAATAATGCGATAGACGCCGATCACTTTGCCGAGAATCGTGCAATTGCGGACAATAATTGGCTCCAAATTCGAATTTTCCGGCTGCAGGCGAATATGGTCTTTTTCTCTAAAAAAGCGCTTGACAGTTGCTTCATTGTCCTCGGTCATCGCCACGACGATATCTCCATTATCAGCGGAAGACTGCTGGCGCACAATCACGTAATCGCCATCCAAAATCCCTGCCTCAATCATGCTGTCACCCATCACTTCAAGCATAAAAACTTGATCTTCTGTAGGAACGAGCCGTTTTGGCAGCGGAAAATAATCTTCGATGTTTTCAATTGCGGTAATTGGCTGTCCGGCCGTCACTTTTCCAATTATCGGCACAGAGATAACATCCTCTTTTTCCTTCGTCGCAGTGAAATCGGCATCCAATATTTCAATCGCACGCGGCTTCGTTGGGTCGCGGCGAATGTATCCTTTGCTTTCGAGCCGCGCAAGATGCCCATGGACGGTAGAACTCGAAGCAAGTCCGACCGCTTCGCCAATTTCCCGGACGGAAGGGGGATATCCTTTTGTTTTTACTTCTTTTTTGATGAAATCTAAAATTTGTTGCTGCCGCTTTGATAGTTTCGTCATTCTATACACCTCTCGCCACATCATTTGCTTATATTATAACACGGCGATAGGGAAAAAACAAACATAAGTTCGAGATTTATATTGACACAAACAAATGTTCTTTATTATAATGAGAACAAAACCGAACAAACATTCTTAAGAGGTGGGGAATATGAAACGGATGATAGTGCATTATCTTATCTTTTCTTTGTTGTTGTTTATGGTGATCGGGGCGCTGTTTTACGCAAACAAACCGGTGGAAAAAGATCAATATATGGAAATTACCGTCGCTTCCGGAGACACGCTTTGGAAGCTGGCGAAAGAATATGAAGATCAGCACGGGCTTTCCACGGAGGAATTCATCAACTGGGTCGTCGACGTTAACCATCTATCCGGCCAGCGGATTATTGCCGGTGAAAAAATTGTTATTCCTGTGTTAAAATCAAAGGAAGATAAACAGTTGGCTGTCAACCAATAACATGAAAGAGGATGGTATCGCATGAAAGCGATTATATATTGCCGCGTCAGCACCGAAAAAGAAGAACAGGAAACATCGCTCGAACGGCAGAGGGAAGAGCTGGAGCAGCTTGCGAAGAAGCATGGCTTTGAAGTAGTGAAAGTGATTATGGAGCAGGCGAGCGGCTATGAAGTGGACAGAGACGGTGTGTTTGAGCTGCTTTCGGCATTCAAAGAACAAGAGGTTGACGCGCTTTTAGTTCAAGATGAAACAAGGCTGGGTCGCGGCCATGCACGAATAGCCCTGCTTCATTGCATCCAAAAAGAAGGGGTAAAAATATATACCATCGCCCATAACGGTGAAATGCAGCTGTCGGAAGCGGATGAGATGGTGCTGAACATTATTAGCATTGTCGAAGAATATCAACGGAAAATACATAATTTAAAAATTAAGCGCGGAATGAAGCGGGCGGTGGAGCAAGGTTACCGCCCCGAACGAAATTTAAAACATATGGGAGAAAACGCCGGCCGGGAACGAAAGGAGCTCCCTGTCGAAGAAATCGTCCGCTTGCGCCACAACGGTTTGACGTTTGCCGAAATCGCCGCCACGTTGCGCGGTTTTGGATATGACGTATCAAAAGCGACCGTCCATCGCCGCTACCGGGAATATGTCGATGAGCATGCTTCGCCGCATGGAAGATAGACTGCTTTGTTTTCGGGCGGAACGATATATACGGCTTTTATTCTCTCGATAATTTTGCCTATAGTGCAGGCTTGCGGGGGAAAAACAAGATCGTTGCAATTTTTCTTTCCGTCCTATAAGATGGGAGCGTAACAACAAGAAAATAGGTGGAGGCAGTTATGTTATCAAAACAAAAAATGGCACGCATTAACGAATTGGCGAAAAAGGCAAAAACGGCTGGTTTGACGGCAGACGAAGCGTTGGAACAGCAGCAGCTTCGCCGCGAATACATCCAAGTGTTTCGTAAAGCGATGGAGGATATGTTACATTTTGTAACGGTCATCGACCCTAACGGCAATGACGTCACGCCGAAAAAATTAAAAGAAAGCCAAAAGAAGCGGATGAATTAATATTGTTGGAAAAAGAAAGCATGCTATAAAAAGATGCTTTCTTTTTCTGTTTTATGCGCCACTTAATATTGTACATCTTGAGAAATTTTCTATATGATAGAGTTGACACTATGTTAATGAAAGGATGGAAAGATATGCCGCATACGATCGAGGAACTAGCGATTACGACGATCCGCACTTTATCCATCGACGCGATCGAAAAGGCGAAATCCGGGCATCCGGGAATGCCGATGGGCGCCGCGCCGATGGCGTATACGCTGTGGACGAAATTTATGAACCATAATCCGAGCAACCCGAAATGGTTTAACCGCGACCGCTTTGTTTTATCAGCGGGCCATGGCTCGATGTTGCTATATAGCTTGCTTCATTTAAGCGGTTATGATGTTTCCATGGAAGATATTCAACAATTCCGCCAATGGGGTAGCAAAACGCCTGGACATCCGGAATACGGGCATACGCCGGGAGTGGAAGCAACGACCGGTCCACTTGGCCAAGGAATTGCGATGGCCGTTGGCATGGCGATGGCGGAACGTCATTTGGCAGCTACATATAACCGTGAAGGATTTGAAATTGTAAACCATTACACATATGCAATTTGCGGCGACGGCGATCTAATGGAAGGTGTCGCTTCCGAAGCGGCGTCGTTAGCGGGGCATTTAAAACTTGGCCGCTTGATTGTTCTGTATGATTCGAACGATATTTCGCTTGACGGCGAATTAAACCTTTCCTTCTCTGAAAGCGTAGAACAACGCTTTAAAGCATACGGCTGGCAATATTTGCGCGTCGAAGACGGCAATAATATCGAAGAAATTGCAAAAGCGCTGGAAGAAGCGAAAGCAGATACGACCCGTCCGACGCTGATTGAAGTGAAAACGACCATTGGCTACGGTTCACCAAACAAAGCCGGAACGTCTAACGTACATGGTGCTCCGCTTGGGACGGAAGAGTTGAAACTTACGAAAGAAGCGTATAAATGGACGTTTGAAGAAGATTTTTACGTTCCGCAAGAAGTATACGACCATTTCCGCGAGGTGGTCAAAGAAGCAGGCGAGAAAAAAGAAGCGGAGTGGAACGAGCTGTTTGCCGCGTATGAGAAAGCATATCCGGATTTAGCGAACCAATTGAAATTGGCGATCGATGGCAAACTTCCGGAAGGATGGGAAAAATCGCTCCCAGTGTATGAAGCAGGGAAAAGCTTGGCAACGCGCGCCTCTTCCGGAGAAGTGATCAACGCGATTGCAAAAGCGGTTCCACAACTATTTGGCGGTTCGGCGGACCTCGCAAGCTCCAACAAAACATTAATGAAAGGCGCGGGCAACTTTTTGCCGGAAAGCTATGACGGCCGCAACATTTGGTTTGGCGTTCGCGAATTCGCGATGGGCGCGGCTTTAAACGGAATGGCGCTGCACGGTGGTCTGAAAGTATTCGGTGGTACGTTCTTTGTGTTCTCCGATTACTTGCGTCCGGCCATCCGTCTCGCTGCTTTAATGGGCTTGCCGGTTACGTACGTGCTGACGCATGACAGCATTGCCGTCGGTGAAGACGGTCCGACGCACGAACCGATCGAGCACCTTCCATCGTTAAGAGCAATGCCGAATTTATCGGTCATTCGTCCGGCTGATGCGAATGAGACGGCGGCAGCATGGCGGCTGGCCTTGGAAGCAACCGATCATCCTACCGCACTGGTGTTGACGCGGCAAAACGTACCGACACTGCCGAATACGGCAGAGCGGGCGTATGAAGGAGTGAAAAAAGGTGCATATGTGGTAGCGGAGGCGAAAAATGGCCAGCCAGAAGCGTTGCTGCTCGCATCCGGATCGGAAGTAAGCCTTGCCGTCAAAGCGCAAGAAGCATTGGCCGAAGAAGGCATTCACGTTTCCGTCATCAGCATGCCTTCTTGGGATCGCTTTGAAAAGCAATCTGCTGACTATAAAGAACAAGTGCTGCCACGCGCTGTGAAAAAACGGTTGGCGATTGAAATGGCCGCGTCGCTCGGCTGGGATCGCTACGTCGGCGAAGAAGGCGATATTTTAGCGATTGACCGCTTCGGCGCTTCGGCACCAGGAGAGAAAATTATGGAAGAGTACGGATTTACGGTGGAGAACGTCGTAAAACGGGTCAAAGCATTGCTTGGGAAATAACAAGAAAAAGCTGTCTTCGCCACTCGGTCGGAGACAGCTTTTGTTATGCAAAAATCGACAATGTTAGTGAAAAAATTTTCCGTTAATAGACATCTTTTTTTTCTTAGTTTCTCTATAATAGAAGCAAATGAAAACGTAGGAACGGGGGATGGGAATGGTACGTTATTGGATTTATTTGCTAAATGAAGAAGTGGCAAGCTATTACCGCAATCGAACGGAAAAGATTGTCGAACTATTGCGTGAGCACCAATGCGCCAAAGCACCGTTAAAAAGCATTTGCCGAAAACAAGTGGAATTTATTACCGAGCGGTTATCGTTTTCCAGATTGGAATTAGGATTGAAACAATATTTTGCGGGCAGCGTCAATAAAAATTTAGAACGAAATATGTTTATATTGCGAAACGAAATCGGGGATGAAGCGCTGCTGATCGTGCAAAAGCGCCGTCTGCTTCTTGTCACCGACAGCCAATCGATTGCCAGCGACATTTGCCACGCGCTTGCGCAAGTATCTCCTTCATTTTTAGCGGTCGACGCCGATTTTGACGACTACGGATGGCTTACCAATTCGACAGGCGGAAGAAAATTTGCGTAAATAAAAGATTTTTGTCAGGAAATATTGTATAATACCACATGGTTTAGTACACTGTTAGTTAGACAACATGAAGGAGGAAATAGCTGTATGTGGACAACGATTCTCGTTGGCATTCTAGCGCTTATTGCCGGAACGGCGCTAGGATTTTTCATTGCCCGCAAAACGATGATGAACTATTTAAAGAAAAATCCGCCAATTAATGAGCAAATGATCCGTATGATGATGATGCAAATGGGAATGACGCCATCCCAGAAGAAAATCAACCAGATGATGAAAATGATGAACAACCATCTCAAATAAACATCAGACAGGCACTCGATCCGGAGTGTCTTTTTATTTTGAAAAAACGATCTTTCTAAATTTTCACATTTTTGTTACAATAATATAGCGCATTTTATGTCATGATGGGAGAGGTACGATGACAGTATTCCGCGATTTATTTTGGTTTTTCCGTCAAGAGAAAAAAGCGTATATAACAGGGATTCTTACCCTTATCGTCGTCGCGTTTTTAGAAACGATTCCACCCAAAGTAATTGGGATCGTGATTGATCATATCAAAGAAGGAACGATGACAAAAGCGGCGCTTGCCCGCTGGATTGCGATTTTGCTTGCCGTGGCGGTCATGTTGTATATCTTGCGCTATTGGTGGCGGATTTTAATTTTTGGTTCTGCGGTGAAACTGGCGCGTCAGATTCGCAATGAGCTATATGCCCATTTTACGAAAATGTCGCCATCTTTTTATCAGCGAAAACGGATCGGCGATTTAATGGCGCACGCGACCAATGATCTGCAGGCGATTCAGCAGACGGCGGGAAGCGGAATTTTGACGCTTGTCGACTCCTTGACGCTCGGCGGTTTCGTGCTGGCGACGATGGCGCTGACCATCAGCTGGAAATTAACGATCATCAGTTTGTTGCCAATGCCGATCATGGCGATTGCCACAAGCCGTTACGGAACGATTTTGCATAAGCGCTTTTTAAAGGCGCAAGAAGCGTTTTCGTCTTTAAACGATAAGGTGCAAGAGAGCATCAGCGGCATTCGCGTCATTAAATCGTTTGGCTATGAACAAGAGGACGTCGAATCGTTTCGCAAGCAGTCGGAAGAGGTGGTCGCGAAGAACGTGGCGGTCGCAAAAATCGACGCCTTGTTTGACCCGACGATTTCATTGATTGTCGGCATTTCCTTTTTTTTAGCGGTCATATTCGGCGCTAAAATGGTCATTGCAGGAGAATTAACGATTGGGGAACTTGTGTCGTTTACAACGTATCTTGGCTTGCTCATATGGCCGATGCTGGCGTTTGGCTGGCTGTTTAATATTGTTGAGCGGGGGCGAGCCTCCTATGACCGCGTCCGCGCGCTTCTTGCAGAGAAAGAGGAAATTCAAGAAGCAGACGATGCGATTGCCATCCCCCCAACCGGCGATATTGTCTACGACATAAAGCGATTTACATACCCGAACGAAATCGCCCCGGTTTTGCAAAATATCCGCTTTTGCCTGCGGCGCGGCCAGACGCTTGGTGTTGTCGGAAAAACGGGGGCAGGGAAAACGACGTTGCTAAAGCTGTTGCTGCGCGAATTTGACCAATATGAAGGAGAAATTCGTTTTGGCGGCCACGAAATTAGTGAATATACACTGGATGCGCTGCGTGCGGCGATTGGCTACGTGCCGCAAGACCATTTTCTATTTTCGGCGACGGTAAGGGAAAATATTGCGTTCGCCAAGCCGGAAGCGAGTGAAGAAGAAGTGGTGAAGGCGGCGAAGCTGGCCAATATCCATGACGATATTATGCAATTTGCCGATGGCTACGACACGATTGTCGGCGAGAGAGGGGTTTCTCTCTCGGGCGGCCAAAAGCAGCGGATCTCAATTGCGCGCGCGCTGCTAATGAATCCGGAAGTGCTTATTTTGGACGATTCGCTGTCGGCGGTGGACGCGAAGACGGAAGAACGGATTTTATCCGCTTTAAAAGAAAACCGTTCCGGAAAAACGACGATCATTACCGCCCACCGTTTGAGCGCGATTCAGCACGCCGACTTCATTGTTGTGCTCGATGAGGGGCGGATGGTGCAAATGGGAACGCACGAACAATTGATGCAAGAACGCGGATGGTATCGCGACATGTACGAGCGTCAGCAGCTCGAATCGTTAGTCGAACAGGGAGGAGAAATATGAACGATAAACCGTTAACCCCAAAAGAACAACGGCAAGTGTTATGGAGACTGCTTTCTTATATGCGCCGGTACAAGAAAGACACGGCGCTCGCCTTTGCCCTGCTTGTGCTTGCGACCGCTGGGGAGCTTGTCGGGCCATATTTAGTCAAAATATTTATCGACGACTATTTAACGCCGCGGCGCTTGGATTTTGCCCCATTGTTTTTGCTGGCGGCAATCTATATTGCCGTGCTGCTCTTGAAAACAGTGATTTCTTATTTTCAGCTCGTCAAGTTTCAAGAACTGGCGCTCGAAGTGATTCAAGCGCTGCGGATGGATGTGTTTACAAAAGTGCATCAGCTTGGCATGAGCTATTTTGACCGCACGCCGGGCGGAAGCATCGTCTCGCGCGTGACAAACGACACAGAAGCGATCAAAGACATGTTTATCAGCGTCCTTGCTGCTTTTATTCAAAACGGCGTATTTGTCATCGGCGTATTTATCGCCATGTTTTCGTTAAACGTGCGCCTTGCTCTTTATTGTTTGTTTATTTTGCCGGTCATTATTTGGATTATGAAATTGTATCGCCATTATAGTTCGATTTTTTATAAAGATATGCGCGAGCGCCTCAGCGAATTGAACGCAAAGTTAAACGAGTCGCTGCAAGGAATGGCGATCATTCAAGCGTTCCGCCAGCAAAAACGTCTTTACCAAGAATTTGCGCAAATCAACGACAAACATTATGCAGCAGGCATGAAAAACATTAAAATCGACGGCCTATTGCTGCGTCCGGCGATCGATTTCGTCTATATTGTATCGATTATCGTTGTGTTAAGCTTCTTCGGCATTTCCGCTCAAGAAAGCCCGGTGGAAATCGGGGTGCTGTACGCGTTTGTTAACTACTTGGAGCGCTTTTTCGAACCGGTGACGCAAATGATGATGCGCCTATCGCTGTACCAGCAGGCGATTGTTTCCGGCGCGCGCGTCTTTGCCCTTTTGGATCATGAAGAATTGGCGCCGCAAAATGCGGAAACATCCACAGCGGTCATTCAAGAAGGAAAAATTGAGTTTCGCGATGTCAGTTTTTCCTATGACGGGAAGCGTGATGTGCTTAAACATATTTCCTTTGTCGTCAACCCGGGAGAAACGGTCGCCCTTGTCGGGCATACCGGAAGCGGGAAAAGTTCGATTATTAATTTGTTAATGCGCTTTTACGAATTTGACCGCGGCGATATTCTCATTGATGGCATATCGATTCGCGATTATTCGCGTGAAGAGCTGCGCAAACATATCGGCCTTGTGCTGCAAGACCCGTTTCTCTTTTACGGGACGATTAAAGACAACATCCGCATGTACAACCATTCATTAACCGATGAACAAATCGTCAAAGCCGCCCGCTACGTGCAAGCGGATGCGTTTATTGAAAAGCTGCCGGACAAATACGACCATCAAGTAGTGGAAAGAGGGGCTACTTTCTCAAGCGGGCAGCGGCAGCTAATCTCTTTTGCGCGCACGATCGCGGCAAATCCGAAAATATTGGTGCTGGACGAAGCGACGGCCAATATTGATACGGAAACGGAAGGAGCGATTCAAGAGGCGCTCGCAAAAATGCGGAAAGGTCGGACGACAATTGCGATTGCCCACCGGCTGTCCACGATCCAAGACGCCGACCAAATTCTCGTGCTCCATCGAGGCGAAATTGTCGAACGGGGGACGCACCAAGAGCTGCTGACACAAAAAGGGCTGTATTATAAAATGTATTTATTGCAAAATGGCCTAGTAGATGCACAAGAGTACGTATAAAAAGAAAAAGCGCATTTCCCGCTAAGATTGGGAAGCGCTTTTTTGCTTACGCTTTTGCCGGTTATAAGCGTTCAGAAGCGAATCAAGTTCCTTGCTTATTTGAATGGCGGCGGCCGAGTTCAATCCGTTTTTCGCGACAATTTCTACAAGCTCCATCCGCTTTTGCTCAATTAATGTTAAAATTTCGTTTTGAATCACGGAAGAACAGTCCCTTTCGTTATAGTAGGTGATTGTATTGTATACTATTTTACCAGTTAATGCAAAAAGGAAAAATAGAAAATATATACTGACGCTAGACAATACGTTACTAATAGGCCGATTTTTGCTACAATAAAAATAAAAAAATGTGTAGGGGTTGAATAAATATGACGGATGTCAATGTGTTTTTGGCGTTTGGCGCCGGCTTTTTATCGTTTATTTCTCCGTGTTGCCTGCCCTTGTACCCGGCATTTTTATCCTATATTACCGGGGTATCGGTAAGTGAGCTAAAAACGGAGAATGCGATGATGCAGCGGCGCAGTTTATTGCATACCCTGTTTTTCCTGCTTGGATTTTCACTGATTTTTATTTCGATCGGATTTGGCACCTCGTTTATCGGCCGATGGTTTAGCGAATATCAAGATTTCATTCGGCAAATCGGCGCCATTCTTATTGTGGTTTTTGGTCTGATGATTGTCGGAATATGGAAGCCAACTTTTTTAATGAAAGACCGCCGTCTTTCTTTTCAAGAACGTCCTTCCGGTTACATCGGCTCGATCATTATCGGCATGGCGTTTGCGGCGGGATGGACGCCGTGCACCGGCCCGATTTTAGTGTCGGTCATTGCTTTGGCGGCGATCAATCCTGGATCGGGAATGCTGTACATGCTCGCTTATTCGCTAGGCTTTGCTGTGCCGTTTTTTATTCTTTCTTTCTTTATTGGAAAGTTGCAATGGATCCGCAATCATAGCGAGAAAATGGTGAAAGTCGGCGGATATGTCATGATTGCGATGGGGATTGTCCTCTTTTTCGATTGGATGACAAAAATTATTGCGTACACGACAAGCATTTTTGGGGGATTTGCTGGCTTCTAAATTTGTTTGTTAGGGGGAATCGTAAATATTATGGCTACCATTCTCATTGTTGATGATGCGAAGTTTATGAGAGTAACGTTGACGAAAATTTTGCAAAAAGCGAATCATACTGTCATCGGTGAAGCGGAAAACGGAAAAGAAGCAGTGGAGTTATATCGCCGTTTAAATCCAGATATTGTCATCCTTGATATTACGATGCCGGTGATGAATGGGATCGGTGCGGTGCGTGCGATCAAACAAATGGATCGAAATGCGAAAATCATTATTTGTTCGGCCATGGGGCAGCAGCGCATGGTCGTAGAGGCGATTGAGGCGGGCGCCGCCGATTTTATTGTAAAGCCGTTTGAAGAAAGCCGCGTGCTTGAAGCGGTCAGCCGTTTACTATAAGCAATATGGATATGCACAATTTGTGGATTTTTGCTATAATACTTTATCATGAAACTTGAAAGAAGAGGATGATGCGCTTGGCTATCATAACATCAATCATTGCGGTTTTCATGGCATTTCTCATATTCTTCGTGCGCATGAAAGCATCGAAAAAACCGACAAACGTGAAGAAAATTATTTTGCCGCCGATATTTATGAGCACTGGGATGCTTATGTTTTTGGATCCTGTTTTCCGCGTGACGAAAGGCGAGCTGCTTGAGGCGATTGTGCTCGGAGCGTTTTTTTCCATCTTTCTTATTAAAACGTCGAAATTTGAAATTAGAGATGGCGAAATTTATTTGAAGCGTTCGAAAGCATTTGCGCTTATTTTAATCGTGTTGATCCTCATTCGCCTCGCATTGAAAGCTTATTTAGGCCGAACGATCGATTACCACCAGTTAAGCGGCATGTTTTATTTGCTCGCTTTTTCGATGATTGTGCCGTGGCGCATTGCTATGTATATTTCTTATAAAAAACTAGCGCGGAACTTAAAACATCGGCCGCCGATTTTAACGACATAATAAAAAGCGGGGAAAATCCCCGCTTTTATTATTTCAGCCAGCCGTTTCACCTATTTACTTTGCAACAGATGCTCATAAGGGGCAATATTGATTTGTTTTTCTTTTAACGTGCGGATTAAAAACTTATGGTCGCGTTTTGGGGTGGCGATAATATAGCCGCGGATAATTAAATCTTTTGTGATTCGGGAGGCGTTTTCCTGCAGCGCTAACTCCCCGATTTTTCCGGCAATTTTTTGCCGGGCAACATCGCGAAACAGCTCAGGAACCGGCCTGACGAGCTCCTCTAAAAGCGCTTTCTCTTCTTCTCCCCATAAATGCCGCGTCTGTTCAATATAATATTCCTGCCAGTCTAATTCCGATTTCCCGTCTTCTTTCGGCAACCGCTTTAAAAATTTGCGAAACATAAAAAAGCCGCCGATCGACATCGTGACAAGCAAAAATACGCTCCAAAACAAAATAAACCATAGAAACCAGCCTGTTAGCATCCTTCCCACCTCGTCGAATAATCTATCAATCATTATTGCGAAAAAAGCGAGTTTTGGCAAGATCAGCACGTTTTTATCACTCTGTTACAAAAATGTAATGGAAATGTAAAGAAGCGCCGTGATCCTTTATATATCAATGGATGCGAGGGCCTCACAATCGTAATATGGAAATGATAGACAGTGACCGCTGCGAACAAACATGCTACTCTATTAAACACAGACGCCAAGCCAAAAAGCAACTATGAGGAGGAATAATAGATGAAGAAAACTGTTGCAACACTCGCAGTAGTTTGCTGTATGGCCTTTGGTTTGACTTCGCATTCCACAGAAGCGGCAACCTCGTATACATACTATCACGTAAAGAAAGGCGATACATTTTCAAAGCTTGCCAAAACATATAAAACTACTATTTCGGCATTAAAATCATTAAATGGCCGCAAAAGCGATGCTCTTTATGAGGGCGAGACAATTAAAGTGCCTCAGCTTGCCGCAGCTTCATGCGCAGAGTCGAAAACGGGCTCTTCCTCCAAAAATCGGACGATTTTGATTAGCGCCGAAGAGCGAAAACTGTTGGCACAGCTTGTCCAAGCGGAAACCGGCTTTAGCGAGCCGTTTGCCGGAAAAGTGGAAGTCGCGCTCGTCGTTTTCAATCGCGTCAAAAATCCTGCTTTTCCAAAGACGGTCAAAGGTGTCATTTATCAAAAAACAAAATCAGGCTATGCGTTTGTACCAGTAAGAACAGGGAAGCTTACCCACATTCAGCCGACAAAGGAGGATTACGCTGCGGTCGATAAGGCGCTATCGCTGTTTCCGAACGACCATCGCGGTTCGCTCTACTTTTATAATCCGAAAATCACAAAAGATAAATGGATGCTGTCAAGACCGGTCACGATCCGAATCGGGCATCATGTGTTTGCGAGATAAACGAGGATATCCCCTGCGAAAAGAGGAGATATCCTCGTTTTTGTATTTAAAACGGACAGTTGTCCAAACGGTGTTATCGATGGCCGTGGATGTTTTAGCAAAAACAAGTATTTTCCCCTTTCTGTCTCGTAACATATTTATAGGGGGGAGCTGCCATGAAACGGATCGACCGGATCTATGAAAAACTAAAAGAATGGACAGCAGAGGAAAATCGGTGGGTCAGTGCGAAGGAATTGGCGGATGCATTGCATCTGGACCGCGCTAACGTCAGCAGCGATTTAAATAAACTGTGGCGGAAAGGAAAGGCGAAAAAACTGCCGGGAAGACCAGTGAGGTTTGCTATTGCCGAACAGGGGGCGGAAAAAATATTTGCCACAAAATTAGATGAGCTTTCCTATCAGCATCCAAGTTTAGCGATTGCCGTCGAACAAGGGAAAGCAGCGATCCTTTATCCACCGAAAGGAATGCATATGCTTATTCTTGGCGAAACAGGCACAGGCAAATCGATGTTTGCCAAACTTCTCCATGCTTTTGCCGTTGATATTCAAAAGTTTCCGTCAAATGCTCCATTTGTGACATTTAACTGCGCGGACTACGCCAATAATCCACAATTGCTGCTTGGACAATTGTTCGGGGTACGAAAGGGAGCGTACACGGGGGCGATAGAAAAAAAGGGACTGCTCGAAAAGGCAGATGGAGGCATTTTATTTTTGGATGAAGTGCATCGTCTTCCGGCGGAAGGACAGGAAATGTTGTTTACCTTTATGGATCATGGTACATATCGCCGTCTTGGTGAAACGGACGTAGAGAGAAACGCCAATGTATTGCTGATTTGCGCGACGACGGAAAATCCGGAATCCAACTTGTTGACTACGTTTCGCCGCCGAATTCCGATGAATATATTTCTGCCACCGCTTAGAGAACGAACGGTTGGGGAACGCTATCGTCTTGTATTTCAATTTTTTCAAGAAGAAGCGGTTCGCCTCGGAAAGGAAATATACGTTTCCGCTAATACGATTCGCGCCTTTTTGTTTTATCCTTGTCCAAGCAACGTCGGTCAGTTAAAAGCTGATATTCAGTTAGCATGCGCCAAGGCTTATGCGGATTATGTAACGGCGAAAAAAGACACCGTACGGATCAGTAGCTCTGATTTGCCGATTTATATCAAAAACGGGCTTTTTATGGAAAAGAAAAACCAGCATGCGGAGCCATTTTCGTTGCACCACCGCTATTATATTTTCTCGCCGCAAGGAGAAGGAGGGCAATTTGAAACAGAAGAAACCGATCATGAAACGATTTATGAGGATATCGAGCGGAAATATAGCGAATTAAAGGCACGTGGTATTCATGGCGATGAATTGGAACTATTAATGGGAATCGACATTGAAAACTATTTCTCGCAATATATGAAAGGAATTAATCGCCGTATTCATACTAGCAGTGATCTAGAAAAAATTGTTGAACCTTCGATTGTCTCGTTGACGGAAATGATTATCGCTTATGCGGAAAAGAAGCTGAAAAGACGTTTGCCGGAGAAAGTTATGTACGGGCTTGCGCTTCATATTCAAACATCGTTAAACCGCATGCTTGGCGGAAAAACGATGATCAATCCGCAGTTAAATAAAGTACGGTCCGCCTATAAAAACGAGTTTGCATTGGCTCTTGATTGCCTCAATATGATTGAAGAACATACAAATGTCAATTTTCCCATCGATGAAGCAGGATTTTTAACGATGTTCTTTGCTATGAATCAAGAGGTATTGGAAGAGGAGGAAGATTATGTATCCATTTTCGTGATGATGCACGGGAATGGGGTGGCATCGGCTATTGCTGAAGTGGTCAACCAACTTTTGGCGACCGGCCATGTGAAAGCGGTCGATATGCCGCTTCATGCGGAGCCAAAACATGTTTACGAACAGGCAAAAGCGCTTATCCAACAGAACGCAACTCAAAAAGGAGCGCTTCTATTAGTGGATATGGGCTCGCTTGTTACATTTGCCAAATTGCTAGAAAAAGACCTTTCCATTCCGGTAAAGGTGATTTCCGCGGCAAGCACGCCCCATGTGCTAGAAGCGGCGCGCAAAGCAATACTAGGCTATTCGCTTGATGAAATTTACGAAGACGTAATGACCGCTGTTCCGTTCTACACAAGAGAGCCTCTATGGGAGGAAACAGCGCCAGAACGGGAAACGCTGGCGATCGTTACCGCCTGTTTGACAGGAAAGGGCAGCGCCGTCGCATTGAAAAAAATATTAGAAACTTATTTGCAGTTTGATATAGAGCGGTGGAAAATTATACCTATCCATATAGACAATGAAGCGGCAATGAAAAAGACGTTGGCAAAGCTGGAGGAAAACTATCGCATCATATGCGTTGTGAGTAATTTTTCTGTTGCTGAACATATTCCACACTTTCATATTGCAGAGGTGTTAAGCTTGCGAGCGATCAAACGGATACAAGAGATGATTGACAACGAGGAAACATACGCGCAAATGGCCGAAGAGTTAAAACAACATTTGCGGCATATATCCGTAACAGAAGCGGTAGAGCATGTTCGGGCGTCCCTTGCCGCTATTCAGAAACAATTAAACATCCATGTCCATTGCCATGATGTCGTCGGAATTGTTTTGCATGTATGCTGCATGATCGACCGTCTCATTTCCGGGGGGCATACGGTCCGATTTGAACAAAAGGAAAAATATATGAAGGAACATATTGCTTTGTACACCGCGGTAAAAAACGGGGTACAGCCGCTTGAACAAATATACGATGTTCATATAGACGATGATGAACTGTGTTATATGATGGAGTTTTTCCATTACTGCGGCGAAAGGAATAACACACAAACGTAATTTGCGGTCTATTTTGCAACTCTTTTGTAAGCGTTTGCATAACACAATCCAGCTCATCTTTAACACACTGATGCCACCGGCTTGTTTTCCTGCGTTTTCACGCATTGGCACGAATATTGCATATGTAATCGGTGACAGCAAAAAAAGGAGGAATGAGAAAATGAATATTTTACTTATCTGTGCGGCAGGGATGTCGACCAGCTTATTGGTGACGAAAATGCAGCAAGCTGCGAAGGAAAGAGGGCTCGATGCAAACATTTGGGCTGTATCCGCCGATGAGGCAAGGGACCATCTAGACCAAGCGGATGTCGTGCTGCTTGGGCCACAAATTCGCTATAAGCTGGCGCATTTTAAAAAAGAAGGAGAAGCGCGCGGAATACCGGTTGATGTGATTAATCCTGCCGATTATGGGCGTGTCAATGGCGCAGGTGTGTTGGATCTTGCTTTGCGATTAAAACGATAAGAGGGGGCGCAACTGATGAATAGGTTTATCAGTGTGTTAGAGAAGAACATCATGCCGGTAGCGGGAAGGATTGCCGAACAAAGACATCTTCAAGCCATTCGTGACGGAATTATTTTATCGATGCCATTGTTAATTATCGGGTCTTTATTTTTAATTCTTGGGTATCTTCCCATTCCAGGCTATAACGAATTTATGGCGAATTTGTTCGGCGATCAATGGTTAGAAAAGCTGCTGTATCCAGTCGGAGCGACATTTGACATTATGGCGCTTGTGGTCAGCTTTGGAGTTGCCTATCGGCTGGCCGAAAAGTACAAAGTGGACGCGCTGTCAGCTGGCGCCATTTCGCTTGCGGCATTTTTATTGGCGACCCCTTATAAAGTGCCGTTTGTTCCGGACGGCGCGAAAAAAGCGATTATGGTCAGCGGCGGCATTCCGGTGCAATGGGTTGGCAGCAAAGGGCTGTTTGTCGCGATGATTCTAGCGATCGTTTCCACCGAAATTTATCGAAAAATTATCCAAAAAAATATTGTTACTGTAGATGAGCAAATTCACTAACATAAATTTACATCCATACAAAAAAGGAGACATGAACCCGATTCCTTGATTAGAATAGATGTGTCACCAAACCATTCTCAAGGAGGTTCATGTCTCATGAATAGACTACCACATCACCAAGGAATCGACAAGTTTTTCGCAATGTTGGGGCTGGCCCTTTATTTCTCTAAGCCGGTCATGAAGCATCTCATTCATATTATCGATGCGCTGACAACGAAAGGATTTGCGGGAACCTTGACCGATCTGCATCACGAGAGCTTTCATCCCAACCATCGAACGACACTGAGCCATTTTTTCACGAAAAGCCCTTGGGATGAAGAAATCTTGCTTCGCAAACTCCAGCAGTGGATGCTTCGTCATGTGGAACGAACGGCCAAGCGAGAGAATCACCCCATTTTTGTTTCGATCGATGATACGATCTGCCGAAAAACGAAGCCTTCGTCACAGGCGAAACACGCTATTGAAGGGTGTAATTGGCATTATTCTCACGCGGACAAAAAGTCGATTTGGGGACACTCTCTCGTCTGGCTCATGGTTCATACGATGACGCAAGCCTTTCCCTTTGCGTTTCGCCTCTACGACAAGGCGGATGGGAAAAGCAAGGGTCAATGGGCCATCGAGATGCTTTCTTCTTTGGATGTGCACGGTTCTGTTTATGTGCTGATGGATTCTTGGTACCCATCGAAAACACTCGTGGAAGCCTGCCTGAAAAAAGGATTCCACGTCATTGCGATGCTCAAGACGAATCGGGTTCTCTATCCAAAAGGCATTGCGATCCAAGCCAAGCAGTTTGCACGCTACATCGAACCGGAAGACACCCATCTCGTCACGGTGGGAGAAGAGCGTTATCGCGTGTATCGCTACGAGGGAGCGCTGAAAGGTCTCGATGATGCCGTTGTGTTGTTGGCTTGGAAAGCCGATCAGCCGATGACACCTGAACATCTTCACTGCGTCTTGAGCACCGACCGGGAGCTAAGCGATGAAGAGATCTTGCGCTACTATGCCCAGCGTTGGTCGATCGAATGCTTTTTTCGACAAGCGAAAGACCAGCTGAAGCTCGATGGGTACCGCGTTCGTCAACGTCGGGCGGTGAAACGGTATTGGATCTTGGTGCAACTCGCTTATGTGTACAGTATGGTCGAATCCAACAGCGATTTCTCTACCGGGCTTGACTTCCTTCGAAAGAAGAAAGGACATAGCCTCGTGGAGTTTATTTACGATGCAGCCAAACAAGATATTCCCATTGATGTCGTTAAAAAACAGCTTCATGTGGCATAAGGGGTACTCCGTTTGTCTCTTTTTACATGGTAATTATTGTAATGAAAATTGCTCAACTACAGTATTGTTATTAAACTTCCTGACGGCGTACCGCCGGCCGTATCGCGATCATTTGTGGCGCTTATTCCGGGATTTGCCGTGCTTTGTACTGTTTGGGTCGCCCGTTTAATTTTAGAGGTTACGCCATTTGAAAGCTTTCATAATATCGTAACGGTGTTGCTAAATAAACCGCTAAGCGCGTTAGGCGGCAGCTTATTTGGCGCCGTTGTGGCGGTGCTGCTTGTGCAGTTGCTCTGGTCGACTGGTTTGCACGGTGCGGCCATTGTCGGGGGAGTGATGGGGCCGATTTGGCTGTCGTTGATGGATGAAAACCGTATGGTGTTCCAGCAAAACCCTCATGCCGAGTTACCGAACGTTATTACTCAGCAATTTTTTGACCTTTGGATTTATATCGGCGGATCGGGAGCAACGCTAGCGTTGGCGATCGCGATGCTGCTGAGGGCGCGAAGCCAGCAGTTGAAAAGCTTAGGAAGATTGGCGATTGCCCCGGGCATTTTCAATATCAACGAGCCGATTACATTTGGCATGCCGATTGTCATGAACCCGCTTCTCATTATTCCATTTATTTTAGTGCCGATTGTGTTGACGATTGTTTCCTATGTGGCGATGGCGACGGGACTTGTGGCCAAACCAAGCGGCGTCGCCGTGCCATGGACCACTCCAATCATTATTAGCGGCTATTTGGCGACGGGCGGAAAAATTTCCGGAAGCATTTTGCAAATGATTAACTTTTTCATTTCATTAGCCATTTACTATCCATTTTTTGCGATGTGGGATAAGCAGAAGACGGCGGAAGAAAGAGGGACGGTGGATATTCCAACCGACTCGAATACGGCGAAGCAAATGTGAGGCGAAGAAAATGGCGATTTATTGCATTATCAACGCGGACGATTTCGGCTATTCCAAAGGGGTTAACTACGGTATTTTAGAAGCGTTTCAACATGGCATTGTCACATCGACAACGATGATGGTGAACATGCCAGGGACGGAACATGCCGTCCGCCTGGCAAAGGAGAATCCGGCGCTTGGGGTAGGCATTCACTTTGTCTTAACGTGCGGGAAACCGATTTTAGTGGATGTTCCTTCGCTAGTCAACGAAGACGGTGAGTTTCGCAAGCGTGATGCGCAGCTGTTTTACGCCGATCCGGGCGATATCGAGCGGGAACTTACGGCGCAGCTAGAAACGTTTTTGTCGTTTGGATTAACACCGACACATATAGATAGCCATCATCATGTCCATGAACATCCATGTGTATTTCCTATTGTACAGAAGCTGGCTGAACAATACGATCTTCCGATTCGGCCGGTACGCACAAAAAAAACGTGCCATTTGCGGGCGGTTGATGTATTTCTCCATCAGTTTTATGGCCGCGGCTTAACAAAAGAATATTTTTTGTCCCTGTTTGATGAAGTGAATGATGGTCAGACGATCGAAGTGATGTGCCACCCAGCCTACATTGACGTTCCTTTGTTTACCGGCAGTTCGTACTGTAGCGAGCGCGTCAATGAATTGGCGATTTTAACCGACCCGGATGTGCGGGATGCGTTGGAAAAGCGGGGAGTAAAACGGATCACGTATCGCGAATTAAAACAAATGTAGGAGAGAACGATATGCAAACGTATGAAGAAATCGTATTTCAAATGATTCTCCATGGAGGAAACGGAAGAAGCCATGCCATGGAGGCGATTGTCGCTGCGAAAAGAGGAGACCTTGCCGAAGCGAAAAAGCAACTGCAAAAGGCGGGGGAGGAATTGCAAGCCGCCCATCATATTCAAACAGAGCTAATTCAAAATGAAGCAAGGGGACAGAAAGAGAGTGTTACGCTATTAATGGTGCATGCGCAAGACCATTTAATGAATGCGATTACCGTGAAAGAATTAGCCAACGAGTTTGTCGAACTGTATGAAACATTGCAACACAAGGGAGGAGGCAAAATATGAGCGCCAAAGGCGTAAAAATTGTTACCATTGGCGGCGGATCGAGCTATACGCCGGAACTAATCGAAGGATTTATTAAGCGGTATGATGAGCTTCCTGTCCGTGAATTATGGCTTGTCGATATTCCTGAAGGGGAGGAAAAGCTGAAGATCGTCGGTGAATTGGCGAGACGAATGGTCAAAAAAGCAGGGGTACCGCTTGACATTCATTTGACGCTCGATCGCCGCCGGGCACTCGAGGGTGCCGATTTTGTGACAACGCAATTTCGTGTCGGCGGGCTTCAAGCGCGTGCGAAAGATGAGCAGATTCCCCTGAAATACGGCGTCATCGGCCAAGAAACAAACGGACCGGGCGGGCTGTTCAAAGGATTGCGGACGATTCCGGTCATTCTCGATATTATTCGTGACATGAAGGAGCTTTGCCCAGATGCTTGGCTCATTAATTTCACCAATCCAGCGGGCATGGTGACGGAAGCAGTGCTGCGTTATAGCGATCATAAAAAAGCAGTCGGTTTATGCAACGTGCCGATTGGCATGCGCATGGGAGTGGCAAAGCTTTTCAATGTCGATGCTAGCCGCGTCCACATTGATTTTGCCGGGCTGAACCATATGGTGTTTGGGCTTAACGTCTATTTGGACGGCAACAATATTATGGATCAGCTCATCGATCGATTGACAAACAGCGATAAAGCTGGCATGACGATGCGCAATATCGCTGACCTTGGCTGGGAGCCTGATTTTCTAAAGGGATTGAAACTGCTGCCATGTCCGTATCATCGTTACTATTTTCAAACGAGTAAAATGTTCGAGGAAGAATTAGAGGCTGCCAAAAAAGTCGGAACGCGTGCCGAAGTAGTACAAAAGCTGGAGGAAGAGTTATTTGAGCTCTATAAAGATCCGAATTTAAACGTGAAGCCTCCGCAGCTGGAAAAACGCGGCGGCGCTTATTACAGCGATGCAGCGTGCAGTCTAATCTGTTCCATTTATAACGACAAGCGGGACATTCAGACGGTCAATACGCAAAATAACGGTGCGATCGCCAGCATTCCAAGCGAGTCTGCCGTTGAAGTCAACTGCATCATTACGAAAGAGGGCCCGAAGCCGATTGCCGTTGGCGATTTGCCAGTTGCGGTGCGCGGATTGGTGCAGCAAATCAAATCGTTTGAACGCGTCGCGGCAGAGGCGGCGGTCACCGGCGATTACTACACGGCGCTTTTGGCGATGACGATCAATCCGCTTGTGCCGTCGGATACGATCGCAAAACAAATTTTAAACGAAATGCTAGAGGCGCATAAAGAGTATTTGCCGCAGTTTTTTAAGCGAACATCTGTATGATAATAGCGAAGCCCAGCAAGGGAAACCTAAGCTGGGCTTTTTGCATCAGATTACATTTTCCGATAAATATTTTATGTAAATAAAAAGCCCTTTTTGTAAGAGCCTACTCGTTGATGTCGATGACCGTGTTGACTTGTGGTTGCGCATCATTTTGCCGTGCGCTTTTACTGATGCGAATTTCTAAAATAGGTGCGGAAAAATGCGCGGAAATACATTTGTCCGCAAGCGAAAACGGCAATAAAACCGTCCGCTGTTTTTCCGTGCCGCCGTTTTTCTGGATTTGAATCGAAAGGGAACGGCTTTCGCGCAGTACGACAATATGTTCTTTTTGACAATGGCAAAGCTCTGCTTCGATAATATAGTCTTCCTCTGTCTCGAGCACTTCGACGCGAAAGATCGTTTCGTCCAACAGAGATGCAAGCGGATCGTTACATAACAACTCAATCCACTGCCGCAGCTCATTTGGTTCTTCGCCACTTTTATGCACGATGGAAAGCTCCCTCCGCATCGTTAAACTGTATCGCTGTTGTTTATCGTATGCAGCATCACCGAAAAGGTTCGCGGCGGGAGCGGAAAATTATTATTACATGTCGTGGCTGGAATTATGTTTTTGCCGCGTATGGTTCCGATTTTTCACTTTTTTCGAACCATCCAGCGGCTCCGGCTGCCCCGGATTATTGCCTTTTGGCGCGTTTTTGCGCATGTCTGTGCCTGTGTTTTTATTGGTCATGTCCATCCCCCTCCTTTTGTTTACTAGCATGCCGTCATCCCTATTTCATTATTCGCGGTATAATTTGCGCCATGTTTGAAACGCTAAGTAATGAATGACCGCCATTAGCAAAGGAGGAAGCGATCATGGCTTATCATAAAGCGAAACAAGAAGCGTTTCAAGCGGCGCAAAAGGCAACGATGGAAGCGAAAGAATGGCATGACCATTTAGTGCGCGACCAAGCTGATTACGGCCATCAATTAAGCCATTTAAAGCAAGAGGTGAACGAAGCGTTTGAACAAATTAACAATGCGCTTGAAGTCGCCTCGGAAAAACAGCGGGCGCAGCTCGAAAAGTTTCGCAACGACTTGCAGGCGATTGTCGATGAAGTTAATGAAATACAATGAAGGGAATGTCACCATCCGACATTCCCTTTTGTTTGCATCCGCTTACGGCAGGTCGGGATGACGAAACAAGCGCAAGGTTATTGGTTCTTTTTTCGTTTCTTATTGTTTTGACGTTGCGCTTCTGTCAATGGTTCATTCGAAAATTCTTCGTTATAGCCGGCGCCCATTCCTTGCGCGCTTGCCGCGTTCATGCCCGGAATGACGTGATTGGCTTTTCGTTTGCCCATCCTCTTCACCTCCGATACTAGTTTGCGACCGAAAGACAACTTTATGCTCATCTATGAAAGCGGATATATGACGAAACCTTCGAAATTCTATTTACAACATGTCCTTCGTTATAATAAGATAAAAACGTACCAAATTTACGGGTATTGGGAGAATTCATGCTATTTTTTCGACTTTGCCGCGAAAAAATAGTATAGTATTGAAGTGAGGGGGTAATACATATGGCGAAACAAGACGTTTTCAATGCCCGCTCTTCATTTGAAGTAAACGGTAAAAAATACAACTATTACCGTTTGCAAGCGCTTGAAGAGGCAGGGATCGGCAACATCTCCCGTTTGCCGTACTCAATCAAAGTGTTATTAGAATCGGTGCTCCGGCAAGTAGACGGGCGTGTGATCACAAAAGAGCACGTCGAAAACCTTGCCAAATGGGGAACGCCGGAAATGAAAGACATCGATGTTCCGTTTAAGCCGTCGCGCGTTATTTTGCAAGACTTCACTGGTGTGCCAGCCGTCGTGGACTTGGCATCAATGCGCAAAGCGATGGCGGATTTAGGCGGCGACCCATATGAAATCAACCCGGAAATTCCAGTTGACCTTGTCATTGACCACTCCGTGCAAGTGGACCGCGCTGGAACGGGCGATGCGTTAGAGTACAACATGAACTTGGAGTTTGAGCGCAACGCTGAGCGCTATAAATTTTTAAAATGGGCGCAGAAAGCGTTTAACAACTATCGCGCTGTTCCGCCGGCAACTGGGATTATCCACCAAGTCAACTTGGAGTATCTCGCTAACGTCGTTCATACCGTAGAAGGAGAGAACGGCGAATATGAAGCGTTTCCGGATACGCTGGTCGGCACGGACTCCCATACGACAATGATCAACGGTCTTGGCGTTCTTGGCTGGGGGGTCGGCGGAATTGAAGCGGAAGCCGGCATGCTTGGACAACCTTCTTACTTCCCAGTACCGGAAGTCATCGGTGTCCGTCTAACAGGAAAACTGCCAGACGGTTCGACAGCGACAGACCTTGCCCTAAAAGTGACGCAAGTGCTTCGCCAAAAAGGTGTGGTCGGCAAATTTGTTGAATTCTTTGGCCCAGGCGTAGCGACATTGCCGCTTGCAGACCGTGCGACGATCGCCAACATGGCTCCAGAATACGGTGCGACATGCGGTTTCTTCCCGGTCGACGCAGAAGCGCTTGACTATTTGCGCTTAACCGGCCGTGATGAGCATCATGTCCAAGTAGTGGAAGCCTACTGCAAAGCAAACGGCTTATTCTACACTCCAGATGCGCCAGAGCCAGTGTTTACGGATGTTGTCGAAATTAACTTGTCCGAAATCGAAACGAACTTGTCCGGACCGAAACGTCCGCAAGACTTGATTCCGCTTTCGAAAATGAAACAAGCGTTCCGCGATGCGGTGAAAGCGCCGCAAGGCAACCAAGGCTTCGGATTAACGGAAGCGGACCTCGACAAAGAAATTACGGTAACGTTAAACGGCGAACAAGTGAAAATGAAAACAGGCGCCGTTGTCATTGCCGCGATTACAAGCTGTACGAACACCTCGAACCCATATGTGCTCATTGCCGCTGGTTTAGTAGCGAAAAAAGCGGTGGAAAAAGGATTGCAAGTTCCGAAATATGTAAAAACATCGCTTGCACCAGGTTCGAAAGTCGTAACTGGCTATTTGCGTGATTCGGGATTGCTTCCATATCTCGAACAACTCGGCTTTAACATCGTCGGCTACGGTTGTACGACATGTATCGGTAACTCCGGGCCGCTTGCGCCAGAGCTGGAAAAAGCAATTGCTGAAAACGACTTGCTTGTGACAAGCGTTCTTTCCGGAAACCGCAACTTCGAAGGCCGGATCCATCCGTTAGTGAAAGGAAACTATTTGGCATCGCCGCCGCTGGTGGTCACTTACGCGCTCGCGGGCACGGTCGATATCGACTTGTTAAACGAACCAATCGGCAAAGACAAAGACGGCAATGACGTATACTTCCGCGATATCTGGCCATCGATGGAAGAAGTAAAAGCAGTCGTCAAACAAGCGGTCGACCCAGAATTGTTCCGTAAAGAATATGAGCGCGTGTTCGACGGCAATCCGCGCTGGAATGCGATCAAAACGACGGATGAACCACTTTATCAATGGGATGAAAATTCGACATACATTCAAAATCCGCCGTTCTTTGAAGGCCTGTCGCCAGACGTGCGCAAAGTTGAACCGCTCAAAGGCTTGCGCGTCGTCGGCAAATTCGGTGACTCTGTCACAACCGACCATATTTCGCCAGCTGGAGCGATCGGCAAAAATACACCTGCTGGTCAATATCTCATCTCGAAAGGCGTCGAGCCGAAAGATTTCAACTCTTACGGATCTCGCCGCGGTAACCATGAAGTGATGATGCGCGGTACATTCGCAAATATCCGCATCCGCAACCAAATCGCTCCTGGCACAGAAGGCGGCTATACGACTTACTGGCCTACAGGCGAAGTCATGTCGATTTACGACGCATGCATGAAATATAAACAAGACGGCACAGGGCTTGTCGTCATTGCCGGCAAAGATTACGGAATGGGAAGCTCCCGCGACTGGGCAGCAAAAGGAACGTTCTTGCTTGGCATTAAAACGGTCATCGCGGAAAGCTTTGAGCGCATCCATCGCTCTAACTTGGTGCTCATGGGCGTGCTGCCACTGCAATTTAAAGCAGGGGAAAACGCGGAAACGCTCGGCTTAACCGGCAAAGAAGTATTTGAAGTGCATATTGATGAAAACGTCAAACCGCGTGACCTTGTTAAAGTAACAGCGACAAATCCAGATACGGGCGAGAAAAAAGAATTTGAAGTGATCGTCCGCTTCGACAGTGAAGTCGAAATCGACTATTACCGCCACGGCGGAATTTTGCCAATGGTGTTGCGTGAAAAATTGGCAAAAGTGAAACAATAAACGAAATAAAGCAGGCTTCCATCACGGAAGCCTGCTTTTATTTCGTATTCGACCGTTTTGCCGCATCTTCTAGTTTGCTTTTCGGGTCTGGGGTCCGTGTCGCGTCTTGGCCAAAGCCTTGCGGATTGACGCCAGGCGCCTTTGTTCCGCGATTTTTACCGCCGTTTTTTGCCATCGCACTCACCTCCATGGGCATAGTATCACCGTCTAGCAAGAAAATATGAAAATGAAACGCAGCTGGAAGAGGTTCATGAAGTAAAATGACGCTTTGTCCGCCACCATTTTCCAAAGATCCACGCCAGCGGCAGTTCAGAGAGAATCATGCCGCCTAAAATACCAATGCAGCCAATGACGCCGGAAGCGGTGAGCCGCTCTCCCGCCCAAATGTAAGCGGTCAGGGCGGCAAAAACGGGTTCCATCACAAAAATGAGGGCGACGCGGGTGGCTGTCGTATATTTCTGAAAGTTTGTCTGTATTAAAAAGGCGGCGGTGGTGGCAAGCAAAGACGTAATGAGAAGCGCGCTCCATACTTCTTGTTTCCGAAGCACCGCCATATTCCACATTTGCGTGGCATCTTCAAACAAAAACGCAAATATGGCGCACATGACAGCTACCGTAAAAATTTGCGTCATCGTTAATAACAGCGTCGAATGGCGGGACGAATACTTCCCGGTGACAATAATGTGCATTGCAAATGAAACAGCGCAAAAAAATACGAATACATCGCCGCGGTTCAGCATCATTTTTCCGTCTCCGATCGTCAAAAAATAAAGGCCGACAGTGGCGATGACCGCCCCGATCGCCGCGTTAAGCGATGGTCTTTGTTTGAGAAAGAGAAACGAAAATAACGGCACAAGCACGACGCTGAGTCCGGTAATGAATCCGGCTTTCGATGAGGTTGTATACAGCAGGCCGATCGTCTGAAACGCGTAGCCGCTAAATAGCCACAGCCCCATCCATATACCGGCGCGAAAGAGCGGCAACGTATAATGCCGAAAAAGAGAGCGATGAAAAATGGCCAGCCATAGCAGCAAAAATACTCCCGCCAAGGTAAAGCGGACGGCATTAAACGAAAGCGGTTCAAGAAACGAAATCGCATTTTGCACGACGACAAACGTCGCTCCCCAGACGAATGTCACCGCCAGCAGGCTGATATCGGCGATCCAGCGTTTTTTCAACTCGATCCCCCCGTTTTGCTATTTTTCAAAAAATAAACATAGTCGAGCGGTAGTATACTATAAATCGCTGAAAAAGAACACACTTTTTTGAAAAAATATGCGCTGGAAAACGAAAAGGTTGATATCTAAACAAATCGTGCATAATATAGGTAATGAAAAGGGAAATGATTGCTTTACCTGTTTTCTTGACTATCATTGTATAATGAAAATAGGAATACGGTACGGAATGGACGATGGAAGGGTGACAATGATTTGGACGTTAGGATCCATTGGACATATATGACGCCGAAAAAACGCGAAGTGGTGCTGACTTCCGACTTTATCCGCGCGGAAGAGGCACTGGTATTAGCCGAAGATTTCGAAAAAACTGGACGGGTAAAAGAAATACATTTTATCGACCATCGTGGTGTGACATGGTCGAAAAAAGAGCTAAACAAGCTTTTAAAAGAAATAGAACGCGAACCGCATGATGTGATCGCTTACTTTGACGGCGGCTTTGACCATGCGACTGCAAAGGGCGGGGTCGGTGTCGTCATTTACTATAAGCAAAACAATGAGCGGTATCGTTTGCGCGCCAACCTCCAGCTTGATGAGTTAAAGTCCAACAATGAAGCGGAATACGCCGCATTTTGGTTTTTAATGCAAATGCTCGAGGAGCTTGGTGTTCATCATTTGCCAGTTACTTTCCGCGGGGATTCGCATGTTGTTTTGAAGCAGTTGTTCGGCGACTGGCCGTGTTTCGAAGACGACTATAACGCGTGGCTCGACCGCATCGAAGAAAAGATGAGTGAATTGGGAATTGAGCCGATTTATGAACCGATTTCGCGAAAGCAAAATAAAGAAGCCGATCAACTTGCGTGCCAAGCGCTTGCCGGGCAGGTGATCACAAGCATGATGGAACTTACGGAGAAAGGATTAGGCGAAAAATGAGAGAGAAAAAGCCAAACAAGCGAAAAGAAATATTAGATAAAATTACGGAATTGCAGCAAACGTATTGCGAAGGCTGCTTTTTAAAAAGCACCTTCCGCAAAGAATACGGAAAAACATATGCGCAATCGTTTTGCATCAACCAATGCACGGTCGGCGAGAAAATGCGGCAGTATGGGGCGATGCTTTTAGCCGCTTCTTCGCGTTCCGCCGAATAGCACAAAAAAGGACTTCACACTGGGTGGGAAGTCCTTTTTCGTATGGCCAGCAGCCTAACGCAGCGCCTCATTTAATTGGTGTTCTGCTCTTTCTAGTTTCTGTTCGCAATGTTTGAAAAACTCTTCATCCACGCCAGTCGCTTGCGCGCGGGCGCGGGAAAGCTGGGCGTGGGCATTTTCGACCGCTTGTTTTGCCCCTTCGAGCATCTCCTTGTCCAAGCTCATCGTCGCTTGTCCGACCATTTTTTCGGCTGTTTCGACAAACATTTCTACCTGTTTTACATCGTTATAGCCGGTATGAATATCGATATTCCGTTCCAATCGCCAACACCTGGTTACTAAAATCTATAAAAAATCGACATATCGCGATGGAACCAGGAAACACCGCTTGCCGCTCGGATTCTCACCGAGTTCCATCAGGAAGGGAATCCTAATGTCTCACCTGCTGTGAAAGACAACCCGTGGCTCGCTGTCAGCGACGGCGCCTGTCGTGCACCATTCCTTCCCTCGGTCAGTACACGACAACGATTTTAGTAACCAGGGTTACACCTCCTTCAGTTGAATTTGGTCCTGGTTCAGCCAGCAGAATTTATGCAAGATGTTCCATAATGACCATTCATGTTCTTCTTTGAAGTTCTTGATCTTTTTTAACATCATGCCTAGATATTGTCGTTGTTTCGTTCCACTTTTTGATTGCTTATAGGATTCTTCCATCGACCCTAACACCGCAATCAAATGGCGTTTCACTTTCGTTTTTATGATGTCAATAAGTTCCTTTGGCAATCGTTCCTGATACCCTAATCCCCGTCTGCCAATCACCAAAGCGGCACTTTCATGGACGGATAACCCGTATTTCTTCATATACTTAAAACGCCCGATAACACTGGTATACGCCGGATTCACTTTTTTGATACGAAAACCAAGCCGCATCCCCCGACGAAGGATCATTTCCGTCAGTTTTTTCTTTTTAAAATTATGAGTGAAACGATTGAATCGTTTGTCCGTATCGTGCCGCTGTCTTAGTTGAATGTTTTCGATGACCACTGCCCCAACATTTTCTTGAAGCAGCCAGTCATACACGTCTCGTACGGTTTCTCCAACGATGTTGTTTCGTTTATTCGCCCGCACATATTCGAGTTCATGACAATAAAACCCTTTCGATTGGATGAAGTTTCCTTGTTTCGAAACGATGCTTACGGCGATTCGATCAATATTGATATCAATGCCAGCGATTCGTTCCGCTTGAATCGGTTCGTCATAGGCAAGTTCCCTGCCATATACCTCTTCTTCATAAATGAGATGGACATAATATTCCCCGTTTTTGCGTTTGATTTCAACGGTATATGGTCGATATTCGATGATCGGCTTGCCTTTTGCATTTACTCCGACTGGTTCTCCCATAACGAGATCGATGATTTCCTCTTCATATTTTTCAGGAACCAACACAGGAAACCTCAAGCGGGGAGCGTGTTTCCCTTTTGGTTGTCCAAGTGGATTCGCAATTTCTACATAACATTTATAAGTGTGCTCGTCATACACGAGACGAATATTCAAATTTCCTTTTTTGCTTTTATCCCCTCTGGCGTACAACTGATTCGAGCGTAAGTCTTTCCATTCCTCGTTCGTGATGTTTCCTTTCAAGCGCTTATAAAAGTTCTCTCTTCCGCCAAAAATCACACATGGAATCGTCCCATGATCGAGATGGTGCTTTAGCTGGGCTTCTTTCGCTTTGAGCTTTTCTAACCGTTGGTGCAATCCACCTAGACATGTTGGAAGATCGACGTTCTCCGATGTTTTTCTTCCATGTTGGTACTCATCAATTTTCTTTTCCGTTTTTTCGATTTTCGCCCGCACATCCTCCAGCCTTATTGGAAGTAACTCACGTTGGGAAGAAATCAGCGATTGAGCAAGCAAGACCGCATCTTCGGCAAACCGTTTGTTGAGCCAAAATTGGCGCGGAAGGTGCTTGATGATGTCTTTTGCGCTTCTTCCCTCGAGCAAACGGTTAAACGCGTATCGCTTCGCGGAACCAAAGACGCGCATCAACTCATCTAATGAACGAAGTTGTGATTCATCATGAGAAACGATTTTCATCCCCCGAACGGTTTTCATCCCCTTGCCTTCCCCCTTGTTTGGATTCTCAAGAACATATATTCGCTAACTTTTCTTCCTTTCCTTTTTCCATGAGGAAGGGGGAGATGATTTTTTATCATAAGGCAGGAAACGAGGGAAAAGCTGGAGAACATCCGCCTCTTTACGTCCAATAACAGGAGGTATTTATTTATAGATGTTTAATAAACTGCTTATACCTCCTAGCGGATAGTGTTTGCGAAAGAAGAAAAAATATGCGCGCCAAACAAAAAGACCGGCGCACGGCCGGTCTTTCAGTTCTCATTGGCTTCGATTACGTTCTTTCGTTTATGTTAACGAACGCCTTATAATTTGACAACGTTAGCAGCTTGAGGTCCACGATTGCCTTGAACGATTTCAAAAGAAACTTCTTGGCCTTCTTCCAACGTTTTGAACCCTTCACCTTGGATCGCTGTGAAGTGTACGAATACGTCAGAACCGCCTTCTACTTCGATAAAACCGTAACCTTTTTCATTGTTAAACCATTTTACTTTACCACGTTGCATAATACTGAATTCCTCCTAATACCTTTAGCCGATCAGGCTAACTTCAAGATTTTTATCAAATAACGGAATATACCCCACAGCAATCTAAGGTGTATAACCACGCTGCATGCCTGAAATATATTCTGTTATGTGATGACTTTACTATACACCAATGGAAAGGCATCGTCAAGAAAAAGAAAGGAAATTTCCGAAAAAAGTTATAAAAGGGAAAAAAGCAGGGATTTTTTGCGGCGTCGTCCAAATAGTTTGGTAAAAGAAAAAAAGTAAGAATGGATGGAGGAAAAGTGCCATACATTGGAATAGTAGGGATGAAAAGGGGGATGGATCGGATGTACCGCGGGAAAATCGCGGGGAAAGATGTGATTGTTCGCTTAGGAAATCGAGTCAGCCGGCGCTATTTTTCGGACAATAAAATTTACAACATGGTGCTTTCTTACGGAGAGACGGCGTTCCGAAAAGGACAAGAAACGTTTTGCATTTACAATGACCGCATCGGTTTCATCGTTGCCGAGGTCGAAAGAAATGACATTCCGGTTATTCGCATTGATTATATTATTGAAAATGAAAATGTGTACGAATAACCGTTGACAAACAACCAATCATGCTATATCCTACATCGTAAGCGTTATCAATAAAACGGTAACTTGTTTTGCCTGTTCGCTCACAGGAACAGACTTTTGCTGTGTGAAGCACAAGTCTGTTTATTTTTTATGGCAAATAACGAAACAAACTTTCACTTTGCTTCGTACTATATGAAGAACGAAAAAGAACCAAGAGGTGTGGAAGATGTTATTGCGCAAAATGATGTCAAGAATAGGAGTCGGATCGGCGTATGTCGATTTGATTTTAAATAAAACGGTGCTGCGTCCTGGGGAATGCATTGACGGTGTGCTGCATATTTACGGCGGAACGGTGGAACAAAAGATAACAAGGCTCGATGTAGAGCTGGTGCAAAAAACGCTGCATAGCGGCAAGGAAGTGGATGCCGTCATTGCGACGATACCAGTGGCGGAAACGTTTATCATCGAACCGGGACAGAGAAAGGAGATTCCGTTTTCGTATCACCTTCCTGATTCGCTTCCGCCTTCACAGTCTGGATTGTCATACCGATTTATCACCCGCCTCGATATTGAGGATGCGGTCGATACGCTCGATTTCGACTATATTCAAATTTTGCCAAGATTAAAAGAAAATTAATTTAAATCTATTGACAACGCTTACACAATCCATTAACCTTATAAGTAAGTTAATAGTTTGTGGCGGAGAAATCGGAGACCCACACATATTCCTCGAGCAGTTTAGGGGAAGTGTGTGGGTTTTTGTCTTTTTCGCCGAAATGCAGCTGCGATAGAGGAAAAAGAAAAGCCTAGCAGTTGCGAACGTTACAGGACAAGGGGGTAAAAAGATGTCATCATTTGTAGCGGAACTTATTGGTACTGCACTGCTGATTATTTTCGGAGGCGGAGTTTGCGCCGGAGTGAACTTGAAAAAATCGTTTGCGCAAAATTCCGGCTGGATCGTCATTACGATGGGATGGGGGCTTGCCGTCGCTGTCGCCGCCTATGCCGTTGGCCAATATAGCGGCGCCCATTTAAATCCGGCACTGACGATTGCATTGGCGTTTAGCGGTGATTTTCCGTGGGCAGATGTGCCGAAATATATTGTCGCGCAAATGCTTGGAGCGATGATTGGCGCCGTTATTGTCTATCTCCATTATTTTCCACATTGGAAAGAAACGGACGATCCTGGCGTCAAACTTGGCGTATTTGCGACAGGTCCGGCGGTGCCGAACTATGTTGCCAACTTAATAAGTGAAATGATCGGGACGTTTGTGCTCGTGCTCGGCATCTTGGCGATAGGAGCCAATAAATTTGCCGCAGGACTGAATCCGTTTGTCGTTGGCTTTCTTATTGTCGCGATTGGACTGTCGCTTGGCGGCACGACCGGGTACGCGATTAATCCGGCGCGCGACTTAGGTCCGCGCATCGCCCATTTTCTGCTGCCGATTCCTGGCAAAGGTCCGTCGAACTGGGCTTATGCGTGGGTGCCTGTCGTCGGACCGATTTTAGGAGGTTCTTTTGGCAGTCTGTTTTATAAGGCGGTATTTTTGGGCAAGCTCACCGCGGCGTTTTGGTACGTGCTTATCGCCATCGCCGTCGTGCTTTTGATCGCGTATGTTTATCAAGGAAAAACAGCTACCTACAACAAGCCAAAAAATGTTTTAATGTAATAAAGGGGGAGAAATGACAGTGGAACAATATATTCTTGCACTAGACCAAGGAACAACAAGCTCACGCGCAATATTGTTCAATCAAAAGGGAGAAATCGTTCATATCGCGCAACGAGAGTTCACGCAATATTTTCCGAAACCAGGATGGGTCGAACATAACGCGAATGAAATCTGGGGCTCGGTGTTAGCCGTCATTGCCAGCGTCCTTTCTGAGGCGGAAATAAAGCCGGAACAAGTGGCGGCGATCGGTATTACGAACCAGCGGGAAACAACGGTCGTATGGGATAAACATTCAGGGCTACCAATTTATAATGCCATTGTTTGGCAATCGCGGCAGACGGCCGACATTTGCGAGCAATTGAAACAGCAAGGATATGACGACTTATTCCGTGAGAAAACTGGTTTATTAATTGACCCTTATTTTTCCGGAACAAAAGTAAAATGGATTTTAGACAACGTGGAAGGAGCGCGGGAGAAAGCAGAGAAAGGGGACTTGTTGTTCGGCACGATCGACACGTGGCTCATTTGGAAGCTTTCCGGCGGCCGCGCCCATGTCACCGACTACTCTAACGCGTCACGCACATTGTTATTTAACATTCACACGTTGCAATGGGATGAAGAAATTTTAACGATTTTAGGCATTCCGAAATCGATGCTTCCAGAAGTGCGTCCATCTTCCGAAGTGTATGCCAAAACGATTCCATATCATTTCTTCGGCGTCGAAGTGCCGATTGCCGGGGCGGCGGGCGACCAGCAGGCGGCGCTGTTTGGGCAGGAGTGCTTTGCGGAAGGAATGGCGAAAAACACGTACGGCACTGGATGTTTTATGTTGATGAATACGGGCGAAAAAGCGGTGCAATCGAAACACGGATTGTTAACGACGATTGCCTGGGGAATTGACGGAAAAGTCGAATATGCGCTTGAAGGCAGCATTTTCGTCGCCGGTTCGGCGATTCAGTGGCTGCGCGATGGGCTCCGCATGCTGAAGCAGGCGGCAGACAGCGAAGCATATGCGGAAAAAGTCGACTCGACTGACGGCGTTTACGTCGTGCCGGCATTCGTCGGCCTTGGCACGCCGTATTGGGATAGCGATGTACGCGGCGCGGTATTCGGTTTGACGCGCGGCACGACGAAAGAACATTTCATTCGCGCGACATTGGAATCGCTCGCTTACCAGACGAAAGACGTGCTGGCGGCGATGGAAGCGGATTCCGGCATTGCCTTGAAAACGTTGCGCGTCGACGGCGGAGCGGTGAAAAACAACTTCCTCATGCAGTTTCAAAGCGATATGCTCGGTGTGCCGGTAGAGCGCCCAGTCATTAATGAAACGACAGCGCTTGGCGCCGCCTATTTGGCCGGGCTTGCCGTCGGCTATTGGAAAGACCGCGATGAAATTGCCGTCCAGTGGCAATTAGAGCGCCGCTTTGAACCGCAAATGGAAAAAGAAAAACAAGAAGCGCTTTATGCAGGTTGGAAAAAAGCGGTGAAAGCTGCGATGGCGTTTAAATAAAAAGGAGGGGCTCTCCGATTGGAAAAGAGCCCCTTTTTCTTTATGGATGGCATTATGTGTTTTAGTATAAATGGGCGATTCCTTTTTGAAGCAGGAGCGTCGCCTCATTCGCGGGAAGGGGCGGGTGAAAGAAGTATCCTTGGGCTTCTTGGCAACCTTTTTCTCGCAAATAATCAATCTGTTCAGGACGCTCTACTCCTTCGGCGACAACGTTTATCCCTAGATGATGCGCCAATGAAATAATCGTGTTTGTTATCATGCTCTCATAATAAGAGTGGGGGCAATCGGAAATAAACGACCGATCGATTTTTACCGTATCGAAATCAAGATGTTTTAAATAGGCAAGGGAAGAATACCCCGTCCCGAAGTCGTCAATCGAAATCCGGACCCCAAGCTCTTTCACGTGCCGTAAGTTGTTTGAAATCGTTGTTTCATTATAAATGAACATATTTTCTGTAATTTCTAATTCAAGCCATTTTGGCTCCATCTTTGTCTCGGTTAAAATCGCTTCAATGCGGGAAGCAAATTGCTGATCTTGCAATTGTTTTACAGAGACGTTTACCGCTATGCGAATCGGCGGCAAACCTTGTTTCCGCCAGCGCTCATGCTGTCTGCATGCCTGCCGGATAATCCATTCGCCAATAGGAACGATAAGTCCCGTTTCCTCGGCGAGCGAAATAAATTGACCTGGAAAAATAGTTCCATGCACTGGGTGATGCCAACGGATGAGCGTTTCCATCGCTGTAATCTGTTTTCGCCGTATATCGACAATCGGCTGATAAACAGCGTGCAATTCTTCCGTTTTATGCTTAATTGCATGGTGTAAATCGTTTAGCAAAAAAATATTAGGCAATCGCTGCTGTAAAAGATCTGCATCGTAAATATAGTATCCGTTTTTTCCTTTCCGCTTTACTTCATACATCGCTATATCTGCATAGCTGATGATGGTATCAACATCCGCTTCCTCATACGGATAAAAAGCGATGCCGATGCTGCAAGTAAGAAATAATTCGAACTTGTCGATGCATAGCGGTTCCTTAAAAATACTCAGCAATTCTTTTGCGATTTCTACGGCCTCCTTGCGCTCAGACAACGACGGCAGTAAAATGGTAAACTCGTCCCCGCTCATATGGCCAACGGTTCCGTGAGATCCGACTTTCTCTTTCAGCAGCTCTGCCACTTTTTTCAATACTTTATCTCCGTTAAGATGTCCAATCGAATCATTAATATATTTGAACCCATCTAAATCGAGATATAAAATGGCCGCGCTGTTTCCCGACTGCCGCGCCTTCATAAGCGCCTCCGCAGCAAGTACATGAAACAGGCGACGATTTGGCAGCCCCGTTAATGAATCGTGATACGCCATATAACGAATGCGCTCTTCTTGTTCGATCCGCTCCGTCACATCTTTGGCAATGCATGAAACGCCAATAATTTTTTCATTTACAAGAATAGGAATAGAAGTGACGCTAGCATAGCGTTGGTTCCCTGATTGATGGCGAAAGCGCAGTTCAAGATGGCGGGAATGCCCCTTTATTGTATCGCGAAACGCCTCCATTGCTTTCGGTAGATCCTCTTCGATAATGAAATCATACATGGTCATCGTCAGCAGCTCATCACGGCTATACCCAGAAATGTTGGCAGCGGCTTCGTTGGCTGCAAAAAACTTGCCGTCCAGCCGTAACGAGAAGACAGCATCTTGATTAAAATGAAACAATGACTCATACATTTGACGGCTTTCTTGGAGCGCATCTTTCATTTTTTCCCGCTCCAACGCCAGTCCTGCCAGTGAAGAAAACGTATAAATAATCTCTATATCTTCTTCATGCGGTTCACATTGTTCGTAATAGTAGATTGCAAACGTACCTAATACTTTTCCTGTGGAGGAAAAAATCGGAACAGACCAGCAGGAACGTAATCCATGCGGCAAGGCAAAATGTTTATATTGCTCCCATAACGGATTATGTTGAATATCGTTAACGATGACAATTTCCTGACGATAAGCTGCCGCGCCGCATGATCCGGAGTGTGGACTGATTTCCAGTCCGTCAACCGCATCAATATATTTCTTTGGCAGGCTAGGGGCCGCTTTATGATAAAGCCGGCCGCTTTCCTCGTCGACTAGTAAAATAGAACAAGCCATCTTTGGCCGGATTTCTTCCACAGCATAAACGAGCCTCGTTAAAATTTCTTCGAGAGGCGTATGTTTTGCAATAAGCTCTAAAATGCTTTTCTGTGCTGCTAACAGTTGTTTTGCATATGTTTCAGACGAAATATTATAACATGATGCAAGAAAAAGTGTTTCGCCACCATCGATCTGTTTTCGTCGAATTCTCATTTTGACAAATAAAATTTTCCCACTTTTCGTTACCTGTCGTAATTCCATCGCATGGACAACATCGGTCGGATGTGTGAGCATAAACTGAAGCTGTTGTTTGACGCGATGATGATCTTCTTCACAAACGACGGCGGAAACAGGCGCACCGATTAGTTCATTTCGTTTGTATCCAAGCGTTAATGCAGCGAACTCATTTATATCGACGATATAGCCATCTTTATCTAAAATGAACTGTATGGCAGGCATGAAAAAATAAAGGGAAGCATAAGGAGTTTCCACTTGATTTTTCTGCATGCAAAAGCAACTCCAATCTTAAGAAATCATATTCCTTTACTATATTATCATCTTTGATATGACTTTTGTCGAAAAAATAGAACATTAACGAAAAATGATGAATTGCGGATAAAATATATTCCATCGTTTATGTGGCAGGCTTGGAAATGTTCCTTTATTCTGTGATAAAAAACTGTACACCCAATAATTATAAAATAAAACTATGTGCTAAATAACCAATAAAAACAAGGAAAAACGGTTGAATTTGTAAAAAAGATGTAATAAAATATTCATAAAATTATAAAAATTACATTTAATTTACGTATTACAAAGATTATAAAGGGGAGAATACATTGACCGGAAAACCAATTTTAGAAATAGACCATTTACGCGTTTCGTTTCGAATTCAAGATCAATATTACGCTGCGGTTGATGATGTTTCCCTTACGGTGAATGAAAACGAAGTGGTGGCGATTGTTGGAGAGTCGGGGTGCGGAAAAAGCGCGCTGGCACTTGCAGTCATGGGATTGCATCCGCCACAAAAGACAAAATTAGAAGGAAGCATTACATTTAAAGGAATGAATTTATTATCGTTATCTACTTCACAGTTGAACAAAATTCGTGGCAAAGATATCGGAATGATTTTCCAAGACCCGTTAACGGCATTGAACCCATTAATGACGATAGGGCGACAAATTGAAGAAAGCATGGATTATCATACAAAATTATCTTCGGCGGAAAAAAGGCAGCGCACATTAGAACTGTTAAAACGTGTTGGCATTCCGAATCCGGAAAAAACATATCATCGTTATCCTCATGAACTTTCAGGTGGAATGAGACAGCGGGTTGTGATTGCGATCGCCATCGCTTGCGAACCGTCGCTTATTATTGCAGATGAGCCGACAACTGCCTTGGATGTTACGATCCAAGCACAAATTATGGGACTATTAAAAGAACTGCAACAACAAATGAAAACAGGCATTATTTTAATTACTCATGATTTAGGTGTAGTTGCGGAAATGGCCGATCGCGTAGCTGTTATGTACGCTGGGGAAATTGTTGAATTGGCAGATGTGGAAACGTTATTCCACCATCCTCTTCATCCGTATACACGCTCGTTATTGCAGTCGATTCCATCCGCACAAACCCGTAAAGAAAAACTTCACGTCATTCAAGGAATCGTTCCTTCTTTGCAAAAGATGCCGCGGACAGGGTGTCGATTCCAATCGCGAATTAGCTGGATTGATGAGTCAAAACATGAACCGAATCCGATTTTGCGCGAAGTTGAACCAGGACATTGGGTTCGCTGCACATGTTATCAACATTTCTACTTTCCACATGATCATATAGGGGACGTGGGCTATGGCATTTCTTAAAGTAAATCATTTAAAAGTGTATTATCCGGTACGCGGAGGGTTTTTTCGCCGCATTGTTGATTATGTGAAGGCTGTAGATGATATCAGCTTTGAGCTAAGGCAAGGAGAAACGTATGGACTTGTCGGAGAGTCAGGATGCGGAAAAACGACGACGGGGCGTACGATTATCGGGCTCATAAAAGCGACAGCAGGTGAAATTTTATTAGAGGGCACCGATTTAACGAAACTAAGCCGCAGGCAGTTTTATTCGTACCGAAAAGACATTCAAATGATTTTTCAAGACCCATATTCTTCGCTTAATCCGCGCAAACGTGTGCTCGATATTATTGCCGAACCGATCCGCAATTTCGAAAAATTGTCGCCGCAAGAAGAAAAACGGAAAGTGCAATATTTTATCGAAAGGGTAGGATTAAATCCAGAGTCGATTTATAAATATCCACATGAGTTTTCCGGAGGACAGCGGCAACGGATCGGCATTGCACGAGCGCTTACGCTCAATCCAAAGCTTATTATTGCAGATGAGCCAGTATCCGCGCTTGATGTATCGGTGCAAGCGCAGGTGTTAAATTTTATGAAAGAGATCCAAAAAGAATTTCAGCTTACATATTTGTTTATTAGCCATGACTTAGGCATTATCCGTCATATGTGTGATCGCATCGGTATTATGTACCGCGGCAGGTTTGTTGAAGAAGGAACGAGCGAAGAAATTTTTCACCATCCGCAGCACATTTATACAAAGCGTCTCCTTTCGGCAATTCCAAACGCGGATCCGCGGCAGAGAAGACAGCAGTTTCAGCTTCGCGAAGAAGTCGAAAGGGAATACAAACAGCTGTACCATCGCTACTTTGATGATGAGGGCAAGGTGCACCCGTTAAAGAAAATCTCTGAGACGCATTCCGTTGCGATTCCGTAAAGAGAGGAAGACGACACGATGCTGAAATTTATATTGCGGCGAATCATGATAATGATTCCGCAACTATTTCTTTTAAGTGTTCTTGTGTTTTTGTTGGCAAAGGCGATGCCTGGGGATGCATTGACAGGACAGTTGGCAAGCAATCCAAAAATGGACGCGCAAACATTGGCGGAAATGAAAGAAAAGCTCGGACTCAATGATCCGGTACATGTTCAATATATGCGTTGGATGAAAAACTTGCTGCATGGAGATCTTGGCATGTCCTATATTCATCAGCAACCTGTCAACGATTTATTAGCTGGGCGAATGTGGAATACGATTTTGCTATCTGCCGCGATTTTAATATTAACGTATATGATCGCGATTCCTTTAGGAATTATTTCGGGAAGATGGACGGACTCTTGGGCGGATAAGCTAATCGTTGGATACAGCTACGTTAGCTTTGCGACACCGTTGTTTATCTTTGCGTTAATTATGTTGTTTATTTTCGGGTTCAAATTAGGATGGTTTCCGACGGGAGGAAGCGTTGATATTCAAGTGGAAAAAGGAACGTTTGCCTATTATGTAAGCAAGCTAAACCATCTTTTGCTTCCGGCTCTGTCTGGAGCGCTGATCAATACGGTTGGGACGATTCAATATTTGCGCAGTGAAATTATCGATACAAAGGTGAAAGACTTTGTTAAAACCGCACGTGCAAAAGGAGTGCCAGAATCAAGCATTTATTGGCGTCATATTTTACGAAATTCGTTTTTGCCGATTGCTGCTTTCTTAGGATATGAGATTACAGGATTAATTGGCGGATCTATCTTTCTGGAATCTATTTTTAGTTATCCAGGGATTGGGCAATTGTTTTTGCAATCGATTATGCAGCGAGATTACAGCGTTGTTACCGCACTCGTGATGATTTCTGGTCTTGCCACTTTAATTGGGACACTTTTGTCTGACATTATTTTAAGTGCGGTTGATCCACGTATTCGCATTGAGTAATGGAATGGGGGGACACAATGATGAAAGCAGAACTAGGCGATATCCATGCAAAAAATGAAAAAAGTCCTTCAAGCCTTTCTATTATGTGGCGTGAGTTGGTGAAGGATAAGTTAGCTCTCGGTTCTCTCATTCTTCTTTCCTTGATTTTGATCGTTGTATATGGTGCCTCGTTATTATTAGACCAAGATGAAATTGTCAAAGTGGACTTGCTGGACATTTACTCTCCGCCGTCAGCAGAGCATTGGCTTGGTACGGATTATGGAGGAAGGGATATTTTTGGGCAGCTGATTATCGGTGCAAGAAACTCATTTACCATTGGTTTAGCGATTACGCTGATCACCGGCCTGATTGGTCTTGCCGTTGGCCTCATTGCCGGATATTTTGGGGGAGTTATTGATAATATAATCATGCGTATTATCGATTTTATCCTTGTATTGCCATTTTTAATGCTTGTGATCGTAGTTGTGGCGATTGTGCCTAAATATAATATTTTCACGTTTATTCTGATTATGAGTGCCTTTTTATGGACGGGAAAGGCGCGGCTTATTCGAGCAAAAACGCTGGCAGAGCGGGAATTGGACTACGTAAGCGCATCGAAAACGCTCGGTACGCCGGATTGGAAAATCATCCTTTTTCAAATTTTGCCTAATTTAAGTTCGATCATTATCGTAAACTTAACATTAAACCTTGCCGGAAATATTGGAATTGAATCAGGCTTAAGCTATTTAGGCTTTGGATTGCCGGAAAGTACGCCAAGTCTAGGGACGCTTGTCAGCTATGCGATGAATCCGGATGTTTTGCAAAGCAAATGGTGGGTATGGTTACCAGCATCATTGCTTATTTTAGTAATGATGTTGTGCATAAATTTTATCGGCCAAGCGTTAAAACGCGCGGCCGATGCAAGACAACGATTAGGATAAAGGGGGAGAAAAAGTGAGGAAAAAGTGGCAATGGAGGTTTTTGGTGGTGCTCGTCGTTCTTTTGTTAGGATTAACGGCGTGCAACAGCAACTCCGCAAGCAACAACAAAGACAACAAGAATAAACAAACAGCGCAAAAGGAAGATATCGGAAAATTCCCAATGACCGTCAAAAATGACGGGAAAATCGTTGATGGTGTATTAAAATACGGATTAGTATCGGATACCCCATTTGAAGGAACATTGAGCTATGCGTTTTACGAAGGACAGCCAGACGCGGAGATTTTGCAATTTTTTGACGAATCACTTTTCCGTACAAATGGAGACTATGAAATTACGAACGATGGCGCGGCCACATACAAACTTTCCGCTGACAAAAAAACGATGACGATCAAAATTAAAGATAATGTAAAATGGCATGACGGTGAACCTGTCAAAGCGGAAGATTTAGAATATGCCTACTTAGTCATCGGCAATAAAGATTATACGGGCGTCCGCTACGGAGATGCGCTCATCCAGGATATCGTCGGCATGGACGAATACCATAGCGGAAAAGCGGACAAAATTTCAGGAATTAAAGTCATTGACGACAAAACATTAACCATTACATGGAAACATGCCAATCCATCTGTACTAACAGGCATTTGGGCATATCCGCTTCCGAAACATTATTTAAAAGATGTGCCGATTAAAGATTTGGCGAAATCGGATAAGATCCGCAAACATCCAATTGGCTTTGGTCCATTTAAAGTGAAAAAGATCGTTCCAGGCGAATCGGTTGAATTTGTTCGCAACGACGATTACTGGGCCGGAAAGCCGAACTTAAAAGGTGTTATCTTGAAGGTAGTCAGCCCGCAAGTTGTGCTGCAGGCGCTTAAAAAAGGAGAAATTGACATTGCCGAATTTCCAACTGACCAATATCTCAATGCGAAAGGAACAAAAAACCTTCAATTTATTGGAAAAGTCGATTTAGCTTACAACTATATTGGTTTTAAACTCGGGCACTGGGATGCGAAAAAACAAGAAAACGTGATGGATAATCCGAAATTCCAAAACAAAAAGCTTCGCCAGGCGATGGCATATGCGATTAATAACAAGGAAGTGGCAGACAGATTGTATCACGGTTTGCGTTTCCCGGCAACGACGCTTATTCCGCCATCCTTCCCAAGCTACCATGATAAAAATGAGAAAGGATACACATACGACCCAGAAAAAGCGAAAAAATTATTGGATGAAGCGGGATATAAAGATGTCGATGGCGACGGCTTCCGCGAAGATCCAAATGGCAAAAAATTCACCATTAATTTCCTCTCGATGAGCGGCGGGGATATTGCCGAACCATTAGCGAAATTTTACATGCAATGCTGGAAAAACGTCGGCTTGAATGTACAGCTGGTTGATGGCCGCTTGGCGGAATTCAACTCGTTCTATGATATGGTCGAAAAAGACGATCCGAAAGTCGATGTGTTCGCCGCGGCATGGTACACAGGAACCGATGTGGACCCATATGGATTATATGGCCGTAACGTTATGTTCAACTACTCTCGCTGGGTAAATGAGAAAAATGATGAACTGCTTGAAAAAGGTCATTCCGAGCAAGCATTTGATAAAGAATACCGCAAGAAAATTTACAACGAATGGCAAGAGTTAATGAATGAAGAAGTACCTGTCATCCCGACGCTATACCGCTCGATCATTTATGCGGTCAACAATCGTGTGAAAAACTTTACGGTTGACCCTAGTTCGAAATTGACATGGAAAGATGTCGGTGTCACTTCGGAGCAGCCGGAAGTAGCGCAATAATAAATCGGAAAGAAGGAGATTCCTTTGCTCTCCTTCTTTCCCTTATGAAAAAACAAAAAATCATTGTCATCATTGAGATACCGTGGTAAGATAGAGAAAAATTACATACAGTCTTATCAAGAGTGGACGAGAGATCGGGCTCGATGACTCCACAGCAACCTGCGTATTTCGCAAGGTGCTCCAACCCGCAAAGCGGTTTCGCTTTGGATGATAAGAACGGCCAAACCCCTTTCGCATCATTCATGGCGAAAGGGGTTTTTATGTACAAAACAAAGGAAGGAGGTGGGAACGCCGAGTGCGCGAAAATGATTTGATTCGCAGTTATATGGCGGCACACTTGAAAGCAGAATCGTTCGCTTCCCATGTCGCCCGGTGCATAAGAAAGCAGCTGTTGCAATTTGACAAAAAGACAGTGCTGCATTTTGACTGTTACGCGAATTTTTTTCATCTATATGGGCATACGCAAGGAAAGTCTTTTTATCTTATTTTGACGCTTGCGGAAGTGGAAGAATGGAAAGCCGCTGGTCCTTATGCGCTCGATCGCTATATTTTTAGCGAACTAGCGGAAAAAGGAATTTCGATCGTACATATGACTCCATATTTGCGGGCGGTATTTTCTCAATCTTGAAAATAATAAAAAAAGGGGAGAACTATGATGTCAGTGAAAAAATTCGAACATGTCGGCATTCAAGTAAAAGACATTGAAACATCGAAAAAGTTTTATCAAGAGGTAGTCGGTTTGGAATTGCTTAGCGAGATGACGCATACGAACGGCACGATGAAGCTGGCGTTTTTAGGATTGGATGGCTCGGTCATTGTCGAATTGATCGAAGGGTATAATCCGAATTTGCCGACGGAAGGAAAAGTGCATCACGTCGCCTTTACCGTTGAAGGAATTGAGCAAGAAAAAGAGCGGCTTCAATCGCTCGGTGTTCCGCTCGTCTGGGAAGATATTACGACGCTGCCAAACGGGGCGAAATATTTGTTTTTCCTTGGGCCGGATGGAGAATGGATCGAATTTTATGAACCAGCTAAGTAAAATGAAACCGCTCTGTTCCTAGTTGCGAACAGAGCGGTTTTTCCATGCCGTATCGGTAATGTATGGAAATTTGCGAAACACCCATTTCAAGACGTTCGGCACAACGATAATGACAAGCAATAGCCGCATAAACTGCAGCGAGCTGACGATGGCCGGGTCGCCGCCGACTGTCTGCGCCGTTAATACCATTTCCACTAGCCCGCCCGGTGCCAGGCTTAACAGCGCGGTCGACAGTGGAAGATCCGTTAATTTCGCAAATGCCCAGCCGCATCCGAATGATAAAGCAATTAATACTAGCGCAAGCAGGAAATATACCCAGCTAAATTTTCCGCCAAGCTTAATATCTTCTAACGTAATGCGGTTTCCCATGTTCATTCCAACGCTAATTTGTGCCAAAATAATCAACCATGAAGGCAGTGACGGCAAGTTTACTCCAGCCACATGCATAACTGCCGTTACGGCAAGCGGTCCGACGACGTATGCCGCCGGAATGACGTTTCGTAAAAGAAGCGCACCGAAAATGCTTAACAAAAACCAAGCGTAATGACCATCGGAAGAGGCAGCAGCCGCCTGAGCTGCGGAGCTTCCTGACGGCGCATGTCCGCTCAACCAATGGACAACGACCGTTGGCACAAGAAAAACGACCGTTAATAAACGAATCGTTTGAAAAATCGTTACTAGCGCTGTATTGGCATTGAACGATTCACTAGCGGCCACCATTTCCGACAATCCGCCAGGAACGGAGGCAAACACGCTTGTCACTTTATCCATATGCGTCCATTTCGTCACCGCGATGCTGTTCATAATATTGATGACAATCAGGGACACAGCGACAGCGAGAAACGGAACAATATATGGCGCAATTGTTAACAGTGTCTCTTTTGTAAACGACAGTCCAAAGTAGGTGCCTAAAACAATCAATCCGCTGTTGGATAACGCCTTTGGCGCCGCTACTTGGCGCTTGATGACCGTTTTCCAAACAAGCATTCCGGTAATGGCCCCGAGCATCCACGGAATCGGGGAATGGAGATGATAAAACAGCAAGCCGGTCAGTCCCGCGACGATATAGGTTTCTAACACTTTCATTGCTGCAGTCCTTTCCATTCTCTGTAAACCTATCACTATTGTAAAGGAAATTAAAAGGAAAAGGAAGTAATGTGCTCATTGTGATATACTGAAAAGGAAAGGGGAGGGAGAAATCATGGAAGAACAAGTAAAACACGCCATTCAAGACGAATATCCAGAGGAATTTGCCTGGTGCTACGGATGCGGCCGGATGAATGAGCACGGCCACCATTTCCGCACGGGATGGCAAGGGGAGAAAACGGTCACGATTTACACGCCGCGCCCTGAGCATATTGCCATTCCCGGCTTTGTGTATGGCGGATTGATCGCCTCGCTGATCGACTGCCACGGAACGGGTTCGGCCGCGCTGGCACTGCATCGCAAAAACGGCCATGAACCTGGTGACGGCGAGACTCCGCCGCGTTTTGTCACCGCTTCGCTGAAGGTGGAGTTTGTCAAGCCGACGCCGCACGGGGGGCCACTGAAAGCGGTGGGAACCGTCGAAGAAATTCATCCGAAAAAGTGGAAAGTAGATACGGAAGTATTCGCCGATGGAGAACTTTGCGCGCGCGGTGAAGTCGTGGCGGTGGTCATGCCGAAGACGTTTGGGCAAAAATAACACGTCCATTCGCAAGCAAAAAGCAGGAGGTCGTCCTGCTTTTTTATCGTTTTGGCATGATCATTACCGAGGAAACGGCGCTTGCCACTTCTTTGCCGTTTTGCGTTAAGACAGCGGTCAGGTAGGAAACGGTGCGTCCGAATTTTTCCACCCTCGCTTCGACTTCCACTTCGCCGACAACGGTCGGGCGATGGAACGTCGTATGCAGATTGATCGAAGCGAATGTTTGGTCTTCATGAAGCAATGTCGTAATCGCATACGCCATCATAATATCGGCCGCCGCACTGACAAATCCGCCCATAATGACGCCGTTGCCGTTGAGCAAATGCTCCCCGATCGTCCATTTTCCTTTCGCATATCCTTCGCCTGTTTCCACTAATTGAACGCCAAGCGATGTATCACAGGCTGGCGGTGCACTTTTTCCTGCAATGACTTCGTGCAAGTTGACGGTTTTTGCCATAGCCACAATCCTTTCTTTAAAAATGGTAAGCTCCCATACTACCTATTCGCGAAAATAAGAAGATTTCCTTTTTTCTCTCTTCCTTTTCCCTTTCCTAACCATTTAGTTGCTTATGGGATCGGGTCGCTATGCATAAGTTAAAATAGACGGCAAAACAAAAGAAGGGATATCATTTACGCGATGGGAACAAGAACTAGAACCTGATATAGACAAATCAACGCAATGACTAATCTAGGATGTTGGTGTCGTGCAGAGCATAAAGTAGGGGGTCTCGTTTTATGTACAAACAGCCGGACAAGGAGAGATGGAAGGGGCGGATCGACAGCGAGAGCGATGAAAAAAGTTTTCGCGTCCATCAAAAAATTCGTCTTCTTGATATGGGGCAAATACAGGCACAGGCAGAAAACGCCTTTGCTTTATTAGGCTTCCAATGTGATGAAGGGGTCCGCCGCAATCGAGGGCGGCAAGGAGCGTATCACGCGCCGGTGGAAGTGAAAAAGGCGCTGGCGAACTTGCCGTGGCACCTGCCGCCTGACGTAATACTTTACGATGTGGGCGAAATTACTTGTGAAGGAGGAGAATTAGAAAACAGCCAGAAACATTTGGGGCAAGCGGTAGAGCGCCTTATCCGCCATCGCATCACGCCGGTTGTCATCGGCGGCGGACATGAGACCGCGTACGGGCATTATCTCGGCGTACGGCAGGCGGTCGGTCCGGAAACGAAGCTTGGCATTATCAACATCGACGCCCACTTTGACATGCGCCCATATGAACAAGGGCCGTCATCGGGGACGATGTTTCGGCAAATATTAGATGAAGATGGAAACGCGGGATACTGCTGCCTCGGCATTCAGACGCTAGGCAACACGGCGGCGTTATTTGAAACCGCGAAGCGATACGGATGCACGTACATGTTGGAGGAAGAATTGACATTGGAAAAGTTAGAACGCGCGTATGAGTTCATTGACGATTTTATCCAAAACTATGATGTGCTGGTGCTGACGCTTTGCATGGATGTGTTGAGCGCAAGCGCGGCGCCGGGAGTGAGCGCGCCTTCGCCGTTCGGGCTTGATCCGAAAATCGTTCGCGCCCTGCTTCGTTATATTATTTCCAAGCCGCAAACGATCAGTTTCGATATTTGTGAAGTGAATCCGTTGGTCGATGAAAATCGAAAAACGATTGCGTTAGCCGCCGCCTTCTGCATGGAAGCGCTTGTTCATTTCCACCGCCGCCAGCGAGCGTCGACAGGTCGGTGAACCCGATGAAACTATCGATTGCGGAGCGGGATGGAAAACGAGAGCGCGGCGATCCGCTGGTTTGTTTCCGCCTATTCATCGCGTCTATACCGTCAATACTGTCGAGCAGACATGAGGATATTAGAAAAGGAAACACCGAAATAAAGAAGAAACGAGGAGGATGCCAACTGAATACCGCGATGAGCAGCGCAAAGAACTGCAATGACCGAGCGGTTCTTTTTTATAAATCTAAAGAAAATGATGCAAGATAACCATTTCATTTCACTAATGGGCATAAAATTCAAAAAATTATATACGATTTTAAAAACGGGATGCATATATTCGCAACCGGTTTCATTTTTTAATTCTTAAAAAAGGAGAATGACTGAGTCGGTCCATCGAGATGGCGAAAGCCGTCCCTTATCTGACGTTTATTCATCCTGACGGCATTCTGGGTTAAAAACAAAGGAAAAAACGGAGGGGATCACAATGGCAACGAAACGCCGGCCGGTGCAAATATACACCGGTTCGACCTTGCATGCGAAAGGCTGGATTCAAGAGGCCGCGTTGCGAATGCTCAACAACAACTTACATCCAGAGGTGGCCGAGCGTCCGGAAGAGTTGGTCGTCTACGGCGGCATCGGCAAAGCGGCGCGCAACTGGGAGTGCTACGAGGCGATTGTCGAAACGCTATTAAACTTAGAAAACGATGAAACGCTGCTCATTCAGTCGGGAAAGCCAGTGGCGGTGTTTAAAACGCACGCGGATGCGCCGCGGGTGCTAATCGCCAACTCGAACCTTGTGCCTGCCTGGGCGACGTGGGATCATTTCCACGAACTCGATAAAAAAGGCTTAATCATGTATGGGCAAATGACGGCAGGAAGCTGGATTTACATTGGTAGCCAGGGCATCGTGCAAGGCACGTACGAAACGTTTGCCGAGATGGCGCGCCAGCACTATGGCGGCACGCTAAAAGGCACGATTACGGTGACGGCAGGTCTTGGCGGCATGGGTGGAGCACAGCCGCTCGCCGTTACGTTAAACGGCGGCGTCTGCATTGCCGTCGAAGTGGACCCAGCCCGTATCCAGCGCCGCATTGACACGAAATATTTAGACACGATGACCGACCGTCTCGATGTGGCGATCCAAATGGCGAAAAAGGCGAAGGAAGAAGGAAAAGCGCTATCCATCGGCCTGCTTGGCAACGCGGCGGAAGTGTTGCCGAAAATGATCAAAATCGGTTTTATTCCGGACGTATTAACAGATCAAACGTCCGCCCACGATCCGCTTAACGGCTACATTCCGGCAGGCATGACGCTCGAAGAAGCGGCTGAGCTGCGCCAGCACGATTCGAAGCAGTATATCCGCCGCGCCAAACAATCGATCGCCGAACATGTTAAAGCGATGCTCGCCATGCAGAAGCAAGGCGCGGTGACATTCGATTACGGCAACAATATCCGCCAAGTCGCGAAAGATGAAGGAGTGGAAGAGGCGTTTAATTTTCCAGGTTTTGTTCCCGCCTACATCCGCCCGCTCTTTTGCGAAGGGAAAGGGCCATTCCGCTGGGTGGCTCTCTCAGGAGATCCGGAAGACATCTACAAAACCGATGAAGTCATTTTGCGCGAATTCAGCGACAACCAACATTTGTGCAACTGGATCCGCATGGCGCGGGAAAAAATCCAGTTTCAAGGGCTGCCGGCACGCATCTGCTGGCTCGGCTACGGCGAACGCGCGAAATTTGGCAAAATCATTAACGACATGGTGGAGAAAGGCGAGCTGAAAGCGCCGATCGTCATCGGCCGCGACCATTTGGATTCCGGTTCCGTCGCCTCGCCAAACCGTGAAACGGAAGGGATGAAAGATGGCAGCGACGCGATCGCCGACTGGCCGATTTTAAACGCGCTTCTTAACGCAGTCGGCGGTGCAAGCTGGGTATCGGTGCACCATGGCGGCGGCGTCGGCATGGGCTATTCGATTCATGCGGGAATGGTCATTGTCGCCGATGGCACGAAAGAAGCGGAAAAACGGCTCGAGCGCGTCTTGACGACCGACCCGGGCCTTGGCGTTGTCCGCCACGCCGATGCCGGCTATGAACTCGCCATCAAAACGGCGAAAGAAAAAGGCATCCATATGCCGATGCTGAAATAAACGGAAGGAGGGGGACGCATGCGCCCGTTGTTTATCCGCAACGCCAGCCAGCTCGTGACGCTGGCCGGCAGCTCGTTAGCCCCGCTAACGAAGGAGAAAATGAACGAACTTCATATCATTGAAAACGGCAGCGTCTGGGTGGAAGACGGAAAAATTGCCGCTGTCGGAACGGATGAGGAGCTTTCGCGACGATTTCAAGAGCGGATCACGGAAGCAGACATCATCGATGCGACAGGAAAAACGGTGACGCCGGGGCTTGTTGATCCGCACACGCATTTCGTGTACGCAGGAAGCCGTGAAAGCGAATTCGCGATGCGCCTTAGCGGGGCGACGTACATGGAAATTATGAACGCCGGCGGCGGCATTCACGCGACGACCAAAGCAACGCGGGAAGCATCGGAAGAAACATTGTATGAAGAAAGCAAGCGGCGGCTCGATCAGTTTTTGCTTCACGGCGTCACGACCGTGGAGGCGAAAAGCGGCTATGGCTTGAGCCTCAAGCACGAAATCAAACAGCTGACGGTGGCGAAAAAGCTCGATGACACCCATCCGATCGATGTCGTGCGCACGTTTATGGGAGCGCATGCCATACCCGTCGAGTGGAAAGACAATCCCGACGGCTTTGTACGCGTCATCATTGAAGAAATGATTCCGAAAGTGAGCGAACTCGGGCTTGCTGAATTCAATGACGTCTTTTGCGAACGCGGCGTGTTTACACCAGAACAGGCAAGAATCATTTTGGAAGCGGGAAAAGCGTACGGGCTGATGCCAAAAATTCACGCCGATGAAATCGAACCATACGGCGGCGCGGAGCTGGCCGCGGAAGTCGGGGCGATTTCCGCCGATCATCTCCTGCGCGCTTCGGACGAAGGCATTCGCCGTATGGCGGAAAAAGGCGTGATTGCGGTGCTGCTGCCGGGCACAGCGTTTTTCCTGATGACCAAGGCCGTAAACGCCCGCAAGATCATCGACGCCGGCGCAGCGGTTGCGCTTTCCACCGACTGCAATCCCGGCTCCTCGCCAACCGTATCGCTCCCGCTGATCATGAACCTCGGCTGCCTGCAGATGGGCATGACCCCTGCCGAAGCGCTGGCAGCCGTCACGATCAACGCCGCTCACGCGATCAACCGCGGCCGCGAAATCGGAAGCATTGAAGTCGGGAAAAAAGCCGATCTGGTCCTTTTCGACGTCCCAAATTATATGCAGCTCATCTACCATTACGGTATGAACCATACCGATACAGTCGTGAAAAACAGCCGAGTGGTGGTGAAAAGCGGGAGGCTTTGCTACTAGGCATTGGAAACCAAAAGCACGCGTTGGCAGCGCGTGCTTTTCCATCATCGTTTCCAAAGCTATGAGCCATTTGGGCCGAGCGGACGATTTGGACGCTTATGTTCGCCACGCCGTTAGAGTATTGTTGCTATGAAAAAGAGCCTGTCCACTTATCGGGCAGGCTCTTTTCGTATTATTCGCTTATTGCACTTCCCGCTGCTGTTTCAACAAATCGCGGATTTCCATCAACAGCTCTTCTTCCTTCGTTAAAGTCGGCTCTGTATCTTTGACTTCTTCTTCCTTTTTAATGCGGTGGTACAGTTTATTTAACGCTTTGACAAAAAGGAAGAGCGAAAAGGCGATAATCAAAAAGTCAACGACCTTTTGGATAAACATGCCGTATTTCACGACGGCATCCCCAAATTTCAACGACAGCCCGCTAAAATCAATGCCGCCCAGCAACAAGCCAATAAGCGGCATAATGATGTCATTGACAAGCGAAGAAACGATTTTGCCGAACGCGCCGCCGATAATGACCCCCACAGCCAAGTCGACGACATTTCCGCGCATGGCAAATTCTTTAAATTCTTTCCACATGATCCTCACCCTGCTTTTACAATATTGGTACAAAAAAATATAACATAGGGGGTTGTAAAAATGCCAGCTCCATGCGGCTGACGGAACATTTTACCTATTTTTACAAAACAGCGAGGCAAAAACATAGAAAATCAATCGAATTTATAGTATTATATAATGTACTTAATTTTAGTAAAGGGGGAAGATAACTTGGATATTGCGGTAAAAAAACAAACGGACGTCCGTGTCAAGCAAGCAGAGAACGCTCCGAAAAATCCAACGTGGTGGATCATCGCCATTGCGTCCATCGTGTTGATCGGAGGTACGTTGTTTTTATACAGCCGCGTTTCCTGGCAGCAAGCGCTCCTTTACGTGTTAGGAGCGTTCGGCGGATTTATCTTGTACCAAGCGCACTTTGGCTTCACGTCCGCATGGCGCAAATTTATTTTATACCGACAAGGCGAAGGCATTCGCGCGCAAATGATCATGCTACTAGTGGCAAGCATTTTCTTCTTGCCGCTATTGTTGAAAGGATCGATCTTCGGTCATGCCGTGGCGGGCAATGTGCATGATGTCGGCATTTCCGTCATCGTCGGTGCGTTTATTTTCGGCATCGGCATGCAGCTCGGCGATGGTTGTGCATCGGGTACGCTGTACCATATCGGCGGAGGCGATACGAACGGCATTGTCACCTTAATCGGGTTTATCGCCGGCTCGGTCATCGCGACGACCCATTTTGATTTTTGGATGAACACGCCGCATCTTGCGCCAATTTCGCTGATCCACCAGCTTGGTGCATTTGGCGGTTTTCTGCTTCAGCTCGCACTGTTGGCACTCGTTTATTACGTTGTAACCGTCCTCGAAAAACGCCGCCACGGCAAACTGATTTCGATGAAAATCGAAAACAAAAACGGCTGGAAAGCGATTTATAAAGGCCCATGGTCACTTCTTGTCGGCGCTTTCTTGCTTGCCGTTATGAACGCTCTTGTATTAATGGTCAACGGCAAACCGTGGGGCATCACTTCCGCCTTCGCCCTTTGGGGAGCAAAATTCGTACAACTGTTTGGCGTTGATCCGACGCAATGGGTCTATTGGCAAGACCCGGCGAAGCTAAATGCACTGAAAAGCCCATTGTATCAAGATACGACAACGGTCATGGACATCAGCTTAATGTTCGGCGCCTTGCTGGCAGCGGCGTTTGCCGGCCGTTACGCCAAACCGATCCAGTGGAGACGACCATCGCGCATGACGATCGGCGCCCTCATCGGCGGTCTGATGATGGGATATGGCGCCCGCCTTGCGTTCGGCTGCAACATCGGCGCATACTTCAGCGGCATCGCCTCCTTCAGCGTCCACGGCTGGATTTGGTTCGTGTTTGCCTTCCTTGGCAGCCTCATCGGTGTCAAGCTGCGTCCGTATTGTGCGTATAAAAATTAAAGAAGGAATGGGAAAGAGAAGGTGAGAGGGCGCTTTCTCTTTTTTTAAATCAGTTTTTACGGTTTTCGATCTGTTTTCTAGATGAACGAAGAAAAATTACGTATTGCATGATTTGCAGTTAGAAAACGTATAGGGAGAGCATTGACGATCTTCTTGTGCTGTTTATTATCGAAAAAACTGGCTTCCTCCTCGGTAGTGTGCAAGGAGGAAGCCGGTTTCTTTTTGCCAATATCCCGTGGATGAGATTTTTTGCAGATTTTCTCTACTATGCATTAACTAACGGTACTAATATTAACTCCATTATTCCTAGTGAGCCAACATTTTGTACAGCTTGCTGTTGTTTATGCAACGCATTGCACCTTGTTTATATATAGGAAATAGGAAAGGAGCAGGAGACAACCTATCTCTTTTAATAATACTCGAAATATGGTATAATTTTCAATAAAACCTTTCTTGTAATTAGGTTGTAAGTATGGATCGTTCCTAATTATAAGTGTTTTTTATTAGACAATGATTTTTCTGGATTACCTACTTGATAAATGGAAGTTTGATTAGGAAGTGATCGAATGTTGAAAGAAGTTCATTATAAAAATTGGAAAAGTTTTTCTAATGCAACATTATACATTGATCCGTTAACAGTTTTGATTGGAACGAATGCAAGCGGAAAATCGAACGCGTTGGACGGTATCGCTTTTTTGAGCCGAGTGGTACAAGGAAAAGAGCTACAGACGATTTTATCGGGAGATTCTGCTCTTCTTTTAGAAGCGAATATTCAAGCGATACGCGGTGGTGTTGAATGGGCTGCTAAGCATCCACATTCTTCTTTTACATTAGAAGCGGTCATCGAAGGCGATGAAGAAACAGACTATCATTATAGCATTGAAGTGAGTACAAAATCCGATGTGGAGCTTGTTTCAGAGTCATTAGTGAAAATAGATAGAAAAATGAACAAACGGACAAAATTATTCACTGCTACAGCAGAGGAAGACAGCCCGACGGTTGCTGCTTCAGTTTATAATGGAAGACGCCCAAAAAAGAAACCGTTCAAACGTTCTGTATCGGTTATTAGCCAATTAAAAAACCAAGAAACACATCCTGAAGTGGATGAAGCTATACAACTTGTTGTGCATACATTGGAAAATGTTTTTATATTAGATCCCGCTCCTGCTTTGATGCGTGATTATAAACCGTTTTCCAACCGCCTTGCGAGCAATGCCTCTAATGTAGCAGGAGTGCTGGCGGCATTGCCGAAAGAAGAAAAGAAACAAACGGAAAAATTGCTTTCAAAATACGTCTCCCGCCTTCCGGAAGGAGATGTCCAGCGAGTTTGGGCGGAGCCGGTCGGCCGTTTTAAAACAGATGCGATGCTGTACTGTGAAGAGCAATGGCCGGGAAGCGACAAAAAGTTGATTGTCGATGCGCGCGGCATGTCGGATGGCACGCTACGTTTTATCGGAATTTTGACGGCATTATTGACCCGTCCGAAGGGAAGTCTTATTGTGATCGAAGAAATTGATAATGGCCTACACCCTTCCCGTGCGGGGATTTTAATTGATATGTTAAATGAAATTGGCACCGATCGGCAAATTGATATTTTAATGACAACACACAATCCAGCGTTACTCGATGAGTTAGGGCCAGAAATGATCCCGTTTATTATTGTTGCTCATCGTTCGATGGAGGACGGGGCAAGTGAATTGACACCATTAGAAGATATTCAATCGTTGCCGAAGCTTCTTGCAGGCGGATCGATTGGCAAGCTAGTAGCAGAAGGTGAAATCGAAGAAACGCTGTCGTGGCAAGGAAGTGAGGAGCGGTGAAGCGAAAAATCCTTGTCATTGATACGTCGATTTTATGCTGCTGGTTGCAAGTTCCCGGCAAAGAAACATGCGGCGCGCAAGGGAACATTTGGGACTACAGGCGTGTGAACGAGCTTTTGACGGAAGAAGAGAAACGTGGGGCAACGTTTGTCCTTCCGCTGGCAACGATCATTGAAACAGGCAACCATATCGCCCAAGCAGCAAAAGAACGATATGAATGCGCGAAAAAGCTCGTTCACATTATACAAAAGGCGTTAGACAAAGAGTCTCCTTGGGCGCAATTTTCCGAGCAAGCAGAGCTATGGACAGCTGATGAATTGCATAAACTCATTTCCGAATGGCCAAAGCAAGCGTCTGAGCGTTTATCGATTGGGGATGCAACGATTAAAACAGTGGCTGAATACTACGCAAGAGTGAATGGATGGGAAGTCGAAATTCTTACCGGCGACGAAGGGCTAAAAGCATATGAACCAGCAAAACCAACAAGAGTGCCAAGGAGACGAAGATCGTAAGATCATAGTGTCAAAAAAATAAACAGAAGATACATGTTGACGTATTGCATGATATGCAGTTAGAAATCGTATAGGGAGAGAACTGCCGATCGTCTTGTGCTGTTTATCATCGAAAAAACTGGCTTCCTCCTCGGTAGTGTGCAAGGAGGAAGCCGGTTTCTTTTTACCGTCCATCCTTGTTTTCTGTAGAATGAGGGTTTACTGTTTTCCTGCGCAGCAAAGCAGGTGCGGGGAACTACTGTTCAACCTCTTTTTTGCGAATTTGCTTGTTTTAGAACCATGCTCGTTTTTGTCATAAGCCATTGCCGATGGTATTGTACTAAAGTATACTATGGAAAAACAAGCAAGGAGTTGAAACTATGGATATTCGCGCGATTTTGAAGCGTGTTTCCCATCGAGATATGATTGAGCTCGCGATGAGCCTAATTGTGCTTGACAAAAAAGCAAAGGAGCGAGCGCTCCAGTTTTTGGAGGAAAAAGGGTATCTCAATGATGAACAGTTGGCACAGAAATATTATCACGAGTACCGTGACAAATTTTCAGAAACAATAGACATTATTTCCGAGTTTAATATGTACGGCGGTGGTCTGCAAGAGGAGGAATATCGTGCATATGAGAATATGGAACATATTCTTTCATTGCTTGAAGACGGGAAGCTGCCGGATGAATGCAGGGAGGAAATGATTCACGGATTGATGGAACAATACCTCGAGGGAAATTCGGGATTTGACGACGTCATATGGGGCTGGATTGAACAAATCGCCTGCGAAGAAGAGCATTGGCACCTTATTTTATCGTACTTGAAGCGGTCAAACAGCACATATGATCAATCGCTCATGCTAAAAATTTATCGGCACAAGCTTGGGGATGAAGATACATATGAACTAATGCGGATGCAGCAATTAACTTACGGAAGCGACTATTGGGATTATGTCCAATTTTTGCACCGCAAAGGAGAAGTGAAAAAAGCGCTCGACGTCGCGGAACAAGGATTGGAAAAAGGGCAAGGAGCTTTAGATACATTATATGAATACGTATTTCGGCACTACGATCAAATAGGAGAAAAAGGAAAGGCGCTTCAACTATTAAAACGATACTTCCAACACCGTCCTTCTTATGAGTTGTATAAGAAAACCATCTCTTATGCAGAGAAAAGCGAAAAAGAAGCAGTGAGGAAAGAATTGTATTCATTTGTTAGCGATCTCCGTTACTCTTCTATAAAAGCGGAAATTGACTATCAAGAAGGGAACAGCCAAGAACTCCTTCGCTATGTGACAAGAGACGCGTCCTATGCCGTGTACTCTCGCCACATCATCTATGAACGTTACTTGAACGAACGTCATCCGTCTGAGATGATTGCTTACTACAAACAGAAAGCAGAAGCGTTTATTGCGCAAAAAAACCGTAAAGCGTATCGTCATGCGGTGGAATATATAACAGAAATCCGCCATGTTTATATAAATATTCTTAAGCAGCCAAAAGAATGGGAAACCTACTACCAGCGCGTCATCGTTCCGTACCAAAGCCGGCTGCCTGCGTTTTTGGATGAGTGGAAAAAAGGAGTAAGGAATGAGGCGTCGATTTAGCTTTAGCTTGTTTCATACTGTTTGTCATAAGAAAAACTGGCTTCCTTATTGCTATCGCTGAAACGTGAAAAAGGAGCCAGTTTCTTTTTTAATGGTTTTTCGCGGCCGCTGGCTTTTAGGCTTGCTTATTTTGCTTTGGATTGCGTAGGAAACGAAAGAAAAAAGTTTGTTTCCCCACTTTCCAATCAAACATTAGGTAAGTGATATCATGAAAAGATGACTGAGCGCATGGTTGATCGAGTTAAAAGTGGAACTGTCTGATTTTGTCAAGAATTATTAGACGTTTTGTCGCTTATTTTTGTAAAATATAAGGTAAAAGTTACTAGTTTATCATATTAGCAGAAACAGCTTTTAAAGGAGCATTCCAAATGGCGTTGCGTGATCTTTTTTTACAAGTGATGAAGACGTACTTGCAAGAGAAACGAGAGAGATTTTCCAAAGAGCAGCCGGTGTTCCAATTAGTGATGAAAGCGATTCCGCAAGCAATCGAAAAGTTGCCTTTTATCCCGCAAGATCGCTACGTGATTAAAGGATCGGTTGGCCAAGGGGTATGGACGGATGTCCCTTGGGTCGCAATGATGGATAAAACCGTTACGACTTCGACGTAGCGCGGATATTATAAAAAGCGAACGGGAAAACCACTAGCTTCAGCTATGGGGATGAGAGCGAGCGTCGAACAAGGGAGGGGCTATTCCTCCTCTCGTAAGTCCGACAATTTTTGTTTTTCTTGTTCAAGTGCTTTTCTAACTAATTCTAAAAAAGCGGCTGTCCGAGTAGAAATGCAATTTCGTTTTTGATATTCTTCAACTTCCCTAAGAATAGGCGAAGGAATCCGCATTTCTACACGTTCACGTTTAACCGTCATTTTAATCACCTCCGCTTGTATTGTACGGGAAAATACCGTATAATACAAGTGTACGGTAAAATTACGTACATCAAGGAGGTGAAAAGAAGTGCATAAAACGTTTAAGTTTCGAATCTATCCCACAAAAGAACAAGAAATATTAATAAACAAGATGTTTGGATGTTGCCGTTTTGTTTTCAATCACTTCTTAGCCAAGTGGAATGAAACGTATGAACAAACAGGCAAAGGATTAACCTATAACGCCTGTGCCAATCAGTTAACCCAATTAAAAAAGGAATTGGAATGGTTAAAAGAAGCGGATTCTACAACATTGCAAAATGCATTGAAACATCTAGATGACGCATTTAAACGATTTTTTCAAAAGCAGAATAACCGTCCACGCTTCAAAAGCAAGAAAAATCCTGTCCAATCTTACACTAGCCAATGCAATTACCCAAAAAAAGGAAGACCAACGATCGAAGTAGTTGGAAATCAAATTAAACTACCCAAGTTAGGATGGGTAACATTTGCAAAATCAAGAGAAGTCAAAGGAAAAATCCTTTCTGCTACGATCCGCCGCAATCCATCAGGCAAATATTTTGTAGCTATTACTTGCGAAACGGAGATTAAATCGTTACCAACTTCCGAAAAGGCAGTGGGTGTTGACCTAGGATTAAAAGATTTTGTAATCCTCTCTACTGGCAAAAAAATCAATGCTCCGAAATACTTCAGAAAGTATGAAAAGAAGCTAGCAAGGTGGCAACGAATCCTATCTCGCCGCCAAAAAGGCGGATCTAACTGGAACAAAGCACGATTAAAGGTGGTTCAAATTCATGAAAAGATCGTAAACGCAAGACGTGATTTTCTTCATAAGTTGTCCACCAAACTGATTGACGAAAACCAAGTAATCTGTTTGGAGGACTTGCAAGTAAAAAACATGGTTAAGAATCATCATCTGGCAAAATCAATCACAGATGCGTCTTGGTCTGAGTTTGTAGATATGTTGGAATATAAGGCGAAATGGTATGGCAGAACCATCGTAAAAATGGACAAACAATTTCCATCTTCACAACTTTGCTCTGAATGTAGCTATCAAAACAAAGAAGTCAAAAACCTAAACTTGCGGGTGTGGACATGCCCGAATTGCGGAGCGCACCATGACCGGGACGTAAACGCAGCTATAAACATCTTACAAGAAGGGATAAGACTATTCACCGCCGGGCCGGCGGGTTGAGCTTGGTCCATTTCTCTTCGGTAGAAGGGATTACCCAAGAATCCCCTGCCTTTAGGCATGGGGAGTGGTCAAGCACTTCTGCTTTCGCATGAATTAGGAATTGATGTGGAAAAAGCTGTTATAGATAAAATAAAGAAAAATGAACAGAAGTATCCGATTGAGAAATCGTTTGGGTCAAAAAAGAAATATACTGAATTATAAAATTGAATAGTGTTGGTTGATTTGTTAGATGTATGTTCGCTGTTCCAATTGGAAACCATAGTAATGTCCACCCCTTGGTAGTTGGTTTTGGTCACTGTATATGATTTCGAAGGTGGTGGATTTTTTATGTGCATTTATCCATTCGTTATGTGTTTTGCAACGCGTTCAGAGATGATGTATAAAAGTTTGTGTAAAGCATTTTGCTAGAACAAAAGAAAAAAGGTAGGGTATTCTCTGATTGGACCAAAAATCTTAGAGAAAGGAGTACCCTACCTATGTCTAAAAGAAGTATACCGAATGTCGACTGGGCAAATCAACTGGAAAGTGTCATTCGTCAGTTTGTGAAGGAAAAATTAGAGCTGATTATGCGGGAAGAAATCAAACATTTCCTCGAAATCGAACAGGCTGGAACGCCGAATATGAGAAACGGCTACTATCAGCGAAATCTAGATACGCAATATGGCCGGATTGAGGGTCTTTTGGTTCCAAGAGACCGAAACGGGGAATTTCAAACACAGTTGTTTGCCCCTTATCAACGCCACACCGGCTGGCTGGAGGAAGCCATCATTAGGATGTATCAAAGTGGCATGAGTACACGGGAAATTGGCAAGTTTATCGAACGAATTCTAGGAAATGCTTATTCTCCAGCGACGATCAGCCGTATTACCGATGTCGTGAAAGAAGACATCGAGAAATGGCACCATCGTCCACTATCCAAACGTTATTCTGTCTTATATTTGGACGGCTTGTACGTGAAACTTCGCCGCGATACGGTAGAGAAAGAAGTCATTTATGTGGTGTTAGGAGTGAATGAAGAAGGGTATCGAGAAATTCTGGATTTCTTCGTGGGAGGACAAGAAAGCGCCTATGGATGGCAGGAAATTCTTCAACACCTCTACCAAAGAGGCGTCAAGGAAGTGCTTCTTGGCGTCTTCGATGGCCTTCCGGGGCTGGAGGAAGCCTTTAAGGCGGTGTATCCGAAAGCCGATGTGCAGCGCTGTGTCGTGCACAAAGTCCGCAACACCCTCAGCCGTGTTCGGAAAAAAGACCAATTCGAAGTGGCCGAGGATCTCAAGCTGATTTATCGCGCGCCGAATAAGGAGATGGCGTTACAAATGTTTCAACAGTTTGAGTCGAAATGGTCCAGCAAATATCCAAGAGAAGTTCAGTCTTGGGCCAATGAGTTGGATGTCCTCCTTACATTTATGGATTATCCAAGCAGTATTCGAAGTGTGATTTACACGACGAATGTCATCGAACGAACGATCAAAGAGATTCGGAAACGTCTAAAGCCGATGAACAGTTTGAGCAGTTTAGAAGCCGCGGAAAAAGTCGTGTATTTGACCATCCAAGATTTTAATGAGAAATGGGCAGGGCGAAAGTTAAGAGGATTTGCCGAAGCGCAGGAAGCTCTTCAACGAATGTTTGAAGAACGTTATTGTTAACCAAATATTGTAAATAAACAAAATAGGAGGATTCTCCCTTTCCACACAAGAGACTGAATATTCAGTCTCTCGTGTGGAGGAAATATCCCCCCTCTATTCTAAATCCATTTCAGAGATACCCTATCTATCTTACATTACACAAAATTCTTGACGGTACCCGTTCAGACAACAAAGGTATATAAAAATAAATCATGAGAAACCATTCAAAAAATAAGAAAAAAGTCTTGGATTAATCAACTAAAAGGGGCATCGTGAAATTAGTTTTGTCCAGATAAGCTGCCTCGCGTTCATTGAGCGGGAGGCAGTTTGCTTTTATTGGATAGGTTGGCAGGAAGATTCGACCGCTTTTCGACAAAATTCAACAATATTATTCTTGTTATTTTAGTAAAATAGGATTATGTCATTAATGGTTGAAGGAGCATGGATCGCATGGGATCTAAAGGAATGATTGACAATAAGCAGAGTGGTTTAGTGGGGGATGTTTTAAAAGAATATATAACCAAAGGAAGTAAACTGTCGATTGCCGCGGCACATTTGACATTATATGCGTTTGTGGAGCTGAAAAAAGAGCTATCACAACTCGATGAATTCCGTTTCATTTTCACAGAGCCTGCCTTTGTGCGCGGAGACCGTGCGTTAAAAGGACTAATGGAGAAAAATGAAGCGGCACTGTATGGAGTGGAAGAAGAACGAAAATATAAAGTAGAGTTAAATCAAGCATACATAGCCAAAGAATTAGCGAAATGGCTGAAGCGAAAAGCACAAATTAAATCAGTCAACAATCAGCGCATTCAAGGCGGTTTGTATCATGTCAAAAACAACGATGGAACGCAAATCGGCCTAATCGGCGGTGCGCCGTTTTCCAGCCCTGGGCTAGGGTACAGCAACTCTTCCAATATTTATATTAATCATATTGTCGACGATGAGGAGTCAAATACCCAGCTGCTTCGTCAGTTTGACGTCATTTGGCAAGATGAACAAGCGCTACAAGATGTGAAAGACGAAATATTGCGGCGCTTGGAAGTGATGTATAAAGAAAATTCACCGGAGTTCATTTACTTCGTGACGCTCTACAATCTATTTAAAGGCTTCTTGCAAGATGCGAAAAACTACGAATCGCTACAAACAAGAACGGGATTTGAAAATACGGTCATTTGGAACAAACTCTACGATTTTCAGCGCGATGGGGTAATTGGCGCCATCAATAAAATTGAAACGTATGGGGGATGCATCATCGCCGACAGCGTCGGGCTCGGAAAAACGTTTGAGGCGTTAGCTGTCATTAAATATTATGAACTGCGCAATCATCGCGTTCTTGTGCTGGCACCAAAAAAATTGAGGGAAAACTGGGCTATTTACCGTTTAAACGATAAACGCAACATTTTAGCGGAAGACCGCTTTTCCTATGACTTGCTCAACCATACCGATTTATCGCGTGAGCGCGGATATAGCGGCGATATTAATTTGGAACATGTGAACTGGGGAAATTATGACCTAGTCGTTATCGATGAATCGCACAACTTTCGCAATAATGATCCGCGCAACGATCGAGTGACGAGATATTCCCGCTTGATGAACGACATTATTAAAGCGGGAGTGAAAACGAAAGTGTTAATGCTTTCTGCCACTCCTGTCAATAATAAGCTCGATGATTTAAAAAATCAGATAGCATTCATTACGGAAGGAAATGACAAGGCGCTAGCGGAAACGGCGAACATCAAAAGCATTAGCCAAACGATCCGCCGCGCACAGTCGCAGTTCAACAAATGGAGCAATCTTCCTGAAGAAGAGCGGACTACTGAGCGGTTGTTAGATATGCTAAACTGGGATTATTTCACCTTGCTTGACTCATTAACAATCGCCCGTTCTCGCCGCCATATCGAAAAATATTACAATGTGAATGCGATCGGCTCGTTTCCGACCCGCCTGAAGCCAATCAATATTAAAGAAACGATTGACGCCAAAGATGAATTTCCGCCGCTCGAGAAAATCAATAATGAAATATTGCGGTTGCGATTGGCGGTATATTCGCCGATGCAATATATTTTGCCGCATAAAAAGGCCGTTTATAGCGAAAAGTACGATACGAAAGTAGCAAACGGAAGAATTTTTAAACAAACCGACCGGGAAAATAACCTTGTCTATTTAATGAAGTCCAACTTGTTGAAACGATTAGAAAGCAGCATTCATTCCTTTTCTTTAACATTGGAAAACATCATTCATCAGATTGATTCGCACATTCAAAAAATCGATCAATATGACCCGAAAAACGAAACGATCGGAGATATTAACGATATAGATATGGAAGATCCAGACTTAGAAGATGCGTTAATTGGCTCGAAAGTGAAAATTTTCATCAAAGATATGGACTTAATCCGCTGGAAGCAAGATTTATTATATGACCGCGAAATTTTAGCGAAGTTGCTTGTCCAAGCGCGAAAAGTAACGCCAGAGCGTGATAAAAAATTATTGGCATTGAAAAAAGTCATTCAAAACAAAATTGAGAATCCGATTAACGGCCAAAACAAGAAATTGCTGATTTTTACCGCGTTTGCGGATACGGCGAAATATTTATATGAAAACTTGCACAAGTGGATTTATCGCCATTTTGGTTTGCACTCCGCCGTTGTAACTGGCTCGGATCATCCAAAGACAACATTAAAAATGAAAAAAGTCGATTTTAATAATGTCCTAATGAACTTTTCACCTATTTCGAAAGAACGGGCAAAAGTGATGCCCGAGATGAAAGAGGAAATTGACATACTGATCGCTACCGACTGTATTTCCGAAGGGCAAAACTTGCAAGACTGCGATTATCTCGTTAACTATGATATCCATTGGAATCCGGTCCGTATTATTCAACGTTTTGGTCGTATCGATCGGATTGGCAGCAAAAATGAACGAATTCAACTCGTTAACTTCTGGCCATCGATAGAACTTGATGAATATATTAATCTCGTCAACAGGGTAAAAGACCGAATGACCATTCTTGATATTTCTTCCACCGGAGAAGAAAATGTCATTGCCGACAACAGCAATGAAATGAAAGATTTGGAATACCGCCGCAAACAGCTCGAAAAACTGCAAAACGAAGTCATTGATCTAGAGGACATTTCCGGAAACATTTCTTTAACCGATTTTACGTTAGACGACTTCCGCATGGATTTATTAAATTTCATGAAGGAACATAAAGAAGCCGTAGAAAAAGCGCCACTAGGGCTTTTTAGCATTACCGTGAATAAAAACGAAAAGCTAAAAGACGAAATTCAACCTGGGGTTATTTTCTGTCTAAAACAAATCGATCACGTTGCATCATCAAACGAACAAAACGCGCTCCATCCATATTATTTAGTGTACGTGCGGGAAGACGGTACGGTGTTGTATAACCATGTCCACGTAAAGAAAATTTTAGATTTATACCGTTCGCTATGCAACGGAAAAAAAGAAGTGGAATGGGATTTATACGAAACGTTTTACCAAGAAACGAAAAACGGAAAAGACATGGGGCGATATAAGGCGCTGCTGGAAAAAGCGGTAGAAGATATCGTTGGAAAAATCGATCAGCAAATAACGCTGAACATATTTAGCCTCGGAAGCTTGGACAGCTTAGTGACGAACGCGATTACGAGTTTGCAAGACTTTGAAATTATCTCTTATCTTATCATTAAAGGGTGAGAGCGGTGGCTGGATTCACATTTTATGCTAGAATAGGGCTGGACGATAAAGTCCGCCCTTTACATAAGAAGTTGGATAAAAAAATGTTTTACGATTTTGCCGATTTAACGAAAAAGGAAAAAGACTATATTACGAAATACGTCGATCGGATCGAGCTAACGTATTTACTGACTCCGAGTGTGGTGAATATCCAGCCATTCATCAATGAGGATTACCATTACGAAGGAGTTATGTTTATCACGATTCGATTAAGGCAGGAAACGAAAGATGCCCACCTTTCTGTCATTGGCGAAATTATCCAAGGAGCATTGCCAAATCCTGTCGTCATCGTGTTTGAAAAAGAAGGAAATATTCAGGTTGGTACGTGTTTAAAGCGATTAAACAAAATCGATAAGACGCAAGTCGTTTTGGAAGAATTTGCGTATACTCCGTGGTTTTCATCCGACAGTGACGATGAAATGGTTCGGCGATTCATCGATGCGGTTCACATAACAGCGCTATCTTTTTCCCACTTCTTTCGGTTTTATCAAGACATTCATATCGCGGTACAGGCGTTTCAGCACGTGAAAGCGGTAGGCGCGTTTTACATCGCTACCGACGAAGAATCGCGACAGCTAATCGCGCAAATTGAACAGGCCGAAGCAGAAATTGCGAAATGGAAAAACAAAATTAAAAAAGAAACGCAATTTAACCGGAAAGTAGAGTACAACATGAAAATTCAACAGCTAACGAAGCAAATCGAGCAATGGAAACAACAATTGCGATGAAAGGGGAAGCACAATGGAAAAACTAGATGGAAAATCGATGGATATTGTAAAAGCGAACATCGAGGCGTTAAAGCAACTATTCCCAGAAGTGGTCACCGAAGAAAAAATCGATTTTGAAAAACTAAAACTGATTCTTGGGGAAGAGATCGAAACACGCAATGAAAAATATGAATTTACATGGCACGGCAAAACACAGGCAATGAAACTCGCACAAACGCCATCTACTGGCACGCTGCGGCCGGATAAAGCATCCAGCAAAAACTGGGCTACGACCGAAAACCTTTATATTGAAGGCGACAACCTCGAAGTATTGAAGCTGTTGCAAAAATCGTATTTCGGAAAGATTAAAATGATCTATATCGACCCGCCATATAATACAGGGAAGGATTTTGTGTACAAAGATGATTTCCGTGATAATATCAAAAATTACAAAGAAATCACGCAACAGACGACAAAAGCGAACACAGAAACGAGCGGGAGATTTCATACCGATTGGCTGAATATGATGTATCCGCGGTTAAAGTTGGCACGGAATTTGTTGAGAGAGGATGGAGTTATACTAATAAGTATTAACGATTCAGAGATTACTAATCTAAAAAAATTGTGTGAAGAAATTTTTGGAGAAGAAAATCATATTTGCGATTTTGTTTGGCAAAATAAAAAGGGTGGAGGAAACGATTCAAAGTTTATTGCAGTTGAGCATGAGTATATTGTCGTGTTTGCAAAAAATTTAAATGTGCTCCCTCCTTTCTTTGAAGCATATTCTGAAGAATATTTAAAACGATACAAAGAAGAAGACGAAAAAGGAAAGTTTTATTGGGATACATTTAAAAGAAAATCAGGAAAGCAATATTATCCAATTACTTGTCCAGATGGAACAGTATTGGAATATGATGAATATGGAAATAAGATTAGTTGGTTAAGATCGCAAGATAGATTTTATAAAGATTTAGAAGAGGGAGAAATCCGATTTGTTAAAACTGAAAATGGCTGGTCGGTTCAATTTAAACAAAGATTACCAAAAGGAAAAAAGCCTAGAAGCATTTTGGATGATAAAGGAAACACTAGTACTGGAGCAGAGGAAGTTTTCAATCTTTTTAACCGCCATGTGTTCTCCAATCCAAAACCTGTTGAATTAATTAAATATTTTATTGAATTTTTAACTGATGATAACGATATTATTTTAGATTTTTTTAGTGGTTCAGCCACTACTGCCCATTCAGTAATATTGTCGAATGCAAAATCAACAAGTCGAAAAAATAAATTTATATTGGTTCAGTTGCCGGAAATACTCAAAGAAAATGACGAAGCGTATAAAGCCGGTTATAAAAACATTTGTGAAATCGGCAAAGAACGCATCCGACGCGCGGGCGAGAAAATCGTTCAGGAAACGGGAAAAACGGATTTAGATATCGGCTTTAAAGTGTTTAAGCTCGATTCTTCGAACGTGAAAACATGGGATCCTGATTTCGACAACTTGGAGCAAACCCTTTTCGATTTGCAGGATAACATTAAAGAAGACCGCACGAAAGAAGATTTGTTGTATGAGATTTTACTGAAAATCGGCCTGCCGCTCACCACACCGATTGAAGAAATTGATTATAACGGCAAAACGATTTATAACGTTGCCTATGGTTCCGTGTTAGTATGTTTAGAAGATGACATCGATTTGGATATCGTTCAGGAGATGTTGAAATATCAATCCGAGCATATGCCGCCGAAAGTCATTTTCAAAGAGTCTGGCTTTATTAGCGACGCCGTGAAAACGAACGCGATTCAAACATTGAAAAAGCACGGAATCACGGATGTTAGGAGTGTGTAACCGATGAAGCTGAAGTTTATCGCGGACTTGGATTATCAAAAGCGGGCGATTGATTCCGTTGTGCAAATTTTTAAAGGGCAAGAAATGAGCCAGTCCAACTTCACCGTTTCGTATGGACCAAACGCGGGAATGATTCAAACGGATTTAGGCGTAGGGAATCGTTTAGACCTTACGCCGGAAGAAATTTTAAAAAACGTGCAGGACATTCAAATGAAAAACGGCCTGCCGCGCAGTGAGCGGCTTGATGGCATGCATTTTACCGTTGAAATGGAGACAGGTACGGGGAAGACATATGTCTATTTACGGACGATTTACGAATTGCATAAACATTACGGATTTACGAAATTTGTCATTGTTGTTCCGTCCGTGGCGATTCGCGAAGGGGTGTACAAGTCGCTGCAAATTACGAGGGACCATTTTAATGAACTGTATGACCATACGCCGGTTGAGTACTTTATTTACGACTCGCAAAAACTGGATCAAGTCCGTAACTTTGCGACAGCGACAACGATTCAAATCATGATTATTAATATTGACGCGTTCCGAAAAAGCTTTGAAGACCCTGATAAAGAAGATAAAGCGAACGTTATCCACCGTCCGAACGACCGTTTGAATGGCTATCGACCAATCGAATTTATTCAACAGACAAACCCGATTGTTATTATCGACGAACCGCAAAGCGTCGATACGACGCCGAAATCAAAAGAAGCAATCGCTTCGCTCCATCCGCTTTGCACACTGCGCTACTCGGCGACGCATGTGGAAAAATATAATATGGTGTATCGCCTCGATGCAGTCGACGCGTATAATCAAAAACTCGTCAAAAAAATTGAAGTCATGTCCGTTCGTTCCGAGCCGTCTTTTAACGTACCGTATATAAAACTAATCGAGGTAAAGGAAGGAAAAGCGAAGATCGAATTGGACGTCGAATCGCGCGGAAAGGTGAAACGGACGACGAAAACGGTGAAATACGGAGACGATTTGTACGATATTTCCGGGGAGCGCGAATTGTATCGCGGTTATATCGTCGAGCAGATTGATTGGACGGAAGGGAACGAAGCGATCGAAATCAATGGCTACCGCTTGCAAATTGGAGAAGCGATCGGCGATTTGGACGACGATGCGATCAGACGGTATCAAATCCGCAAAACGATCGAAGAGCATTTGAACAAAGAGCTGCAGCTTCGCCGCCGCGGCATTAAAGTATTAAGCCTTTTCTTTATCGACAAAGTCGCCCATTACCGCGATTATGATAAAGACGGCAATCCGATTAAAGGAAAATATGCGGTGATGTTTGAGGAAGAATATAAGAATTTGATCCAAAAACCGAAATACCGCCAACTCTGGGACGACCCAGGCATTGATCCGGACGTAGAAAAAGCACACAACGGGTATTTCGCGCAAGACAAAAAGGGTCGTCTGAAAGATACAAAAGGAAATACGGAAGCAGACACCGATGTGTACAACCTTATTATGAAAGACAAAGAACGGCTGCTTAGCCTCAATGAGCCGCTTCGCTTTATTTTCTCTCATTCGGCGCTTCGTGAAGGATGGGATAACCCTAACGTCTTTCAAATTTGCACGTTGAAAGACTCCGCAGGAACGTACGTATCGAGACGCCAAGAAATCGGACGCGGATTGCGTCTGGCTGTCAACCAAAACGGGGAGCGTGTGCAGGACTATCATATCAACACGCTAACGGTCATGGCGAACGAATCGTACGAAGAGTTTGTTGCGACGCTGCAAAAAGAAATCGAAGAAGAAACAGGAGTCAAATTCGGCAAAATCGAAAAACATATATTTGCTAAACTCGTCTATGTCGACGAGAAGACGGAAGAGCCGGTGCAAATAGGCTATGACTTATCGGTAAAATTATATGAAGAATTAAAACAAAACGGTTATATTGACAAGCATAGCATGGTCACCTCTGAATTAAAGAAAGCGATAGAAAACTATGACTTGCGCTTAAGCGCGGAGTTTCAACCATGGCTTCCGGCGATCGTAAAAGAAATAAAACGCCACTTGCAAGCATTGCCGATCAAAGACGCGACCAAAAAACAAAAAGTGAAATTAAATATGTCCGTATTCAATCAGGAAGAATTCAGACAGTTATGGGACAAAATCAAATATAAAACGGTCTATTCCGTCGATTTCGACAGTGAACAATTGATTCAAAAGTGTATTGAAAGCATTCAAACGATGCCGCGCATTGAGAAAATTCGCATTTTAAGCCGCAAGGGAAAAGTTGAAATCGACCGCATGACAGGAGTACAGGCGCAAACGGTAAGCGAAAGCGTCGAAGATTACGTCAGCTTGCACCATACGCTTCCAGATGTCATTACCGAACTGCAAAACCGCACCAATTTAACGCGGAAGACGATCGTCCGTATTTTAACCGGCTGCAAGCGGCTAGAGGATTTCAAAAACAATCCGCAAAAATTTATCGAAGAAGTAACAAAGATCATCCAGCGTGAAATGAAGCAGCTGTTAAAAGACGGAGTGAAATATTATAAAATCGGAGACGATGCGTATTATGCGGTGGAGCTATTCCAAAACGAAGAGCTGCTTGCTTACTTGAATGACAACGCTATTCCGAGCGAAAAGTCGCTGTTTGACCATATCGTCTATGATTCAGATGTGGAAGAGCGTTTTGCCCGACGCTTTGAGAACGACGAAAAAGTAAAAGTATATGTAAAGCTGCCAAGCTGGTTTAAAATTGACACGCCGATTGGCGCCTACAACCCTGACTGGGCGCTTGTCATTGAGAAAGACGGGGAAGAAAAGCTGTACTTCGTCCTTGAGACGAAAGGACAGGAATGGGAAGGAGAATTGCGTCCGGGCGAATCGGCAAAAATCGCGTTTGCCCGCAAACACTTTGAAGCAATTGGCACGGATATTGAGTTTGTCGGCCCGGAGAATGATGTGGAGGCGTTTATGCTGCGGGCGGTTAACCGTTAATAATGCATTTACAGGAGGCTGTCCCAAAAGGTGGTAAAACGACCTTTTGAGGCCAGCTTTTTTTTATTGAATGCTCTCTCCTCTCTTTTTCCTTTCCAGCATTTGTGGCATACTATAGTCAAAGAGGAGGGGCAATATGATGGTTAAGGTTGAGGTTAAACCCAATGTTCTACAATGGGTGATCAAACGCATGGATAATTTTGATCGGCTGAAGGATCAGTTTCCTAATATTGATAAATGGATCAATCAAGAAAGCCAACCGACGCTTAAGCAGTTAGAAAAACTTGCAAAAATGACAGCTGTACCTCTTGGTTATTTTTTTCTCCCTAATCCACCAGAGGAGAAGTTGAGTATTCCTTATTATCGCACGGTGAGAGATGAAGGGGCTGTTCGCCCGAGTCCCAATCTTTTGGAAACGGTTCAAACGATGGAAAGACGGCAACAGTGGATGCGCGATTATTTAATTCAGCTAGGCAATCCGCCTTTAAATTATGTGGGTCGTGCGAACTTGTCAACGAATCCAAAACTCGTTGCACAAGATATGCGAAGAACGTTAAGTTTGGAAGATGGATGGGCATCAAAACAATCAACTTGGCAGGAAGCTTTACGCAATCTTATTAGAAAAACTGAAGATATCGGCATTATTGTCGTCATTAATGGAGTAGTCGGTAATAATACACATCGAAAACTGGATGTTGCAGAATTTCGCGGTTTTGTTCTTATTGATGACTATGCCCCTTTAATATTTATAAATGGTAGAGACGGAAAAGCTGCGCAAATGTTTACATTGGCCCACGAACTTGCTCATATTTGGTACGGGGCGAGTGCCGCATTCGATTTAAAAAGTCTTCAGCCTGCTGATGCTGAAATTGAAAACGTGTGCAACAAAGCAGCTGCTGAGTTTCTTGTCCCTGAAGATGAATTAATTATTATATGGAAACAGGTTGGTCAATCGGAAGATCGTTTTGAACAAGTGGCTCGCCATTTTAAGGTTAGTGAAATTGTGGCGGCACGTAGAGCTCTAGACTTAAACCTTGTGACAAAAGAGGAGTTTTTTTCATTTTATGAAGATTATATGAAACGGCTTCGGCAACAAACGGAACAAACGAAAACAAACGGAGTCAATTTTTACGCAACTCAAACGATGCGTATCGGCCGTCATTTTGCGGAAGCGGTCATAAGAGCGGCAAAGGAAGGAACGATTCTTTATCGCGAAGCCTATCAATTGACGGGGCTTTCAGGCAGCACTTTTGCTAAGTTTGCCGAATATGTCGATACGGGGAGATATGTATGAGTTCTAGCCATAAGTTTGTGATCGATACGAACGTTTTTATTGAAGCCTATAACAGGTATTATTCTTTTGATATCGCTCCTTCCTTTTGGAATGCCGTGCTTCAACATGCCGAAAACGGTAACATAATAAGCATTGATCGTGTTAAACAAGAAATTAATAACTTTCATAAAGATGATGAATTAAGCAAATGGGTCAATCATCATTTTGCCCAATGGTTCGAGTCGACCGATAAGGTGGAGGTTATAAGCACATATCGGGAAATTATTACTTGGGCTGTTCAGCAAGATCAATATTTTGATATCGCAAAAAGTGAGTTTGCTAGTGCAGCAGATAGTTGGTTAATAGCGTTCGCAAAGACATACAATTTTACAGTCGTGACACATGAACAATTTCATCCTGACTCCAAAAGGAGAATTTTTATTCCTAATGTTTGTCACGCTTTCAATGTGCCCTACTCGGATACCTTTGACATGTTGCGTCGCTTAAGTATAAAATTTTGAACCGATACCTGTTACTCTCTAGAGTAATTGGACCAGAAAAGAGGCATTAATGGATTTATGATGCGAGTGATGAGCCGGCGAGAAAAATGGTAGAAGCAAAGAGGCTTCTGCTTTTTAGGGATAGGTACTATCAAATATTAAAATAGAGCGAAAATTTCGATTAGAGATAAAAGCATGCGGGAACAGTCGGTGCACGAGAGGAAGAATACGTAAAGACATATCATCGATCTTATTACAGTTGCTATAAAACCGTAAAATTTAACACGGAAGCTGATTGTGGAATTTTTACTTGGTAGCAAGCACCTCAACCATTCAAAAATATCCCGCAAAAGTTTATGGGAGAAATGATCAGCTTTTTAACATTTGCGGTGAACGGTCTCATTGAATTGAAGAAGAATTGGGACAAAAGAACGTGAGTGATTAATGTAAATTAGCACATTATTTTAGAATCCCTTTTTCAAATTATGAATAAACCCTGTCATTCATATGGATGACAGGTCAAGAAGAGGAGCGGCATCGTGTCGCTCTTTTTATTTTAGGGGATGGACCTTTTCGTATTCACGAATTGCTTTGTTTATCGCTAGCAGGCATCTCTACAACGTGTTAAAATGGCATCAAAAAACAAAAAATTGACTACATTAACATGGTTCATGATCATTTTCTTCTAAGAATGCGCTGCTACCATGATCTTCCTTTATCAATCACCAAATCCATCTTCAGAGGAAAAAGAATATTTCTCAAATGCACAAAGTTTTTTTTCTGAAAGAAGGCGGTTTCATTGATTATTGCAAGTAACATTGAAGAAATTGAGAACGCTTTTGATTTTACCGACAGTATAATAACGGGTGTCAAATGGGTTAATCATTTAACAGATTTATCAATCAGCGTAGATTGTTATTGGGATATACAAGACGGTAAGAGTGAAACTAGGGAATTGACACTGTTTTTAAGGACTGCCTAAAAGCAGAATTTAGTATGCCAAGTAAGTTTACCCAACTGTCAAAAGACGAGATTAACGTGAATAGTTGGTTTACGATCGTATTATTTGAAAGGGTGTACAACAGCCGACAGACTAATATGGGCTTGCATCACATTAACATCTATACTTTTGATTATACACATCCTTGGGTAAAGATATTATGTAAAGAAGTCATTCTTGAACAAAAGTAGAACTTTAATCGGCTGCAAGCCTTCAGGTTATGTTCCAATGGTTCCTCAGTATTTGCACATGATCTTAGATCATCCATTTGGATGAAAATAGAACGAAGCTGTCCCAAACACCGGTTTTACCGGCCTTCCGGGACAGCTTCAATGTGTAAATTCAACTTTCTAAAAAATACGGTTTATAAAGTTGCTTAGCATAATAATCAGTCATTATAGCTATATAATCGCATACAACAGGATTTGTCGGGTTCATTTTGGCTTCGTGCATGATACTCAATTCAGATTTTTATTTTAAATCATTCTATTCTTACTATAATTCCGAAAGATGATGATATAATATACCGTGGATCGATTTGGAAAGGCGGTGAGATTGTGAACCACTATTATTTTTCTGAATGTAAAGCGAATGAAAAAGCGTCGGATATTCCCATTCATCTTTATACGGTTCCTTTATCTAATCCGCACGAAAAATATTCTTATGCTCACTCGATCGCTTATGAACTGAGAAAGCTAAATTCGTACATAACGGTGGCGGCGCACGGACAGTATATAGCGTCGTTTGAAGAGATTTGTCATTGGGGAGATCATCGTTATATTCAGCACGAACATCGGCCCATTCAATGTTCTTTGCCTATGGAAAGAACAATTTTAGAAAAATTATTAAAGAAAGAATTAGAGAATCGTTGTAAAAGCAGCTATAAGATGGATAACGACTTATTCCGTTTAGCCAATGAACAGTCTATGCATGTCGGTGAAATTAGCATTCATCCGGCGATCTATATTTCCTTTTCAGTCGAAGAAAATGGAGATATTTTCGTCGGTTTTGATTATCAGCACCGTTTTGAATATCGAAAAACATTGCAAGATGTGATCAATAATGATCCATCGCTTCTCAAAGAAGGAATGGAGGTTGTCGATCCATTTAATAGACGAGCATACTATTACACTTTTGTGGGGATGGCTGACTATACAGCCGGGCAAAAAAGTCCGTTTTTACAACAAAGTGTCATTGATTATTACTTAGAAAAAAATGAACTGTGGAAGCTAAAAGGGGTTCATGAAAAAACACCGGTTGTACATGTAAAAAACAGAGACGGTCATCTTCTTCCTTATTTGCCCCATTTATTAAAGTTAACTTGTTCATATGAGCAATTGCCGCCATCGATGACGAAAAAAGTGAATCGCCTGATTAAGCTGTCACCACATGAAAAAATGTTTAAGCTTTATACAGAAGCGTTTCGCTTACTTGGGCAACAACAAGTGTTGACGTTCAAAAAAGAAAATGTGCGGGCGGTTAATCTAGGCTATGATGTTAATGAGCTGGATTCCCCACTGATGGCGTTTGGACAAGGATATAAAACAAATGAGATTTATAGAGGGCTCAAGCAGTCGGGAGTGTATGAACCGAGCGATGTAGCTGTTAGTTTTTTTGTTGATCCACAGTTGAACTATGACCTACAAAAACGAAAAGAAGTAGGATGTTTTGTAAAAAAGCTAGAATCAATGTCTGAAGCACTTGGAGTAAAGCTTAATGTTTCCGATCAGCCGCGCCAACTATACGGTCAATTGCCAAAAGACTTTTTTAGGCAAGATAACCTGTCGTATTATTTGAAATCCATTACTGACCAGTTCCGTGGAACGGTAGTAGTGGTCATTGGAACAGAGGAGAATATTGACCGCGCATATGTGGCGATTAAAAGAGAATTTGGTGGAAAAGAAGACTTAATGACGCAATTTGTTGGGTTCACTTCTTCTTTAGTTACGGAAAATAATATTTTTCACTACTATAATATTTTGCTGGGGATTTATGCTAAGGCAGGAGTTCAGCCTTGGATCTTGGCCAGCCCGATGCATTCAGATTGCTTCATTGGCTTGGATGTCAGCCATGAACACGGAAAGCACGCCTCTGGAATCATTCAAGTTATTGGACGCGATGGGAAAATCATTAAACAAAAATCAGTTGCCACGGCGGAAGCAGGGGAAATAATCGCCAATTCCACAATGGAAGAGATTGTGAATGAAAGCATATACAGCTACGAACAAATATATGGAGCGAAGCCGCGGCATATTACTTTTCACCGCGATGGCGCTTGCCGGGAGGATTTAGAGTTTTTGCAAGCTTATTTGCGGTCTTTTCAAATTCCTTTTGATTTTGTGGAAGTCATCAAAAAAACGCGAAGACGAATGGCTGTTTACTCCAACCGAAAATGGATGACAAAGCAAGGGGTATATTATTCGAAAGGAAACATGGCGTATTTATGCGCGACGGACCCGAAAGAGGCAGTCGGCATGGCCCAACCGATTAAAATTGTGCAAAAAACAAACGGTTTATCGATTCATGAGATTGTCTCCGATATATATAAGCTATCGTTTATGCATATTCATTCCATGCTGAAGACACGTTTGCCGATTACGATCCATTACGCCGATTTGAGCTCTACTTTCCATAACCGAGGGCTCATTCATCCGCGTTCAAAGCATGAACGGGCATTGCCGTTTGTGTGATATGGAATGGTTGCTCTCCCGCCACTCTCTAAGGATTACTGGAATTTGTAGAAGCAGAGAGTCATTGCTTGGCTCTCTGTTTTTGTTTTATCCCATGCAGGAATTTCGCACATGTTGTCGAAATAACGTATGTGAATTTTCACATGTGAGGTGAATGTATGGCTGTTGACCATGACCGCTTGTTCAAAGAGTTGATCCAAGCATTTTTTGAAGAGTTTATCCTTCTCTTTTTCCCCGAAATGTACGAGTATATTGATTTTCAGCATTTGTCCTTTTTATCCGAAGAACTGTTCACCGATGTAACGGCAGGGGAGAAGTATCGCGTCGATTTGTTAGTCGAAACGAAATTAAAAGGGGAAGACGGGCTGATCATCGTCCATATTGAAAATCAAAGCTACGTGCAACCGTCGTTTCCTGAACGGATGTTCATTTACTTCAGCCGCTTGTTTGAGAAATACCGCACGAATGTCGTTCCGATTGCCGTTTTCAGCTACGATACCATCCGCGACGAACCCTCTTCGTTTACGCTTCAACTTCCTTTTGGCAACATCCTTCACTTCCGTTTTTTTACCATCGAACTACGCAAACAAAATTGGCGCAACTACATTCGCATTGACAACCCGATCGCCGCTGCGCTGTTAAGCAAAATGGGTTATACTGAAAGTGAACGAATCGAATTGAAAAAACAGTTTTTACGCATGTTAGTTCGTTTAGAGCTGGATGAAGCAAAGCAGAGACTGTTAATGGGCTTTTTTGAAATATATGTGAAATTGTCGGATGAAGAAGAACAGCGATTACGAAACGAGGTGAATCAAATGGAAACGAAAGAAAAAGAGCAAGTGTTGGAATTGTTGATTTCGTATGAACAAAAGGGAAAACGTGAAGGAGCTAAGCAAAAAGAGCGTGAAATGATGCGAAAAATGATTGCAAAAGGAATGAGCATTGCCGATATTGCACATATATTTGACCTAACGGAAGAAGAAGTTCATAAAAGGGTAAAAGATGAGTAGGAAGGGACAGTGCTTGGCATCTGCTCGAACGTGATTTTATTTACAAGGATGAAAAGACGATTAGAGGATTTAAAGAAATAATGGAGCGCCTTTTGGAACTAGAGAAATACAAGAGAACATTAGATGATGCGGGTACTTCTTCCGATATATTAATAACAATGAAAATAGCAACCATTGAGCAGACATTAAATTATTTGATGGAATATGAACAAGGGAAGTTGCATGAAGAATTTAACAGAGAGCGAGAACGTATACATTATGGGAGGAAATAAAGAGATTTAAAACGATATTTTGCATGTGGAGTGAATGTATAACGATTGACCACGACCGCTTGTTTAAATAAAGAGCTGGCACAGCGTTTTTTAATGGTTTTATTCTTCGCTTTTTCTCAGATATGTATTGGCCTGGTACCTGCTGTTACCCGCTAAAGGAGAATGCTACCCTAAGATGATGGGGTAGCTTTTTTGTTTCGATCGCCTGAATTTTCAGATGGTATATTAGTTAATTATGCATAGGAAATTTGTAAATGATTTTACAATATTCGACAACGTTTTTCTACAAATGTTGGTACAATCGAATTAAATGAGATTTTTGGTTTAGGAATAAGAAAGGGGATCATGATGACAACGATTTGCAAAGCGGATTACTATTACGGGGCGTTGCTTTCTGCGTTGGTCAACGGGGGACTTGCACCGGCTTTGTTTGAAAAAGAAAATGACAAGCGTCAAATTTACGAAGTAATGACGAATAAAGCGAGTTATATCATTTATACGAAGTACAATACCACTCCATCAGGTTCCAAGGATTTTACTTGGTCCTTTCCGTTTAGCGACAATGAGCTTGAGGAAATCATCAAGATTCATCAGGAAAACAGCAAGGAAAAAGAATTTATCTTTGCCTTCATTTGCGAGCAAAAGCAATTAAGCGACTACAACCAAGTCATTGCCATCGTCTACTGGGACGAATTTATCGAGTGCGTGGATATCGAAAAAGAGCAGATTCGTGGAACAGCACGGCTGTCAGTGAAGGCGGTCAAAGGCTCCCCATGGCTGCGCATTTACGGCAGCAAGCGCGCTGATATGCTTGATGGGAAAGACAATACGATAAGAATTGAGAGAAGTCGATTGAGCGGTCTGTAACAGCAATACGGGGGATATGACAAGGGATGGGATAGTGAATGAATATGAGTATTTTTTATACACTTCTTCTTTTATGTTTGTTTGCCTTATTGGCAAGATGGATCAAGTCGAAAGAAGCGGAATGGATCGGATCGTATGGAGAATATAAAGTCCGTAAAGCAATTAAAAAGATAGAAGCAACATCATCTGGAAAATACAAAGCTTTTCATAACCTGTATATTCCTAAACAGGATGGTTCCACTTCACAAATTGATCATATTATCCTTTCCGATCAAGGCCTGTTTGTCATCGAAACGAAAAATTACAGCGGCTGGATTTTCGGAGATGAAACATCAAAATACTGGACACAAGTAATTTACAAACGAAAAGAAAAATTTCTCAATCCCGTTTTGCAAAACAAAGGACATATCAAGGCATTAAGAAACTGGCTCGGGGAGGCGTTCTCGCATATTCCGATTCACTCGATTGTCGTGTTTCTGCCGCGGGCAAAGTTTAAATCAGATGCTCATTTTTCCCATGCTTACGTGGTTTATCCGAAACAATTGAAGCAAGTACTTAAGCAGCATGAAACAAACGTAATCGATGGAGAAACAAAGCGACTGTTGACCCAAAAATTAGAAACTGCGCTTGTCAAAGACAAACAGCAAGAAAAAGAAGTGAAGAAGCGGCACGTGCAAACGATTCAAACGAAGCAAAGGCAGGCGGAACAACATATACAGCAAAACCGCTGTCCGAAATGCGGCGGTGTTCTAATCGTTCGGAAAGGGAAATTCGGGACATTTAAAGGTTGCAATAATTATCCGAAATGCAAGTTTACGCAGTCGATTGGCTGAACTTATAATATACTCTTCCATCGCCTGGTAAGCCTGTTCGATCGTTTTTGGACGCACTAGTTTGTCCTTTCTTCGCCAAAAAAAATCCCCTTCCAAGTAGACTGTTGAGAACATCATATCAATGTCCTCTTTTTTCGCTGTCTACTTGCAGGGGATAATACCACCTTGGGAAAATGGCGAACAGGTGATTTTTTAAGGAAATAAACGGTCCTAGTCAATATAGATTGCGGACTCTTTTGGATATTACTATGCTCTTCCCATCCGGTGAATGGCTTGGTCAGCGCTATTTTAGTCTTTCGCCAGCGGTGATGCTTGTTGGTTATAGCCGCTTTGTAAGCGTTTTTTGGCAAATGCGAAATAAGAAATAATCACTACGGCAGTGATTAAGAGTGTCAATAGCAATTGGGAAACCATGGATTTGATAAATAACATGGAGATAAGGATTACTAATAAAACCAAGATAGTCAAATAGGTTAGATACGGGAATAACCACATTTTTATCTTTAATGCTTCAGGATTGTTTTGTTCAAGTTTTTTCCGCATACGTAATTGTGAAACCGCAATAACTAAATATACAAGCAGGGCAATAGCTCCCGAGGAGTTAACGAGAAATAAAAACACTTTATCTGGGGAAACGTAATTCATGATCACTGCTATGTACCCAAAGAATGTGCTAGCAATAACAGCTTGAGCGGGTACACCGTTTTTGTTTAGCTTGAGGAATCGTCTTGGAGCTTCTCCTTTTTCCGCTAAGGAATAAAGCATTCTTGAAGTGGTATATAGCCCTGAATTTAGGCAAGATAAAACGGCTGTTAATACAATAAAATTCATGATTTGTGCGGCGGCTGGGATGCCAACGTGCTCTAACACCGCAACAAAGGGGCTTTCTAAAACGCTTGCGGAGTTCCAAGGCAACAAAGTGACTACTACAGCGATCGAGCCAATATAAAAAACTAGGATTCTCCACAGGACAGACTTAATCGCTCTAGATACTGCTTTCTGCGGTTCAGCGGATTCTCCCGCGGCAATCGTAACGATTTCTGTTCCTACAAATGAAAAAATAACAACGACAATTCCTAAAAGGATGGAACTGATGCCATGAGGCATAAATCCGCCATTTCCGACTAGATTTTTCAACCCCATTGGGCTGCTGCCAGGATAGAGGCCGAATATGAAAGCAACTCCGATGATTAAAAACAAAACAATGCTCATGACCTTGATGAAAGAAAACCAGTACTCAAATTCTCCATATGACTTTACTGACCAAATATTTGTGAGCGTTAGTAATATGGTGAGAATTAAGCTTAATAGCCATATAGGAATATCCTTAAACCAATATTGAATAATAGAAGCGCCTGCGTTTGCTTCAATGGCGATCACTATTACCCAGAAAAACCAATAAAGCCATCCGATGGTAAATCCAGCCCAAGGCCCAATAGCTTCGTGTGCATACGCGGAAAAGGAGCCGCTCGTTGGATGAGCCGCAGCCATTTCCCCTAACATCCTCATTACAAGAATGACTAAACAGCCGGCTAATGCGTAGGAAACAATCGCTCCAGGACCTGTAGAATGGATGACGGCTCCGCTTCCCACAAAAAGACCTGCACCGATGACCCCGGCTATTGCGATCATTGTCATGTGACGTTCCTTTAATCCCTTTTGCAGACCTGTGTCCTGTTTTGCCAAAAAAATCCCCTCCTTGTAAATAGTTTGTTACAAAATTATCAGAATAATTAGATAAATACTATTATACCTTAGTTTATTTAGAAAGCGGTTACATATCACTACACAAAATGTAAACAAAAATAGGCTATCTATTTGACGATTTGTAAAATACTAAATGATATTGGTTTGAGGATGTTAGAAAAATGAGGATATGCAAGTTAAATAACAAGTAGTAAATCATGGGCTTGGAAAAATTTCTCCAAGCCTATTTTTGATGTGAATGGTTAGTTCGTTCATTGTGAATATCTTGCGATTTAGTGTGTGTTTTACCGTTTTTCACCTTATACGTTAACCTGTTCATGATGAACAACTCGTTTATTCGTTATAAGAAGGAAAAAACAAGAATATATTGAATATTATCATTATATTTAAATTTTCTGTTGCACAAAGGAGTGATAAAAGAGTGTATGAAAACTCCTAAATTAACGGTTTCCGATATCTTGAAAAGGAAGCATTTTGAACATATCCAAATTGTAGCTGGGCATCAAGGTTTGAATCGCACGGTAAAATGGGTGCATGTTATGGAAGTGACAAAAATTAATAAGCTATTGAGGGGAAAAGAACTGATCTTATCCACTGGAGTAGGATGGAGAGAAAATAAATCATTGTTTATATCTTTTGTGCAACAGCTAATTGAATGTGATGCATCCGGATTATGCATTGAAATGGGAACTTATGCTTCTTCCATTCCACAAGAGATTATTGATTTAGCCAACGAACACCGTTTTCCCATCATTCTCTTTCTTAAAGAAGTCCCATTCGTCGAAATCACCCAGGATATTCACACCTATTTAATTAACCAGCATTATCAAATCATCTCCAACCTAGAGTCCTATTCACAAGAATTGAACAAGAAATTGTTATCGATTGATCATTATGATGAGATTTTAAAATTTCTACATCATTATTTAGGTCATCAAGTCATTTTTAAGATAAATGGGAAAGAGGTAGAGTTAGTACCGAAATATGTGAAACAATCTAAAGAAGAACAGCAATTGTTTGATTCTGTGCTTCATTCACAGCAAAAGACAGCCACTCAATCCATCCGAATCTTTGGTAATGAGTATGCGGAATTATCCATTGTTTCCATCGATAAAGAAATTAGTGAATTTGACCTTCTCATTTTAGATCGAACGGCTACTGCTCTTGCCCAGCATTTATTGCGGGATTTATATGTGGAGGAAAAAAAGCGGGCGCAAGAAAATGAATGGTTAAAGAGTTGGTTAGAAGGAGAGCATTCGAGTGAAGCTATTTTTGACTATTTAACAGACCATGAAACAGAATTAAAACCAAAAGGTGGATTTGTAAGTATTTGTAGATTCAAATCATCCAAACAGTACTCAAACTTAGACATTACTTATTTCAAATTATTGTTTCGAACTATTTTTGAACAACAGGGATTCTCCACATTTCCTGTTGATTTTCATAATAGTGTTGTGTTTATTATGGTAAATAAGCGAGACATAAAAACATGGAAAAATCGTATGAAGATGGGAATTAAATATTTGATGGAATCTGATTTTGCGAATAAGAAAAGAATACCGAACTTCCTTATAGGAGTTGGGAAGTTTGTGGAAAACATCTCTCAGATGGACAAAAGCTATCAAACTGCTTTAGAAACCATTAAAATTCAAAATCAACTGGGAGAAAAAGCAAATAGCTATTTTTACGAGGACTTACATATATATCGTATTATTTCGCTTATTCATAAATATAGCGACTTGTATGAGGTGGTAATGGAATATTTGGAACCTGTTATTCAATATGACAAAAAGTATAATGGAAAGTTGATGGAAACATTAAAGGTGTATTTGGCGTGCAACGGCTCGAAAAAAGAAACGGCCAAAAGATTGTTTGTGGTTAGACAAACACTTTATCATCGCATCCAAAAACTAGAAAAATTATTGGGCGACGATTTTATGAATCCGGAAAAACGGTTAGCTATTGAATTTATGATCAAAGCATACGAGTATTTAATGTCAAATGACGAGTCCCAATATGTACAAAATCATAAGTAAAACTCTTCTACAAAAGTAGAGGAGTTTTATTTTTTATGTATATAACATGGTTATCGTTTGGCAAAGACACTTGGTCATATTGTGGAATAAACATATTTAAAATTTTTACGTTTTGTCTAATGAAGGATATTGGAAATTAAGAGATAATTTTGTTAAAGTTAAATAATTTAAAATAGTCAAATATAGAAAGGAGGTTTTTATGATGGCTGTGACAAAGAAGGAAACAACTATTTTGAAAAACTTTATTAATGGACAATGGATAGAATCGAGCGGGACAGAGACGTTGGAAGTGCCAAATCCGGCGACAGGGGAAGTGCTGGCGCGGGTTCCGATTTCGACGAAGGAAGATGTAGACAGAGCTGTCCAAGCGGCCAAAAAAGCATTTGAAACATGGAAAAATACACCGGTTCCTAAGCGGGCGCGGATTATGTTTACATTTCATTATTTATTGAACGAGCATCGCGAAGAATTAGCAAAGCTTGTCGTTCAAGAGAACGGAAAAGCCTATAAAGAAGCGTATGGTGAGATTCAAAGGGGAATTGAGTGCGTGGAATTTGCTGCGGGTGCTCCAACATTAATGATGGGGGAGTCACTATCGGGAATTGCCGAAGGTATTGATTCGGAAATGTTCCGTTATCCTTTAGGAGTAGTCGCAGGAATTACGCCATTTAATTTTCCGATGATGGTGCCTCTCTGGATGTTTCCGTTGGCGATTGCTTGCGGGAATACGTTTGTATTAAAGCCATCTGAAAGAACACCAATTTTAGCCAATAAACTAGCGGAGTTGTTTACAAAAGCTGGGGCACCAGAAGGAGTGCTCAATATCGTTCATGGAGCGCATGATGTCGTTAATGCCCTCATCGATCACGAGGATATTAAAGCCATTTCTTTTGTTGGTTCTCAACCTGTCGCTAAGTATGTATATGAACGTGCAGCGGCACAAGGCAAACGTGTACAAGCGCTTTCCGGGGCGAAAAACCATCATATCGTTATGCCTGATGCTGATATAGAGACAGCGGTGCAGCACGTGATTAGTTCCGCTTTTGGAAGTGCGGGGCAGCGTTGCATGGCTTGCAGCGCGGTGGTTATTGTCGGCGACAATGAGAAGTTTGTAAAACTATTAAAGCAAAAGGCAGATGAGCTTGTTATTGGAAATGGCATGGATCCGGAAGTACTGTTAACCCCAGTTATTCGCCAGTCCCATCGTGAAAAAGTATTAGGCTACATTCAAAAAGGGATTGAAGAAGGGGCAACGCTCCTTCGGGATGGCCGCAAAGAAATGGATGAAATGCCAGAAGGGAACTTCCTTGGTCCAACGATTTTTGATCACGTCACCCCGGATATGACGATTGCAAAAGAAGAAATCTTTGCTCCTGTTCTTAGCTTGCTGCGTGCCAAAGACTTGGACGAAGCGCTTGAATACATTCGTAAATCTCGATACGGAAATGGTGCGACCATTTATACGAAAGATGCGAAAGCTGTACGCAAATTCCGTGAAGAAGCGGATGCGGGAATGTTAGGAATCAATGTAGGTGTACCGGCAACGATGGCGTTCTTCCCGTTCTCCGGCTGGAAAGATTCGTTTTATGGCGATCTCCATGTAAATGGAAAAGATGGAGTAAACTTCTATACACGCAAAAAAATGATTACTTCTCGATTCGATTTTTAGCTCGATCTTGAAAGAAATTTTCGGCTTATAAATTTTATGAAGCTGAGCGAAATAATGACAAGAATCCCTCCGCTTTTGAAACGAAGCTCAGATGGAAGGAGTTCACTTTATATACAATAGAAAGAAGGGAAGAGAAATGGTTCAGGTTCATCAAAACCAGCAATGGCTTGCGAAAGATAGTCAATATATATGGCATTCGATGAAGCCGTATAATCCTGATGCGACGATAGTGGTGACAGAAGCGAAAGGTTGTTGGGTTACCGACCATACAGGAAAAAAATATTTGGATGCGATGGCGGGATTATGGTGCGTGAATGTAGGATATGGGCGTGAGGAATTAGCGGAAGCAGCTTACGAACAGCTAAAAAAGCTTGCGTATTTTCCGCTTACTCAAAGCCATGTACCGGCTATTCAGCTTGGGGAGAAATTAAATGAGCTGTTAGGGGACGAATATGTCATTTTCTTTTCCAACAGCGGCTCCGAAGCCAATGAAACTGCATTTAAAATCGCGAGGCAATATCATCAGCAAAGAGGAGAGTATAACCGGTATAAAATTATTTCCCGGTATCGGGCGTACCATGGAAATTCGATGGGAGCTCTTGCCGCAACGGGACAGGCACAACGGAAATATAAATATGAACCGCTTGCGCCTGGGTTTATTCATGTTCCGCCTCCAGACAGCTATCGTGACAATGATCAAGCGGAAAATCCGCGAGATTTACGGTCCGTCAAAGTAATTGACGATGTGATGACATGGGAGTTGAGCGAAACGATTGCGGCGGTAATCATGGAACCGATTATCACTGGAGGAGGAGTGCTAATACCGCCGGAAGGATATATGAAAGCCGTAAAAGAAGTGTGCGAAAAACACGGCGCCTTGTTGATTGTAGATGAAGTGATTTGTGGATTTGGACGGACAGGCAAACCGTTTGGATTCATGAACTATGGGGTAAAGCCGGATATTATTACGATGGCAAAAGGAATTACAAGCGCGTACTTGCCATTATCGGCGACCGCTGTGAGAAAAGAGATTTATGAGGCGTTTAAAGGAACAGAAGAATATGACTATTTCCGTCATGTCAACACGTTTGGCGGCCATCCTGCCGCATGCGCTTTAGCATTGAAAAATATTGAAATTATGGAAAGAGAAAATTTATTTGAGCGTTCGAAGGAAGTAGGCGAACGGCTGCTAAATGAATTAAAAAATAAACTGCAAGACCACCCTTACGTTGGCGATGTGCGCGGAAAAGGCTTGTTGATTGGAATTGAACTAGTAGCCGACAAAAACACGAAAGAGCCTCTTGATGTTTCGCTTGTTAATAAAGTGGTTGGCATTTGTAAAGAAAACGGTCTGATTATTGGGAAAAACGGTGCGACAGTGGCAGGATACAACAACGTGCTAACATTATCTCCACCGCTGAATATTGAGGACAAAGATCTCTCATTCTTAATAAATACGTTAACAGATGCATTATGGGAAATTAAATAAGGGGTCTTTATCATTTTCTGTGATTTCTACATGTACTTGGCATATTATTCACCAATAAACTTGTCTGTAGCGGTTAAGACGTCGGCAGTGATGTGAAGTTGTTTCTGTTTCAGTTTTTTCAATTATCGTATGCTATAACGTATGATGATGCGCACATGTTTAGACCGATTGTGGAATAACGAACGCCCCCATCTGTCGGTGATGGGGGCAATTTTATTGTGGAGAGAACAAGGAAGCTGTGTTAGGAGAGGTTATTGTTGCTGGGAGAGCTTGCGGATTTTTCGGTCGTGTTGAGCGATCTTGGCTGAATGGAAATCGACGGTTTCTTGTGTTTCGATAAGTTCAATGCGCAAGTTGTCGATTTTTGTTTCCAAACGGTTAAATCGTTCGTTCATTCCATTTTCCAGCCGATCGATTCTGCTTTCCAACCGGTCTTCCATCTCTTGTATCCGCTCGTCCATTTCCGCAAACTTTCTTTTAAATTCTCCATTCATCGTTTCGACTTTTTTATCTATTGCTTCAACTTTTTTGTCTAATGCTTCGACTTTTTTGTCCATTGTTTCGATTTTTTCGTTTAATGCAGCGATTTGTGAGCGAAAGTCAGATGCATACAGATCGAGCGCTTTTAAGATTTCTTTTAACATCGTTTGTTCTTCCACCTTATTCACCTCCTTACTAAACAGTATAACCGGATCATATAGACAAGAAAAGACAAACGGAGAGAAAAAGGTGTAAGGCGGGAGCTGTTCGCTATATTCGATCCCCGTTGGCTAAGGCGGAAGCCATAAAGGCTTCTGCTTTTTTTATGCACTTGACAATATTCGACACCATGTTTTTACAAAAATTGATAGAATCAGATTAACCAAGTCTTTCTATCTATGACAAAGGGAGGGGAAAGCGGATGAACGCGAATCTTTTTTATACGCTGCTTCTTTTATGTTTGCTTGCCTTATTGGCAAGATGGATCAAGTCAAAAGAAGCGGAATGGATGGGATCGTATGGAGAATATAAAGTCCGTAAAGCAATCAAAAAGATAGAAGCAACATCATCTGGAAAATACAAAGCTTTTCATAACCTGTATATTCCTAAACAAGATGTCTCTACTTCACAAATGGATCATATTATCCTTTCCGATCAAGGCCTGTTTGTCATCGAAACGAAAAATTACAGCGGCTGGATTTTCGGCGATGAAACATCAAAATACTGGACACAAGTAATTTACAAACGAAAAGAAAAATTTCTCAATCCCGTTTTGCAAAACAAAGGACATATCAAGGCATTAAGAAACTGGCTCGGGGAGGCGTTCTCGCATATTCCGATTCACTCGATTGTCGTGTTTCTGCCGCGGGCAAAGTTCAAATCAGATGTTCATTTCACCCATGCTTACGTGGTTTATCCTAGACAGCTGAAACAAGTGCTCGAGCAGCACCAAACAAAAGTGATCGATAGAGAAACAAAACAACTGTTGACTCAAAAATTAGGGGTCTTCACCATTTTCTGTGATTTCTACTCAATCCTAGAAACATGTTAGCTGGATGAAATAGGTTCATCAGTCAGGATCCTTCTTCCGCATACAGACCACGAAGTTGGTAGAATGGAAACAGTCAAGTGCTTTCCTTGACGGGTTCCATTCTACCAACTATCATACCGATAGCGGAAGAAGGGAGCGCTTAAGCAGCCTGACTACCTGTAGTGTTCCCTGTACACTCCAGAAATACACGCAAACGAAACCGTTCTAGATTTCGATAGCCATATGCCCGGCGTTTGATGTTTTTGATCTTGTGATTCGTCCCCTCGATCCGGGCATTTGTATATGGGCACAAAAAGTAGGAAAGAATAGGCTCCTTCCACCTTTCAAGCGTGTTGGCTGCTTCCTGAAAAGAAGCAAAAGGGCTCTGTTTGGCTAACTTAATCCATTCTTCCAAGCGTTCCTTTGCTTCGTTATATCCATCGGTTCGGTAAAAATCCCGAAACAACTCTTTCAGATAATAAGCAATGGAAAGTGCCGGATACTCCTCCAAGATATCGTCTAATCGAAGCCGTTGGTCCTTACGAAGCTTTTCACAGCCTTTTAAGAGAAGATATCGAGCCTTTTTCAATGGATAAAATTCCTTTCTTGCTTGATCCAAGGCTTGTGTCACTTTTTGAACCACATGGTACTTATCGATGACAATCGAAGCAGATGGAAACAGGGCGCGAACCGCCTTATGATAAGGTTCCCACATGTCAAGAATCACCGTTTGGACCATTTCTTTCGACAGGACATTTTGGCTCAACAAGTTGATGGCGGAGTCACATTGGCGATCGGCATGCATTCCCATGACCGATCCGGCTTTGGCATCCATCAATACGGTTTCATACTGATGTCCCTTTTTTACAGCGATTTCATCTAAGCTAAGCACCATCCCTTCCTGAAAAGATGCCCCCTTTGCTGCTTGGCGCTCTTTTGCTTTTTTCGATGCGATGGAGTAATAGATGCGTTCCAATGTCGTATATGGGATGCGGTGCTTTCGGCTAACCTCTTGAATGGTGGAGCCTTCACAAAGTTCATACAAGTACTCACAAAATCGATTGGTGTAGTGTTGATTGGGTGGAATCGATTCCAAAGAGGCGGAAAACACTTGGGAACAATTCCAGCACCGATAGCGCTTTACCTTTACGAACAAGTACACCGGTTGATGGAAAATCGCCAAATCCCGTACTTTTCTTGTCCGTCTGTCGTGGACAGAGGAAGTGGCAAACCCACAATGAGGGCAACGTTCCTGTGTCTCTGTTTTCTCTACATGAATCGCATAACCATAGGAAAGAAGTTCTTGTTTAATAACTTTAAATTCTGGCAATCCTAGTGGTATAGAAAGCACTTACGAGACCTCCTTAATGTTTATTTCACCGCTAACATTATTGCCAGGATCTCGTCAGTGCTTTCTCTTTTTTGTCACTAAATCACAAAATTTGGTGATGAACCTATTTAATGAATAAACTCGCCAGGCTAACAATGAAACAAAACAATCAATCAATAGAATTAAAACATCACGGTGCTCAAGACATTGGCCGTTATGATTTTCTTAAACAAGTCGAGAAACTTGAAAAGCTTGCCACAGGGAGAGAAAATGTCCAAGGAATTGCGATTCTATTAACCAATGACCATTTGTATTGGAGCAAGCCAACCAGATCCAATACGGTGGACAGCTGTTTTCGAATCCATGAAAACAGGATTTTAACTGGAGAGCTGAAGTGGCTGGAGCATGCGTCAGCGGGAACGACAAAAAACCGTGAAGAATCGATTATCCTAAAAGGGATGTATAAAATGCAATGGCATGATTATTCAACCGTTCGCAATGAAAAGCATGGAGAGTTTCGGTACTTAGCCGTTCACGTAGGAGTTGATTAAAGAGGGAAAAGATGTGTGTGTAAGAGATAAAGTTACATCAATTATTCAAGTGCATGCCAATAGATGGGCAATTCTTTCTTTTTTATTTCTGCACGGTCCAAAAATGGCCAAAAAAGGGCATAGGTGTGCAGCGCCATTTTGTTTTCACAGAGTAAAGCGCGATGTTGATATATCAACAGTTTGGACGTTTGACGATTTCGTCCAAACCGTCTAGTTTACATAACAACAATTTATTTTCTGTGGGGGTTGCGGGGGTGTGCAAAAACGCCCCTTGCCGCCCTAGAAAATCAATGCTAAAATGAAGATGCTCTTTTTTAAGGATGACCTCGTTTAGAGGATTTCCCTAGTCAGTTCCGATAAATCTCACGGTGACTTCTTGAAAATATGAAAGACGGAATGGAAGAGGTTAAAAAGAACAGCCAGCTCTCCATCAATGGAGGGCTGGCTGTTTCTATGTATGTGCTGGCATGGAACTAGGAGGTTTCGCAGTTCGTGTAAAAGGGGTGGATATGTGTTTGGTTGCGTACAACGGTTTGGCATCGTGCGTTTATAGGTAGGATATTGGTCGAAACGATGGCATAAGGCTGTGTTTGCGAAACGGGGGAAACGATAATGAGGTGCGAGGGTGGCGGAAATCACAAAAGTTTTTAGGGAACGATTGCGTGGCGGTGATGGGAAAATGTATGAAAACACGGTTGATGGGTTCGATATTTTTGTTGATTAGTGGCCGCGGCAGATGGAATATGCGTTATGGAGAAGATTCACGGTAACCATATTGGAAATTTATGCTAAAATGAAAACATAGGGATAATGGATGGGGGAGTGGCATGAATGAGTTATCAAGCGGCAAAGGAAGAACTGAAGGACGTCATTTTGGCGGGATATCCCCTTTTGTATGTCGTGACAGAAGATGAACGTCCAGTAGTGGAGACGTTTCATTGGATTGCCAAACAAGATTCATTGCAATACGATGTGTTTACATGGAACTATTCTAGCGGGCTAGTGTTGGAAGCGGAAACGATTCGCAAAGAGGATATACGGAATCCCTTTCAGATGTTCAAAAAAATTAAAGAATACCCACACAACGCGATCTTCGTTCTCCATGATTTGCATATTTTCTTTCAAAATAAAGAATTGTTGCTCGAATTAAAAGATACGGTATTGCATATTACAGTGCCGATGACGAAGGAGTTTTCATGGAAGCGTTATTCCGATGTCGATCATTGTATTTACAAGCATATTGCCATTACCGCACCAAAGGCGGAAATTCCGTTAGAATTAAATAAATTGATTCATGTGGTGCGCTTTGGGCTGCCTGGGCGGGACGAAATCGCAGAGATGATTGACATTATTATAAAAAAAACCAACAGCCATTATCAGATGGATCGAGAAGAAAAAGAGCGGCTTATTAATGCATCGCTAGGGTTAACGGAAACCGAGATTTTTAACGCCTATATCAAATCGATGTTGCGAAATAATGGAAAAATCGAACCGAAAACGGTTGCTAGTGAAAAGCGGCAAATTGTTGAAAAACAAGGGGTGCTAGAGTATTACGAGCCAGACGTGTCATTAAATGAAATTGGAGGGCTGAAGCCGTTAATTGATTGGGTGAAGAAACGAAAAATTGCTTACAATGAAGTGATTCGCAAAAAATACGGATTAAATTTGCCTAAAGGACTGTTAATGACAGGAGTGCAAGGATGCGGGAAAAGTTACATGGCAAAAGCAATCGCCAACTTCCTAGAATTTCCGATGCTTCGTTTAGATATCGGGGCGTTGATGAACAAATGGCTCGGAGAAAGCGAAGAAAATATGCGCAAAGCGATTCAGCTGGCGGAAAACATTTCCCCTTGCGTTTTGTTCATTGATGAAATCGATAAAGTGATCCCAGACCCGACCAGCACCAATACCCATGAAGTTAGTAAGCGGATTTTATCTACCTTGCTTACGTGGATGCAAGAAAAAAAGCATCCAGTTTTTGTTGTGGCTACGGCAAACAATATTGAACATCTTCCTCCAGAAATTATGCGTAAAGGGAGATTTGATGAAATTTTCTTTATCGATCTGCCGGAAAAACAAGAGCGTAAAGAGATTTTTGCCATTCATTTAAAGAAAAAAGGATATCAACCAGAGAAGTTTGATCTAGATCTGCTTGCGGAAAAAACAGAAGGATTTTCTGGCAGTGAAATCGAGGCGGTAATTAACGAAAGTATTTTTCAAGCCGCCTATGACCAAAAAACGTTAGAAATGCCGTATTTGTTGAAAGAAATCGGCCAAACAAGCCCGTTGAGCCAAACAATGGGGGAAAAATTGAAACACATTCAAGAATGGGCGCAAAAAAATAAACTGAGACGGGCGAACTAAAGTAGTTTTTATTTTTAGTTAAAATTTTTTGATTATTCAGCCGACAGCAAAGGGGAGAGAAGATGGAAAGATTTTTGTTTCATATTTTGTTTTTCCTTTTGAAAAACCGCTTTTTGTACCTCGTATCTTTGGATTAAAATAGCTCGAAAAGAAAAAGCAGCAAAATAATGAGGGTGACGTTTTCTATATAAACCAGATCGGGGAATGTTCCGTTCGAAAAAGGAAAGATGAACAGTAGCAGGCACTGTTCGACTAGTCAGTAACTCTATTAAAACTATAGGTTTACTTTTTTTAAAAAAATTATATAATATCTATTAAGTTCTGAAATAAACAAAAATTCTGTTTACTAAAGGATGACTAACCACGAAAGCCCATGGCTTTCGTCATTGGGATGAAGTGGTTAATAGTAAATTCTTTTAAAAGATTTCTGATGGTAGGCGGTAGGGGATTTGATTATCGATGAAAGCGTCTTGAATCGGGCGAACAGGACACTGATGGATTCATAGGAATCCTTGTTCATGAAGTCTTGTGGAATTAGAGTGAGTGTCTATGCGAAGGGGATAGAAGAAGCTCTATAGTACACAAGAACCTGCCAACTTTCCTCGGGCAGAGTTCCGGGAAGATAGATTTCTAACTATCTATTTTTTATCAAAAACTCTTATCTAGCCGAGTATCTAGAAAAGCAAAGGAGAGAGAGTAGATGGCCAAACGTGATAATCGTGAAGAGTTGAATCTTGAAGGACTCCGAACCGAAACCTTGGTCGTGCATGGCGATGATTGGGTCACCAATGATAAGACGGTGGCTCCAGCAATTTACTACACAGCTACGTTTCGCGCACATAATTCCAGTGAATTTGCGGAAATGGCGGGAACGCCCCGTCATGCTCGGTATTACACGCGTTACGGTAATCCAGTGCATGAGCGTGTAACGAAGATTATGGCTGAACTGGAAGGCACAGAAACCGCGCTGGTCACTGGCTCGGGGATGGGGGCAATTGCTACGACCATTCTAGCTCTAGTCAGTGCAGGAGATCATGTGATTGCACAGACGCGGCATTATATGAGTACCGCCAAGATCATGGATGAGATGCTGCCGCGATTTGGTGTGGAAGTGACTCTGGTTGAACAAGCGGACATCAACGCCTTTGCGGAAGCGATACGGCCTAACACGAAGCTCATCATGGTAGAGACGCCAGCTAACCCGACTTTGGTGTTGACGGATTTGGCTGCTGTGGTGGAGCTGGCGCGCCCGCATGGAATTATCGTCGTGGCCGATAACACGTTCGCGTCGCCGATCAATCAGCGTCCTCACGATTTAGGCGTCGATATCGTCATTCATAGCGCAACAAAATATTTGGGCGGACACCATGATTTGACAGCTGGTGTCATTTGCACCAGCAAGGAGTTAGCCGAGCGCATTTGGCACACGCATATTTCCATCGGTTCCGTCCTCTCGCCAATGGATGCATGGCTGCTATTGCGTGGTCTGCGTACGCTTCCGATACGGATGGAACGCATTAATGCCAACGCCTTAGCCTTGGCTGAGTTTCTGGAGCAGCAGCCACAGGTAGAGCGTGTCTATTATCCTGGCCTTCCTAGCCATCCGCAACACGAGTTGGCAAAACGTCAAATGCGAGGGTTCGGAGCAGTCATTGCCTTTGCCATTAAAGGCGGTTATGAAGAGACTCAGCGATTTGTTTCTGCGTTGAAACTGCCGCCTAACGCGGTGAGTCTGGGAGGGGTCGACTCCCTTGTAGTACATACAGCGGCGATGTGGGAAGGAGTGATGACCGAGGAGCAGATGAAGACAGCTGGGATTCCGTCCAATTTCGTAAGATTCTCGGTCGGCATCGAGCACATCGATGACCTGAAAGCGGATGTGTGGCAGGCGCTGCAGGTAGTTTAACATTTTTCCCGAGAAGTCTCCCTCCCCAAAACGAAGGGAAGGGGGAGATGAATCGGGAAGTTTTTTAATCATACATGATCAAACCCAATCGGGCAAGGAAAAAAGGGAATGCTCATGTTTTGCGGTCATCGGGCATCGAAAGCGGATTGGACCGCATGTATGCCTGCAATGGGAGTCGACACGTGTTTGGAACGAATGCTTCGGTTGGTGAAAGAACATTTTCTCTAATACGGCAGCTGGCATTCTTCAAACTACATCAACATCACTTCTGCACGGTCTAAAAACGGCCAAAAAAAGGGCATAGGTGTACAGCGCCATTTTGCTTTCATAAACTAAAGTGCGATGTTGATATATGAAGGATTTGGACGTTTAACGATTTTGGTCAAACCGTCTAGTTTACATAACAACAATTTATTTATTGCGGGGGTGTGCAAAAACGCCCCTTGCCGCCCTAGAGAATCAATGGTAAAATGAAGGTGCTCTTTTAAAAGAACGACCTCGTTTAGAGGATTGGAATATCATGGGGATATATGGTAGCGTAATTGAAAAAGTTTTATCCCCTTTTTGAGTGAGAACCTGAATTTTATGAAGTTGTGTTCTTGTTCTGCTTCAGACATATGAAAAAGAGCATCAAAAAAGAGAGTTGTCGGTACGGTTGGATACGACAGGCTCTCTTTTTCTTTTGCGATGGATATGGTTGGAATATTCCCCAGGACGATGCGATCGAATTTGTCGTTGACATGGTAAATCATCGGTATTCTTTGGAACAAATCGTTGCAACGGAATATGCGTTTGCATGAAAAAATGGCGAACAGTAATATGCACTGTTCGCCAAATTTTTGAGGGGGTAAAATGCGGGTGAAGGAGTTCGGCTTTAGCAAATTCCGCCCTGGAGGTACAAAATCTAGACAGCGACTCTTGGTTGGAAAAGATCTTCGTGCTTCATTTCAAGCGTTTGCCGCAATTCGGAAAGGGAAGGAACTTCGGTTTTGAATATATATGTGTCCAAGCAAACGAGAGAATAGTCGTTGCCCGGGTCAAAAACAACAGTGACGATTTCTTCTGTTCCGCAGTCGATTTGCTGAAACGTATCGATGTCCTGCGGCTGAACGTCCAGCTTGTTGTATTTTTCCCGAATCACATAGTATCCTTCTTTCAGTTGCTCGGTAAACAAGGTTTCCGTACCAATCAATTCATGCACAATCATCGTCGTCCGCGTCCTCCTAGTAACATGTGAAATATTTCTCAATCTTACTATACTACAAAATCATGGCAATCATAATCAGTTTGGAGCAATGTTCGAAAAGTTGTCACGTTTATAAGTGGTTTTTAGCACAATATCGAGAAAATTAGAGCCAGCTCTCCTTTTGTAGAGAGCTGGCTTTTTAGTGTAACGGTTCAATGAGAAAACGATTTCCGAACTTGCGCCGCTTGTAAAAAGCAAGCAAATTTCCCCAGTTGAGATCGTCCGTGATGTACTTGAACAAATCGAAAAGTTAAACGGTGAGTTAAATGCTTATATTGAGGTAACCGCGGATAAAGCGCGCAGACAAGCGGAGACGGCGGAAGTGGAAATATTATCGGGAAATTATCGTGGTCCGCTACATGGCATTCCAGTGGCGATTAAGGATAATATTTATTTTGCCAATGAAACAACAACGATGGGATCAAAAATACATCGGCATTTTCAACCTAGCTATCATGCGACTGTGGTGGAGAAACTTTCTGAAGCGGGAGCGGTTTTTCCAGGGAAGCTCAATTTGCATGAATATGCTTGGGGAGCGACGAATAATAATCCCCATTTTGGTCCTGTTCGCAATCCTTGGGATACCGAGCGAATTTCGGGAGGATCGAGCGGAGGATCAGGAGTTGCGACAGCTGCTCATATGACGATTGCCTCTTTAGGAACGGATACGGGCGGATCGATCAGAATTCCTTCCTCCTTTTGCGGCATTGTCGGTTTAAAGCCTACCCATGGATTAGTGAGCAAATACGGTTGTTTTCCGCTCGCGTGGTCGTTGGATCACATCGGTCCGATGACGAAAACGGTGGAAGATGCTGCCTATGTTTTAGAAGCGATTGCAGGCTATGACCCCAAAGACCCGACCTCTATCGATGCCCCTACAGCTAGATATTCCACGCAATTAACGGAGTCCGTCAAAGGTGTAAAAATCGGTATAGAACCATATTTCTTTGACAATGTGGATGCAGAAGTGGAAAAAGCGGTGAAGAATGCCATTTCATCGCTGGAGCGTGAAGGCGCCATCGTCGAAACAGTACGAATTCCGACATTGCAATATGCGCAATACGCGGAAATGATTACGATTATCTCGGAAGCTAGCGCCATTCATCATCATAATTTAGTAGAAAGAGAAGAGGATTTTGGTGACGATGTTCGTTTTCTATTGAAGCTTGGAGAAATACCATCCGCCGTGGACTACTTGCAGGCGCAGCAAATTCGTTTGAAGTTGGATCGAGAATTTAAGGAGATATTCGATAAGGTAGATGTCATCATTACCCCAACACTTCCGTTACTGCCTCCGAAAATAGGCCAAGATACGGTACTATTAAACGGAAAAGAAGTGAATTTTCTTGACCATATTATTCGTTTTACTGGACCGTTCAATTTGACGGGCTTGCCAGCTGTAACGGTACCGTGCGGTTTTGCGCAAGGTCTTCCGATAGGCATGCAAATAGTCGGCCCGGCCTTCCAAGAAGGAAAAATATTAAACGTTGCCGATGTGTTTGAAAAGTTGCATCCAGAGTTAAAACAAAACCCGATTGCTCTTAAACAGTAAGAAAACGACCTTCCCTTTCCGATGGGAGAGGGAAGGTTTTTCATGTATGGAGGGATGCCACCGAATAACGTGAAGCAGGGGTAATGCAAATACGGCTTGGACAACAAAAATTATTTTGACCATCGAGAGTAATTTTGTTATCGTTATAGACAAGAATATGGAAAAATTTTGAGGAGGATGTCTGGTGGGCGAATTTAAAGCGTTAGTAGTGAACAAAACGGAAACCGATTTTACCGTCAATGTACAAGCTGTTACCATGGATGACCTTCCAGAAGGAGACGTCCTGATCAAGGTCCAATATTCCAGCGTCAACTATAAAGACGGATTGGCATGCATTCCCGATGGCAAAATTGTAAAGACGTATCCGTTTATCCCGGGGATTGATTTGGCCGGCATTGTGGTTTCTTCGAGCGATCCGCGTTTTAAAGAAGGGGACGAAGTCATTGCGACTAGCTATGAAATTGGGGTAACGCATTATGGAGGGTACAGTGAATACGCCCGTATTCCTGGAGATTGGATTGTTCCGCTTCCAAAAGGATTGACATTAAAAGAAGCAATGGCGCTAGGAACAGCCGGCTTTACGGCGGCATTGTCGATTCACCGCTTGGAGGAAAACGGTCTATCTCCGGAAAAAGGGAAAGTGCTTGTCACTGGGGCAACCGGCGGTGTCGGCAGTTTGGCGGTTTCGATGCTGGCAAAACGGGGCTATGAAGTGGTCGCAAGCACAGGCAAAGAAACAGAGCATGAATATTTGCGCGAACTCGGCGCGAAAGAAATTCTTTCCCGAGAAGATGTATGTGCCGAGAAGATCCGCCCGTTAGATAAACAACATTGGGCAGCGGCCGTTGACCCTGTCGGCGGAAGAACGCTTGCCACTGTTTTAAGCCGCATCCAATATAATGGCGCTGTAGCGGTTAGCGGGCTGACAGGCGGTGCGGACGTTCCAACCACTGTTTTCCCATTTATTCTTCGCGGCGTTAGTTTACTAGGCATTGATTCCGTTTATTGCCCGATGGAGTTAAGAAAACAAGTTTGGGAACGAATGGCCAGCGATTTAAAACCTGATAGACTATTAGAATCAATTGCGCGGGAAATTACTCTCGAACAGCTTCCTGAGGCGTTATCGAATATTTTAAAAGGCAAACTGCGCGGAAGAACGGTGGTAAAACTATCATAATGATAACTATCCCCCTGTTCCGAGGATTCGGACAAGGGGTTTTTTATTTGTCTTGAACGCGTCATCGATCTACTAGATCATTCGAATCGGCTGCTCTGCACCGCATCAGTTTTTAAGGCAATGGAAATGGAGACGATATCGCACTCAATGCTTGTTCCGTCACGAAATGGGACATCATGACAATGTCCAGCCTTTGGAATGGCGCTTCAGCCGCTCCAAGGGGTGGATTTTTTACGTTTTTTATGCGTCGATGAAGGTTTTGCGACACGTTCTTGTAAACAAAGATGAGTTTTATCTCTTTTTTGTTGTTTTTCTATTTTTTTCACCTTTTTTTCACAATTACTGTTTAAAATGTGCTTGAAGATAATGATTGGGAAACGGAGTGAGATGAATGAAAACATGGATTTTTGCCATGTTCAGCGTATCGGTATTATGTCTATTGATTTATTTTGCAATTGGACAGACGAATTATGCTTTCGCCGATAATGGCAAAACGAAAATTCATGGGCATTACGAAAAACATGAGAAACAGGAAGAAAGAGGGGGAAAAGCGACAAAAGAAGGCGGAAAGCTATTAGGATGGGGAGCAGTTTCCGTCGCTTTATCAGCAGGAGCGCTTTTTCCCTTGCGTCGAAACGCAAAATTCATTATGAAAACATTTCCTAACGTAAAACAATTTTTCGTCTTATTATTAAAATTACTAACAAAATGGCACATGCTTATCGGGGCGGTTGCTTTTACGTTCGCCGCAGCGCACGGAATTCTCATGTATGTTTCAAAAGGTGAGCTGGAGATAAGGGAGTATCTCGGTATCATCGCAACTGCACTCATGGGGACAGCGGCGATTTTTGGAACAGTTCTTTCGAAAAATAAAGCGAGTTCTCCTATTCGTTCTGTGCATATCGGATTATTATTCGCTGCAGGAGTATTCATCGTCTTTCACATTTTATAAATAGATGAGATGCCTCCACTAAACTGGTAAGCGAGTTATATTCTTGGAGACATCCGAACGCAACATCGACCGTTCGATCTGGAGATAGGGAACGTTCACGATCGATAGTTCTGTTACTTCGTTCAGCAATTCAACATTGTTGATTTTCCGTGAACATAAAAAGCTTAGCTAGATAATAACCATTCTTTATTATGTATTGGAATAAGTAGGGCCTCCGTTTTGGTATCGTAAAAAAAAGGGAGGCCCTTGTAACCACATTAAAGTTTCCAAACGTGAATTATGCATTTCTTCTTTCTACCAAATTAATGCCAAGCCCCATCAATACGACTCCCATAAAAAATAAAATGCTGATTGGATATAATAAATCGCCGATGGAATTTCCATAAACCGCTGCTCCTTTTAAGAGTTCCATGCCGTAAGTAACAGGTACGAATTTAGAGAGAGCCAATAAAATTTTAGAGGAGACGATTTCCAAAGGCCAGTACGCTCCGCCGATCATCGCCATGCTAACCGATACAATCGAAATAATCGCTCTAAACTGTTGCTCGTTGTTCACAAGTCCTGTTAGAAAAATAGATAACGCAACAAGCGCGAAAACATAAGGGACTAATAACAAAAGTGTTTCTGCGAATTTTCCATGAAAATCGACGCCGATTCCAAAATGAAAGACAGAGAATATGAGCGCCACTTGAATATATCCGACTACAAAACTATATAATAAATTACTTGTATATATTTCCCATTTTTTCAACGGTGAAAGAATCATGCGATCCCATATTCGTTCTCTTTTTTCGACGAGGATTTGGAGAACGTTAAAAGCAATCGTGTAAATGACAAAATATAAAGAGAACCCAAATATTGGCTGCAATTGACTATCAATCATAACCGGTTTTTCTCCGTGGAAACTTTTCTTTTCAAAAGTAAAAAGGGGCTGTTCCTTTGCTTCGTTTAGTATCTTTTTGACCTCTTCCGCGCGCATATTCGAATGCGTAGAGGCATGTTCGATGACGGCTTTCGTTTGCATATGATCGACATATACTTTTTGAACATATTGACGAATAAAGTTTACATTTGCCGTCTCTGATGAAATGATTAAGCGAAAACCATTTTTTTCTAGCTCTACTCCCGCTTCGACTTTTCCTTCACTCACAAGCTTGCGAACTTCGTTTGGATCCGTCAGTTCAAAGTCAAACAAATCGGAATGTTGGAGAGCACGAAATATTTCGTTCGTTTCCTTTTTAGGAAGATGGCTGTAGACAGGAACTTTTACTTTGCTTTGATTTGCTGTGCCTATGATAAAAGCCATTAAAACGCAAATGGCGGTCATAATAATAAACATCCATGGTTTTCGAAGAAAAAGGCGAAGTTTTGCTATTAAAATGCTACTCATGATAATTCCCCCTTTTTTGGGAAGGTGAATACGGCTGCTATTATCATCGTCATGCTAAATAAGCGTAAATACAAAATCGAACCCGTAACTTCCGCAAAACCATACCCCTGAAGTATTTTTAAATACGCTGTCATCCCTGAACCGTTAGGGGTAAGATTTCCAAGTGTATGAATCCAGCCTGATAGTTGGTTAGAAGGAAAAAAACTTCCTCCGAGAAGCGAAAAAACGGTAACAACGATACTTGCAAAAAAGTTTGACATATGTTCTGAATTCAATCGGTAATTTAAGGATGTTAACAAAACGGATAATCCTCCAACAGCAAAACATAGGGCAAGAGTTACTGCAAAAAAGGCAGTAATATGAGGCCATCTAATGTGATAGATGATCGAAGTGACCCCATACAGCAAACTTAGCTGTAAAAACGCAAGAAGTACAGATGAGATAAAAATCCCTATCATGTAAGACCATTTCGATACATTGGCAAGCAATATTCGATTAAAAACATGAAGTTGTTTTTCTTGAAATGCATAAGAACCGATATTTGATGCGATATATAAGACAAACATGACGCTCATTCCCACCATATAATAAGTAACGGCATTAATGGGTTCTCTCTTTGTGACCGTTTCGACTTTACCTTGGACATGGACAGCGGGCATGCTAAATGAACTGTTTAGTAAGCCTGATTTTCCAAGAGCAGAAAAAGTGGAGTAGCGCTCTTGAAATGTTTTGACTATATCTTCTACTATTTTCGATGAGATTTCCTTTTGCTCATTTGTATAGAAGGAAAGCGTTGGTTGTTGCTTTTTTCCTAGAAAGACGCTTTGTAGAACCGAATACGTAAATTGTCGAGGAATTTCGATAATCGCTGTGTAGCTTTTATCTTTCCTAATTTTTTCGAGTTCAGATGGTTTTGCCGTCACCAGCGTGATATATGGTTTTAATTCTTTGGAACCCAATACATCGTTTTTTAATGCAGTAACGGGAAGCATCTGTTTTGCTGCGTTCGTCATCATTTGCTTCTGTTCGGGTGGTATGCCTAGATTTTCTAAATCATGAACAAATTTTTGTAAATCTGCTTGTTCGTTTCCTCTCTCAATGAGAGCGACTTTTGCGCGAATGGCAGGAGAGTCATTCTTCATCATGTTTCCGAGCGCTAAGCCTAATATCGTAATTAAAAGAAACGGCATTCCAAGAAGAACAAGCAATTCATGCCGGTTTCGAATAAACAATAGGAGCTGCTTCTTTATAAATTGTCCAATCATCATGATCCTCCTTTTAATCCCTTAATGCCCGGCCGGTTAGATGCAAGAACACATCTTCCAATGTAGGGGTTTGGATTTCCACCGAAGTTAAAACGGTGTCAGTCTTTTCGGCTAACTTAAATAACATATTGAATACATTTACTTCTTTAGGAGTTAAAATGGTAATCGATCGATCTTGGACGGTTACACGGTTAATGATTGGTTCCGCGCGCAACGCGTCAATAAATGGCTCGTGAACCCTTTCTACTTTTATTTGAACGGTATTTTCGGATGATAAAATATTTTTGATTTCTTCTTTTGTACCAGATGCGATAATATTGCCTTTATCCATAATGTAAATCCGGTCACATAAAAATTCGACTTCTTCCATGTAATGGCTCGTATATAAAACGGTCATTTGTTTCTCTTGATTCAATCGTTTGACCGTTTCCAAAATATAATTTCTTGACTGAGGGTCAATACCGACAGTCGGTTCGTCCATAATAATAAATTCCGGTTCATGCAAAAGCGCGACTCCGATATTTAATCTTCTTTTCATTCCGCCAGAAAAATGTTTCACTAAATCGTTTTGCCGTTCAGTTAAACCAATTTGTTCCAATATTTCATCCACTTTCTTTTGTAAGCTCGCACCTGATAAGCGATACATTCTTCCGAAAAAATATAAATTTTCTTTTGCAGACAACTCAGTGTATAAAGCAATTTCCTGCGGAACCATTCCCAATACCTTTCTTAATTTCGTTGGGTTTTTGAGGACGCTCTCGTTGTTAAAGCGGACATCCCCGCTTGTGGGTGGAATTAAAGTAGAGACCATGGAAATCGTTGTGGATTTGCCAGCTCCGTTTGGACCTAACAATCCTACAATTTCTCCTCTTTCTAAAAATAAGTTAACGCCATTCACCGCTTTCATTTGTTTAAACTGTTTCGTTAATTCTACCGCTTCTAATATCATTCTCTCTCTCCTTCTTCTTTGATTTTCATGTTACGCTATTGCTTGGTAAAATCATACTATCGCAAGTCATTACTTCAAATAAAAAACATGACTTTAGTCATTTTTCATTCGTCTTTTGGGTTCATGAACCCATAAAAAAATGACCGTATGTTTCGGTCGGTATTATGAGGTAATATCATGTTTAATGGCATAAATGGCAAGCTGGGTGCGATCGCGCAGCTGAAGTTTTTGGAGGATTTGTGTAATATGATTTTTTACTGTTCCGACGGATAAATGAAGCTCTGCCGCAATTTCTTTGTTCGTTTTTCCTTCTCCTACTAATTTTGTAATGATGAGTTCACGAGGGGATAGAGGAATGTCAACATGGGCTTGTTTCGATTTTTGTAATAGTTTTGGCATCATTTTTGCCGCGACATCTTCATGGATGGTCATTCCGCCTTTCATACAGCTATATATCGCTTGAATCAGTTTTTGTTGTTCAGCTGTTTTCAATAAAAATCCATTGGCCCCATCTTTCAATGCCTGCACAGCATATTCATCATCATTGAAAGTAGTTAAAATTAAAATTTTGACATCCGGCCATCGCTCTTTCATTTTCCTTGTTGCTTCCAATCCGTTCATCACAGGCATGCGGATGTCCATAATAACGATATCGATAATATGTTGTTCCATTTCGTGCAGTGCTTCTAATCCATTTTCCGCTTCTGCGACGACTTTTAGTTGCGGATCCTGTTCAATCATCATTTTTAATCCTTGTCTGACAAGCGCTTGATCTTCTACAAGTAAAATGTTAAACACGATGACCCTCCTTTACTGGAATCGTTCCTTGAACAATAAATTCATCATCGGTTTGGAAAATGTGCAGAGTTCCTCCGGCTTCCTCTACACGTTCTTTCATGCTCGTTAAACCAAACCCCATTTGAAAAGGTTTCGGCTCAAAAATACGGTTTTTAATAGAAAAATGAATATCACCCACTGCTGATTTTCCTAATACGACAAATACTTCTCTTGAATGGGAATGCCTCATTGCATTTGTCAATGCTTCTTGAATGACGCGATATAGCACAACACTAAGTTGATTGGAAATTTTCGTAGATAGCACCCCTTGTTTCGTTGTAAAGTGAACCATAATATGACTTTCCGATTCTAATTTTCGAATCAATTGAAGCACAGAGGCAATTCCTTCATTTTCTTCTGTTTTTAACGCTTTTACGGCTTGTCTTGTTTCCTCTAAACTATCACGAACTAAACGTTTTAATTGCTCGTATTCTTGTTTCGGTTCTTTGATGGACAACATTTCTAGCTGCATAAGAAGGGCGGTTAATTTATGCCCTACGGAATCGTGAATTTCACGGGCAATTCTTGTTCGTTCTTCCAATCTTGCAGATCGTTCTGTTTCATAATGCAAACGTTTTAAACGCCGGTATTCTCCTAATAACTGTTCATAAATTTCTCGTTGCTCTTTTCTTTCCAACACATATTCGTTTAATAGAGCAGAGATGATCGAAAAAAGAATGAAAGCGATGAGCCATTCCATTTCTCCGCTTTTTAAGCCAATAATGATCATTGCTGAACACAGAAACGTAATGATGGTCAATAAGCGGAATTTTTTTATCGGCAGTTGAAAAATTGCTTCTAAATAAATGTATAAAAATAATAAAAGACTATACATACCCGTGGTGCTAGATAAAATCAGACAAGCATAAAAATAGCCCTTGCATGAGGATCTCCTTAAAATGAAAGTGCAACCAAACATCAAAAGGAGAAGTTCCCATGCAAGAGCACTTTCATTTTACAACAGATCGTGTCAAACTTCAAAAACAATATGCATCGATTTTGCTTTTTGTATCGGCTCAACTATCGAGTATCCAGATTCATCTTCAACGTCGAAATCGTCATTTGTTGAAACAGAAAGACGAAGTCATCATCACCATCCATGTCCTTGGAAAGTTGTTGGGCTTCACTTCCGAACGGGCTTGGCACCGGTTTGTGATTGGGAATTTGTTTCCCAAGGCCTTGTTCCCTGAGCGTTCTCGGTACAACCGTCGCTGCCGAGCGCTTAGCTTTGCGATCAAGTGGATTCGACACCAGTTGGCCAAGCGCGGGCAACACCATGCGTATGCGGTCGTGGACAGCTTGCCGATCGAGCTGTGTCATTCAGCTCGAATGCATCGCGTCAAACGATTCCGTGGAATTGCCGATATTGGCTATTGTGCTTCCAAAAGGATCACTTTCTATGGGTTGAAACTTCACCTGCAGGTCACCGACCAAGGGCTTCCGATGGGATATGTTGTCACCGAAGCGTCTTGTCACGACCGGGTGGCCGCTGAAACCGTCATGACGCAAATTCCACATCCGTATAACCTCGGTGACAAAGGGTATATCAGCCAAAAGCTGCAAAAGAAGCTGTACGAAGAGCACCGGGTCGCTTTTTGGACGCCCGTTCGAAAAAATCAGCGAATTCGCCAATCGGACGCATGGAAACAGTGGATGAAGCGAAAACGTAAAGTGGTGGAAACCGTGTTTTCGATTTTAGTCGATTCGTATCGGATCACCGAGATTCGAGCGAACTCGGTTTCTGGATTTGAAACGGCGCTGGATGGTATTTTACTGGCTTACTCCCTTGTTGTTCTTGGGCTAGTTGAGTGTTAAAACTCAACTAGCACCACGGGTTATACATATTTTTAGGAAGCGGATAACAAAATTCAGCTACTACAATCAAAAAATGAATGATTATATATAAGACAAGCGGCTCTTTCACAATAGAAAGTAAAAAATAACTTAAAATCGCAAGTGAGCTAATCAACCATAGAAGAGCAGGTTGATTTGAATGTTGGCTATGTTCATATAAGTACCCTGTCCATAAAACCGCAAACATAAGCGAGCGAAATATAAATAGTTTCACAACATCCCCATCCTGCATATTTAATTTATTTTTAAATTAATGGAGCAAAAAAAGGATGTCAATGGATTTTTAGGTAAAATATAGAGTTTATCATCATATGCTTGACCGTAACAAAAAAGCATGTAACATTGTATGTTCAACATAGCTATGAGGTTATAAAAAGGGATCTAAAACATCGCAAATAAAACAAACGCTTAATCACAAATTGTGGTAAAAAAGATGAAAATTATGCTTTTCACCACAAATGTACTTAACAGCCTCATTTATTTGTGCATAAGGGTACAAAAAAACGAAATTTCCTGCACATTTTTTACGTAAAAATCAAGTACATCTTTTGGTGATGAGCCAGTAGGTGGATGAACCGGAATATTCTTGCTATTTTTAAGGAAATAAGCTATTAATAGAGGTAACAAATTTGTCACCTTTTTCGTGATTGAGGTATAGGTGAGCGTATGGCTGCCTTCTTTCATCTTAACTAATAAAGATTAATGGGGTGACAAGTTTTTTGTGCTTTAGAAACTGGGTTATCATTCTATATCTACTTTTGAACATGTTCACTTTTATTGGGAGGGGAGAAAGTGATGAAAAAACTAATCAACAACCCAAATCAAGTCGTCAACGATATGTTAGAAGGAATGGTAGCGGCTTATCGCAATCGAGTGAGACGGCTGCCGGGTACAAATGTGATTGTAAGAAATGATGCTCCAGTAAAAGGAAAAGTCGGAATCGTAAGCGGCGGCGGCAGCGGACATGAACCGGCGCATGCGGGCTATGTCGGCAAAGGAATGTTAGATGCGGCGGTATGCGGGGAAGTGTTCACCTCACCGACACCTGACCAAGTGCTAGAGGCCATCAAAGCGGTCGATAGCGGGAAAGGCGTATTGCTTATTATCAAAAATTACACGGGAGACGTGATGAATTTTGAAATGGCCGCGGAGTTGGCCGAAGCAGAAGGAATTCGTGTTGCAAAAGTTATTGTAAATGACGACGTAGCGGTGGAAGACAGCACGTTTACGACAGGGCGGCGCGGCATCGCGGGAACGGTGTTCGTTCATAAAATCGCAGGGGCGCTGGCGGAACGCGGCGCATCGCTTGAAGAAATCGAGGCGGCGGCGAAAAAGGTGGTGCAAAACGTTCGCTCCATGGGGATGGCGCTTACTCCATGCACCGTGCCAGCAGCGGGAAAACCTGGCTTTGAACTTGGAGAAAACGAAATCGAAGTCGGCATCGGTATTCACGGCGAACCGGGAATTGAAAAAACAACGATCAAAACAGCGGATGAAATTGCGGAAACGTTGTTGAACAAAATTTTCGATGACATGAAACTAGAAAAAGGCGATCGCGTCGCGGTGATGATTAACGGGCTTGGCGCGACACCGTTGATGGAATTATATATTGTCAACAAGAAAGTTTCGGAGACGTTGGAAGAAAAACAAATTCACGTCCATGAAACATTTGTTGGAGAATATATGACCTCGCTGGAAATGGCCGGCTGTTCAATATCGCTATTCAAATTGGATGATTCCTTGATCGAATTGCTAGATGCGCCTGCGGATACGATTGCGTTGAAAAAATAAGGGTGAGAGGAGAAATTGTCATGGCGTTTGGCGTGGAACAGGCAAAACGATGGATAAGCATCGCAAACGATCACATTCAGCAACAAAAACAATATTTAACGGAGCTCGATCAAGCAATCGGCGATGGAGACCACGGGCTAAATATGGCGCGGGGATTTCAAGAAGTAGTTGAAAAAATTGCTTCTGCCAATTACGAAGATCTCGGCTCGCTTTTCAAAGATATAAGCATGACGCTAATCGCGAAAGTTGGAGGAGCTTCAGGACCGCTATACGGCACTGCCTTTTTAAAAATGTCGCTGGCGCTCGCGGGAAAAAAGGAAGCGGATGATAAGGAGCTGATCGCAGCGTTAGAAGCGGCGCTAGACGGAATCAAAGCGCGCGGAAAAGCAAACGTCGGCGAGAAAACGATGGTGGACGTATGGGAGCCGATCATGGAATTTTTGCGGGAGAAAGGAAGCATACAAGCGAAAGAAGCAGCGCTTCTCGCGAAAGAAAAAATGGAACATACAAAAGATCTCGAGGCGAAAAAAGGCCGCGCCGCTTATTTAGGAAAAAGATCGATCGGCCACATCGATCCAGGTTCGGCTTCTTCGTATTTATTGTTTGCCGCTTTAGCGGAAGCGCTCGAGGGATAAAGGAGAGATCATTCATGAAGTATGTCAGCCTTGTATTAATTTCGCACAGCGAAGAAATTGTAAACGGTTTAAAAAAACTATTAAATCAAGTCCAGCCCGATGTCAACATCGCAGTTGCGGGAGGGAATGACGGAGAGATCGGAACAAACGCTTTCCGCATCAAAGAAGCGATTGAATCCGTTTTTTCGGAAAACGGGGTTGTCATTCTGTTTGATTTAGGAAGCGCTTTGATGAACGCGGAATTGGCGATCGAGATGCTAGAAAAAACGGATCGTATCGCCATCGCTGATGCTCCGTTGGTGGAAGGAGCGTATATCGCCGCCGTGGAAGCGGGATTGGGAAAATCGCTTGATGAAGTCGTCCGCGCGTGCGAACAGGCGAAGCAGATGGTGAAAGTGGCACGTTCAGAGGCTGAATGAACGAACCATGGCAATAATGGAAAGCGAAAACGTGAAGAAACATTGATAGAAAAGCCCCGGAATCGAAATGATTTCCGGGGGCTTTTGTTTGTTTGGCCGCGAAAAAATTTTGCAGCAACTGGTGTGGCACAAGATAAGCCGCAGAGCTGGTTTTTATAAAAAAGCTAGACAATGTTTTTTACTGATACCGCTCCAACTGGGCGAAAAAGTCTTTCACAAACCGATAAAACACTTTGACTGACGGCGCCAGTTCATGATGGTCGGAGATGATAATGCCGACGTTTCGCTTGACTTGCGGCATTTCGATCGGCACTTTGACGGCAAAGCGCAATACCGTTTCATAGAAGGCGCTTTCCGGAAGCAGGGTGACGCCGATTCCCGCCGAGACAAGTCCTTTGATCGCATCCAAATCTTCTCCTTCTGACGAGATGACCGGGGAAAATCCGGCCTGATGGCAGGCATCGAGCACAATTTGATGCAAAATATACCCTTCTGGAAACGTGACGAACGGATCGTTGCGCAGCTCGTTTAATACTAAACTGCTTCGCTTGGCGAGCGGATGGGTGCTCGGCAGCAGCGCGGCAAACGGTTCCGAAAATAAAATTTCTCCTTTAATCCCCATTTCTCCAGTAGGAACAGGCCCGAGAAACGCCAAATCGATTTCCCGTTTTTTCACGGCATCGATTAAGTAGCGATAGGACCCTTGCCGCAGGTGGAACGCCACGTTTGGATGCTCTTCTTTAAAGGCGGAGATGACCATCGGCATCGTATGGCTCGCGAGGCTCGTCGGAAAACCGATTTTGATCGTTCCGCGCTCGGGATCCAAATATTCTTCGATTTGCTGCTTGGCGTATTCAATCGCTTTGAGCGCCGTCTCGACGTGCGGCAAAAAATGGCGGCCAACCGGGGTGAGTTTGACGTTTCGCCCTTCCCGCTCAAACAATTGGACGCCAAGTTCTGCTTCCAAATTTGCAATTTGCCGGCTGATGGCGGATTGGGCGACATGCAGCGCTTCCGCCGCTTCGGAAACGTGTTCTCGCTTCGCTACCTCCACGAAATATTGCAGCTGTCTCAGCTCCATTTTTCTCTCCCCTCCCTGCCATTTATCGCAAAATGAGATGGATTTAATCTCACATTTCGCACCCTCTCGACGAAAATCGGGAGGATTTTTTCGTTCCGATGTCGAATGAATCCTTGACACACAAGGAACGTAAAGGAGTTTTTCACTTATGAACGTTCAAGTCAAAAAGGTCTATCGCAATTCTTATTTGAATATAATAAGTGCCCTATTCAAGAAACTGGGTCTGCCTCAATTGATTGACCATCTCGTGCCCGTCGATCCGCAGTGCCAAACGCGAGTCAGCGATGCCGTTCAGGCCATCCTCTACAATGTGTTTGACGGCCGGCAAGCCCTTGTTCACTTGGAACATTGGGCTCAGGAGGTCGATTGTGAGAAACTCATCCGTCCCGATCTCCATCCTTCCTGGTTGAACGACGATGCGTTGGCCCGTCATCTCGATCGCCTGTATGAGGCTGGCATTCACAACGTCATCAGCACTTGCTTGATTCATATTTATCGAAAAGAAGGCCTTTCCCTCCGAGCCTTCCACGCCGATACGACGGACAAGACCGTTTACGGCGCGTATGAATCGGCCTCGTTAGAGGCCTTACAAATCACACATGGCTACAACCGCCATCATCGTTGGCAAAAACAGATCGGTTTCGGACTGGTCGGCAACGAGGACGGCATCCCGTTTTACGGCGATGTGCACGATGGCAACCTGCCCGATAAAACATGGAATCCCGAGGTGCTGTCTCGTGTCCATGAACAGCTGAAGCAGGCCAAAATCGAAGACGAATGGATTTACGTGGCCGATTCCGCCGCGATGACGAAAGAGACCCTGGCGCAAACCAAAGCGGCCAACGCCTTTTTGATCACCAGAGGCCCTTCGTCGCTCCGGATCGTGAAAACCGCGCTGGCCGAAGCGGATGCTGAGGACACGACGTGGAGCGATCCCTTTACGTTGGCGGAGAGAAACGGCGCCACGTACCGGGTATGGGAAACGGCCTCGACGTATGAAGGCCACCCCGTTCGGCTGATCGTTGTTGAATCGAGCGCGCTCGACCAGCGAAAAGGAAAGACGCTTGAAAAAGAACGAACCAAAGAAGCGGAGCTTCTTCGCGAGGAACAAGCCCGTTGGGAGCGTCACCCCTTCTCCTGCCGGGAAGATGCCGAACAAGCCTTGGCGTCCCTCAAGGCGTCCCTTCGCCCCCGGTTTCATCGGGTTGAGGCCGCGGTCGAAGAGATCGTACGCCTGAAAAAACGGCGCGGACGGCCGAAAAAAGGGGCGGAACCCGAGGTGGAGACGCTGTATTTCTTGCACCTTGACGTCGAATTCGACCAAGACGCGTGGGAACAGGCGAGACGGAAAGCGTCCCGGTTTGTCCTTGTCACGACCGTTCCGAAGGAATGGAAGGGCCAACCCATGGATGCCCAAGAGATCTTGAAGCTGTATAAAGGGCAGATCTCGGTGGAAATGAACTTCGCTTTTTTGAAAGATCCGTTTTTCACGGATGAGATTTACGTCAAAAAACCAGAACGGGTCGCAGTATTAGGCTATTTGTTTCTGTTGGCCTTGGCTATTTACCGCGTTTTTCAGCGCCGAGTGCGTCAGTTTATTACTCCAGAACACCCGTTGAAGGGTCCTGGAGGCCGCAAGCTGACCCGGCCGACGGGACAGGCGATTTTTCAGCTGTTTCAATATGTGAACGTCGTCCTGTTCAAGCTGCCGGATGGGCGCATCCAACGCTCACTGGATCGCTCCCTTACCCCTGATCAGCGAAGGATTCTGCAGGGATTGGGCATGGATGAGAGCATCTACGTGTAACGTGATACGGAACGACCAGCGATGGTAAAAAAAGGATTGCCATCGCTCGTTGTGTTGGTCAAAAAGTTATTCTGAAAAACTAAATAAAAAATCCTTTGTTTTGACCTTGTTAGGGTGCGAAATGTGAGGTGACAGTAGAAAAAGTGTGAAAAAAATCACTTTCAAAATCGTAAATTGTGGGTTATTATATTAATTGAGAAAAATAATCATTATTGCTGTTCGGTGAAAATCATTCTTAATCAAATAAGAAAAATGAAAAACACCATTTTATCCATTTTCTCACTTTACCATATTGTTAATTGAAAAAAAGAATCATTGTTGTTTGGGGGGACGGAAAAGATGGTTTTGACTGATCTTCAACAAGGGCAACAGGCCGTTATTACAAATCTAGCAGTAGCCAATGAAGTAGTGAGACAACGTCTTCTTCATATGGGGATGCATGAAGGAGAAAAAGTTTGCGTGAAATGCGTCATGCCGTTTGGCGGACCGGTCATGGTAGAGGTCGATGGGCAATACATTTGTCTGCGGCGGAAAGAGGCTGCTTGCATTGGGGTGAGATAATCGATGTCATCATATATTGCGTTATTCGGCAATCCTAATACGGGAAAAACTTCATTGTTTAATAATTTAACTGGCTCCTATGAATATGTTGGGAACTGGAGCGGAGTAACGGTAGAAAAAAAGGTTGGCGTATTGCGGCAGCACGGTGTTCCAATCGTCGACCTTCCAGGAATCTATTCGCTGCAGCCACTTTCCCGCGATGAAGGGGTGGCGACCGATTTTTTACTAACGGAACCTTGTTCCGCGATTGTCAACATTGTTGATGCTTCCCAGCTGCGGCGGAATTTGCATTTAACTGTGCAGCTTCTGGAGTTTGGCAAGCCGTTGATTGTCGCGTTAAATATGGTGGACGTAGCGGAAAAGCGTGGCGTCAAAGTCGATGCGGAAAAACTGTCGCGATGCATCGGCGCTCCTGTCGTTCCGGTGATTGCCCGCACTGGAAAAGGAACGAAAGAGCTCGTTCGCACGATTTTGTCCCTGTCTGAGCGAAGTAGGGAGCATGTTGCGATCGATTACGGCCAAGATGTAGAAACGGCCGTGCAAGAAATAGCCGAGCAGCTGCCTGACGATTTGCCGGCAGCGAAACGCTGGCTTGCGCTTCAGTTTTTAGAAGGAAATGAGCGTATTCACACCTATTTGCAGACGTATATGGACATCGCTCCTCTTATAGCGATTCGGGATGAGGCGCAGCAAACGCTCGGCCGTCCTTTAGCCGAACATATTTATGACGCGCGCGACAAGTGGATTGCGCATGCCATCGAGACATCAACGGTTATATTTCAGCAAAAATCGCTTACATTAACGGAGAAAATCGATGCCGTCGTCACCAATAAATATTTGGGTTTACCGATATTTCTAGCATTTATGTATATCATGTTTATGTTAACGTTTGACTGGCTTGGGTCGCCGCTTGCTGATTTGCTGGATCAATTTTTTTCCGGTCCGTTAACGGATTGGCTGTCTAAGCTGTTGACGCTTGCAGGGGCATCGCCGTTCATTCAAGCGATCGTATTGGATGGAATCGTCTCCGGGGTTGGCGGAGTGCTTGTCTTTGTGCCGCAAATTTTCATTCTCTTCTTTTTCATTTCGTTGTTAGAAGACTCCGGATATATGGCGCGCGTCGCCATGGTCATGGATCGGTTTATGGAGGCGATTGGCTTAAACGGGAAAGCGTTTATTCCGATGATCATCGGTTTTGGCTGCAACGTTCCGGGCGTCATGGCTGCGCGAACGATTGAGCAGCCAAAAGAGCGGCTGTTGACGATTTTGTTGCTGCCGTTTATGTCATGTTCGGCTCGCCTGCCGGTATATGCGTTGTTTGCCGGTACATTTTTCGCGAAAAACCAAGCAATTGTCGTGTTTTCGCTATATGTATTAGGAATTGTTGTCGCGCTTGGTCTTGCAAAACTGTTCTCTTCTACCTTATTAAAAAATGAAAGCTCCATTTTCGTGATTGAACTGCCGCCGTATCGAATGCCGCAACTATTGACGTTGTGGCGGAGCACATGGGACAAGGGAAAAGGATTTGTGCGGAAAGCTGGTACGTTTATTTTCGGAGGATCGGTTGCGATTTGGTTATTGACGTATGTTGGGCCAAAAGGAATTGGTGTTTCCATGGATGACAGTTTTCTCGCGGTGATAGGCGGTGTGATCGCGCCGATTTTGGCGCCGCTTGGCTTTGGAACATGGCAAGCCGGCGCGTCGTTGATAACGGGATTTTTAGCAAAAGAAATCGTTGTTTCGACGATGAATATCATTTATCATGCAAAAGATATGGACTTGCTGCAAGGGGCGATCACGCAACACTTTACGCCGCTATCGGCGCTTAGCTTTATGGTGTTTGTGCTCCTTTACATCCCATGTCTAGCTACAGTGGCGACGATTCGCAAAGAAGCTGGTTCAAGAAAATGGACGTTGATTTCCATTGGTTGTGCGCTGACGATTGCGTATATCATTTCTTTCGTTGTCTATCAAGGCGGAAGATGGTTTGGACTTTCATAATAAAATAAAAGGAAAAAGAGGCGACAAACAATGATTGCAAATATTTTGATTGGTGGCGTTATCTTTGGCTATGCGGGCTTTATGCTTGTCCGCCATATTAAAAAAAGCTCTAAAGGGAAATGCGCAAGCTGCTCCCTTGCCAAGAATTGCGAAGGTTCATGTGCTTCGACATACTCCTATAACCAAGAAAATCGCATCTGAGTGAGTGAACGAGGATTCTGCCCATTCCACTATGGGCGAGAATCCTTTTTCTATGGCTGTTCTTCTGTCGAAATTATATGCCGAAGCATAATCGGAAAATTTATCTAATAACCGTGAATTTTAGGGGAATTAGAAAAAAATTACTTCAATTAGTAAGAAAGTCCTATTTACATGGACGACAAAAATCGATATTAATGAAGATAGAAGGATAGTTTCGAAAAGGTTAAATATTCTGTCTAATGAATGATAGGAGAAAACATCATGGTATATGATGGGATTTTGTTATCGCTGGTGATCGGCTTTTTTCGCGGCGGAAGTTTAAAAGGCCTCGCCAATATGAAACTGCGTGGCGGCTGGTTGTTTCCATTATTGTTAGTAATACAAATCATTATTTTTGCGTTACAAAATAAAGTTAGCATCATTGAAAAATTAAGTAATAGTTTATTTCTTCTCATTTATATTATCGGTCTTATATTTCTTTGGCTCAATCGAAACCAGCCTGGATTTACCGTTATTTTTATGGGAGTGCTATTAAACTTTATCGTAATGGCACTCAATGGTGGAAGGATGCCGGTATCGGTCGAAGCGGCACAATTTCTTGGCCGCGAATACATAGACGCGCTAAAAGCGGGAACATACGGCAAACATCAAGCGATTACATCAGAAACATTGTTGCCGTTTCTAGGTGATATTATTCCGCTTTCACCGCCATATCCGCGCAGGCAAGTGATCAGCATTGGCGATGTCGTGATGAATGTTGGGGCGTTTTTATTTATCCAGCATCTAATGCTTAGTGCACCAAGTGAGAAAACATCTACCGCTCCTGCGAGTAGATAAATTATAATATTTATAAGGAGGCAAAAAGCATGAGTGTTAAAGCAAAACAAGTGCTTATTAATCTTTTTATTATTGGTTCTGTAATTGTGGCGTTGACGTCTGGAATGAAGTTAGTGTAGAAATAGGAGGAGAAGTAATTTTATAATTACTTCTCCTTGTTTTGCTATTAATTGAGTAATGAGTCGAGAGTGATTAAATATGTATAGACATTCCATATATACTAAATTATATATTTGGCTTATAATTTGGCTAGGGATAGCCGTTTATTTGTTACATGCAAAGCTTCCAGCAGCATCCTTAGATAATTGGGTTTTAATTTATGTATTGACATCGTCGGTTTTATTAGTCAATCATTTTCTAGTATATTTACCCCCAGAGGGAAACTCCATCTCAATGGATTCAGCCATTTATTTAGCATGTCTTTTTACGTTTGGATTACGTATAACTTTAATTATCTTGCTTTTAGCTAGCTTTATATATGCTTTATATAAACGTAAAATAGAGTTATGGAAGCATTTGTTTAACTTTTCAATGTACAGCTTGATGATTATAGGTTCTTATTATACATTCTTAGTTATTGGTGGGAAAATCGGTGTAATAAATATTTATGATATTTTTCCATATGTACTGTAGTTGAGCAATTTTAATTACAATAATTACCATGTAAAAGAGACAAACAGGGTACCCCTTATGCCACGTGGAGCTGTTTTTTCACGGTATCAATGGGAATATTTTGTTTCGCTGCACGGTAAATGAACTCCACGAGGCTATGTCCTTTTCTCTTGCGCAGAAGATCGAGCCCATCAGAAAAATCGCTGTTCGACTCGAACATGCTGTACACGTAAGCAAGCTGCACCAAGATCCAGTAGCGTTTCACCGCCCGACGTCCGCGAACGCGGTATCCATCGAGTTTCAGCTGGTCTTTCGCTTGACGGAAAAAACATTCGATCGACCAACGCTGGGCATAGTAGCGCAAGATCTCTTCATCGCTTAGATCCCGGTCGGTGCTCAAGACGCAGTGAAGATGTTCCGATGTCATCGGCTGATCGGCTTTCCAAGCGAGCAGCACCACGGCATCATCGAGACCTTTGAGAGAGCCTTCGTAGCGATAAACCCGATAACGCTCTTCTCCCACCGTGACGAGGTGAGTGTCTTTCGGTTCGATGTAGCGGGCAAACTCCCTCACCTGAACCGCAATGCCTTTTGGATAAAGAAGCCGATTGGCCTTGAGCATTGCGATTACGTGGAATCCCTTTTTCAGACAAGCTTCCACGAGCGTTTGCGATGGATACCAAGAGTCCATCAGCACATAAACAGGACGGTGTACATCCAAAGAAGAAAGCATCTCGATCGCGAGTTCCCCCTTGCTTTTCCCAGCCGCCTTGTCGTAGAGGCGGAACGCAAAGGGAAAAGCCTGGGTCATCGTATGAACCATGAGCCAAACGAGAGAATGTCCCCAGATCGACTTTTTCTCTGTGTGAGAATAGTGCCAATCACACCCTTGAATGGCGTGCGTTGCCTGTGACGAAGGCTTGGTTTTTTGGCAAATCGTATCATCGATCGAAACAAAAAGGGGTTGACTCTCCTGTTTGGCGATGCGTTCGACACGACGAAGCATCCACTGTTGAAGTTTGCGAAGCAGCGTCTCTTCATCCCAAGGGCTTTTCGTGAAAAAATGGCTGAGTGTCGTGCGGTGGTTCGGATGAAAGCTCCAATGATGAAGATCGGTCAATGTTCCCGCAAATCCTTTGGTGGTCAGCGCATCCACGATATGAACGAGATGCTTCATGACAGGTTTTGAAAAATAAAGGGCCAACCCCAACATCGTGAAAAACTTGTGGATTCCTTGATGATGTGCTAATCTATTCATGAGACATGAACCTCCTTGTGAATAGTTTTGGTGACACATCTATTCTAATCAAGGAATCGGGTTCATGTCTCTTTTTTTGTTTGGTTGTAAATTTATGTTAGCGAATTTGCTCATCTACAGTATGTATTTGCATTGTTAATATATTTTTTATTAAACATTTTTGTATTGTCATCCTATTTCATTGTTTCCTCAAAAATATTTAAGGGAGTATTGAACTTTGGACTTTTTAAGGAAGTTGCAATGACATACTGCATAACTCTAATTCTTTCTCTTGTCTTGTCTATTTTGTTACAGAAAGAAAAATATTTTGGTATATTTTTGTTTACTATTTTAGTTGTATTATTATCTATTGCATTTAGTAAGTTTCTTCATCTATATCAACAAATATCTAATCGTGCAAATAAAGATCATTTAACAGGACTGTATAATCACGGATTTTTTAAAGAAACGTTAAAGGAACAATTTCATGATGCGAAAAAATTAAAACAACCGTTTACTCTTGCTTTATTAGATTTGGACGATTTTAAAAAATATAACGACCGCAACGGTCATCTTCAGGGAGACAAGCTGCTTGAGTTTTTCGGTGAGTTGCTGAAAAAATCGACGGAGGATACAAATTTTATCGCCGCCCGTTACGGAGGCGAGGAGTTTGCGATTTTAATGCCAAATACAACGAAGGAAGAGGCGTATGTCTTTTTAGACCGGTTGCGAAAAAAGGTCAATGATACATACTTTTTCGGAGTGGAGCACATTCCTTACCGTTGTCTTTCTTTTTCCTGCGGGATTGCGGAAATGGAAAAAGGAATGTATGACAGCGGTGAGTTGATTCATAAAGCAGACCAAGCGCTTTATTATGCGAAAGCGCAAGGAAAAAACAATGTGCAAATCTACAAAGAGCACAACATCAGTCTTGATGAAATAAAGTTTAAACAAGATTTAGATACGCTGGAACAACAAGTAAAATTTTTTTTATCTAAAGACGTTTATACATATCGCCATAGCAAACGCGTCTTCAAATATGCGCTCGAATTTAGCGAACGGCTTGATTTAACGGATCATGAAAAACAAACGCTTATTTTAGGAGCATTAATCCATGATATTGGCAAAATTGAAGTCCCTCGGGATATTTTAAACAAAGAAGGGAAATTGGAAAAGCACGAATGGGAAATTGTCAAAAAGCACGTCACTTGGGGGAAAGAAATTATCGCTGCGGAAAAACAGTTTGATGATTTAATCCCGCTAGTGGAACTTCACCATGAGCGCTATGATGGAAAAGGATATCCGTACGGGCTGAAAGGGGAGGAAATTCCAAAACTGGCCCGCATTTTATGTATTATTGATTCGTTTGATGCGATGACGACGGAACGGCCGTATCAGCGCACAAAAACGTTTGAAGAGGCAGTATCCGAAATTATACATTGCGCAGGCACTCAGTTCGATCCTTTTTACGCGAAATTATTTACAGAGTTTGTTCAAGAAAAATACTTATCGCGTGTTCAAGAACAAGCGGAGGAATATCAAGATAACAAAGCTGTCCAACGATAAAGGGACGGCTTTTCTTTTTGTAAAAATGATTGAATTTGAATGTTTTTTGATGAAATTTGATTGATTTTGAAATATATTGATTGAAAATGATTGATTTTTAAAGCGCTTTGATGATGTATAAAAGTTTGTGTAAAGCATTTTGCTAGAACAAAAGAAAAAAGGTAGGGTATTCTCTGATTGGACCAAAAATCTTAGAGAAAGGAGTACCCTACCTATGTCTAAAAGAAGTATACCGAATGTCGACTGGGCAAATCAACTGGAAAGTGTCATTCGTCAGTTTGTGAAGGAAAAATTAGAGCTGATTATGCGGGAAGAAATCAAACATTTCCTCGAAATCGAACAGGCTGGAACGCCGAATATGAGAAACGGCTACTATCAGCGAAATCTAGATACGCAATATGGCCGGATTGAGGGTCTTTTGGTTCCAAGAGACCGAAACGGGGAATTTCAAACACAGTTGTTTGCCCCTTATCAACGCCACACCGGCTGGCTGGAGGAAGCCATCATTAGGATGTATCAAAGTGGCATGAGTACACGGGAAATTGGCAAGTTTATCGAACGAATTCTAGGAAATGCTTATTCTCCAGCGACGATCAGCCGTATTACCGATGTCGTGAAAGAAGACATCGAGAAATGGCACCATCGTCCACTATCCAAACGTTATTCTGTCTTATATTTGGACGGCTTGTACGTGAAACTTCGCCGCGATACGGTAGAGAAAGAAGTCATTTATGTGGTGTTAGGAGTGAATGAAGAAGGGTATCGAGAAATTCTGGATTTCTTCGTGGGAGGACAAGAAAGCGCCTATGGATGGCAGGAAATTCTTCAACACCTCTACCAAAGAGGCGTCAAGGAAGTGCTTCTTGGCGTCTTCGATGGCCTTCCGGGGCTGGAGGAAGCCTTTAAGGCGGTGTATCCGAAAGCCGATGTGCAGCGCTGTGTCGTGCACAAAGTCCGCAACACCCTCAGCCGTGTTCGGAAAAAAGACCAATTCGAAGTGGCCGAGGATCTCAAGCTGATTTATCGCGCGCCGAATAAGGAGATGGCGTTACAAATGTTTCAACAGTTTGAGTCGAAATGGTCCAGCAAATATCCAAGAGAAGTTCAATCTTGGGCCAATGAGTTGGATGTCCTCCTTACATTTATGGATTATCCAAGCAGTATTCGAAGTGTGATTTACACGACGAATGTCATCGAACGAACGATCAAAGAGATTCGGAAACGTCTAAAGCCGATGAACAGTTTGAGCAGTTTAGAAGCCGCGGAAAAAGTCGTGTATTTGACCATCCAAGATTTTAATGAGAAATGGGCAGGGCGAAAGTTAAGAGGATTTGCCGAAGCGCAGGAAGCCCTTCAACGAATGTTTGAAGAACGTTATTGTTAACCAAATATTGTAAATAAACAAAATAAGGGGATTCTCCCTTTCCACACAAGAGACTGAATATTCAGTCTCCTGTGTGGAGAAAATCAGTCCCCTATCAATTCAAATCCATTTCAGAGAAACCCTACCCCATTTACATTACACAAAATTCTTGACGGTACCAGCGCTTTCGTTTATGATAAAAGTACAAAGTGATCATTTCCGTCCGAGGAGGTAGAATGTTTGCTCACTGAGGAACGCCACCGTATTATATTAGAACTTCTCGCAGAAAAAGAAGTAGTCAAGCTGCAAGAGCTAGTGGAGGCGACCAATTCTTCCGAGTCCACCATTCGCCGTGATTTAACACAGCTGGAAAAAGAGAAAAAACTGCGGCGGATCCATGGCGGTGCCACGTTGCCTCATCAAAAACGGGAAGAGTTAAGCGTGTTGGAAAAATCGACAAAGCATATCGAAGAAAAGAAACGGATTGCCGAATACGCAGCAAGCCTTGTCCAGCACGGGGATTGCATTTATTTAGATGCGGGCACAACGACGTTCGAGATGATTCCGCACTTGCGCGGCAAAGATATCGTGGTTGTGACAAACGGGATGATGCATCTAGAACTGCTTTTAGAAAATGATATTGTGACTTATTTGCTTGGCGGTTTGTTGAAAAAGAAAACGAAAGCGCTCATCGGCCGCGGCGCGTTGCAGTCGTTGCAAAGCTACAGCTTTGACAAATGTTTTATCGGCGCCAACGGGGTTCACTATGAATACGGATATACGACGCCGGATCCGGAAGAGGCGATGGTGAAGCATACGGCGATGCGGCTGGCGCAAAAAGCGTATGTACTTGCCGATCATTCGAAGCTGAACGAAAGCACGTTTGCGAAAATTGCCGATTTGCATGAAGCAATACTGATTACTGATCAGTTGGATGAAGAGTGGCAAGAACTATACAAAGCAAAAACAGCAGTAGAGGTTGTGACAAAATGATTTACACATGTACGTTAAATCCATCTGTCGATTATATAGTGCAACTCGATGAACTTCGCGTGGGTGAATTAAACCGCGCAATGAAAACGTTGGCATTCCCTGGCGGAAAAGGAATTAACGTGTCGCGGGTATTGAAACGGCTCGGTGTCGACAGCACCGCGCTTGGCTTTATCGGCGGCTTTACCGGCGAGTTTATCGAAAAAGAGCTTGGCAAAGAAAACATTGTGTGCGATTTTGTGAAAGTTCCGGGAAATACGCGAATTAATGTGAAATTGAAAGCGGGTCTAGAAACGGAAATTAATGGCCAAGGACCAACAGTAAAGGCGGAGCACGAAGCGCAGCTTCTTGAAAAAATCCGCTCCCTGACGGGGAATGATATCATTGTTTTGGCAGGGAGTGTGCCGTCTTCCATGCCTTCAGACGTTTATGAGAAAATTTGCGATGAGGCAAAAAAACGGAATGCAAAAGTGGTTGTGGATACAAGCGGACCGGCATTGAAAGCGCTGCTTGCGCACAAGCCGTTTTTCGCCAAGCCAAATCATAAAGAATTAGCCGAGCTATTTGGGACAAGATTTCAAGCTAAAGAGGAAATCATCGCTTACGGCCGCAGGCTTGTCGAAATGGGCGTTGAAAATGTAATCGTATCGATGGCCGGCAATGGCGCGTTCTACTTTAATCGCGAAGTGACGCTGTTTGCCAAAGCGCCGCAAGGAACGGTGAAAAACTCCGTCGGTGCGGGCGATTCGCTGGTCGCTGGTTTTCTTGCTGCGTATGTGAGCGGGAAAACGATCGATGAGGCGTTTGCTTACGGCGTCGCATCCGGAAGCGCAACGGCGTTTTCTGAAGATTTATGTTCGAAAGAGGATGTGGAACAGTTGGTCAATGCCGTTAAAGTTACGCGTGTTGCATCGTGACGATAGATTGATAGATAGGGGGATTATTTGGATGAAAATCACGGATTTGCTCACAAAAGAGACGATGATTCTTCAGCTTCAAGCGAACACAAAAGAGGAAGTGATTGAGGAACTTGTCGCAAAATTACAGGAAGCGGGAGTATTAGCGGATGCCCAAGCATTTAAAGAAGCGATTTGGGCTCGGGAAGCGCAAAGCACGACAGGCGTCGGCGACGGCATTGCCATTCCGCACGCCAAAACTGCTGTGGTAAAACGGCCGGCAGTTGCGTTTGGGCGCTCCAAAACCGGCATTGATTATGACGCATTGGACGGAAAACCAAGCCATTTGTTTTTTATGATCGCGGCGCCAGAAGGAGCGAACAACACGCATTTAGAAGCGCTTGCCCGCTTATCGTCGATGCTGATGGATGCGTCTTTTCGCGCACAACTTGAAAGCGCTTCAGACGAAGAAGAAGTGTTTCGCCTAATCGCGGAAAAAGAAGGAGAGGAGAAAACGGAAAAGACGGCGGCTTCGGCAGCGAAGCGCCCGAAAGTCGTCGCGGTTACCGCGTGTCCAACGGGAATAGCCCATACGTATATGGCAGCTGATGCGTTAAAAGCGAAAGCGGCCGAAATGAACGTCGACATCAAAGTGGAAACAAATGGTTCTAGCGGTGTGAAAAACAAATTAACAAAACAAGATATTGAGGAAGCGGTAGCGGTCATTGTAGCGGCGGACAAGCAGGTCGAAATGGAGCGGTTTAACGGAAAGCATGTTATTCAAGTGCCTGTGGCGCAGGCGATCCGCAAGCCGAAAGAACTGATTGACCAAGCTCTCCGCCAGGAAGCGCCGATTTACCAAGGAAGCGGCGTCAAAGAAACGATAGGGCAAGGGAAGCCTCGTACCGGATTTTATAAACATTTAATGAACGGCGTTTCCAACATGCTGCCGTTTGTCGTTGGCGGTGGGATTTTAATTGCGATTTCGTTTATTTTTGGCATTAAGGCATTCGACCCGAAAGACCCATCGTATCATCCAATCGCCAAAGCGTTGATGGATATCGGCGGCGGCAATGCTTTCGCCTTAATGATTCCGGTGCTTGCCGGATTTATCGCGATGAGCATTGCCGATCGTCCGGGGTTCGCGCCGGGAATGGTCGGCGGCTTTATGGCGGCTAACGGCGGAGCGGGATTTTTAGGCGGATTAATTGCCGGATTTCTTGCGGGTTATTTAGTCGTTGGCTTGAAAAAGCTATTCAGCCGTCTGCCGCAGTCGCTCGAAGGAATTAAACCGGTCTTGCTTTATCCGCTGTTTGGCATTTTTATTACCGGAATGATTATGATGTATGTCGTTATCGATCCTGTCAAGGCGCTGAACGAAGGATTAAAACATTGGCTTGAACATATGGGAACGGCGAACTTGGTATTGCTCGGTGCGATTCTTGGCGGCATGATGGCGGTCGATATGGGCGGTCCGATTAATAAAGCGGCGTTTACGTTCGGCCTCGCTATGATCGACGCCGGCAACTATGCGCCGCATGCGGCGATTATGGCGGGCGGAATGGTGCCACCGCTAGGGCTCGCGCTGGCGACGACCTTCTTTAAAAAGAAATTCACAAAAGCAGAACGGGAAGCAGGAAAAACGTGCTACATCATGGGAGCGACTTTTATTACGGAAGGCGCGATTCCGTTTGCGGCAGCCGACCCGGTGCGGGTAATCCCGTCTATTATTGTCGGTTCCGCGGTGGCTGGAGCGTTGACGATGTTGTTTCACATCGGTCTTCCGGCGCCGCACGGCGGAATTTTCGTCATCCCGATCGTAAAAGGCAGCTCTTGGTTATATGTATTGGCGATTTTGATCGGCTCGCTTGTCACGGCGCTGATGGTCGGATTGTGGAAGAAAGAAGTGGAAGAATAACGAAAGGAAATCTGGAGCGGTTGGTTGCCGCTCCAGTTTTCTTATCAAACTTTCGTCAACTACCCGCCACTTAAAGCCTAGAGGCTTTTGAAGTGGGGGGTTGTAACTACCCGGAAGTGCAAGCGGTTCTTATAAACCTCCTTCCTTGACTTGGTGTTACTTTAGGCAGGTTGACAGCTACCCAACGACCCAAGTCATGCTTGAGCCGTTCCTTCAACGATGTACTCGATTCCTTTTCGTTGAAGGTTCATCTCACCAATGCGGTCATCGTTGGATGTGTAACCACATGTCTGACAACAAAACATGTGTGTCCGCTTGTTGCGATTCGCTTTTTCCGTATGTCCGCATTTTGGGCATGTGAGTGAGGTGTAATGTGGATCAACCACCACCACTTTCGAGCCGTACAAGCGGGCTTTATACTCAAGCATTTCACGGAATTGATGGAACGCCCATGATACAGTTTCATAACGGTCATGGATATGTACACGTTCCGTCTTTTCTCGAATGCCTGTTAAGTCCTCCAATACAAAAAGGGTGCGCTCCCCATATTGACGAACGAGTACCTTACTGACGGTATGGTTGACATCCGTCATCCAACGGTGTTCTCGTTGTCCCATTTTTTTGAGTTTACGACGGGCTGAAGCAGTTTCTTTTTGTTGAAGGGCTTTTCGCATTCGCTTGTATTTCGCTCGTATGTGCTTGATTTCCTGACCATGGAAGAACGTGGTTTTCCCTTGTGAGTCATAGGCGACCGCAAGGAAATTAACACCCAAATCTACCCCAACGACTTGTCGAATGTGGTGGTCCTCCACGCATGGAATATCTTTTGTCATCGGGATATGCAAAAAGAACTTGCCGTGCTTATAGACGAGTTTCGCGGTTCCAAACGTCCATGATCCGTCAAAATAGTGTTCCATTCCTTTTGTTTCGAACGGAACTTTAATTCGACCTTCTAGCGTGTTGACGGAAAATGTTCTTTGAACAAGGGAATAGTCCCGATTCCAAACAAGATCGTATTCCGGTTTTTTAAAACGAATCAATGTCCATTCATGACCGTTGCTTTTAAGAGAACGATACCTTGCGATGACGGTTTTCATCACGGATTGCGCCATTTGTGAGCGCATGGAGTAGTTTGCTCGAAGGGTCCGATAGGCCATGTGATGCAGTTTTGCTTGTACGAGTATCTTGGTTTCATGGATCAAGGCAGACACATAGTTGCAAGCCGACCGATAAACGGATAGCGTTTGTTGGAGTAATTCCGCTTGTTCGATGGTTGGAGAAATTTTAATTTTGGCTGTTAATGTAATGTCCACTCGTTTTCACCTCACTTTCACTAATTATATTATCTCATATATTTAGCGATATGCTTTACTCAAAAGAAAGGAGGAAGGTGCTAAAACGATGAAAGAAGGAATGTTTCATGGTACAATAGATGATTGTAATATGTGAAAAAGGAGAGCCTACAAATCTATGAAGACATTTCTCCAGCTGAATACGATATTTATTAGTATATTAATAGAATCGATGCCATTTGTCGTGCTTGGCGTGTTTATTTCCGGCATCATTCAAATGTTTGTTACGGAAGAAATGGTAAAGAAGTGGGTGCCGAAAAATAAGGTGCTGGCTATCATCTATTCGGCGCTGATCGGTGTGTTGTTTCCCGCCTGCGAATGCGGGATTGTGCCAATTACGCGCCGTCTTGTCGCCAAAGGCGTGCCGCTGTATGCCGCGATTCCGTTTATGTTAACCGGTCCAGTCATTAATCCGGTTGTTTTGTTTTCGACCTATATTGCGTTTGGAAGCAACTGGACGATGGTATTATATCGCTCTATCTTTGCTTGCATCGTGGCCATTGTAGTCGGTTTGGTTATCGCTGTACAATATAAAGATACTCAATTGCGCCATTTGACGCCGGCTCCGAGCATTGCGGCAAAAACGTGGAAAGAAAAGGTCATTGGGACGCTAGAGCATACGATTGAAGAGTTTTTCACGACCGGAAAATATTTAATCATTGGCGCTTTTATTGCTTCCGTGATGCAAACGTATGTAAAAACATCCGTGTTGCTGGCGATTGGCCATGGGAAAGCGTCTTCCTCGCTGGTGATGATGGCGATGGCTTTTGTTTTGTCATTGTGCTCGGAAGCGGATGCGTTTATCGCTTCCTCGTTTCAAAATACGTTTCCGTTTAGCGCGCTTGCCGCGTTTCTCGTATTCGGACCGATGCTGGATATAAAAAACACGATCATGTTGCTGCAGTCATTTAAAACGCGTTTTGTATTGATGCTCATTTTGTATATTACAATATTCGTATTTATCGGTTCGCTATTGATATAAAGGAGGTGAAATAGCGTGTTGCGCATGTATATTTTGCTCGGATTTACGTTTTTATTCTTTCATTTATATATTACAGGGGAAATTAGCAAATATATTAATATGCGTTATTCGTATCTATCATTCAGCGCCATCTTTGTTTTTGCTTTGTTGACAATTATCCAGTTTATTTTTGTCAGCCGGAAACAAGAACATGATCACTGCGATGATGACGCGTGCTGCCACCATCACCATGAAGAACAATCGCGTTGGAAGCGGGCGGTCAACTATATGATATTTATTTTTCCGATTGTATCGGCACTGCTGTTTCCTGTCGCAACGCTTGATTCGGAGATGGTGAAAGCGAAAGGATTTCATATTCCCGGAATGGCGGCCGACAGCGGCGATCCGTTTGTCCAGCGGCAATTTTTGCGTCCCGACACCAGCATTTATTACGGGAAAGATGATTATAATGATTTAATGCAAAAGGAATTAAAAAAATACGGGAAAGTGTCGCGACTAAAGCTTGATCCACAAAATTATTTAAATGTGATGGAGACGATTTACCAATTCCCAGGCCAGTTTGACGAGCGAGACATCGAATTTGATGGGTTTGTGTACCATGATGAGACGACGAAAGCCAATCAAGTTTTTGTGCTTCGCTTTGGCATTATTCATTGTGTGGCCGATTCGGGGGTATATGGTCTGTTGACGGAGTTTCCGCAGCAGCCGCGGCTGAAAAATGATGAATGGATTCATGTCAAAGGAACGCTTTCCACTGTTTATTACCAGCCGTTTCATATGAACATCCCATATGTGAAAGTAACATCATGGCAACGGATCAGCGAGCCGAAGGAGCCGTACGTATTTCGCCAATATAATCAGTGAAAAGGAGCCAATGACAGGCTCCTTTTTTACATTGCTAGGGAGGGTTTCCGGCTTGAAATCGGTGACCGCGTTTCTTATGTATCATAGGTGAACCACTTTCTATCATGTGTAGTATTTAGGAGGAGAGGTTTACCACTTCCCCAAGCTTCAGGCATTTTAATCGGCTATCATCCAACCCGCGCCGCTTCCATTCAGCGAGTAAGCGGTCAAGCGCTTCTTTCGGCGTATCATCCGCCAAGCGAAAAGCGCCGTAATGCATGGGAATAAAGCAGCCGGCTTGACAATCAAGGAAAGCTTGCACGGCCTCTTCAGGAGTAACGTGCTGCGGTCCCATAAACCATTCTGGCTCATACGCGCCGATTGGCAGAAGCGCATAATCAATCGAAAAGCGCTCGCCAATTTCACGGAATCCGCGGAAGTAGCCGCTATCGCCGGCAAAATAGATGGTCGGCTTTTCGTCTGCCTCGATTACCCATCCGCCCCAATGCGATGTATTCATATCCCATAGCGTCCGTCTCGTCCAGTGCTGCGCTGGGACAAATGTAAACGCAACGCCTTGAAGTTGTTGCGTTTCCCACCACGAAAATTCTGTTACCTGCTTGTATCCTCGTCTTCGGAACAGGCGGCCAAGCCCGATCGGCACCAATAGATGAGGATTTCCTTTTAGTTTGCGAATGCTTGGAAAATGCAAATGATCGTAATGGCCGTGGGAGATAAGGATGACATCGACTGGCGGCATTTCGCTTAATGGAATGCCTGGTTCGGAAAGCCGCTTTGCCGTTCCCATCCGTTTGGCCCATACCGGGTCGGTGACGATCGTGATGCCGTTTATCTGAATGACAAAGGTCGAATGTCCGACCCAAGATAGCAATGTGCGGCCGCGGTTCGTATGAAGCTGTTCGTACTGCGGCATGGCGATGCGCGGAACTTGGTAAGATAAATCTTTCTTTTTGCTTTTCCGTTCCTTTTGCCAGCGGCGAAAATCGGCAAATGTTTTTTTCGTCGAAACCCCATCTAGATTTTCGTATCTTTTCATTTTATTCCTCACCTTTTTTGTGCGCTATAATATAAAAGTAACAAAAATTCTTGTCGGAAACAAAAAATGTTGCTTGGTGGTGAGGAACATGCTTCGCTCTTTTGCCATTCGCACGACGAAGCGGGATGAGATGATTGATATTACTTCGTTTGTCGCGGAAACGGTTCGTGAGTCAGGTGTAACGGAAGGGGTTGCCATCGTGTATTGCCCGCATACGACAGCGGGAATCACGATTAACGAAAACGCCGATCCGGATGTAAAGCGGGATATGATGCGCCGCTTTGACGAAACGTATCCTTGGGAGCACCCGCTTGACCGCCATCTGGAAGGAAATACGGCGGCGCATATGAAAGCGAGTACGGTCGGCGCGTCGCAGCATGTCATTATTACGGATGGACGGCTCCTTTTAGGAACATGGCAGGGCGTTTATTTTTGCGAGTACGACGGTCCGCGCCAACGCACATTTTATGTGAAAGTCGTAAAAGGATAACTATAATATTATTATGTAAACTAAATCGCAAAGGACTAACCAAAAGTGGCTAGTCCTTTGTCTTTTCTTCGTGCACAGTGCAGGGAAACGGTTTAGGAAAGGGTTGTTAAAATGAGCGGACCGTTTTTTGTAATTGCGATCGTATGTTCATATTGTGCGGAATAGGAGCCATCGATCGTCCGCGCGGTCCAGCCGTTTTGGTCCATTTTGCTTTGCCACGCGCCGATGTTGACCATTGGTTCAATCGTGATCACCATTCCTTCTTTTAGGCGCATGCCCTTTCCCTTTTCCCCAAAGTGCGGAATATATGGTTCTTCGTGAATCGTCGGCCCGATTCCATGTCCGGTGAAATCGCGGACGACGGAGAAGCCGTTTGTTTCCACATACGTTTGAATGGCATGGCCGATGTCGCCGATCCGGTTGCCGATGACCGCCTGCTCAATCCCTTTATAGAGCGACTGCTCTGTCACATCAAGCAATTTTTGCACTTCTTCGCTCACTTGGCCGACAGCATAGGTCCATGCCGAATCGGCAAGAGCGCCATGCAAGTTGACGACAAAATCGATCGTGACAATGTCGCCTTCTTTTAACGGCTCATTGCGCGGAAAGCCGTGGCAAATTTCGTCGTTAATCGAGGCGCATGTTGCATAAGGATATCCGCGATACCCTTTTTGCTCCGGCGTTGCCCCGTGCTTTGCCAAAAATGTTTCCACAAAATGGTCAATTTCCATGGTGGTGATCCCGGGCTGAATGAGCTTAGCGATTTCTTGATGACAAGCCGCTAATAATTTTCCCGCTTCGTGCATTAGTTTTATTTCTCTTTCCGTTTTCACATGAATCATGCCAAAATCCCCTTTTCATTCATATTTGCTGAAAGTCTATTGTGTATTGTAGCAGAAAAATGGCATGGTGATAAACAAAAGGAAATATTGGTAAATACATTTTTAATTCCCGAAATTTTTTGATAAAATAATGTTGCGGCGATCAGGTCAATAAAAGGAGCTTTTTTATTGATTTTATTTCGATCTGGACGATTGCTTTTTAACCAACTTCCATTGGAAAGAAATTTCTATTATATTTCTATCTTATGCTGATTGAAGAAAGAACGTTGCAAGCAGCAAAAGGCGATTTAACGGCATATTCATACAAAAGATGAGTTGCCCGCATCACCCGTTCGTTTTGGACGATCATTTCGGCGAACCACCCACTGATCGAAGAAGTATCGGCTTCTTTACAAGATGCAGGCTTCCGGGCAAGTGGCGGCGATGGAGGAAATTCTTATTCCGCTTAGTCATTAAACGGAAAGGCGCAAGACTTATACCAATCGGTCGAACAGTTTCAGTTGTAATGAAAACGGCTATCCGTTTTGCGATGGATAGCCGTTTTTTGTTTCTACGCATTTTGCCCGCCGTTCCATTCACGCGCTTCTTTTCTGTTGGACATATGTACGACGTCCTAGTTTATGACGTGGCAAAAATCTTTTTTTCTTTCCGAACCACATGTGGCAAGTGGGAGGAAGAAAGAGGCAGATAAATGGATACTTCGGTTCCTTTATGTACTTCACTTTGGATATGAATCGTTCCATTCATGGATTCAATGATGCGGAATACGACCATCATTCCCAACCCGGTGCCTTTAATCTCTTTCGTCGTAAAATACGGCTCCCCGAGCCGTTCGATTTGTTCTTTTGTCATGCCGACGCCGGTATCGGAAATACGAATCAGCACACGCTGCTTTTCAATCGAAACGTAAATTTGCAGCAAGCCGCCGTTTGGCATCGCTTCGACAGCATTTTTCATAATATTCAGCAAACATTGGCGGAATTTCTCGCGCTCCCCTGTGATGGAAAACGGCGCCAATGTTGCTTTCACTTCGACGCTGTTCATATTGGCGAGCGGGCGTATAAGATCGATCGCGCGTTCGATTTCCGTTTTCACATTCAGCTTTTCTACCGATTCCGGTGCCGGTTTGGCAAATGTTAAATAATCGGTGATGATTGCTTCGGCCCGGTCTATCTCCTCAATCGCGATTCGTGCATATTGCTTCCGTTTTTCCGGCGGTAGATGGTGCTGCTCCAGCAATTGCATAAACCCGCGCGCGGCCGTGAGCGGATTGCGGATTTCATGGGAAATGGAGGCAGCTAGATGGCTTACCGCTTCCATTTTTTCCGCGCGGATAATCCGCTTTCGCAAAGCAATATTTTTATATATCATTTCTTTTAATGAAGAGACGATTAACATGCATAGCGGCTGAGCGAGCAAATAGGTAAGGGAAAGGGGAACAGATGATGACGGAATGCCGTGAAATGTTTCGGCTAGCCCGACAGATAACATTCCGGAAAAAGCGCATAGCGCCGTTATCAACGATATACGATGTTTTGACGGTAGCTGTAAAAATTTTTTTGACAATATGATACTTGTTATCATAACGAGGACGGAAATAACAGCGGTAACGAAAAATCCCGCACCTCCGAATAACGAACGATAGCCAAGGTTCGTCAAACAAAGAAATACGCCCGTCCCGACTCCTATATATAAACTTCCGAGCCAAAGCGGTATTTGCCGCAAATCGAAGATAAAATCCTTGTCGGCGCCAACCGGAAGGGTGATGCACAGTATAATGACAAGGGCATAACAAACGGTGAGCAAATATTGTTTAATATGCTTTGGCACGTTTCGTTGCTCGATCCATAACGGAACAATGAAAATAGGAAGAAGGATAAAAAACAAATTTAACAAAAAGTCTTTTAGGATATTAAGCATGGCTGCACCTTCTTTCGCAGAATACGGTACGCTTGGAGCCAATTCAACAATTACTGCTAATATATTACATTGTAAACGGAAAACGTGTCAGATGTTAAGGACGAATTCATAGTGTTTTTTTGACATAAATCTGCGTTTTTCAACAAACGTTAGCGTTTTAAATGGAAAAGGAAAGGACCTTGGGCAATCGTTTTATCGACAATATTTTCAGAAACGGGTATAATAATTTGTTGATTTTTCTTTATTCTTTCCCCCCTCCATTTGTTTTTATAATTGTAATAGAGACGCTATATCAAGGGGGATTTTTCTATCATGATGGAGCTTTATAATCAGTTAATGGTGTGGATTGAAGAAAAGCAGCCGGTCAAGATTAAAACAAAGCAAGGAGAGGCAACGTTTTTGCCTGTAAAACTTTATAAAGATGTGCGGAAATTATTTGCCTATAACCGTAATATGAACTTGATCAACATCTCGTTAGACCATGTGATTTCCATTGAACCAACGCGCATTTACGGGTCATTTGATCGAAGAGAAAAATATATGGTACATACTCGCTAGGCAAAAAGAAAAAGAGCATGCCCCTTTGAGGCCTGCTCTTTTTTTGTATTGCGCGGTAGGAAGGAGGTATTTTACAATTAAGGTATTCGTATCTAGGAAGGTGGGGGGAAAATGCGTGGAAAACGCATTGCATTATGCGCGTCACGGAAGCTGGAAGAAATGTCGACGCTGATTAAAAAGCAAGGCGGCATTGCGGTCGTGCGGCCGGCGCAAGGAACGGTATTTTTGAAAGAAAAGGAACTGGAAGAGGAAATGAGCGCGGTAATGGCCTTATGCCCGGACTGGTTTGTTTTTACAACCGGCGTTGGGGTGGAGACGTTGCTGGAGGCGGCAGAGAGAGGAAACATAAAAGAAGAATGGATGGCCGCCATCCAAAAGGCGAACGTAGCGGCGCGCGGCTATAAAACGGTTGCGGCGCTGAAAAAAATCGGCATTTCTCCTATCGCTGTCAGCGATGATGGCACCACGAAAGGACTGATCCGCTCCTTGGAAGAATATACATTGGCGGGGAAACGGGTCGTAGTGCAACTACATGGCGATACCGCGCCGACGCTTAAGCAATATCTAACCGAAAACGGCGCGTCCTATAGCGAATTGCTTCCATACCGCCATGTGGCGCCAGATTCGCAAACATTGGAAACACTGTATGAGGAAATCGTGCGCCGCGAAGTCGATGCCGTTTGTTTTACAGCGGTGATGCAAGTCCGCTTTTTATTTTCTTTTGTAAAGGAGCAAAAAGATATTGAGCTGTTCCGCCAAACGCTGAATGAACATGTCGTTGCCTGTGCGGTTGGAAAAGTCACGCAAGAAGCGCTTCAAGAAGAAGGAATTACTAGGGTGATCGCTCCTAAACTGGAGCGGATGGGGGCGATGATTGTCACGTTGTCGCAATATTTTGAACGCCAATTACAAGGATAAAACATTCTACTTCCAGCCTATAAAAATAACCGCTTTTACATAAACAGCGCTTAAGGACACGGTTCCTTAAGCGTTTTTATGTTTATTTCTGTTATATTATAAATAAATATCTGTTATATAATTGTTCTGTTTGCTTAAACCGTGATAAGTAAAAGGTTTTTATCAGATATTTAATATGTGTATTATTAGTAAAAACTTAAATATATGATTTTTGTCACACCTTTTTTATGATTTTTTAATTAAAATGAAATTTGGGGGTGTAAACTACTTTTATTCATTTTGGGAGGGATTGTATGTCTATTTTGCCAAAAACGAATGACTTAGGTTTTTTTGAAATACGCCTCGAGTCGATTGGGGGACTCGGCGCTAATCTGGCAGGAAAAATGCTTGCCGAGGCGGGAGTGTTAGGGCTTGGTCTAAATGGCTCTAACTTTTCTTCATATGGTTCCGAAAAAAAAGGAACTCCGGTCAAAAGCTTTATTCGCTTCTGTGAGCCGGATGTAGAAATCCGGGCGCATAGTCCGGTTGAACAACCGCATGTTATCGGGATATTTCATGAAGCGCTTTATAAGATGGTGGATGTTGTAAGTGGTTTAGTTCCCGATGGAATCGTTGTAGTGAACTCCACAAGGGATTTTGCTGATATTCGCCGTGATTTGCGTTTGGAATATGGAACGCTTGCTGTTGTAGATGCGCTCGGGATTGCTGTGGAAGAAAAAACAAAGGTAAATACGGCAATGCTTGGAGCGTTATTCCGCGTTTGCGATTTTCTTGATCCAGAGATGATGAAAGAGGTTATCCGAAAAACGTTTTCAAAGAAATATCCGCATTTAGTAGAACCGAATATTCGTACATTTGAACGTGGATATCATGAAGTTCGTTTTCAAACATATGAAGCACCGAAAGATGTTCGTGGAAAAGCGTTTTCCCGCCCTGAACCGCTTTTAGGATATAAAACGCAAGAAATAGGCGGGATTATTGTGGCGAATGGGAATAGTATTTTCAAAAATTTAAGCGGATCACGCCAAGGATTTTTGCCGAAATGGGAAGCGGAAAAATGCATTCATTGCGTTGCTTGTGATAATGTTTGCCCAGATTTTTGCTTCGTTTGGGAAGAAGGGTTAGATAAAAAAGGTCGAAAGCAAATGTTCTTAAAAGGTATCGATTATCAATATTGCAAAGGTTGTTTAAAATGCGTCGAAGCATGTCCGACAGGCGCGCTAAGCGCTGAGAGAGAAGTGCTTGGGTTTGCTGAGCAGCATACGGTGAAACACAAATTCCCGTTCGTAGCAGGGGGGACAAACTGATGGCAATCTTGGAAGAAAAATTAAGCATGACAACAAAAGCAGAACAAGTGACGGCGTTCGAATCGGGGAATGAAATGGCGGCACGTGCTGCTGCACAAATTAACTATCATATTATGGGTTATTTCCCAATTACACCGTCTACAGAAATTGCTCAGCTGTTAGATCAAATGAAAGTAAGAGGAGAGCATACGATTCAACTCATACCAGCCGATGGGGAACACGGTTCTGCCGGTATTTGTTATGGAGCGTCCACTATGGGAGCACGCGTGTTAAATGCAACGAGTGCGAACGGTTTAATGTACATGCTTGAGCAGCTACCAGTACAGTCTGGAACACGTTTCCCGATGGTGCTCAATTTAGTTACCCGCTCGATCAGCGGTCCGCTGGATATTCGTGGCGATCATTCTGATCTTTATTTTGCCTTAAACACCGGATGGGTTATTTTACTTGCCCGCACTCCACAAGCGGTATATGACATGAATATTATGGCGTTGAAAATCGCTGAGCATGCCGATGTTCGTTTACCTGTCATCGTTGCGTATGACGGTTTCTTCACATCGCATCAAAAACGAAAAGTACAATATTTTAAAGACAGAAGCATCGTACAATCCTTTATTGGCGAGAGACCAACGAATTTCCCAAATGCGTCTGACCCGAAAAAGCCGATTACCATCGGAGCGCATATGCTCGGGGATGATTTAATCAATAATAACTATCAGCAATCCGAAGCGCTATACCGTGCAGGAGAAGTGTTTAAACAAGTAGCGCGCGAGTATGCTGTGTTATCAGGCCGCGAATATCCGGTACTCGATTTATATAAAATGGAAGACGCGGAAGTAGCGTTATTTTTATTAAACTCAGCGGCGGAAACGGCAAAAGATGTCGTTGACAAGCTGCGGGCGAAAGGAATTAAAGCGGGGATCATCAGCCCAAATATTATCCGTCCATTCCCAGCCGAAGAAATCCGCCAAGCGTTAAAGCATGTTAAAGCGCTTCTTATCGGGGAACGGGCGGATTCGTACGGAGCACATGGGCCAAACATGACGCATGAAGTGAAATCAGCGTTACAAGAGGATAAAGAAAATAAAACCATTGTGTTAAGCCGCGTGTTTGGCGTTGGTGGGAAAGATTTTTATGCGGAAGATGCGGAAGCATTTTTCCAAATGGCGATCGAGGCAATGGAAAAAGGATACGCAGAAAAGCCGTTTGATTATTTCGGGCATGTGCCAGGTCGCCCTGAAAATCGGCAAACTCTAGTAATGGAGCCAATGCATGGCGATGCGTTTAAAACGGGATTCATTCAAGTCACTCCAGATGAAGAGACGAAGCGGTTAAAAGTTAAAATTCCGCCGCTAAGAGCGCTCACCGCCAAGCCGAAACGGCTTGCTCCAGGACATGGCGCCTGCCCAGGATGCGGGATTTTTCCAGGGTTAGAGCTGTTTTTTAAAGGAATTGAAGGCGATATTGTCGTCTTGTTTCAAACAGGATGCGCTTATGTTGTATCGGCCGCTTACCCGTATAGCTCACATAAACAGACAATGGTCCACAATTTATTCCAAAATGGAGCGGCGACATTGTCCGGAATGGTAGAAGCATTTTTCGAAATGAAACGCCGCGGGGAACTTCATGTTTCTGACGATGTGACATTTGTGATGGTCACAGGCGACGGCGGCATGGATATCGGAATGGGCTCTGCCATCGGAACTGCCCTGCGCAACCATAAATTAATTATTCTCGAGTATGATAATGAAGGATATATGAATACTGGCTCGCAAATGTCCTATTCCACGCCGATGGGGCATATGACAAGTACAACGGGAGTTGGAAAAGCGCAGCGCGGAAAGGCGTTCCATCATAAAGATACGCCGCAAATTATGGCGGCGACGAACATCCCTTACGTATTTACGGGAACAGAAGCGTTTCCGCAAGATTTAGTGAAAAAAGCGGCGAAAGCGCAATGGTATGCTCAGCATGAAGGAACGGTATACGGCAAGCTGCTTATTACATGTCCGCTGAACTGGAAATCGGAAGAACGATATGGCGAACAAATTTTGAAAGCGGCGGTAGATTCATGTTTCTTCCCGCTATATGAAGTAGAACGTGGAAAAACAACCATTACGTATGATCCGGAAGAAAAAAATCGGCGCATTCCGTTAAGCGAATGGCTAAAATATATGGGAAAAACGAAACATTTATTAAAAGAAGAAAACCGCGATCTTTTGATGGAATTGGAAGAAGAAGTTGAACGAAGATGGCGCATACTAAAAGCAAAGCATGAACATCTGTATTTATAAAAAATGCGGAACAATCACGCAGGAAACTCTCTTGCGTGATTGTTCTTTATCTTTGGGTGTGATATCGCTCACAACGTGTTTGCGAAAAACAAGGTACAATCATGACAAAGAAAGGGTAGGAGGGATGATGGATGATGGATTTATGTTGCCATATGGGCGGACAGGAAGAAGTGAAGCTATGCGCGGGATTAGAGCGTTTAAAACAGGAACATGGACCGTTGCGTGAGCTAAAACAGCGCATGTTTGAACTGGCACAAGAAATCGTCGGCGATGAGGAAGAGCGAAATTGGAAGGAACGGTTGCTTGTGTTGCGGGAAAGCGTACAGGCATTGGTGACTGAACTCGATCCGCACTCCGAGCGGGAAGAAGGCGTGCTGTTTCCGATGATGGCGCAGTATATTGGAAGAACATTCGGACCGATTGCCGTTATGGAGTATGAACATGACCAGGCGAAGCAGCGACTTGCTTCCTTTTTAACGAAAACGGCGGAACTTCCGGAAACAGTCGACCGCGAAAGTGCGGCAGCGCTTGCTAATGAGGTAATCGAGGCCTATCATATTTTAGCGGAACACTTTATGAAAGAAGAAAACGTGCTATTTCCGATGGCCGAACGTTTGCTGTCTGACGAAGAAAAAGAAGAATTGGCGGAAAAAATAGGCCAAATATAAAAAAACGGGATGTCTCCTTCTCATAGGAGCATCCCGTTTTTGCATACGCTCAAAAAATCTCCCGCCTCTAAAAGAAGAAGGAGGGAGAAATATGTGAAAGGGGGATTCGAACACATTTTGATCAATGAATGTTATGCGGCTGTTCCGCCTGTTTCGGCATGCGTTTGCGATAGACGACATAGCTTCGGCGCAAGTAGCGAAGCGGAAAGCTAAACACATGCACAAGACGCGTAAACGGCCAGACGGCGAAAATGCTGAGGGCAGCCAAAATATGAATTTGAAACCAAACTGGCACGGTTTCCATGTAAGATGGATCGGGATGGAACAGAAGAACGCTCCGGAACCAAGGGCCGATCGTTGTTCGATAATCGAAACCATGCGAGTCGACATTCAGCAGCGTCGACGACAGCCCGGTTGCAATAACCGTCGCCAGGAACAAGAGGGCGATCCAGTCACCGCGGCTGCTTGTGGCCCACACCCGTTTGACGGTCGCGCGCCGGCGAATCAGAATGAGAAGCCCAATAAGAGCGGCCAATCCTGCCGGAACGCCGCCGATAAGGGCGATGAAATGGTACGCTTCTTCCGTTATGCCAAGCGTTGCGTACACCGATTCTGGAATCAAAATGCCCATGACGTGGCCGACGAACACAAACAAAATTCCCCAATGGAACAGCAGGCTGCCAAGCCGCAATTGCTTCTTTTCCAACATTTCGCTCGATTTTGACGTCCAGCCGAATTGGTCGTATTGATAACGCCAAATATGGCCGCCAATAAAAATTGTTAGCACAATATAAGGGAAAATCACCCAAAGAAATTGCTCCAACACGGTTACACACTTCCTTTCGGAATCGGCGTCACGCCGAGTTCTGCAAGTGCGAGGAAAATCGCGTCAAACACAGTGGCATAAGGGCTGCCGCCCGCGGCAAGCTGCTTCCGTATTTCATCGATGTTATTGACATATGCCGCAAAGAGCGGCACGACGTGCTCCTGTTCCGCATAGGCGGCAAACTCGAGCATAAGCGGCAAATAATCTGGAAGTTCCTGCTCGCTCGTATCAAATCCAGCCGCTTTATAGCGCTGTTTCAATTGCAATAGCTCGAGCCCGCGTTCACGTTGCTCGCCTGTATTCATGTAAGTCACATATAAATTCGTTTTTTTGCCGAAATCAAATGTTTCGACATATTGCTCCATCCGCTTGCGGGCAGGCATGGATTGGATATCGTGAATAAAAGTGCTCATTTTTTCGACGATGGCATCGTTTGGGACGGCGCTGATTGCCTCGAGGCAATCAGCGAGAGAGTCCGCCCATGCTTCATCGGGATAGGACAATAGATGGGAAGCGCATAAAAACACCGTTTGTATTTGATCTTTGTCCATGTTTCCTCACCTCCATTAAGAAAGCGTACCGCAAGAGCCAGGACCGCCGGCAAACGCCAACCCACAGCTTCCTTGTTCTGCGTATAGCTCTGCGACTTCTTCGCGGTGGGAGGCAGGAATGACAAAGCGGTCATTGTATTTTGCGATGGCGAGCAAACGGTACATGTCTTCGATATCTTGTTCGCTTAGCCCGAGTTCTTCAATGATGCGGACATCCGGCTGTTTGTTCGTTTGTTTTGCGCGCATATAGGAGCGCATCACCGCCATTTTTTTCAGCGTTGTGCGGATGTGTGTTTCGTCACCGGCTGTCAGTAAATTCGCCAAATATTCGATCGGGATACGCATTTCGTCAATCGCTGGGAAAATGTCTTCCGCATTCGCTTTGCTTCCTTTTCCTTCAAACATGTTCATAATCGGGCTTAATGGTGGAATGTACCATACCATTGGCAATGTCCGGTATTCCGGATGTAGCGGAAGCGCGATTTTCCAATCGACAATCATTTTATAAATCGGCGAACGCTGCGCCGCTTCGATCCATTCATCCGGAATGCCTTCTTCTTTTGCTTTTGCGATCACTTCCGGATCGTGCGGATCGAGGAAAATGCCAAGCTGTGCATGATACAACTCTTTTTCGTCTTCTACGCTCGCCGCTTCCTTCACTTTGTCGGCATCGTAAAGCATGACGCCGATGTAACGGATGCGGCCGACACATGTTTCCGCACAGATCGTCGGCATGCCTGCTTCAATGCGCGGGAAGCAGAGCGTGCATTTTTCCGCTTTATTCGTCTGCCAGTTGAAATATACTTTTTTATACGGGCAGCTCGTTACGCAATAACGCCAGGCGCGGCAGGCGTTTTGGTCGACGAGGACGATGCCGTCCTCGTCGCGTTTATACATCGCTCCTGACGGGCAGCTCGAGACGCACGAGGGATTGATGCAATGTTCGCAAATGCGCGGCAAATACATCATAAAGACGTTTTCGAACTCCGCTTGAATCGACTGCTCCATTTTGACAACGTTTGGATCTCTCAACTCGGTAATATGGGCGCCGGCAAGGTCGTCTTCCCAGTTTGGCCCCCAGGACAGTTCCATGAATTCGCCGGTAATGGCCGATTTCGGGCGGGCGACCGGCTGATGGCGTTTTTGCGGGCTGTTGGTCAATGTTTCGTAATCGTAATTCCACGGTTCATAATAATCATCAATCGTTGGCTGGTACGGGTTGTAAAACAAGTTAAGCAGACGGGTTGCTTTCGAGCCGGATTTGAGCTGGAGCTCGCCGTTTTTGAGCTCCCAGCCGCCTTTATATTTGTCTTGATCTTCCCACTGTTTCGGATAACCGATCCCTGGTTTTGTTTCGACGTTGTTGAAATACATATATTCTGCACCGGGACGATTTGTCCACGTATTTTTGCAAGTGACGCTGCACGTATGGCAGCCGATGCATTTATCCAAGTTCATCACCATGCCGACTTGCGCTTTAATCTTCAAGCCAATCGACCTCCTCTAATTTGCGAATAATGACATACAAGTCGCGTTGGTTTCCCGTTGGGCCGTAATAGTTAAATCCGTAGCTTAATTGCGCATACCCACCAATCATATGGGTCGGTTTCATATGAATGCGTGTCGGGCTGTTGTGCGTGCCTCCGCGGTTGTTTGTCAGTTTCGTACCAGGAACGTTAATGTGTCGGTCCTGGGCGTGGTGCATAAATGCCATACCGCGCGGCAAACGGTGAGAGACAACAGCGCGTGCGACAACGACGCCGTTGCGGTTGAAGCATTCAATCCAGTCGTTATCGCGAATGCCGGCTTCTTCGGCATCATCTTTGTTGATCCAGACGGTCGGACCGCCGCGGAACAGCGTAAGCATTGGTAGCGCATCAAAGTACATGCTGTGAATCGACCATTTGTTATGTGGTGTTAAATAGTTCAAAATGATTTCTTTTCCTTTTGCTTCCGGCCGCTTTTTCGAGAACGGGCGGTGCTGCAATATTGGCTTAAAGGTAGCCATCGCTTCGCCAAATTCGTGCATAAGCTCATGGTCGAGATAGAACGACTGCCGACCTGTCAATGTGCGCCACGGAATGAGCCGCTCGACGTTGGTTGTAAATGGCGAGTAGCGGCGGCCGCCTTTTTCCGAGCCGCTGAACGCCGGCGAGGTGATCACTGTTTTCGGCTGCGCCGTAATTTGTTCAAACGTAAAACATTCTTCCTCGCGTTCTTTCGCTAAATCGGCGAGCTGCAAATTCGTCTTTTTCTCGAGTGCCTCCCACGCTTTTACCGCCACTTTTCCGTTTGTTGTCGATGATAATGTGAGAATGGCTTCCGCTGCGTTTTTCGCATCGCTGATATCTGGACAGCCAGCAGCGATCGAGGCGCATTTGATCGTTCCTAACGTCTTTTTCAATTTTTCGTACTCGTCTTTGGCTGACCAGGCGATGCCTTTTGTGCCCATCGGCTGTCTGGCTATGTTTGGTCCAAGGGAAATCATTTTGTCGTAAATGAGCGTGTAATCGCGCTCGACGACATGAATGTTCGGCATCGTTTTTCCCGGAATCGGTTCGCACTCGCCTTTGCTCCAGTCTTTCACTTTGCCAAACGGCTGCGCCAGTTCTTGTGTTGTATCGTGCAAGAGCGGGGTGGCGACGACTTCTTTGACCGGCTTCATGCCGATTTGTTTGGCGATATCGGAGACGGCTTTCGCTAACGATTTGAAAATGTCCCAATCCGAGCGCGCTTCCCATGGCGCGGAAATCGCTGGATTGAACGGATGCACGAACGGATGCATATCCGTGCTGCTTAAATCGTGTTTTTCGTACCATGTCGCCGCCGGAAGAACAACATCGGAGTAAAGCGCCGTTCCCGCCATGCGGAAATCAAGGTTCACTAACAAATCAATCTTTCCTTCCGGAGCTTCGTCGCGCCATGTAATTTCTTGCGGCCGCAGGCTGTTCTCATCATCGTTTAATAAACCGTGTGTTGTGCCGAGCAAATGTTTTAAGAAATATTCATGGCCTTTACCTGAGCTGGAAATTAAGTTCGCGCGCCAGACGATTAAGTTTCTTGGAAAGTTTACTTCATTGTCTGGATCTTCAATCGCAAATTGCAATTGCTTCGTTTTGAGCTGTTCGGCAACGTAATTTCCAATTTGTTCCGGAGTCGTTTTTCCATTGGCGACAGCTTCTTTGTAAAGGTCAATGCCGTTCTTGTTAAACGTCGGGTAAGACGGAAGCCAGCCAAGCCGGGCGGCGAGAACGTTGTAATCCGCGTAATGGGAATAGCGCGCTTTTTTCACAAGCGGTGATACAAGTTCATCGACCGGCATTTCTTCATATCGCCATTGATCGGTCGCAAAATAGAAGAACGATGTGCCGTTTTGCAGTTTCGGCGGTGCTGTCCAGTCGCGTGCCGTTGCGATCGTTTGCCATCCTTCCGCCGGCCGCAGTTTTTCTTGTCCGACGTAGTGCGCCCAGCCGCCGCCGTTGACGCCTTGCGCGCCGACAAATAAGACGAGGTTTAAGACGGCGCGGTAAATCGTATCGGAGTGGAACCAGTGGTTAATGCCAGCGCCCATAATAATCATCGAGCGGCCATTTGTATTAATCGCGTTTTGCGCAAACTCGCGCGCGATTTTAATGGCAAGCTCCCGTTTCACGCCGGTAATCGCTTCTTGCCATGCCGGAGTGAATGGAACAAGATCATCGTACGTACGGGCGACGTTTCCGCCAATGCCGCGATCGATGCCGTAATTGGCAAGGATAAGATCGTAGACGGTGGTTACGTATGTTTCGCCGTCTTCCGTATGAATTTTTTTCGCTGGGACAACGCGTTCCATCGTTTCCCTTCCTTCATTAGTGAAGTACGGAATATGAATCGTAACAAGCTCGTCTTTGCAGTGTAAAAACGTTAAGCACGGTTCAATCGGGTTTCCTGTTTCCTCATCCACCATATGTAAATTCCATTTTCCTTGGCCATCCCAGCGCGAGCCGATCGTTCCATGCGGAATCGCAAATGTTTTTCTGTTTTCATCGTAAACGACCGGCTTCCATTCGGCGTTGGCGACGCTGCGGCCGAGGTCTTTTGCCTGCAAGAAGCGGCCGGCTATCCATTTGTCGCCATCTTTTTTCAAGGTGACGACGAACGGAAAATCGGTGTACGTTTTCGCATATTGCTGGAAGTAAGGAACTTGCTGATCGACGTAATATTCTTTTAAAATGACATGTCCCATCGCCATCGCGAGTGCGCCGTCCGTTCCTGGTTTTACGCTGAGCCAGTCGTCGGCAAATTTCGTCGATTCGGCGTAATCCGGGCTGACGGAAACGACTTTTGTGCCGCGATAGCGGACTTCCGCTAAAAAGTGAGCGTCCGGCGTTCGAGTAAGCGGTACGTTTGAGCCCCATGTAATGATGTAGCCGGAATTGTACCAGTCACTCGATTCTGGAACGTCGGTTTGGTCTCCCCAAACTTGCGGCGATGCTGGCGGCAGGTCCGCATACCAATCGTAAAAGCTAAGCATCGGTCCGCCCATGAGCTGCATAAAACGAGCTCCAGAGGCATAGCTGACCATCGACATCGCTGGAATCGGCGAAAAACCGACATTGCGGTCCGGCCCGTATTTGATGACAGTGTATAATAGCGAAGTAGCGACAAGCGTTAACGCTTCATCCCAGCTGACGCGGACGAAGCCGCCTTTTCCGCGCGCTTGTTTATATCGCTTCGCCTTTTCTGGATTTTCCACGATGCTTTTCCAAGCATCGAGCGGATTCTTGTGCGTTTGGAGCGCTTCCCTCCACATATCGATTAACACGCCGCGCACATATGGGTACTTAACGCGGAGCGGACTGTAAATATACCAAGAAAAGCTCGCGCCGCGGGGACAGCCGCGTGGTTCAAAATCGGGCATATCCGGTCCGGTCGATGGATAATCGAGCTGTTGCCCTTCCCAGGTGACGATTCCGTCTTTTACGTATATGTTCCAGCTGCACGAACCCGTGCAGTTGACGCCGTGGGTCGAACGGACGACTTTATCATGTTGCCAACGGCGGCGGTAAACATTTTCCCAAGCGCGATCGCCGTATGTCACTTCACTATGCTCGTTCGCATATCGCTCTATCGGTTTCATATATTTGAAACGGTTCCATAACGGTGATCGTTTTCGTTTCATTTTGCTCACTCCTTATCAATGTGTGTAATTTTACTATAGCCATAATAGAAATAAAGAGATGTTAACTTTGTCACACTTAGCGCGATTGTCACAAATCTTTCAAACGATGGAGAAAAACGAACAAACATTCTTTTCTTGTGTTATAATAGAAAAAAAGTTTTACATAATGAGGAGGTTACATGCGATACCATAGCCATATTGTCACATCATTATGCCTTGGGGCGGCGGTCGCCGCGCACACATCGCTTTCCTTTACAGCAAGCTATACGGTGGGAGTCGTCATCGGCAGCCTGCTCCCCGACATTGATGAACCAAAGTCGTACGTCGGTCGCCGCTCAATGGGGATGTCCAATAAAGTAAAAGAAGCGTTCGGCCATCGCGGCATGACCCATTCGCTTATTGTATGGGGGGTTATCGCCCTCGTTATTTTGTGGGAATCGCCTTCATTATTTGCTGCAGGATTGGTGCTCGGCTATTTGTTTCATATTTTCGAAGACTTTTTGTCCGTCCAAGGCGTGCCGCTTTTTTGGCCGTTCACCGCAAAGCGATTTAAGATTCCCATCTATCGTACAGGCAATTTTGTCGAAAAAGCGCTCTTTTACGCAGCATTTGCCTTGCTTATCTATATTGGCGCAAAAGAACAGCTGTTTTTCGAATGGTGTCGTTCGCTTGCGTTATTTCGATAAGAAAAAAGGAAAAAGCCTATCCGAAGCGAATTAGTTTTTTAATAAAAAAGATTTGCCCGCCATCATCCGCGGCAAATCTTTTTTTATAGGATAGGATTCATTTTCCTGCCGATTTTTCTAAAAATTTATAGAACTTCTCCGTGATTCATTTTACACTAAAAATATCATGAAAAGTTGGCATCATCTGTTGGACAGGCTTGTACAGTTATAGTATGGGGAATGGAAGAAAGAAAAGGGGTTTCGCACATGAACATCGAACGAATCGCTACCTATATAAAAGAAAAACGCATTATCGAAGCATTAGAGGAAATAAAGCCGATGCTTCAGAAAATAGAACATCTGTTTCGCTGGAGAACGCTGCTGCGGACATGGAACACAGCAGACTCGTTTCATCATCTGATTCGCTTGTTTGACTATGCGCTAATGTACCGTCATAGCGCGCTATTGGCGCGCTACGCCCATCGCCGTTTTTCGACGCTGCAGACGCTGACATGGGTATGTGATGAGTGGCTCGAAGAACGGCGGCCGCTGGATGCCGAGGAAGCGCTGCGGCCGCGTTTGGAAGAAGCGATCGCGAACGGAAAGGAAAAACCGGAACATATCGCTCGTGCTGCTTTTACGCTCGTACGTACTCTTTTGGAAATGCGCCGAATTGAAGAAGCACAGCAGTGGATGAACGTGGTAGAGCGATATGAAACAGTTCCAATTTATGATAAATGGGGGTATTTTTATATCGAAACTGGCGACCGCGACAGAGCGGAAGAAATATTGCGGAAAGGATTGGATGAGCCGGAGCGCGGCGATATGTGCCATTTGCTTTTGGCCGACCTATACGCGCTAAACGGCTGTCAGCGGAAAGCGCTGGAAATCGTCGAGCGCGGCATCAAGCGGTTTCCGCAAGTGCCGGCGTTATATGCGGAAAAAGCGCGCCGGTTGCGTGACTTGCAGGAGTACAAAGCGGCGCTCGAAGCGATGGATGAAGTCGACCGCCTCGCTCCGTTTCACGTCCACCGCCGCTATTTTGCCCATGTGCGTGCGCAAATCTATTACAAGCTTGGCAGATGGGAAGAACTAAAGGCGCTAGTGCAAACGGAAAAATCGTTGGCGTCCACGCCGTACGCGCGTGCGGGCGAGCGCGCTTCTCTGCCGCAAGTGATCTTGCCGCTTGTGCCTGTCGTACAAAAGCATAATTATTGTGTGCCCGCGAGTTTGGAAATGATGCTGCGGCTGTTAGGCACAGAGCGCACACAAGATGAAGTGGCCGAGCATATTTTCGATGTGCGCGGCTCGAAATTATCGACGACCGTACATTATTTGGAAACGCTCGGTTTTTTATGCCGCTTTTTCATCGGTTCTACGGAGCGATGGAAACGGTTGGTCGATGCCGGTATTCCCGTGCTGTTAAGCGTCGATTACGAACAATCGTCGCATGTGCAAGTATTGTTCGGCTATGATGAGCGCCTCGGGGCGTTTTACGTGCAAGACCCAAACATGATTGAGCCGTTTGTGGTTGCTTATGACGAAGTCGAAAAATGGTATGCGGGAACACATTATTTGTCGATTGCTGCGATTCCCCGGGAAAAAGAAGCGATTGCCATGTTGCTGCCGGAAGAGGAAGATCAATATTTCCGTCAGCTTCATGCCTTCGCCGAAAAAATGGACGAAGATGAGCAAGCGTATATGGCGCCGTTTCTTTCGTTTTTGCGCAGGCATGAACACATTCCATACACATGGCTGTATGTGGTGAAGCATGTTGGCACGGAAGAAGCGAAAGACCTGCTTCTCGACTATACCGAGCGGGTGCTTGCCCAATACGGCGATATCAATGATTTGCTGCTAGTGGCAGCGAAAGCATATGTGTATGTGAAAGAAATTGAACGGGCCGAAGCGGTGCTGGCACGGGTGAAGGGCAAAGCCCAAAGTCCGCTTTATCACTATTTGCGGGGACGGATCGCGTTTTACGAAAGCCGGTACGAAGAAGCAAGCCGCTATTTCCGGGCTTCGCTCCAGCTCGATCCCGACCAGCCTGACGTCTGGAGCTATATGGCCCTTAGCATCACGTATAGCGGAAAGGAAAAGAAAGGATTGGAACTGTCGCAAATCGCTTTAACGCTACATCCTGACGATCTGTTTATCGGCACGAACCATGGCATCATGTTATTCCAGGCCAAACAATTTCAGGAGGCGCGCGCCTTTTTCGACCAATTACTGCGCCGCCATAAGCATGATGCCTATCTATGGTATGAACGGGCGCGCTGCGATGAAAGGCTAGGAAAGATCCGCAAAGCAGAACGCGGTTTTCTTGTCGCTAAAGCGCTCGATGGAGAAGAGCCGTATCCATATCTGGCGTTAGCGGATTTATATGAAAACGAGTTAGGAGATTGGCAAAAAGCCGAAGCCGTTTTGTTGGAAGGAGTGGCCAAGGCTGGATGCGCCCCTGCGTTACACGTTTGCCTTGGCGACTGGTATATGGAGCGAGAAGAAGCGGAAAAGGCGGAAGCGCATTACCAAAAAGCACTCGAGCAAGAGGAAAAAGAAGTTTTTGCCCATCTCGGTCTTGCATACGTGATGATGCAGCGGGGGCAGCGCGCTGAGGCAAAACAGTATTTATTGGACAAAAAGCTATTATTTGCCCAAAACGGCGAATTTCTATTAAATGCCGGAAAAATGCTCCTGGCTAATGAGCTGGTCACAGAAGGGGAAGAGCGGGACGCCGTGTTTTCATTTCTCGAAGAAGGCCTGCGGATCGCCCAATTTGATGTGGCGGAAGCATATGAGTTTTATATCGAACAACTGACTGCCCATTCTCTTGTCGACCGCGGAGTGGCTTTTCTCGAGAAACTCATCAACGAGCGTCCGGCTGATGTAAACGCGCTTTGCTATCTCGGCGTGCTTTATGAACAAAGCGGCATGTTTTCGAAAGCGATCGATTTATACGAACGGGCGAGCAAGGTGCAAAAGAGTACGTTCCCGCTTTATCGCCTTGCGGAGACGTATCGGGCGTTTGAGCGCTGGGACGAGGCGAAACGGTATTATGAAGCATGTCTCGAGGTCGATGATACATTTGCAGTGGCTCACCTTCGCTTGGCGGTTCTTTACGAAATGGAAGAAAATATGGATAAGCAGCGCTTCCATCTGCAAAAAGCGTTCGTGCATGAGCCACTGCACGTCCATGTCGAACGTGCCGTCGCGCTGTTTGAAGATCCCTCCTTTCTTATCCAAATATTGGAATCTGCGCGGGAGCGGGCGGGCGACGTTTGGTACTATGACAGCCTCGGCCACGTATACGGAGCAATGGGGGACGTTGCCAAAGAAAAAGAGGCGGTCGAACAAGCGCTTCGCCTCCATCCTGATCATCCGGATGTACTCCACCATTATGCGAAAACGCTTATCAAGGAAGGGAAATCAAGCGAAGCGATCGCCATCCTTGAGCGGCTGATTGAGCAGGATGTCCGTAATGAATCCTTGTATGAAACTTATGTTCAAGCATTTTCGTATACAATGAGAGGCATAGGAAAACTGCGCGAGCGGCTCGGCAAATGGAAGCTTGACGATCAAAAAAAGAGCATCATATACATGCACGTCGCTTCCGCCCTTTCCCCATATATGATGGACATAACGTGGGCCAAAGCGGAAGACTCTTTCGCTAAAAGGCTGTGGACAAAAGCGAAAGCATGGACGAAAGAAATTGTTGCTGTTTCCGCTGTTTTGGATTTATACGAAACGTCGCTTCGCCTTGACCGCGGCAATATGGAAGCGTATGAGCGACTTGCTGAGTTTTACGAAGCGGCGGAATTGACAGATGATGCGATCAAAACGCTGCGCAGGGCATTAACATGCAAGTGGAATGCCGATGTCGCCCGTGAGCTTGTCCTGCTTCTTATTCACTCTGAAAGCAGCAAGCTCCAAAAAGAAGCAAGCGAGTGGATCGAGCGGCTGCTCGAAGAACAGCCGAACGACCTGGCTATGCTGGAGTTAAAGGCGTTCCTGCTCCTTGACGATGGACGGGAAGAGGAAGCAGAAAATCTGCTTCGTTCCATCATTGAAATAGAGCCGCTCTTACATCGCAGTATTTTGACGTTAGGAACGATCTATACGACAAAACAGCGCTATGATGAAGCGATTGCCATACTTGCGAATGGGCTTTCCCATCATCCGCATGATGCAGAGTTGATGCAAGAATTGGCTCGTGCGTATGACGAAGCGGGGCAGACGGAAAAGGCGCTTTCCGTTGCCAATGAATGGCTTGAATTTGCTGAAGAGGACTTATTCGCTCGTTATCAACGAGCGTGTTATTTAGCCAAGCTCGGGCGAATGGAGGAAGCCGAGCGCGAATTGGCGCATGTTCTTGACGAAGATGAAACAGGAGATTTTGCCGAACTGGCTAAAGAAGAACCGGCGTTGGCGCCGCTGTTGCGGCTGTTGTCGAAAAAATAACATTGCCGTTTTTGTGAATCTTTTTCTTTTCTTTTTTCGCTAAGTTTGCTATGTTATGTAAGGAAAAGCTTTTCTTGAATAGAAAAGAGGTGGGAGAATGGAAGCCCCCTTTGATTTGCTGGCGTATGTATCGCTTGTGGGTGCACTGCTTGTTGTTGTGAAATGCTATATCGGCGAATACCGAAAAACGAAAGCCTTTTTATATGATGTTACGCTCTCGTATGTAGCGGGAAAAAAAGACGAAAGATACGCGTCTGGCGCGATGGTCCCGCTCTGCCGCGTTTTCGTAAGGAAACGACGAAAAATTCCTATTCGTGAACGTTCGCGCCAAACCGATGAGGAAGGAAGGAGACCTCGCTTTTCTTTTTGACTGATTGACTAAAACAACAAGGAGGTCTCTTATGAGAAAGTGGATTTTTGCGTTATTTGGAGCAGTTGTTTTACTAAGCGGCTGCAATCGCAACAAGCCGATTAATGAACATAGTCAAGGAATTTGGGATCATTATTTTGTCTATCCAATGTCGAAATTGCTTTTGACGATTGGGCATCTATTTGGCAATAACTACGGAATTGCCATCATCATATTAACGTTAATCGTCCGTTTTTGCCTGTTGCCGTTGATTTTAAAGCAGTTTAAAACGACGATTGCGATGCAAAAAATCCGCCCGGAACTGCAAAAGCTCCAGCAGAAATATAAAGGGAATGACATCGAAACACAGCGTAAGCTCCAGCAGGAAATGATGCAATTGTATCAAAAGCACGGCGTCAATCCTGCGAGCGGCTGCCTGCCGGTGCTGATTCAAATGCCGATTTTTATGTCGCTTTATTACGCGATTTCGCGCACGCAAGAAATTAAGACGCACTCGTTTTTATGGGTGCAGCTCGGCCACCGCGATCCGTACTTCATTTTGCCAATTTTGGCCAGCCTCATGACATTCATCTCGGTGCGTTTGTCGCCATCGATGACGGAGGAACAAATGCCGCAAATGGCGATGATGTCGTATATCATGCCGATCATGATTTTTCTCGGGGCAAGTTCCGTTCCTTCCGCCCTGTCGCTTTACTGGGTGGTCGGCGGCTGCTTCTCCATCATCCAATCGTTGATTTTACGATCGCAACTAAAAGCGGTCAAAGCCGCAAAAAACGGACAAGCATGACAATTTCCCCGCTTTCCATCAACGGAGAGCGGGGTGTTTTTGTAATCGAGGACCATCGCATTGAAAAGAAAATGCTCCAATATTAGTGGTAAAAAAGCGCGAATAGAAAGCGGTCAAATGGATATGTAAAAAGGCAGTAGTTTAGAGAAAGTGAAAAATTTACCGTTTCATACGTAGACAAAATGAATAACATCAACTACAATAATGTGGAAAAATTAAACATTATGATAGCAATGAATACTTATAGAACAATAGATGAAAGGAGACAAGGATGAAAACACGATGGATTTGGCTGTCGTTATTGTCGTTGATGGTGTTGCTGTCGGCTTGTTCAGAGCCTAAAGCGAATCCGACTCGAGCAAACAACGAGGGAAAAAAACAGTTGATCATTCAACCGTTAAAGCTGACAGAAAAAGAAAAACTGCTCATCAGCAAAACCAATACAAGGGATATCAAGTTTTTTGAGCTAAACGGATCCAAACGGCAAGAAGAACAATTAGTGGTCGATGTCATTGCCTACCATAACGGAAAGGAAAGCGAATTTCATCATGCCACTGCAGACATCCCAAGCGATTTTCAAGGAGAAATTTTGTCTTTTGGAATCTCAGCGGAAGTCGAGAAGCAAGCCCCATTATTGTTGACAGGGGTTCCGGGCGGATTAGTAACATCCCCAATTCTAACTGTCCCTACAAGCAGTATGCTTGTCGCAAATATAACCAAACCGGTAGAACTTCATAAGAACAAACCGGTGTATATCGCTTATTGGCTTGGCACTTCTAAAAATCATCTAAGTGATACCAATCATGAAGGTGCTTTTCCTGAAGAAGTCAAAGAAGTAGAAAGCGCATACGTATATAAAATTACGTTGGTGGAGAGCAAAACAAAGTAAGGCTCCATAACAAGCCAAGACAGAATGGTTGATTGTTTTTGCGGTTTTTCGCTATCATATAGGGGAAACTCTTTTACTTAGTTGTATTTTCTATATTCAAAAGAACAGGAGCTGTTTTCGCACACTGTTCTTAGCAAGAAGCGTTTTGTCTGATAGGGAAAAATTTTAAAAAGACGTGGGGGGAGTGTTGGATGAAAAAGGCGTTGATCAACATAGACTATACGGTCGATTTCATCGCTGACCACGGCGCGCTTACTTGCGGTAAGCCCGGCCAGCAAATCGAATCGGAGCTGGTGCGGATTACGAAACAGTTTATCGAAAATGGCGATTTTGTTGTATTTGCGATTGATATGCATAAAGCGGGTGATACTTATCATCCGGAAACGAAGCTGTTTCCGCCGCACAATATCGAAGGCACGGACGGCCGGAAATTGTATGGAGAACTGGAAGCGGTTTATCAGGCAAACAAACATAAAGACAATGTGTATTGGATGGATAAAACGAGATATAGCGCATTTGCGGGGACGGATTTGGAAATCAAGTTAAGAGAACGAGGAATTAACGAAGTTCATTTAGTCGGCTGCTGTACGGATATTTGTGTGCTTCATACTGCGGTCGACGCGTATAATAAAGGTTTTCACATCGTTGTACATAAAAACGCGGTCGCCAGCTTCAATTCGGTCGGGCATGAATGGGCGCTCGAGCACTTCAAGCATACATTAGGTGCGGAAGTGGTGGAATAAAAGTGGTAGAATAGACGATGGACGTTTTTTGTGTCAAACCGATTTGTGTTTTGGAGGTAGCACCATGAACGAAAGATACGCAGATGACAGTTTTACCCTTCATACGGACTTATATCAAATCAATATGGTGGAAACATATTGGGAAGACGGCATTCATAACCGTAAGGCAGTGTTTGAAGTGTTTTTCCGCAAGCTGCCATTTGGAAACGGATACGCGGTATTTGCCGGCTTGGAACGGGTCATTCAATTTTTGCAGCAATTCCGGTTTTCCGAAAGCGATATTGACTATTTGCGGTCAGAACTGGGATATCAGGACGATTTTTTAGATTATTTGCGAACGGTTCGTTTTACCGGCACGCTGCGCTCAATGAAGGAAGGGGAAATCGTTTTCGGCAATGAGCCGATTTTGCGCATTGAAGCGCCGCTTGCCGAAGCGCAGCTCGTGGAAACGGCGATTTTAAACATTATCAACTTTCAAACGTTGATCGCGACAAAAGCGTCTCGTATTAAACATATTCTCGGCGATGAGCCGGCGTTGGAATTCGGCAGCCGCCGGGCACAAGAGATGGACGCCGCGCTGTGGGGGGCGCGCGCCGCTTACATTGGCGGGTTTGAAGCGACATCGAACGTACGGGCAGGGAAACTTTTCGGCATTCCGGTTGCCGGTACACATGCGCACGCAATGATCCAAGCTTATCAAGATGAATACATTGCGTTCCACAAATATGCGCGCCGGCATAAAGATTGCGTCTTTCTCGTCGACACGTACGATACATTAAAGTCAGGGGTGCCAAACGCGATTCGCGTCGCCAAAGAGCTCGGCGATCAAATCAACTTTATTGGCATCCGCATCGACAGCGGCGATCTCGCCTATTTGTCGAAAGAAGCGAGAAAAATGCTCGATGAAGCGGGATTTACGAAGGCGAAAATTTTCGCGTCGAGCGATTTAGACGAAGAGACGATAATTAATTTAAAATCGCAAGGCGCAAAAATCGACGTCTGGGGAATCGGAACGAAATTAATTACCGCGTACGATCAGCCGGCGTTGGGCGCTGTTTATAAATTAGTCGCCATTGAAGATGAAAACGGAAATATGGTCGATACGATCAAAATCAGCGGCAACCCGGAAAAAGTCACGACTCCGGGGCTGAAACGGGTGTACCGTATTGTCAACAAAATCAACCAAAAAGCGGAAGGCGACTATATTGCCTTAGAAAGCGAAAATCCGCAACAAGAAGAGCGGTTGAAAATGTTTCATCCGGTTTATACGTTCATCAGCAAATTTGTCACCAATTTTGAGGCAAGAGATTTACATGAAACGATTTTTGACAACGGAAAGCTTGTGTACGCGTCTCCGCCATTAAAGGAAATTCAAGCGTTTGTCAAAGAAAACTTGCAGTTGTTTTGGGATGAGTACAAGCGGACAATGAACCCCGAACAATATCCCGTCGATTTAAGCCAGGCCTGTTGGGATAACAAAATGGAGAACATTCGGAAAGTGAAAGAGAAGATTGAAAAGATGAGAGAATCTTGAGAAATGGTTGGTTTGATCGTTAAAAAGGTCATCGCAGATCTACATGCGGTGATCTTTTTTCGTTTTTCGGGCTATTTGCATTCCTCGTTATCGGGAACGGTTAGAAGAATAGCTATAGATGCAAATAATTGGCTTGAACATGGAGACCGATAAAGGGGAATTACATTGATTCGCTTATGATATATTGTAACATCTCTTAGCGAATGCCGTCTAATGAATAAAAGACATAAAGGAAAGCGGTGGCCATGAAAAAATTTTTTCCCATATTCATGTTGATGGTGGTAGGCGTATGCAGTTTAGGGGCATATTTTTTTGTGACTGCCAGTTCCAAACCTCCAGCACTAGACGTATCGGCGGCAGGCCAAAAAATTCCGGTTACACAAGGTTCTTACTGCTGGAAAACATTTTTCTCTAAAAAGTGTGTCGACTGGGCTTACGCGCCTCCATGGAAAATAGGAAACGTACACGAAACGGTTGAGGTCGCGCCTCATGCGAAAATAAAAATACGTTTTGAAAAAGAGCCAGCTTCTTTATCCGTAGAGCAGCGGAAAGATGAAGGCAGTGCAGAAACAGTGAAATTACAGAATCATGTGCTGACCGCTCCAAATGAAAAAGGAGTATATGTTTACCGCGTCATGGCAAGATGGAAGCAAGGAGACGGCAGCTATGTTTTCCGTATTAAAGTAAAATAAATGTTGTTTGTCGATTGACGTTAAACATCATGAATCAAAAAGTGCTGGCTCGAAAAGTGACCTTTTGGAGCCAGCGCCATTTTTAGTTACAATCTTCCTTCCTTTTTCAACAGCTGTTCCATTTCGCGGACGAGAAAATCGAAATAAGAAAGCAAGTTGGCAAGCGGTTTTGGTGAAGTCATATCGACTCCCGCTTTTTGCAAGAGGCGAATCGGGTCGTCGGATGTGCCGGCGCTTAAAAACTGCAAATAGCGTTTCGTCGCCTGACCGGTTTTGTCCGCTTTCATTTGCTTGACAAGTTCGAAGGAGGCGGCAAGCGAAGTGGCGTATTTATAGACGTAAAATGCGTCATAGAAGTGCGGGATGCGCAGCCAGCCGCGCGCCGCTTCCGGATCGGAGGCATACGCTGGGCCAAAATATTTTTTCAATAGGCGAAGCCAGAGCTCGTTTAATTCGTTGGGGGTTAAGCTCCCGCCTTGCCGCACTTTGTCGTGGATCGCCTGCTCAAATTCGGAATACATCACTTGCGTGTATAACGTGCCGCGAATTTGATCGATTTGCTGGTTGAGTAAATACAGCTTCTCTTCGTCCGTTTTTGCTTGCTTTAGGAAATAATCCATCATCAGCCATTCGTTGGCGGTTGAAGCGACTTCGGCGGTAAAAATCGATTGTCCGGAATAATGATACGGTTGTGTTTTGTTCGTGTATACCGAATTCATCGCATGGCCGATTTCGTGGGCAATCGTCAGCAAGCCGTCGAGAGACTGGTCATAGTTGAGCAAAATAAACGGATGGGTGTCGTACGAGCACGTATTATAGCCGCCCGTATATTTTTTGGGGCGTGGATAGACGTCAAGCCAGCGTTGTTCGAATGCGCGCCGCACGTTTTTGATGTAGTCATCCCCAAGCGGTTTCAGTCCCTCAAGGAGGAGCGTCTGTGCCGTTTCGATCGGGAACTTCATTTTTTTCACAACGGCCTCGTCGACAAGCGACACATACATATCGTAACTGTGGATGCGGTCGACGCCGAGCGCTTTTTTGCGCAGTTCGACATAGCGGTGGAGTACCGGCAAATGATCATGAACGGTAGAAATGAGATTCGTAAACACTTGTTTTGGTACATCATCGGCCGATAATGCCGCATCGAGGCCAGATTGATATTTTCGAGCTTTCGCGTACAGTTCGTCCGCTTTCACGGAAGCGTATAGTGTGGCGGCGGATGTGTTTTCGATCGCTTCATAGCTTTGAAAAAACGTTTGAAACGCGCGCTTGCGATAGCTGCGGTCCGGGTGTTCAAGCGCTTTTGTATAGTTTTCATTCGTCAGCGAAACCATTTTGCCGTCCGGCGTGCGGATCGAAGGCGGGTCATAATCGCCGCGTGCGGCATTGTTATAAATGTTTTCCGGATCGCTCATGATGGGAGAAAGCTTGGCGAGCAGCTGTTCTTCCCGTTTGGAAAGAGTATGCTTTTTTCGCTCGCGCAATTCTTCAAAATAATAGTGGTACGGCTTGAGCGGCTTGCTTTTTTGCAGCTTGTCAAGCGTATGCTCGGAAAGCGACAGCAGTTCGGGCTCGATAAATGCCGTTTTAGCCGCATAGTCGGAAGCGAGCGTTTCCACTTTTGCTTTCAGTCGTGCCGCGGTCTCGTCTTCAATATTTAAATCTTGTTTTAAATGAGCATAAAGCGACAATTTTTCCAGTTTTCGTGCTATCCTTTCATTAAGGGCAAATAGTTTGGCGACGTTGGCGGCGCGAGTCAGCTTTCCTTCATAGGACGATAGTTTTGACAGCGCGTCGTCGACTGCTTGATAGTCGCGCTCAAAATCGTTTTCCGACGCGTAAATGTCGGCAAGATTCCATTGATATTTTGTTTGTGCGGCGTAGGTGTGACATGGCACAAGCAGCAATGCGATCGCCAGCCATACATATAACTGTTTTTTCACGATCTTCCCCTTCCTTTCCTGTTTTTTCCGCTGCTACGTAGTATGCGCAAAAAGAGAAAGATTACTCGAACGAAAAGGATGGGGAATTGCTTTCGAATGTATATACCGTTTGAAAAAAGAAGGAGAGGTCAAGTGATGGAACGAATTTGTTTAGCGGAAGATTTAACATTTTCCCGCATCATTCACGGATCATGGAGACTAAGGGAGTGGAATTATTCGAAAGAACAGATTCTCGATCTCATTGAATTTTGTCTCGAACAAGGAATCACGACGTTTGATCATGCCGATATTTACGGGAATTATACGTGCGAGTCGCTATTTGGCGAAGCATTGGCGCTCAAGCCAAGCTTGCGCGGACAAATCGAGATTGTTACAAAATGCGGGATTAAGCTCGCGTCGAAATACGGCTTGAAACATTATGATACGAGCAAGGAGCACATTATCGCGTCCGTCCATCAATCGCTAAAAAATTTCCGCACCGACTACATTGACGTGCTGCTTATTCACCGTCCGGACCCGTTTATGAATCCGGAAGAGGTGGCCGAGGCGTTCACGCAGCTGAAAAAAGAAGGGAAAGTGCGCTATTTTGGCGTGTCGAACTTTAAACGTTCGCAATTCAACATGCTTCAGTCGTATTTAGATTTCCCGCTTGTGACCAACCAAATTGAAGTGTCGGCCTATCACTTGGAAAATATCGATGACGGAACCGTTGATTTATGCTTAGAAAAGCGGATTCCGCCGATGGTGTGGTCACCGCTGGCGGGCGGGAAAATATTTACGGCGGATGATGAAAAAGCGGTTCGCCTCCGCGATACGCTCGAGCGGATCAAAAATGAATTAGGCGCGGAGACCATCGACGAAGTATTATACGCATGGCTGCTTGTGCATCCGGCGCGGATGATGCCGATTGTCGGTTCAGGGAAAAAAGAGCGTATTTCCCTTGCGGTGCGCGCGCTAAAGCTGCCGCTTCGCCGTGAACAATGGTTTGACATTTTGCAAAGCTCAATGGGGCATGAAATTCCATAATATTCCATGAACAACAAGGAGAAGTTTGCAATGAAAGTGATTATCGCCGAAAAACCAGATCAAGGCGCGACGCTTGCGTCCATTTTTAAAAACAAAAAACAACAAGGATATATCGAAATTTTCCCAAATGAATTGTTTCCGAAAGGAGCGTATATGACGTGGGCGGTCGGGCATCTTTTGCAGCTCGTGCCGCCCGAGCGGTACCGCCCTGAATGGAAACAATGGAAGCTCGAGACGCTGCCGATTATTCCGGAGCGTTTTCAATATGAGGTGGAAAAAGCGAAAGCAAAGCAGTTTGCGATTGTGAAAGAGTTGCTTCGCAAACCGGAAGTGACGGAAATTATCCATGCCGGTGACGCCGGAAGAGAAGGGGAGCTGATTGTCCGCAATATTATTCAGATGAGCGGCGTGAAAAAGCCGATGAAGCGGCTTTGGCTTTCGTCGTTAACGCCGAAAGCGATTGAGGAAGGCTTCCGCCAGCTGTTAGATGAAGCCGAAACAAGAAATTTATATGAAGAAGCGTATGTACGCGCTTGTGCCGATTGGCTTGTCGGCATGAACGCTTCGCGCGTGTACAGCATTTTGCTAAAGCAAAAAGGGATGAATGATGTCTTTTCGGTTGGACGAGTCCAAACGCCAACGCTTGCGTTCATCGTAAAGCGGGAAAAGGAAATCGAACAGTTTCGTCCCGAGCCGTTTTGGGAAGTCATGGCAACATTTCACATTGACGGCAAGCAATACGAAGGGAAATGGGTGGACGAAAAAGGGGAAACGCGTCTGAAAGACAAGCAGTTGGCACAAAAAATCGCCCAATTCTGCCGAAACAAGCATGCCGAAGTAAAAGAGGTTCAGACAGAAAGAAAAACGTTTCTTCCGCCGCTGTTATTCAATTTGTCCTCTTTGCAGGCAACGGCGAACAAGATATACCAATTTTCACCGAAAAAGACGCTCGATATTTTGCAACAATTGTATCAAAAAGGCATCGTGTCGTATCCGCGTTCCGACTCGAACTATGTGACCAAAGGCGAGGCGGAAACGTTCCCGGACATTTTGCAAAAATTGCGGGCGCTTCCGGAGTACCGGTCGCTTTTTCCGTTGCCGAACGCGTCTATTTTACATAATAAACGTTATGTTAATGAAAAAAAGGTGACCGACCACTATGCGATCATCCCGACGGAGCAAGTGACCGATCCGGCAAAGCTATCAGCGGATGAGCGGAAAATTTACGATTTGGTCGTGCGCCGTCTCATTGCCGCGCATTATGAAGCGGCGGTGTTTGACTACACGACCGTCACGACGCTTGTTGATGGGCGCGCCCGCTTTATTTCAAAAGGTAAGCAGCAAATTCAGGAAGGATGGCGGAAAGTGATTGCGCCGCGTGAAGAGGACGAGGAAGCGATCCTTCCGGCGCTTCGGCAAGGAGAAAGCGGCGATGTGCTCGATGTCCGAGTCAAAGAAGGAAAGACTCAGCCGCCAAAACGGTATACGGAAGGGCAATTGATTACGCTGATGAAAACGGCGGGGAAATTTTTAGATAACGAAGAATTGGAAAAAGTGCTCGCCAAAACGGAGGGCCTCGGCACGGAAGCGACGCGCGCGGCCATCATTACGACGCTAAAAGAGCGAAATTATATCGAAGTAAAGAAAAATCAAGTATATGCGACCGACAAAGCAAAAGTGCTCATCGAAGCGATTGGCGATAAAATTTTGGCTTCTCCGGAAATGACGGCGAAGTGGGAACAGCGCTTAAGCGAGATTGGTGAAGGAAGAGCTTCAGCGGCTCATTTTATGGAGCAAGTAAAAAGATTATCGGCAAAAATCGTTGAAGATGCGCTTGCCGCGTCGCAGAGCTGGAACTTTGCCGGACTCGATACAGCATCGATTCAACGCACCACATCGAAAGCGACGTTAGGAAAACCGGTCGGCACCTGCAAGCTGTGCGGCGGAACGGTCATTGACAAAGGGACATTTTACGGCTGCGCCAATTATGCCAAAACGAAATGCTCGTTTACGATTTCGAAAAAAATTCTCGGCAAAACGATTTCGCAAGCGAATGTGAGAAAACTGCTCGAGCACGGCAAAACGAACATCATTAAAGGGTTTAAAAAAGGGGAGAAAACGTTTGATGCGGTGTTAGTGTGGGATGAAAAGGAGAAAAAAATAACGTTTTCGTTTCCGAAAAAATAATCTCCTTCCTCATTGTATTGTACGATTTGTAGCAATTTTGTTTCTCCCTTCGTATTTTTTGCCATTATAATCGATAAAACTAGAAGATGGCAATTAGGATATTTACGAATAGAGCCAAAAATTGTAATATTACCCTTGTAAGGAAAAATTATAAAGTAACATTAATTATATTATGTAAACAAAAGAAGGGAGAACAATGGATAAACAAGAAGTAATCGATCTTCTCTCCAGTAAAATGAAGTTAATTCGCGTCGAAAAAGGGTATACGCAAGATAAGATGGCAGAAGTGTTAGGGATTTCGAAAAAAACGCTCGTGCAAATTGAAAAAGGGCGGACGCAGGCGAACTGGACGCAAGTCGTCGCGCTATGCGCACTATTCCGTGATAGCGAAATTATCGAATCGGTGCTTGGCGATAGCCCGCTTGAAGTGATTGAAACGATCGCCCATGAAGAAATTGATGCGCCGAAAGGAAAAACGTTCGGCGGAAAAGTATGGTGGAAAGAGATTAAACGCATGGGGCCGTTTCGCCTCCAGCAAAATCTCATCAGCAAGCATTACCGCATTTTAGATATATATGATGACCGTTGGTACAGTTCTTTTGACAAAGAGGAGGCGCTAAGGCGGCTCGAGGAATTGGCGCGGGCGGCAAAAATGTAGCTCTATTGATATGGATGCCTTGCCCGCTATCTTGTTTTTTTGTTCTTCCACATATCGTTTGATGGTTTTGCTTCGTTTTCTTCGGTGCTAACAAAGAATGAACGTGTCCATAGACTAGGCAAATGAGCAAGATGGGGGAATTATTTCCTTAAAATCCGAGAAGTCATTCCTTTCACTTTGGCCATGATGCCAGATGGAAAATCGGTAGGAAGGCAGTTTAATTACTCCCATTTCAACCGGTTGAATTAAATAATTTTTTACAGCTATATTAAATTTTACTTACGTATATATTTGAATGAATTTGCTCATGATATAGGTAACGGGTACGTAACGGTTGAGCCCAGATTTATATATGCTCTTTCGGGTGTATATAGGTCGGCCAAAGATTGTATACAGGTCATGATGGTTTGTGTGCAGTCGGAGGGAAGATTCTATACGGTAGAGAAAGGCTTTATTGCAGTCGTATCTCTAGCAAAGATATTATTGCAATAAGGTCCCAATTTATCGTATAGGGTCGAGCGAAGATCGTATAAAGTGCCGCAGACTTTGTTGAGTAAACGACTCAATTAAGTTAACGGTCATATACAGCCGAGAGGTTGTATATGGGTGTATAGGTATTTTATACGGTTGAACGAACCATTATCATGGGTGGTGAACTGCTTATTTATGGTCGAAAGATCATAAATAGGTAATCAGCTATTCATGATAGTGCTAGGTAGATCGTTACGTGCTCGTATTTGATACATAAAACTACAGACTTTTACGGCATTTTAGCGTATTTATATCGTTGGGCTATAGCCAAGCGGTAAGGCAACGGACTTTGACTCCGTGATGCGCTGGTTCGAATCCAGCTAGCCCAGTCTCTAGCAGACAAGCAATGTCGCTTGTCTGTTTTTTTGTGGAAAAAGAAGGAGTTTCGACAAATATGTCAAATATAAGACGTAGCAAGGAGGGAATTGTGATGAAAACAGCTGATTTATGCGATGAATTTTTAAGTGAACTGCAAGTTTGCCAATTGCCGCTCCAATCATACGGCGGCAAAAAAGAATTTTCCGGACCGATTGCGACCGTTGAGGTGTTCGAGGATAACGTACTCGTCCGCGAGGCGCTCGAAACTGTTCCGGCAGGCACCGTATTGGTCGTTGACGGAAAAGGTTCGCGCAATTGCGCGTTACTTGGAGACCGTCTTGCCCAGATCGCTTGCGAGCGCGGGCTTGCCGGGGTGATTATTCACGGATGCATTCGCGATTCTGCGGAAATCGCTAACATGCCGCTTGGCGTCATGGCTATCGGTACATGCCCGGTGAAAAGCAAAAAAGAAGGGAAAGGAAAACGGGATGTCGCGCTTGAATTTGGCGGCGTTCGTTGGGAGCCAGGTGCTTATGTGTACGCTGATCAAGACGGGATTGTATTGGCGAAAACGGACTTATTGAAAAAAAGTAGTTGACGATATTTGAAAATTTGTACTACTATTAATAACAGGAATGTTCCATGAAAAATCGACATTATATGCCAAACAAATAAGGTGCCTTTCTCATTAGAGAATTGGCTTAAAAGGGAAGTACGGTGAAAATCCGTCACGGTACCCGCCACTGTGATGGGGAGCTTTGTTGCATCATGTCACTGAAGGAAACTTCGGGAAGGCGCAACAAAGCGATGATCCTAAGTCAGGAGACCTGCCTTATTTGTTCGGACGGATACCTACGGGATTATAGGTAGACGTGCGGGAGAATAGTATACTTTTTTGGCTATATTTGTATGCATTTTTCTGCACCTCTGCGTATAGAGGTGCTTTTTATTTTGCAAAAAAGGAGAGACTCAACATGACAACATGGAATTTAATCGGAATGAAACATCATGTGCTGATTTGCAACGGAGGCAGCTGTATGCGTAAAGAGGGAGAGGAAGTAACGCTTGCCATCCGTGAAGAAATCGCACTGTTGGAGTTAGATGGCATTGTACATACGACGCGGACTCGCTGCAATGGTCGTTGCCAAGACGCGTGTGTAGTCATCGTTTACCCTGAAGGCGTATGGTACAACGGTGTGACGCCGAAAAAAGCAAGGGAGATTGTACGAAGGCATTTACGAGATGGGGAATGGCTGGAAGAAACGATAACGTACCATTATGAAGGGACGCAAGGATTGATGATGTTAAAACAATCAAACGCCCCTCTAGGAATCTCGAAATTATCTAAAGCAATGGGAGGAACGAAAGTATGAAAAAATGGAGAGCTGCCCTTTTCCTTTTCGGATTAGTTGTCTATTTTACTTTCTCTGAAAGTTCATCGGCATTTGCGATGCATATTATGGAAGGATTTTTGCCTGTCAGATGGGTGATTTTTTGGTGGCTAGTGTTTTTGCCGTTTTTTATCATCGGTATGCGTTCACTAATTCGGATTACACGTGAGCATCCGGAACTAAAGCTGCTCATTGCGCTGTCGGGGGCATTTACGTTTGTACTGTCCGCCTTAAAAATTCCATCCGTTACTGGAAGCAGCTCACATCCAACGGGGGTCGGTCTCGGTGCGGTGCTGTTTGGTCCATGGGCGATGGTGGTGATGGGAAGCATCGTATTGCTGTTTCAAGCGTTATTGCTGGCACATGGCGGATTGACGACATTAGGGGCGAATGCCATGTCCATGGCAGTCGTCGGTCCGATCGTAGGGTACGGCATTTATTGTTTAGGGAAAAAGTGGAATATACCGCGACGTTGGACCATCTTTTTCGCTGCATTTTTCTCTGATTTAGCCACATATGTTGTCACCTCCTTGCAATTAGCGTTGGCGTTTCCGGACGCGACAGGCGGAGTTTTCGCTTCGTTTGTCAAATTTGCCGGCATTTTCGCTGTCACGCAAATACCATTGGCGATTACAGAAGGGTTGCTTACGGTCGTCGTTTGGAATTTCTTATCCACTTACAGCAGCCGGGAACTAAGTCAATTAGAGAGAGGAGTGTAGATAATGAAGAGAAGTCTTTTTCTCCTCGTTTTTGCTGTTTTATTAGCAGCGACGCCGTTATTGTTCATTCATCACTCTAATTTTGGCGGCACGGATGACCGAGCGAAAAAAACGATTCAGGTGATTGCTCCTCATTATAAGCCTTGGGCGCAATCAATATTTGAGCCGCCAGGCGGAGAGGTGCAAACGTTGCTGTTTTCTGTGCAAGCGGCGGTCGGCGCCGGTATTATTGGCTATATTATCGGCGTCTATAAAGGTCGGGAGAACCGAAGAGAGGAATCAAAATGATCCGGCAGTTTGACACAATCGCTTACAACAACCGCCTGCGAACAATACGTCCCGAACAAAAAGTGATATTTGCGTTCATATTATTAATAATGGCCATGATAGGTAGTTGGAAAATGCAAGTAATGATGACGATTTGGCTTGCCGCGTGGATTATCGGGTATGCTCGTGTTTCGTGGACAGTATACGCCAAAGCCCTCGGAGTCGTGTCATTGTTTCTAGTGATGAGTTTTCCAGCTTTGCTCGTTTCCATTGATAATTCTTTTCATGTTTCTATTGATCGTTCGCACATTCCCACTGTGATGTCTTTACTATCTCGTTCGGTCGCAGCTTGGTCTTGTTTATTTTTCCTACTAGTGACTACTCCGTTTCCAGAGATGTTGTATGTGCTCAAGCGAATGAAAGTACCATCCATCATCATTGAGTTGTTATTTTTTACGTATCGGTTTGTATTTGTTTTCGAGAAAGTAGCGGAAGAGCTATACGTAGCAATGAAAGCGAGAAATGGGGGAAACCATTGGCGGCATGGCGGGATGTTGGTGTTCCAGCTTTTTCAGAAAATATGGCATTCCTATGAAGCGTTGCGCCTTGCTTTATGGGCGCGAGGAGTTTCCGATGAAATTGTCTATGTTCATATGGAAACATACAACGAAAAAAATAAACGTTATCTGTGGGAAGCGGCAATCGGCATAAGTTTGCTTCTATGGCTTGGATGATAGGAGGGCAGCAGAAGATGCTGAAAATGGATGAAGTATATTATACGTATCCGAACGGACCATGCGTGTTAAAAGGATTAAGCCTTCATATTCCCAATGGAAAAAAATGCGCGCTTATCGGTCATAATGGATGCGGTAAAACAACGTTATTTTTACACGCGAACGGGCTATTGCGGCCCGACTCTGGCGATATCTATTGGAATGGAGAAAAGATGGACTATCGACGTCAAACCTTGCAAAAATGGCGACGAGAGGTCGGCATCGTTTTTCAAAATCCGGAACACCAGCTTGTGGCGCCGTTGGTACGTGATGAACTGGCGTTTGGCCTGCACCATTTAGGAATGAAAAAAAATGAGATGGACGAGCTCATTGAAAAAGCGCTGGACGAGTTTGGATTGCGTTCATGGTTGGACAAGCCCGTTCATCATTTAAGTCTCGGCCAAAAAAAATGGCTGACGCTTGCCGCCGTAATGGTGATGAACCCGAAATTATTAGTGCTCGATGAGCCGACGGCGTATTTAGATCGCCTACAGATCGATCGGTTTATCGAGAAGATAAACGCTATTCATCAAGCCGGCACGACGGTTTTGATTGCGACTCATGATTTTGATTTTGTCTTAGAGTGGGCAGATATCGTGTTTGTCATGCACGACGGACAAATTGTCATGCAAGGATCGCCGCAAGATGTATTTGCAAGGCAGCATCAATTGCAAAAATGGCATCTTGGTGTTCCTCTGCTTGCTTCTGTATGGAAAATGTTGTTTCCACACGAGACGCGCATCCCGCGGAATGTGGAAGAAATGAAACAATGGATGACAATGAATGAGCGCACAAGCCTCCGTATTAGTGAAAAAGTGATATAGTGTTCAAATTTTTTCGACAAATGAGCCCAGTTAACATGAACAAAAAAGAGGGAAATTGAGGTGAGGTGAGACAATGAAAGGAAAATTGCTGATTGTCGGATTTGGCCCAGGCAGCGAAGAACATATGACAAAGCGAGCGCGGGAAGCAATTGAAGAAAGCGATATTATTATCGGTTATAAAACGTACGTTGACCTAGTTGCGGATTTAATTAGCAATAAACAAGTTATTAGTACCGGAATGACGGAAGAAGTAAGCCGCGCCCAAGAGGCGGTGAAATGGGCGGAACGCGGAAAAACAGTTGCCGTCATTTCAAGCGGGGACGCAGGCGTGTACGGAATGGCGGGGCTTGTGTATGAGGTACTCATCGAAAAAGGCTGGACGCGAGAAAGCGATATCGAAGTGGAAGTTATCCCAGGCATTTCTGCCATTAACTCATGTGCCGCTCTTTTAGGTGCGCCAATTATGCATGATGCGTGCACCATTAGTTTAAGCGATCACCTAACGCCGTGGGCGCTTATTGAAAAGCGCATCGAAGCGGCAGCCGCTGCCGATTTTGTCATCGCTTTATATAATCCGAAAAGCGGACGACGCACGCGGCAAATTGTCGAAGCGCAGCGTATTCTTTTGCGTTATCGCTCTCCAAATACTCCGGTCGGATTAGTGAAAAGCGCTTATCGTACGCGGCAACATATCGTATTGACGGATTTAGCGCATATGCTCGATTACGATATCGGAATGTTAACGACCGTCATTATCGGCAATTCTTCGACGTTTGTATACGACGGGCTGATGATCACACCGCGCGGATACCAACGAAAATATACGTTAAGCGCCGCCGAACAGCCGCTGAAACCACACGAACGGCTTCGCAAAGAAGCGGAACCGTGGGCGCTTGATCAAAAGAAATCAGAACCGGTAAGAGAAGTGGCAGAAGCAGCATTGCAAAAATTGGCGATTCGCCACCAAGACACCACGACGTTTGCGCCGGCGATTTTCGAAATCGCGGTTAGCCCAGGAGTAGCGAACAAAAATTTTACGCCAAAACAGATGATGGTACTAGCAGACATCGTCGATGAAGACGGAACGATGATGTATACCCCGGATCATTATTTGAAGCTGGAAGTTCCTACTTCCGATCCAGACCTTATCATCGCTAGACTGAAAGAAGCGGGACTGACTGTTGCCCCTGTTGGTGATGTACTGACGTTGAAAGCTTGCGATTTTTGCGACGGTGAGAAAAAAGACGCGATTCCATACGCGGAACAGCTATACGAACAGCTTGGCGGAATGGCGCTTCCGAAAGAATTGAAGCTCGGTGTAAACGGCTGCGGTATGGCATGTTACGGAGCGGTACGGGAAGATATCGGAGTCGTCTATCGGAAAGGAGCATTCGACTTATTTTTAGGAGGAAAAACGGTCGGAAGAAACGCACACCCTGGACAACTTGTCGCTGAAGGAATTCCGCCTAGTGAGATTGTGTCCGTTGTCACCCGCATTATTCAAGAATATAAGGAACGCGCGCACCCGAACGAACGGTTTCATAAGTTTTTTAAGCGAGTGAAACAAGTCGGCGGATTTGTGTATCAAGAAGCGAAGCAGGCGGCAAAAATCGAAGTGCCTGCCTGTGGTGAATAAGGGGGAAGAAAATGAATGAAAGCAGTATTGTTTGTCGGGCACGGCAGCCGTGAACCGGAAGGAAACGACCAAGTCCGGCAGTTTGTCGAGCATCTAAAACCGCACATTGCAGCATCCTTACATGTCGAAACGAGTTTTTTAGAATTTGGACTGCCAACGATTCGCGAAGGGATTGACCGTTGTGTCGATGCCGGGGCTCGCGAAATTATCGTTATTCCGATTATTTTGCTGCCAGCGGGCCATTCGAAGCTGCATATTCCATCGGAGATCGATGAAGCAAAGAAGCATTATCCGCATGTGGCTTTCATCTATGGCCGACCAATTGGCATTCATGAGCAAACGTTTTCGATCTTAAAAACGAGATTACAAGAAATCGGTGAAAATATAGAAAAACCTGACCCGGAAACAGCGGTAGTGCTGCTTGGTCGCGGGGGAAGCGACCCTGATGCGAACAGCGATTTATATAAAATTTCCCGCTTATTTTGGGAACAAACGAACTATTTCCTTGTAGAACCAGCATTTATGGGAGTAACGACGCCATTGTTAGAAGATGGAGTGGAACGGTGCGTGAAGCTAGGGGCGCGGAAAGTGGTGGTTTTGCCGTACTTTTTGTTTACCGGCGTGCTTATCAAGCGTCTTGAAGAAAAAGTAAAACAATTTCGTTTTCAGTATCCGCAAGTCGATTTTGCGCTAGCAGGTTACTTTGGATTTCATCCGAAGCTAAAAACAATTGTGCTTGACAGATTAGAAGAAGCGCTTGGCAAGACGGTTATGATGAACTGTGATATGTGTCAATATCGGCTTCATGCTGCAGAGCATCACCATCATCACCACCATCATCATTAAGGGGGAACACGCATGATTATTGTATTAGCGGGAACGAGCGATGCCCGAAAGCTGGCGCTTTGTATTCAACAAGCAGGCTATGGTGTATTAGCGACGGTCGTTACAGAACATGCGGCGGATCAGTTGCGTGCTTCCGGCTTAGCGGTGCACCTTGGACGGCTGACGGCGGAACAATTGGCGGAGTTGATCCGCGTAAAGAAAGCGAAAGCGGTGGTGGACGCGAGCCATCCGTTTGCCGAAGAAGCGTCGAAAAACGCGATGCAAGCAGCCATAGACGCGGGGGTTCCATATATCCGTTACGAACGGCAAGCGGCTCCCGTTGCTTATGAGCGCGTCACGTTTGTTGACAGTTATGTAGAAGCAGCCGAGCTCGCTGCGAAAAAACAAGGCGTCATTATGCTAACGACCGGAAGCAAAACGTTATCCATTTTCGCAAAAAAGCTGTTAGGACTTCCGAATACGCGCGTGATTGCGCGCATGCTGCCGCGCAAAGATAATATGGAGAAATGTGAGGAACTCAAGTTTCCACAAGAAAATATCGTTGCGATGCAAGGTCCGTTTACGAAAGAACTAGATAAGGCGCTTTTCCAACATTTTGGCGTTACGTTGCTCATTACGAAAGAAAGCGGAAAAGTTGGGTTTGTCGATGAAAAAATCGCTGCCGCACAGGAGCTAGGGATTGAGACGATTGTCATCCGCCGTCCATCGATTCAGTATGGTACGGTGTATTCACAGTTTTCCGATGTCGTTAAGGCATTACAACAAATAGTACCGTTATCCATTCATTCATGAAAGAAAGGGGTTTTACCATGGATTTTCGCACGGAATTTCGTCCGATTACAGTCCAACCGCAACAAATTGAAGAAAGAAGTTTTCAAATCATTGATGAAGAAATTGGTGAACATCATTTTACGAAAGAACAATATCCGATTGTACAGCGCGTCATTCATGCTTCTGCAGATTTTGAGCTTGGAAAAAGCTTGTTGTTTCACCCTGATGCCGTCCATGCGGGAATCGAAGCAATACGCAGTGGCAAAACGGTCGTCGCTGATGTGCAAATGGTACAAGTCGGGGTAAATAAAGCGCGCATTGAAAAGTTTGGCGGCAAAGTGAAAGTGTATATTTCCGACGAAGATGTCATTGCGGAGGCGAAAAGGCTCAACACGACAAGAGCGATTGTCGCGATGCGAAAAGCGGCTAAAGAAGTAGAAGGCGGGATTTTTGCCATTGGCAACGCGCCAACGGCATTGCTGGAATTAATTCGTTTAATTAAAGAAGGAGAAGCACGTCCGGGATTAGTGATCGGCCTGCCGGTCGGGTTTGTGTCGGCGGCGGAATCAAAAGCGGAATTGGCGAAATTGGATGTTCCATTTATTACAAATATCGGCCGAAAAGGAGGAAGCACCATTACAGTGGCGGCGCTAAACGCGCTGTCACTGTTGGCAGAGCGAGGGTAAACGAATGGAAGCGAAAAAAACGTTACGCGAAGGATATACGACAGGGGCGTGTGCCACAGCGGCAACGAAAGCGGCATTAACGGCACTTATTACCGGCATCATACAAACGGAGGCAACCATTTATTTGCCAGTCGGACGATGGGCGACATTTGCGATTGAAGCGTGCGAGATTTATGGTGAGTCGGCGAAAGCAACGGTGATCAAAGATGGCGGGGATGACCCTGATGCGACGCATGGAGCGGCGATTGTATCAACCGTCTCATGGGCGGAGCAACCCGGCATTCATTTAGATGGCGGAAAAGGGGTAGGGCGCGTCACGAAACCGGGCTTGCCGGTGCCGGTTGGCGAAGCGGCAATTAATCCAATCCCGCGAAAAATGATTCACGAAACAGCGCGCGAAGTATTGGAACAATACGGCATTTCCCGTGGAGTGAACGTCATTATTTCCGTTCCTAACGGGGAAGAAATCGCCAAAAAAACGTTAAACGCGCGCCTCGGCATTATCGGCGGCATTTCGATTTTAGGGACGCGCGGCATTGTCATTCCTTTTTCGACGTCCGCCTACCGCGCAAGCATCATTCAGGCAATTCAAGTGGCAAAGGCAAACGGATGCGACCATGTTGTGATCACGACGGGAGGACGAAGCGAAAAGTTTGCGATACAGCAATATCCTCACCTCCCCGAGGAAGCATTTATTGAAATGGGGGATTTTGTCGGCTTTACTCTGAAACAATGCAAACGGCTCGGCATCCGAACCGTTTCCATGGTTGGGATGATGGGGAAATTTTCAAAAGTCGCACAAGGCATTATGATGGTGCATTCGAAAAGCGCTCCCATTGATTTTTCGTTTTTAGCAGCCATTGCTGAACAAGCCGGAGCTTCGCCGGAACTCGTTGCCGCTGTTCGCGAAGCCAATACGGCATCACAAGTTGGCGAGATGATGCAGGAAGCAGGGAATGAGCGCTTTTTTGAAATATTATGTGACCATTGTTGTTTATCCGCGTTACGTGAAGTGGGCGGCGGCATGACCGTGGAAACGTCGCTATACACAATGGGCGGTCAATTATTAGGAAAGGCGGTACGAAACGATGCAGGCGATTAAACTAATTGGCATTGGCGCCGATGGGAAAGCGAGCCTCCCGCGCCTTTATGAACGTTGGATTTATGAAAGTGAGTTATTGGTCGGAGGAGAGCGTCATTTAGCCTTTTTCCCTGATTATCAAGGCGAAACGCTCACGATTCGAGGAGGGCTATCACAGCTTGTCGAGCGGCTTCGCCATGAAACGAAACGCACCGTCATCGTCGCATCTGGTGATCCGATGTTTTATGGAATCGGCAGCTATTTATCTAGCAAACTGCCAATCGAAGTGTATCCAGCAGTCAGTTCGATTCAATGGGCGTTTGCAAAAATGGGAGAAAAGTGGCAGGACGCCAAATTTATTAGCGTCCACGGCCGCAGTATGAAAGGACTTGCCCAGCGAATTGACGGATGTGAAAAAGTAGCGATATTAACGGACGAAACGAATTCTCCTAATGCCATTGCGAAATATTTGCTTTCGTACGGAATGACCGAATACCGTGCGTTTGTCGGAGAAAATCTTGGCGGACAAGATGAACGGTGCCGCTTTTTCGAATTAGAAGAGATGGCAGATGCCGAGTTTTCCCCATTAAATGTGGTTATTTTACAAAAAACAAAAGCAGGTCCGATGTGGTCATTAGGAATTGACGATGCCGAATTTTTGCAACGCAAACCAGAGAAAGGACTGATTACGAAAAAGGAGATTCGGGTGTTGAGCATAAGCGCGCTTCGTCTTCATGCTAAGAGCGTCGTTTGGGATATCGGCACATGCACCGGTTCCGTCGCGATTGAAGCGGCGAAAATCGCCCGCGAAGGCGCCGTGTTTGCGATTGAAAAAAATGCCCATGATATCGAAATTTGTAAAGAAAACTTAAAAAAATTCCGCGTTGACATTACGCTTGTACACGGCAAAGCACCTGAGCATTTAGACGAATTTGCCGACCCGGATGCGATTTTTATCGGGGGAACGTCGGGAGAAATGGGACCGCTGCTTGATGTTTGTTGTCAACGCTTAAAACGAAACGGCCGCATCGTGATAAATGCGGTAACGATTGAAACGCTGGCGCAGGCGGTGGAAGGATTAAAGCAGCGCGGTTTTCAAGTAGACGTTACGCTCGCGCAAATCTCAAGAAGCAAATCGATTTTAGAGCTGACGCGGTTTGATGCGCTCAATCCGATTTATATCATTACGGCAAAGAGGGAGGAAGACGAATGAGCGGAACATTGTATGGCATCGGCGTTGGTCCGGGCGACCCGGAGTTGTTGACGGTGAAGGCGTTTCGCCGCCTGAAAGAAGCGCATGTCATTGCCTATCCGAAAAAACAGCGCGGCAGCAAAAGCTATGCCCAGCAAATTATTGAAGCATATTTTTCCCCGGCGGAAAAAGAGATGCTTGGTCTCGTCTTTCCAATGACGAAAAATATGGATGTGTTAACAGAAAAATGGAACGAAACGGCAGAAGCGATTTGGGAACAGCTAAGCGCAGGAAAAGATGTCGCGTTTGTGACGGAAGGAGATCCACTTTTATATAGTACGTTCATCCATCTGATGAAAATCATGAAAGAGCGGTATCCAAATGTTGCGATTGAAATTGTTCCGGGAGTTTCCTCCGTCAACGCGGCGGCAGCGAGACTGCAGATCCCGCTTGCCGACGGGGATGAACAGGTAGCGATTATTCCAGCGCGCGACGACTATGAAGCGATGAAAAAGGCGATTAGAGACCATGATTGCGTCGTCTTTTTGAAAGTGGCGAAAGTGATGGAAATGATGATCCGTCTTCTTCGCGAACAAAATTTATTGCAAAACGCCGCCGTGGTGACAAAAGTGACGTCAAAGGAAGAAATCATTTGGAATATCGAACAGCTTGAAGGAGTAGAGTTGGAATATTTAACGTTATTGGTGGTGAGAAAGTGAAACTATATATTATTGGCGCGGGCCCAGGGGCTCCGGATTTGATTACTGTGAAAGGCGCGCAACTGCTCCAAGAAGCGGACGCCATTTTTTACACTGATTCGCTCGTCAGCAACGAACTGATCGAGCGCTATCGAAAGCCGGAAGCGGAAGTATTTCATACGGCAGGAATGCATTTAGAGCAAATGGTTGAAGCGATGTTAGAACAGCTTAAGCAAGGAAAAAAAGTCGTGCGCATTCATACGGGAGATCCATCTGTTTACGGAGCGACACTTGAACAAATCGCGCTATTCAAAAAGCAAGGGGTGGAAGTGGAAATCGTCCCTGGCGTCAGTTCGGTATTTGCGGCGGCAGCGGCTGTTCAAGCGGAGCTAACCGTTCCGGATTTAACGCAGACGGTTATTTTAACGCGAGCGGAAGGACGAACACCAGTTCCAAATAGAGAAAAACTGGAAGATTTAGCAAAACATCGTTGCACATTAGCGTTATTTTTAAGCGCTACATTAACAAAAAAAGTAACAAAGGCACTAAGGGATGCTGGATGGAGCGATGATACCCCTGTTGTGATTGTGTATAAAGCGACATGGCCAGATCAAAAAATTGTCCGTTCGACGGTCGGCACGCTGGACGAGGATATGCGCGCAAACGGCATCCGAAAACACGCCCTCATTTTAGCAGGATGGGCGTTAGACCCTGCAATTATCGAGCGCGACTATCACTCGAAGCTGTATGATAAAACGTTCACACACGGATATCGACAGGGGGTGTGAGGAGTTGTATGCGATTGTTGCGATTACGAAGCATGGTGTTGATATTGCCCGCCGCGTCGGCGAGGAGCTTCCAAACGCCCGTGTGTATTATACGAATAAGTTTGCGAGAGGAGACGAAGACGAAAAAGGCATTCGCTTGTTTGAAGGGAACGTGCGGTTATTATTGCCGTCGCTTTTTCAAACATACCGCGGGCTTATTCTCATTATTTCGCTTGGTGCGGTCGTGCGAATGATTGCCCCGCTATTAAAAGATAAAAAAACCGATCCGGCGATCGTTGTTATTGATGATAAAGGGGAACATGTCATTAGCGTTCTTTCCGGACATCTTGGCGGAGCGAACGAACTGACGCGGCAAGTCGCGGAGATTTTACATGCCCATCCCGTCATTACGACTGCGTCTGACGTACAAAAAACGATTGCCGTTGATTTATTTGGCCGTTCCTTCGGCTGGGAGTGGGAATCCGACGAAAAGCTGACTCCCGTAAGCGCCGCCGTCGTCAATGAGCAACATGTTGCTATTGTACAAGAATCAGGGGAGCGAGAATGGTGGAACTATGATACCCCGCTGCCAAACAATATCCGTATTTATCATTCGATTGATGAAGCGCTAGCAGCAAAACCGGACGCCGCGCTTGTAGTTACCCATCGTTTATTAACGAAAGAGGAAGAAGCGATTTTACAAAACGGCGTTTTGTATCGCCCAAAAGTAATCGTGCTCGGTATCGGCTGCAATCGTGGAACAGCGGCGGAAGAAATTGACGCCGTCATTCGCGATACATTAGAGGAGCTGCGCTTTTCAATGAAAAGTGTGAAAGCGGTATGTACGATCGAATTAAAAAAAGACGAGCTAGGGTTGCTTGAAGTGGTGCGAAAATACGGATGGGAATTCGTCTATTATACCCCTGAACAACTGAATCAAGTAAACATCGAACAGCCTTCTGAAACCGTGTACCGCTATACAGGCGCTTACGGTGTGAGCGAGCCGGCAGCGAAGCTTTATAGCGGTGCAGAGAAATTGGAATTAGTGAAGAAAAAAGCAGGCAATGTCACGATTTCCGTGGCAATTTTGCACCATTAAGGGGGAAAACAACATGAGAAGAATCGTAATCGCCGGGACGGAAAGCGGCGTTGGCAAGACGACTATAACAATTGGATTGATGGCGGCGTTAAAACAAAAAGGCTACATTGTACAAGGGTTTAAATGCGGTCCGGATTATATTGACCCAACTTATCATACTGCTGTCACGGGCAGACCGTCGCGCAACCTTGACAGCTGGATGGTTGGACACGAAGCGGTTCAAGCGATTTGCGCAAAAGGCTGTGAAGGGGCTGACATCGCTATTATTGAAGGAGTCATGGGGATGTTTGATGGGAAGCGGCCGACGACAAACGAAGGAACGACGGCGGAAATTAGCGTATTAACGAATAGTCCGGTGCTATTGGTCGTCGACTGCGCCGGCATGGCACGGAGCGCGGCGGCGGTTGTCCGCGGCTTTCAAACGTTTGATGAACGCGTGCGCATTGCGGGAGTGATTGCCAACCGCGTCGGCAGTGAGGGACATTTTCGCCTTGTGAAAACGGCGATTGAACAAGAATGCGGCATTCCAGTGATCGGATTTTTAACCAAAGAAGATGCGCTCCACATTCCGGAGCGTCATTTAGGGCTCATTCCATCGATTGAGCGCGGGGAATTAGATCACTTTTTTGCGGAATTAGGAGAGCGCATTGCCAAGACGGTGGATCTCAATGCGTTACTAGAGCTCGCGGAAGCCCCAGCATTAAATGTTCTTCGATCGTATTTGGATGTAAACAAATCGTATAATGTGCGGATTGCGGTCGCAAAAGACGCGGCGTTTCATTTCTACTATCCGGAAAATTTAGAGCTGTTACAAGCGTATGGCGCCGAGTTAGTCTTTTTCTCCCCGCTTGCCGGCGAGACGCTGCCAGATGGGGTGCATGGGTTATACATTGGTGGCGGATTTCCCGAAGAGTTCGCAAAACAGCTTTCGGAACAAATGCATGTCAAGCAATCGATCCAAACGGCGATTGAAAACGGCTTGCCGACATTGGCCGAGTGCGGAGGGTTTATGTTTTTAACCGAAGGCATTCAAACAACGGACGGCTCGTACTATGAAATGGCCGGCGTCATTCCGGGACGGGTTGTCATGCATTCGCGGCTCGCCGCGCTAGGATATCGTGAAGTCAAGGGAGAGCCAGGGAACTTTTTGCTTCCGGAAGGCCTGCGAGCGCGAGGACATGAGTTTCATTATTCCACGTACGAAGCGCGCGGCGAGATTCCGTTTGCCTATGAAACAACGGGGCTTCGTGGTACGAAAAAAGATGGCTATCAGCATCAAAACTTAATTGCAGGCTATGTTCATTTTCATTTTGCTTCTTGTCCGCCAATGGTTGAAAATTGGCTAACGAAATGCGAGAAGGTGAAAGAACATGGCTAAAGCGTTGCCGATTATGTTCCAAGGAACGCATTCTGACGCGGGAAAAAGCATTATTGCCACGGCGTTTTGCCGCATTTTCGCGCAAAACGGCTGGAAAACGGCGCCGTTTAAATCGCAAAACATGTCACTTAATTCGTACGTGACGGTCGATGGGAAAGAAATTGGGCGGGCGCAAGGAATACAGGCGGAAGCGGCTGGCGTTGTCGCGACAACGGATATGAATCCGATTTTAATTAAACCGAGCCGCGAGCATGAATCGCAAATCGTCGTGCACGGAAAGCCGTATAAAAATATGCAGGCGTTCGCGTACCGCAACGAATTTTTTGAAAAGGGGCTGGCGATTATCCGCGAGTCGCTCGATGTCTTAATGAACGAATACGACCGGATCGTGATCGAAGGCGCAGGGAGTCCGGCGGAAATCAATTTGAACGATCGAGAGCTCGTCAATATGCGGGTCGCGCGCATGGCCAATGCCCCGGTCGTCCTAATCGGCGATATTGAACGGGGCGGCGTGTTTGCCAGCTTAGTCGGCACCTTACAGCTGTTAGAAAAAGAAGACCGCCAGCGCATTATCGGCGTGATCATTAATAAGTTTCGCGGTGACTTGGCACTATTGAAGCCGGGACTTGATTGGTTCGAACAATATACTGGCGTTCCTGTGTTAGGCGTCGTTCCATATTTAGAAGATTTACATATTGACGCAGAAGACTCCGTTAGTTTAGAACAAATGTCCACAACCGTAAATCCGGACAAAGATATTGATATTGCTGTTATTCGATATCCGAAAATATCTAATTTCACGGATGTGGATCCATTTTTGACCGAGCCGGACTGCCACGTTCGTTTTGTGACAACAGCCGCCCAGCTTGGCCAGCCAGATTTGCTTATTTTGCCGGGAAGTAAAAATACGATTGAAGACCTATTATATATGAAGGAAAACGGTATTGTGGAACAAATTGCACAGCTCTACAAACATCACCATGTGACGATTGTTGGAATATGCGGCGGTTATCAAATGTTAGGGGCTCGTATCCGTGATCCATTTGGTGTGGAAACACCGCTAAGGGAAATTGCCGGATTGAATCTCCTTCCGATTGACACGACGCTTGAGTGTGAAAAAACAACTGTTCTTTCGGAAGGAATATTGACATTTGCTGGTGAGCGCTTTTTCGTAAAAGGATATGAGATTCATATGGGCCGTTCACAGCTGCTTGACGGAACTGTCCCGTTTATTCATGTGCAAGGGCGAGCGGAAGGCGCTAAAAGCAAAGATGAACGGGTGATCGGCACATATTTTCATGATCTTTTTCATAATGACGCTTTTCGAGAGGCGTTATTAAATAAAATTCGCCGTGAGAAAAGCTTATCGCCTATTTACGGTCGTCAGTCGTTCCGTACTATAAGAGAACAAGCTTTTGACCGCCTTGCCGATCATGTGAAGCGGCATGTCCGCATCGAAGAAATCGAAGAAAAAATGTATGTGTTTCAAAGGGGGGATGTGTAATGTTATTTTCGATTCCAAAGCTTAATAAAGAAATAGGGAAAGAGGTATGCGCTTACGTCGACCAATTGACAAAACCGGTTGGCAGCCTTGGTCGTTTGGAACAGTTAGCGGTAGAGCTAGCGGAAATGACAGGAAACAAATTTCCTGATGTTTCACCACCGGGTGTGCTTGTGTTTGCTGCTGATCATGGTGTTGCGAAAGAAGGAGTGTCAGCGTTTCCGCCAGAAGTGACAGCACAAATGGTATGGAATTTTGTTCAAGGCGGCGCGGCGATTAACGTATTCAGCCGGCAAATTGGCGCAATATTTGCCATTGTTGATGTTGGGGTCGCTGCACCAATTGAACATGAAGCGGTAATTTCGAAAAAAGTGCGGTACGGAACAAACAATTTTTGCGAAATGGAAGCGATGAGCAATGCGGAAGCGGAACAAGCGCTAATAGTTGGTTACGAACAAGCAAAGGAAATAATCGACAAAGGAGCGCGTACTCTCATTGTCGGTGAAATGGGCATCGGCAATACGACTACCGCGAGTGCGATTTTAACGGCGGTGAGCGGCAAGCCAATTGAACAACTCGTCGGGAGAGGAACAGGCATTTCGGAAGAGAAGATTGTGCATAAAGTCAATGTTATTCGCCGCGCGTTGTCACTTCATCAGCCTGATCCGTCTAAACCGATTGAATTATTATCCAAAATCGGTGGCTTGGAAATCGCAGCGATGGCAGGTGCGATGTTGGCGGCAGCGAAGCGGCGCGTTCCGATTTTATTGGACGGATTTATCTGTACGGTTGCTGCACTTGTAGCTAAGCTTTTCGCTCCGGATGTTGCTGATTATATGATTGCCGGTCATCGTTCTCAAGAAATTGGTCATCAAATTGCTCTTGAATTATTAGGAAAAGAGCCGCTTATCGATTTAAGTATGCGACTTGGCGAAGGCAGCGGTGCGGCTGTTGCATTTCCGCTGTTGACATTTGCGACAGCGATGATAAAAGAAATGGCGACATTTGCTTCTGCCCACATTTCAAATTCTGTAGAAGGAGCAGGAAAACAATCATGACAAATGGAAAAGTATATATCGTTGGTGCCGGTCCCGGTGATGAAAAGCTAATCACTGTCTATGGATTGGAGTGTATTCAACAAGCTGACGTCATTATTTACGACCGGTTGATTAATAAAAATTTACTGAAATACGCCAAAAGCGGTGCGGAGCTCATTTACTGCGGAAAAGAGCCGGGAAAGCACGCGTTCATTCAAGAACGGATTCATGAACTGTTAGTCGAAAAAGCAAAACAAGGAAAAATTGTCACTCGTTTAAAAGGAGGCGATCCTTGCGTTTTTGGACGGGTCGGGGAAGAAGCAGAGGTACTTGCGCATCACGGCATTCCGTTTGAAATCGTTCCTGGCGTGACGGCGGGAATCGCAGCTGCCGCTTATGCCGGCATACCGGTTACACATCGGGAATATGCTGCTTCGTTTACCATTGTTACTGGCCACGGCCGTCAAGAAAAGGGAGATGACCGTCTTCATTGGGAAGGATTAGCGAAAGGAAGCGATACGATTGCCTTTTATATGGGTATCGGCAATTTGTCGTATATTTGCCAAAAACTAATCGAACATGGAAAGCCGTCGAATACTCCTGTGGCGGTGATCGAATGGGGAACGACGGAACGACAACGAACGGTTGTCGGTACGTTGCAGACGATTACCGATATCGTCAAGAAAGCTGGTCTTTCCCATCCAGCGATTATTCTTGTCGGAGAGGTCGTTCGGCTCCGTGAAACGATTCAATGGTTTGCCGAGATGGACCGAGGTGAGACGGTTGCCACCACATAAAAAGAAAGGGCGCATCATCATTTATACGGGGGATGGAAAAGGAAAAACGACCGCCGCTCTCGGATTGGCGATACGAGCGGCAGGAAGGGGGAAAAAAGTCGCCGTCATTCAGTTTATTAAGTCACCGGAACGAACGTATGGAGAGCATCTTATATTTCAAAAACTCGGGATCGAAATGTATCAAATGGGCGCCGGGTTTACGTGGACGAAAACGCCCGAAGTGCACCGGCAGGCATTGAAAGCGGCATGGGAATTTACGAAAGAAAAAGTGTTATCGGGTATGTACGACTTGATTGTTTTAGATGAACTGAATAATGCGCTTGCGATTGACCGGTTTCCGGTTGACGATATCGTCTCCGTTCAAGACGTACTTCGATTAATGGAAAAGCGTCCACCTGATCTTCATTTAGTTATTACCGGCCGTTCGGCGAATCGGGAATTAATCGAGATCGCTGACATTGTTACGGAGATGAAACTGATCAAACACGATTATGAGCAAGGCGTTACGGCAATGAAAGGGATGGAGCTGTAGCTCATCCCTTTTACTCGTATAGGTCGGTTTTGTCGTTTTGCGATTTGTTTTGTTTTCTGCCTTTGCTGTTGTCCCCGGAAACAGGGCCGTTAAGCAAGGACATGGCATCTTGCGTCGGAGCGTTTTGATTTTTGCTTCCTTTGTTCGGCCGTTTTGTCATCATTGCTTCATCCTTTCTTTTTAGGGTTTTAGAAAAAGGTTGGAAGATAGTCGAGGATGTTGAACGCATCTCCATCTGGATTGGAACGGATATATTGTTCGCCATCCTGTTCGTTTACGACATGGAAACCGCTGATCGCACCGCTTTCCACTTCCATTAGGGCTTTTTGGTATGACAGGACCCGTCCTGTCGATGTTTTCCAGCTAATAATGTCACCTTGGTGATTTTTTTGTACGGCGACAAACGTTTCTTGTTGGTTCATTGTCATTCACTCCTTCTTGCCTGTTGTTATTTTTAGTGAGAAGGGAACATTTTATGTAAAAAGAGGTGATATTCGTGGCAACATTTGATTGGCATAAAGAAGCAGAAAGACAGTGGGATGAAAGAGCCGAGTTTTGGCATCAAAGCAGCGAGGAGATGTGGGAGCGAGGGAGCCGAAAAACGGTCATTCCTTTTATTGCTTCTTACATTCCAAAAGGAAGCAACATCCTCGATTTAGGCTGCGGCGACGGCTATGGCTCTTGGAAGCTGGCCGAGGCAGGGTATGAGGTGACCGGCGTCGATTTATCGGCCGAAATGATCGAAAAAGCAAAAGCTCGAGGCGAAAGCGAACGGCTTCGCTTTGTGCAGGGGGATTTAACGAAGTTGCCATTTGCCGCGGAAACGTTTGCCGCAGCGATGGCCATTAATTCCCTCGAATGGACGGAGCAGCCGCTTGAGGCGCTCCAAGAAGCAAAACGGGTGTTAAAGCGAGGCGGCTATTTTTGCGCCGGCATTCTCGGGCCGACCGCCGCGCCGCGCGTCAACAGCTATCCGCGTTTATACGGAAAACCAGTCATCTGCAATACGATGATGCCGTGGGAATTCGAGCGGTTAGCCAAAGAGAACGGATGGGAGATCATCGGCGGACAAGGGGTGTACAAACGGGAGGTGCCCGAAAGCCTCATCGGCTCGCTGCCAATCGTGCTAAAGCAAGCGTTGACGTTTATGTGGATTTTTATGCTGCGGAAGAATTAAAGATGTGCGCAATCGCTGCCGTGGTGCATAAAATGAAAACAAATAGAGAGAACTGCCTGTTTGCCAAACAGCTCCCTCGCCTTTCTTTTATCCCGCTATGTTAGAAACCGTAGCCGACAATAATCAATAAAATAAACAATACAACAACTAACGCAAAGCCGTTTTCGCTTCAATTGCAGCGCATTTGCCTGCGACCACCTTTTATCAAGCTGCCGCATTGGATGAAAAAATGGCGTAAGGGAACTGGACCATCGTGGGAGGGGCAAAAAGCGGGCGGAAAAGTAGAAAACCTTGGCGTTTCGCCAAGGTTTTTTTAGCTTGCGGTATATTTTTCTTCCCATTTTTGCCGCCATTTATTGCGGCGTTCCGTGCGTGCCCCTTTATACAAATGTTTATATTTGCGCCAGTGTATTTTCCATTGCTTTCTCCGTTCCGCTCTCACGCATGCTCATCCCTTTCTCTAGTTGTTTCTTGTTCTATGAGGTGTATTCGCTGAGGAAGCGGTCGAATCCTTTGACTAGTTTTGTCGAGGGGTAGGAAGTTTCCGCGAACAATCGCGAATAAGAATAATCGTTTTCCGTCGTTTTGTCAAGGAACATGCAATTATTCCCTTTATCTAGAAAATAGCAAATATTTTTATAGCGATTTTTACCATATATAGAATGTGGGAGAAAAACGTTATTGAGTGTTCTGATCATCATTGCGTGGTTGATTGTTTGCGGATGGATAGAAGCATGTTTCAAAACTATTTCAGCGTCAGTCATTACCAACACGGTTCGAGCAGCAAGAAGATAGGGAGCGGGATGCTCCCTTTTTTGCGTTGTCGGATGCGGAGCAACAGAAATTATATTTCATCTTGTTAGGTTTTTAGAAGGTGGGCAAAACATGGTTGATAATCTCATTTTACTAGTTGATAATCTCAATTTTACTTTGCTTTAGTTGTCAAGCGGAAGAACATAAAGGAGAACGTACTTATTATATATTAAAGCAAAATGTCGAAGGATGATGAAAATGCCGGTAGCAACGAAGCTTAAAAAAGCTACGTTTAAACATATCGAAGCAGAATTGTAATTGAAAGAAATGATTCGAAATAATACATGTTTTGCCGGGAGGAAGTAGATGAAAACAGGGGCGGGGGTCGCGCTCCTCTTTTAGGGAAGCCGGCGGAATCCATCGCCACGCGATTGGCGGCACATTAGCGGTTAGCACAGTTAGGGGAAATTGCAAATATATACACCATGGCTGGAAGTGCATCAGAGGCTGATTCTATTATGGCATTGGACAAGACGGTATACATGGGGTGGACTAGCTGACAAATTAGTAAACGCCAAGCCACGGTGACGGAGTGAAATTATTTATGCGATTGGAGGGATCGGGATGGAGATGAATTCAGAGTTTATGAAAGAATTAGCTGATATACTCTACAAATACAATTTAGCTTGCATAAAGTCGGATAACGGCATTATAGGTTATAAAAATGGTGAATTCAAAATATTCAATAATACGTTTGTTAGCGCGAAACCAAAAGGAATTGAAATGAGTGGTTACAGTTTAGATTTATATGGAGTAAAGAATAAAAGAGAACTTTTACTGAAAATAGCAGCAGAAATAAAAGATTGTTTTGACAAAAACCAGATAGAAGCAATTGAGGGGGATTATTTTATTGGTTTTGATGATGGCGGCAAATTCAAAATAAGTATTGCTAAATAACGTTATTTTCATGCTCCTTTCAGAATATAATTACGAAATACTTCTTCATCCCTGTGTCGATGGAAAAATAGATACAAATGGGATAAAGAGGAAATATCGGATCCATTGGTAGAGGAACTGCTAGAATTCACCTGCCGGAAGAGATTTGTGTGAGTCCGCAGCTTTATATATCCAGAAGTTTTTAGGTATTTCATAGGAACAAGAGATGTGGATACCTTTGAAATCGTAAGCTGAAATGAGGCTGGCTCAAAAGGCCGCTGAATCGACCTTTTGATGCCATCCTCTTTTGTTTGGAGGTGATGAGGGTGGGCTTGACCACATTTTGACCACGTACCTACCGCACCCACAGCCGGCAAACCAATATAGCCATGATACAAAAGTGTTGATTTTACGAGATTTTTCCAACCACCAACGGCCAAGAAATCCCTAAAAATACTTATTCCCATTCATACGGCGTTTCCTGGTAGACATAATAGTTCAGCCAGTTGACAAACAATAAATTCGCATGGGAGCGCCAAGTGTTGAGCGGCTCTTTTGTTGGATCGTCGTTTGGAAAATACGATTCTGGAATGTGAATCGGAAGCCCTTTGGCTAAGTCACGCTCATACTCCTCTTTTAGTGTCGTGGCGTCGTATTCTGGATGGCCGGTCAAAAAGATTTGCTTTCCGTCATTGGACGCGACTAAACATACACCGGCTTTTTCGGCGACGGATAAAATCGTCAGTTCCGGCACTTTTTCGATATCTTCGCGTTTGACGTCGGTATGGCGCGAATGCGGCATGCGGAAGACATCGTCAAACCCGCGCAATAATTTGACATTTTTCACTTCAAGCGAATGTTTGAAAACGCCGAAGCATTTTTGCGGCAGCGGGTATTTTGGAATGCCGTAATGATAATAAAGGCCGGCTTGCGCTCCCCAGCAAATATGTAAAGTCGATGTGACATTCGTTTTCGTCCATTCCATAATTTCCGTTAGCTCTTTCCAGTATGTGACTTCTTCAAACGGCATTTGTTCGACCGGAGCGCCGGTAATGATCATGCCGTCAAACTTACGGTGGCGGATATGCGGAAAGATCGTATAAAACTGGTCTAAGTGATGTTTGCTTGTCGTTTTCGGCTCATGGGTAGCTGGGCGCAAAAAAGTGACGTTCACTTGCAGCGGCGAATTGCCAAGAAGGCGCAATAACTGTGTTTCCGCTTTTTCTTTTTCCGGCATTAAATTTAAAATCACTATGTTCAACGGACGAATGTCCTGTGAATACGCCCGATCCTCATCCATGACGAAAATATTTTCTTGTTCGAGTATTTCTTTGGCTGGCAAATCTTTTGGAATATTGATTGGCAACAGATTTCCCTCCATTCGTTCAGTTTTAAATAACTTAATTATAAAAACTTTACAAATTTTATTCAATTCATTTTTTTAAAATTCTCCGAATGATAAAATATATGTATTTGAGTACATTGAAGATTATTGAAGGAACCAATCCGAATCGATTCCTGACAAAATCCGCAAGATCGCGCAGATTGTCTACGGTGCGAGAGACGTAGAATTTTTGCTAACAACGCAAAAACAAATCCAACTGTTTGCCAATTCGGCTGGGACGAGCTGCCGATCTGCATAGCGAAAACGAATATTCGCTGTCGGATGGTCCGATAAAACTTGGCCGTCCAACAGATTTTATGATAATGGCAAGGGGGCTGAAGTCATCGACCGGTGCAGGTTGTCGAGTTGAATGGCGATGTCATGATAATGCAGGGGCTGCCGAAACAGCCGGAGGCGCTTGCGGATGGATGTCGGTGAAATGAAAATGCGGCCGGACTGATTTAAGGGAGTGATGGGATGTTTGATCCAACAGCGTTTGACAATTTGAAAACGGTGCTGGAGGGTGCAGTATACGATTTGGATTTAGAAGGGGACATTGTGGTGATTGACCGGCGTGATTTAGTTGATTTAGCTCATTTTTCCCGGATGTATACGATTTCCTTCCGCTTACCGTCTACTCCCCCGCCGCCTGTATCGTGCATGATCTGTCTTGAGATGGATCTGGAGCAAATCGCAAACGAACTGCTTCAGCGTTCGGTTCGACCGGGCTGCCGATTGACGGTTTCTTTCTTTCTTCCAATTCGGCAGCTGGAAACGTGCTCATTCATCGAAAGCGCGCTGCGGCGCATTTGGGGGGACAAGCGTACGATACGGCAAACGTTAAGCCATGAGTTTCCTCATGAAACACCTGGCTATCGTAATGAAGTAACGATTGAATTCGGCCGTTTGATTTATGAAGATAATGTCGCCGACCTGCAGGCAATGATTCCGTACATGACCGCTTCGCTCGAGCAATTGCAAAAGTTTTCTGGCAAATAAAGGGCGCGGAAGTGGAAAAAGGGCGGAAAATCCATTATGATGGGAAGTGAGGTGAAGTCGGATGAGTGTATACGATTTTAGCGCGAAAACGATTCGCGGCGAAGAACAGTCATTAGCGGATTACAAAGGAAAAGTGTTGCTGATTGTCAATACGGCGAGCAAATGCGGCTTTACCCCACAGTATAAAGAGTTGCAGGAACTGTATGAGCAATACCGTGATCGCGGTTTTGTCGTTCTCGGCTTTCCGTGCAATCAATTTGGCCATCAAGAGCCGGGCACGGAAGAAGAGATTAAGCAGTTTTGCCAAGCCAATTACGGGGTTACCTTTCCGATGTTTGCCAAAGTCGATGTCAATGGCGAAAGCGCCCATCCGCTTTTCCAATATTTAAAGGAAAAAGCCCCGGGCGTGCTTGGAACGAAGGCGATTAAATGGAACTTTACGAAGTTTTTGGTTGATCGAAACGGAAATGTGGTCGCCCGTTTCGCTTCACAGACGCGGCCGAGCGAATTAAAAAGCGAAATTGAAAAACTGTTATAAAAACTGTCTTTCCACTGTGGAAGACGGTTTTTTGTCCATAGCGGAAGAAAGCGGAAGCGGCAGCGATGGCGAAGTTTTTCTTGTGGTGAAAAAACAGTTGCGTTTTTTTCTTAGCCGTGCACAAACGGCATGTCACGCTTCGCCGCATTCCGCGCCTGAAGAAGCAGAAGCGAGAGTGAGATGGTTGCCATGAAAATGTTAACAGTAGAAGGAATTTCGAAAAGTTACGGAGAAAAAACGCTGTTTCAGCAATTGTCTTTTACAGTGAAAGAAGGGGAGCGCATCGGCATCATCGGCGTCAATGGCACCGGAAAATCGACGTTGTTGCGCATCATTGCCGGTGTAGACGCGCCGGATGAAGGAAATATTGCCTATCCAAAAGATTTCACGATCGGCTATTTGCCTCAGCAGCCGGAACTTCACCCTGATCTGACCGTGCTAGAGCAAGTATTTCAGCGAGATAATCCACTGATTCGCCTGTTGCGCGACTATGAGCTGGCGCTCGCCGAGCTCGCCGAGCATCCGCTTGATGAAAAGCGGCAGGCGCGCTTGTATGCCCTCTCGCAGCAAATGGATGCGCAAAATGCATGGGATGCCAATGCCAACGCCAAGGCGATTTTAACAAAGCTGGGGATTCCTGACATGACCAGGCGAATCGGCGCGCTTTCCGGCGGACAAAAGCGGCGCGTCGCGCTGGCGCAGGCTTTGATTGAGGCGCCCGATCTGCTTGTGCTTGATGAGCCGACGAACCACCTTGATGATGAGGCGATTCGCTGGCTCGAGGAATATTTGGTGCGCTATCAAGGGGCAGTATTGTTTGTCACGCACGACCGCTACTTTTTGGACCGTGTCACGAATCGCATCTTTGAGCTAGACGGCGGCAAGCTATATACGTATGTTGGAAATTATGCGGCGTTTTTGGAAGCGAAAGCGCTCCGCGAAGAACAAGAGCGCGCCGCTTCGCAAAAGCGGCGTCAGCTGTACCTTCGTGAGCTTGAATGGGTCAAGCGCGGCGCCAAAGCGCGGACGACGAAACAAAAGGCGCGTTTGCAACGGTTTGCCCAGCTCGAAGCGTCGCTGACGACGGAAAAAAGCGGGCAGCTGGAGATGAAGCTGGGCGGCAGCCGGCTTGGCAAAAAGGTGATCGAGCTGAAGCGAATCAGCCATTCGTTTGGCGGCAAGCAGCTCTTTCATTCCTTTAACCTGCTTGTCAAACCGGGTGACCGCATTGGCATTGTCGGGCCGAACGGCAGCGGCAAATCCACTTTGCTTAATATCATCGCCGGACGGCTGCAGCCGGAGGAAGGGGAAGTGGAAATTGGCCCGACCGTGAAAATCGCTTATTATACACAAGAACATGTGGAAATGGATGAACAAAAACGGGTCATCGAATATATTCGCGAAGCGGGCGAGGCAATACGCACCATCGACGGAGAGACGATCTCCGCCGCGCAGTTGCTTGAGCAGTTTTTGTTTCCAATGCATATGCATGGAACGCTGATTCGCAAGCTGTCCGGCGGGGAAAAGCGCCGCTTATATTTGTTGCGCTTGTTGATGAGCGGGCCAAACGTGTTATTGCTCGATGAGCCGACGAACGATTTGGATACGAAAACGTTAACGGTTCTAGAAGATTATTTGCAGTCGTTTCCAGGCGTTGTGATGACCGTTTCCCATGACCGCTACTTTTTAGATAAAGTCGCCGAACAGCTTTGGATTTTAGATGGGAACGGCAACATCCATACGTATATCGGCGAATATTCGGAATACTTGGAGGAACAGCGGCAATTGCCGGCAAAGCAAGAAAAGCAGCCTGCAAAAGAAACGAAACCGTCAAGAAAACAGACGAAACGCCGGCTGACGTACAAAGAACAAAAAGAGTGGGAAGAAATTGAAACCAATATAGCCAAACTGGAAGAAGAATTGCAGCGGGTCGCCGAAGAGATGGAAGCTTGTGCGAGCGATTATGAAAAAGTTCAGCAGCTTGCCGAGCAATACGAAATGCTTTCCGCCGAGCTCGATGCGTTGCTGGAGCGGTGGGCCGAGCTGTCGGAGCTCGTCGAGTCGTCATAAGCAAGGAGGGAGCAGAATTGAAAATTAAATCAATTGAACCGACGCCAAGTCCGAATACGATGAAAGTGCTCTTAGATGAGGAGCTGCCTTTTGGCACGAGCCATAACTATAAGCCGGACAATATCGATACGGCGCCGCCTCTGATCCAAGAACTGATGAAAATCGAAGGCGTCAAGGGGATTTATCATGTCGCTGACTTTTTAGCCGTGGAGCGCAATCCGAAATACGATTGGAAAGGCATTTTGACAAAAGTTCGTGAAGTGTTCGGAGAAGATGTGGAAGGCGGGCAGGAGACGGTCCAAAAGCCAAACGAACATTTTGGCGAAGTGAAAGTATATGTGCAAATGCTTTACGGGCTGCCAATGCAGGTGAAATTGACCGATGGTGAAAAAGAACACCGCGTCGGACTGCCAAAGCCGTTTATCGATGCGGTCATTGAAGCACAGAAATATTCGGATAATATCGTGCTAGAGCGAAAATGGGTGGAAAAAGGTGTACGTTACGGTACATTCGAAGAAATTGGTAATGAAATGGTCGAAGAACTTTCGGCAGCGTATCCGCCAGAACGATTAGAGCGCATTGTTCAAATGTTCCGCCGCGGTGAACAAACAAAAACGCAAAAACGTCCAAGCATCAAAGTAACGGAAGAAATGCTTAATGATCCGGATTGGACGAAACGGTATGCGGCGTTAGAGCAAATGGCGGAGCCGACAGAAGACGATATACCAGTGTTAGCAAAAGCGCTAAAAGATGAAAAAGTAGCGATTCGCCGCTTAGCGACCGCGTACTTAGGGATGATCGGCGGCAAAAAAGTGTTGCCGTATTTGTATGAAGCGCTGAAAGATAAGTCGGTGTCCGTCCGCCGCACCGCGGGTGACTGCTTGTCCGATATCGGCGATCCAGAAGCGATTCCGGTTATGATGGAGGCGCTGAAAGACCCAAGCAAGCTCGTTCGCTGGCGCGCCGCCATGTTTTTATATGAAGTCGGCGATGAATCGGCATTGCCGGCGTTAAAAGCGGCGGAAAACGATCCGGAGTTTGAGGTAAGCATGCAAGTGAAAATGGCAATCGAGCGCATTGAAGGCGGCGAGGAAGCGAAAGGATCGGTTTGGAAGCAGATGACGGAAAGCAGAAAAAAGGGTTAATAATAAAACGTGATAAAAATTGGAAAAGGCGCACGGCGTATGGCCGCGCCTTTTCTTTATGGAAAACATTTTATGTGTAATGTTAAATCATTCACAACGTAAGTACGATTGTTTTAGTTATTTTGATTGATTTTTCGGGAATAAAATAGTATTCTGATGACATCGAATATCGTTTGGAGGGATTTTCGTTATGTCGATGGCATATGAAGAATATATGCGCCAGCTTGTGCAGCCGATGCGCGACGAACTAGTGAACGCCGGATTCCGCGAACTGCGCACAAGTGAAGAAGTGGAACAATTTATGGAAAATGTCGAAGGCACAACTTTTGTCGTGGTGAACTCCGTTTGCGGATGTGCGGCGGGGCTAGCGCGTCCAGCGGCAACGCAGGCGGTATTGCGCAGCGAGAAAAAACCGGATCATTTAGTGACGGTCTTTGCCGGCCAAGATAAAGAAGCGACGGCGAAAATGCGCGAATATTTTGTTGGCTACGCCCCTTCGTCACCATCGATGGCGCTGTTAAAAGGAAAAGAAGTCGTCCATTTTATTCCGCGCGATGAAATTGAATTTCAATCGATGGAAGCTGTGATGGAAAACATTATGAACGCATTTGAAAAACATTGCGATTAAGGATGCTTGTCGGCATCCTTTTTTCTTTATCTCGTATGGATGTGGCGGGGTTCAGCGGCTTGGCGAAAGGAATAGAAACAGGCGTAAAAGGGAACGTTAAAGGCGGAGGTGACGCAAGTTGGCAAAGCGGAAAAAAGATCCGTCGAAAACCGGGATAGGTGCGCCAAACGTAAAAGGACAAGGAACAACACAAACAGAAACAGGAGCGCGTGAGCTCGACTCCGCGCGCAAGAAAACGAAAATCGATTAATAGAAAAACTCGCAATCATCTTGCGAGTTTTTCTTATGCATTGGCAATACAGCTGTAGATAAAATACAAAAGCGTAATAATGCTTGCGGCAAGAAAGACTGCACTCATAGACGTTTCTCCTTTCTCTCTATGTTTCTTTCCATAAAATATGATACAACCCGTGGTGCTAGATAAAATCAGACAAGCATAAAAATAGCCCTTGCATGAGGATCTCCTTAAAATGAAAGTGCAACCAAACATCAAAAGGAGAAGTTCCCATGCAAGAGCACTTTCATTTTACAACAGATCGTGTCAAACTTCAAAAACAATATGCATCGATTTTGCTTTTTGTATCGGCTCAACTATCGAGTATCCAGATTCATCTTCAACGTCGAAATCGTCATTTGTTGAAACAGAAAGACGAAGTCATCATCACCATCCATGTCCTTGGAAAGTTGTTGGGCTTCACTTCCGAACGGGCTTGGCACCGGTTTGTGATTGGGAATTTGTTTCCCAAGGCCTTGTTCCCTGAGCGTTCTCGGTACAACCGTCGCTGCCGAGCGCTTAGCTTTGCGATCAAGTGGATTCGACACCAGTTGGCCAAGCGCGGGCAACACCATGCGTATGCGGTCGTGGACAGCTTGCCGATCGAGCTGTGTCATTCAGCTCGAATGCATCGCGTCAAACGATTCCGTGGAATTGCCGATATTGGCTATTGTGCTTCCAAAAGGATCACTTTCTATGGGTTGAAACTTCACCTGCAGGTCACCGACCAAGGGCTTCCGATGGGATATGTTGTCACCGAAGCGTCTTGTCACGACCGGGTGGCCGCTGAAACCGTCATGACGCAAATTCCACATCCGTATAACCTCGGTGACAAAGGGTATATCAGCCAAAAGCTGCAAAAGAAGCTGTACGAAGAGCACCGGGTCGCTTTTTGGACGCCCGTTCGAAAAAATCAGCGAATTCGCCAATCGGACGCATGGAAACAGTGGATGAAGCGAAAACGTAAAGTGGTGGAAACCGTGTTTTCGATTTTAGTCGATTCGTATCGGATCACCGAGATTCGAGCGAACTCGGTTTCTGGATTTGAAACGGCGCTGGATGGTATTTTACTGGCTTACTCCCTTGTTGTTCTTGGGCTAGTTGAGTGTTAAAACTCAACTAGCACCACGGGTATGATACACTATTCATATATTCATAGTATATACCATTTTAAACAGAAAAAGAAAACGATTTTCTGCAACATAAGTTGGGGGAGAGATCGGAACATGAAACTGGCTACGCGAATGAATGCTTTTTCTGCGTCTATTTTTTCTGAATTATCGGCATATAAACAACAAAAACGCAACGAACATGACGATTTGATTGACTTAAGCATCGGCAGCCCTGATTTGCCGCCGCCGCCATTTGTCATGGAAGCGCTTAGCTGTTATGCAAGCGACCCGGATGCGTACGGCTATACCTTAAAAGGAACAAATGAATTTCATGAAGCGGTGGCGTATTATTATCAAACTTCACACGGTGTCGCGCTTCACCCGGAAACGGAAATCACGTATACGATCGGTTCGCAAGATGGGCTTGTTCATTTGCCGATGGCATTTGCCGACCCGGGGGACATCATCCTCGTTCCCGATCCCGGCTATCCGGCGTATGCGGCAGGAATTGCGATGGCGGAAGCGGTCCCGTATTTCATGCCGCTTCGAAAGGAGAATGATTTTTTGCCAAATTTGCGGGAAATTCCGCAAGAGATCGCGGAAAAAGCGGTGATGATGTTTATCAATTTTCCAGGCAATCCCGTTCCCGCACTGGCAACGGAAGCGTTTTTCCGTGAAGTGGTGGAGTTTGCCAAACGATATAACATTATCGTCGTTTCTGATTTTGCCTATAGCGAACTGTATTACGACGATCAAAAGCCGATCAGCTTTTTATCGGTGCCTGGAGCGAAAGAGGTTGGCATTGAAATCAATTCGCTATCGAAAAGCTACAATATGGCTGGCTGCCGCATCGGCTATATTTGCGGAAATGAAGAAATCATCCGCGTGTTTGGCAATTTTAAATCGAATTTGGATTATGGCATTTTTTTGCCGATTCAGAAAGCTGCGGCGATGGCATTAACAGAAGGAGCTTCTTTTTGCGAACAAAGCCGCGCTGTGTATCAGGCGCGCCGCGACTGCTTCATTGCTGGCCTCGCTTCCATCGGCTGGCATGTCGAGCGGCCGAAAGCAGGGATGTTTGTTTGGGCGGAAATTCCAAAGGGATGGACATCACTTGATTTTGCCTATGCGTTAATTGATCGCGCTGGTGTGGTTGTCACGCCTGGCCATGCGTTTGGACCAAGCGGGGAAGGCTACGTGCGCATCGCTCTTGTGCAAGAAGAAGACAAGCTGCTGCGGGCGGTAGAAAAGCTAAAGCAGAGCGGGATTTTTTCGTTAAAGGTAGGTGAAGAGTCGTGAAGTTGCCAAAATGGCTGCGTAAAACGCTTGTTGTCGCCATCACCGCCTGTACGTTTGGGCTCGTTACCCCTCCTTCTTCCTTAATGGTGGCGGACGAACCGACTACAGATGATTCCCCGTCTTCTGATTGGCAACATGGCAATCACGGCCTGCAAACCGCATCTGTTGTAGCTGAATCGGCAACACAAGCTCGGTATGTTACCCGTCAGCAATTTATCGAGCAGACGATGGAGAAAGCCACTAGGCAATCGTACGAAAAGTTCGGGCGCAAAATCGCCCCTGTGATTGAAGACGAGTTTCGCAACGTGATTTTGCCGCGCATTGAGGAAGTGATCGCGTCGCTTGCTGAGCAATATCCGGAAGAACAGCTGCACTATTTGGCGGTGACGGAAAACCCATCAGGCGGGATGGGGGAGCGCATTTTTCATATTTACCGCGTCGATAACGGGGAGGATATTATCCGTTTTCATGTCAGGCGCGAACACCCGCCGCAAGATGGGTATTGGTTTCAATTCCATTACCATACGTACCATGACGATTTTCAAACCCATTACGAGCTAGGAAAAATTTATTGGGATAAAAATACGCCGCCGCAATGGCGGACATGAACGGTTTTTGCTCCGTTTCCATGAACGTTTCTCGCTGGTCCCGCTTCCTTATTTTACACATTTGTCCCCGTTTTTTTGTGTGTTACAATTTAATAGAAAAAGAGATTTTTATATTCGTAGTAAAAGAAGCGGGGGAAGGTTCATGAAACGGATTCTTTTTTGGATCATGACGATGTTGGCGATCGTTCCGCTGCTTTCGTTTTCCCCGTATCCTGCCGCACACGGCGTTTTGCTTGATGATAGCAATATGGGCATAAAACATACAATGCCGTACAATATATTAAGAAAAATAATCATTGTTCCGGAAACGGATTTTTCCCATAAAGAGGCGAGAAAAATGATTGATACGCTCGCCCATATCGATCCATCCATATTGCAGCAAGCGGCGGATCATCATATTTACATTCAGCTGTTGAATGGGAAGATTACCGATGAACCGTCGGCGAGATATTTACGCGGGAAAACGCCGCGCGGATATTTGTCCTCTTCGACAACATGGGATGATGTTCCAGGGCTTGGCGGCTCGCATTTAGTGCTCGTTAAAATCGGCCATAGCGAAAAGGGAAAAGGGCACGGCTCGGTCAATCTGGAGTTGCATGAGTTCGCTCATTCCATTGATTATATCGTGTTCGATCATATTCACGAGACTGCGGCTTTCCGTTCGATTTGGCAGGAAGAAGCGGCAAAACTGTTTCCGAACCAATATTATTTCCTTCATTATCCGGAAGAATATTTTGCCGAATCGTTTGCGTATTATTACTATAATGATGAGACTCGCAGGCATTTGCAAATCGCCGCTCCAAAAACGTACCAGTTTATCCGTCATTTGGCCGGAAGAGCTCGTTTGTGAGCTCTTCTTTTTTATGACTCACATTTCGCACCCTCTCGACGAAAATCGGGAGGATTTTTTCGTTCCGATGTCGAATGAATCCTTGACACACAAGGAACGTAAAGGAGTTTTTCACTTATGAACGTTCAAGTCAAAAAGGTCTATCGCAATTCTTATTTGAATATAATAAGTGCCCTATTCAAGAAACTGGGTCTGCCTCAATTGATTGACCATCTCGTGCCCGTCGATCCGCAGTGCCAAACGCGAGTCAGCGATGCCGTTCAGGCCATCCTCTACAATGTGTTTGACGGCCGGCAAGCCCTTGTTCACTTGGAACATTGGGCTCAGGAGGTCGATTGTGAGAAACTCATCCGTCCCGATCTCCATCCTTCCTGGTTGAACGACGATGCGTTGGCCCGTCATCTCGATCGCCTGTATGAGGCTGGCATTCACAACGTCATCAGCACTTGCTTGATTCATATTTATCGAAAAGAAGGCCTTTCCCTCCGAGCCTTCCACGCCGATACGACGGACAAGACCGTTTACGGCGCGTATGAATCGGCCTCGTTAGAGGCCTTACAAATCACACATGGCTACAACCGCCATCATCGTTGGCAAAAACAGATCGGTTTCGGACTGGTCGGCAACGAGGACGGCATCCCGTTTTACGGCGATGTGCACGATGGCAACCTGCCCGATAAAACATGGAATCCCGAGGTGCTGTCTCGTGTCCATGAACAGCTGAAGCAGGCCAAAATCGAAGACGAATGGATTTACGTGGCCGATTCCGCCGCGATGACGAAAGAGACCCTGGCGCAAACCAAAGCGGCCAACGCCTTTTTGATCACCAGAGGCCCTTCGTCGCTCCGGATCGTGAAAACCGCGCTGGCCGAAGCGGATGCTGAGGACACGACGTGGAGCGATCCCTTTACGTTGGCGGAGAGAAACGGCGCCACGTACCGGGTATGGGAAACGGCCTCGACGTATGAAGGCCACCCCGTTCGGCTGATCGTTGTTGAATCGAGCGCGCTCGACCAGCGAAAAGGAAAGACGCTTGAAAAAGAACGAACCAAAGAAGCGGAGCTTCTTCGCGAGGAACAAGCCCGTTGGGAGCGTCACCCCTTCTCCTGCCGGGAAGATGCCGAACAAGCCTTGGCGTCCCTCAAGGCGTCCCTTCGCCCCCGGTTTCATCGGGTTGAGGCCGCGGTCGAAGAGATCGTACGCCTGAAAAAACGGCGCGGACGGCCGAAAAAAGGGGCGGAACCCGAGGTGGAGACGCTGTATTTCTTGCACCTTGACGTCGAATTCGACCAAGACGCGTGGGAACAGGCGAGACGGAAAGCGTCCCGGTTTGTCCTTGTCACGACCGTTCCGAAGGAATGGAAGGGCCAACCCATGGATGCCCAAGAGATCTTGAAGCTGTATAAAGGGCAGATCTCGGTGGAAATGAACTTCGCTTTTTTGAAAGATCCGTTTTTCACGGATGAGATTTACGTCAAAAAACCAGAACGGGTCGCAGTATTAGGCTATTTGTTTCTGTTGGCCTTGGCTATTTACCGCGTTTTTCAGCGCCGAGTGCGTCAGTTTATTACTCCAGAACACCCGTTGAAGGGTCCTGGAGGCCGCAAGCTGACCCGGCCGACGGGACAGGCGATTTTTCAGCTGTTTCAATATGTGAACGTCGTCCTGTTCAAGCTGCCGGATGGGCGCATCCAACGCTCACTGGATCGCTCCCTTACCCCTGATCAGCGAAGGATTCTGCAGGGATTGGGCATGGATGAGAGCATCTACGTGTAACGTGATACGGAACGACCAGCGATGGTAAAAAAAGGATTGCCATCGCTCGTTGTGTTGGTCAAAAAGTTATTCTGAAAAACTAAATAAAAAATCCTTTGTTTTGACCTTGTTAGGGTGCGAAATGTGAGTTATGATGAAAAATAGATTGAGTTTCTGAGTAGGATTCCTTTATGATAGAACATGAGGTGAGAACATTGCGTCAATACTTACAATTACTAGAAGATATTTTCGAAAACGGGGTGGAAAAAGACGACCGCACCGGAGTTGGGACATTATCCGTGTTTGGCCGCCAGCTCCGCTTTAATTTGCAAGAGGGCTTTCCGCTTTTAACGACCAAGAAGTTACATATCCGTTCGATTATTTACGAATTGTTATGGTTTTTAAAAGGCGACACGAACGTCCGTTATTTGCAGGAAAACGGCGTGACGATCTGGGATGAGTGGGCCGACGAAAACGGCGATTTAGGCCCGATATATGGTGCGCAGTGGCGTTCTTGGAAAGGGGCCGACGGCAAAACGGTGGACCAAATCAGCTGGGTTATCGAAGAAATTAAACGAAATCCGAATTCCCGCCGCTTATTAGTAAGCGCCTGGAACGTGGCTGAGCTGGACGAAATGAAGCTTCCGCCTTGCCATTATGCGTTTCAATTTTACGTCGCCGACGGTAAGCTTTCCTGCATGTGGCAGCAACGTTCCGTTGATACGTTTTTAGGCTTGCCGTTTAATATTGCCAGCTATGCGTTGTTGACGCATATGATTGCCCAGCAGTGCGATTTGGATGTCGGCGAATTGATTTTTAGCGGCGGCGATGTACATTTGTATAAAAATCATATAGAACAGGCGAAACTGCAACTGACGAGAGAACCGCGCCCGCTTCCGAAGTTGGTGATCAAGCGGAAACCGGCGTCCATTTTTGAATATGAATTTGACGATTTTGAAATCGTTGGTTATGATCCGCATCCGCATATTAAAGCGCCGGTTGCGGTATAAAGGAGAGATACGATGATTTCGCATATTGTAGCCATGGATCAAAACCGCGTCATCGGCAAGGAAAACCGCCTGCCATGGCATTTGCCGGCCGATTTAGCTTACTTTAAAAAAGTGACGATGGGTCATGCTATTATTATGGGGCGTAAAACATTTGAATCGATCGGCCGGCCGCTTCCCGGCAGAGAAAATGTCATTGTCACGCGGAATCGGTCGTTTCAGGCGGAAGGGTGTACGGTGATCCATTCCATCGAAGAGGTTCGTCAGTTTGCCGCTAAGCATAACGATGAAGTGTTTGTCATCGGCGGCGCGGAGCTGTTTCGGGCGACGTTTCCGTTTGCCGAGCGCTTGTACGTGACGAAAATTGAAGCGAGTTTTTCAGGTGACACGTTCTATCCGGCTTTTGATGAGTCAGAGTGGCAGCTCGTTTCCTATACGAAAGGAATAAAAGACGAAAAAAATCCATATGATTATACGTTTATCGTTTATGAACGCAAACATTAACGTGTTTCGCTGTTTGGCGGAACACGTTTTTCTTTTAGGATCGAATAGAAACAGAGCGAAAAAGGAACGATAATAGTAAACAGGGAATGGAAATGGAGGAATACGATGAAACATATCGTTCCATATGTGGTGAAATTCGTTGGCTGGAGCATCGTGATGCTTTCCATTTTTGCGATTTTTAACGCCCCGCCGCTGCTGGTTTGGTTCATGGCGGCAGGAACCGCGCTCGCTTCTTATATCGTTGGCGATTTACTGATTTTGCCCCGCTTTGGCAATTTTGTCGCCGTTATTGCCGATCTTCTGCTCTCGTTTTTGCTGATTTGGCTGACAAGCTATGCGCTCATTGAACCAACGATGAACATGGCATATGCTTCCTTTTTCTGTACACTGGCCATCGGCGCCATTGAAGCGTTTTTCCATTTGTTTATGGAAAACCATATTCTTGAAGAAGCGAGAAAGGAAGAGGCGTACCGCTGGTATGACGAAGGAAGATGGGCGACGGAGTTTGCCGAGGAATATGAACAGGAGAAAGACGACCGCACGTAAGAGGGTCGTCTTTCTTTTTAGACGCAAAAAGCAATACATCGCATGGCGGCCAAACACAAATGTTTTTATAAACTTTTGAAAATTCCCTTTTCTTTTTCAAAATTTGTGCTATAATTTACAAATTAAAAAAACAACATTGAAAGAAAGGGAACGAAAGCATGGAACAGCAACTGAAACGAAAGCAAGGGACCGTTTACGTAGAAGACATTTTAATCGCCTACCATACCTTAAAAGACGTTGTCTATCATACTCCGCTGCAAAAAAATCCGCTGTTGTCGGAACGGTATGAATGCAACGTCTATTTAAAGCGCGAAGATTTGCAGGTGGTCCGTTCGTTTAAAATTCGCGGCGCTTACAATCGAATGAAGCATTTAAGCGAGGAAGAACGGAGAAAAGGGATCATTTGCGCGAGCGCGGGCAACCATGCGCAAGGGGTCGCGTATTCATGCCGAGCGCTCGGCGTGCATGGCAAAATATACATGCCGGCGACAACGCCGAGACAAAAAGTATCGCAAGTGCAACTGTTTGGAAAAGATATGGTAGAAATTGTGTTAGTAGGCGATACGTTTGATGACTCCTTTAACGAGGCCATGAAGTGCGCAAAAGAAGAAGGCCGTACGTTCATCCATCCGTTTGATGATGAGTATGTCATCGCCGGTCAGGGGACCATCGGCGTCGAAGTGCTCAATGACTGCGAAGAGCCGGTCGATTTTGTTTTTGCGAGCATCGGTGGCGGCGGATTGATGGCTGGGCTTGGTACATATATGAAGAGTATTTCCCCGACGACAAAGGTTATCGGGGTGGAACCGGCAGGAGCTCCGTCGATGAAATCCGCTATTGAACAAGGCCATGTCGTGACATTAGAGGAAATTGATAAATTTGTAGACGGAGCGGCGGTCAAAACGGTCGGCGAAAAAACGTTTGCCCTTTGCAAGGAAATCCTTGATGACGTCGTTGTTGTCCCGGAAGGAAAGGTATGTACGACGATTTTGGAATTATATAATGAAAACGCGATCGTCGCGGAGCCGGCAGGGGCGCTTCCGATTGCGGCGCTCGATTTTTACAAAGAGAAAATACGCGGAAAAACGGTCGTCTGCGTCGTCAGCGGCGGCAACAACGATATTGACCGGATGCAGGAAATTAAAGAGCGGTCGATGATTTACGAAGGGCTGCAACATTATTTTATCGTGAATTTTCCGCAGCGCGCCGGCGCGCTGCGCGAGTTTTTGGATGAAGTATTAGGACCGACCGATGACATCACCCGCTTTGAATACACAAAGAAAAACAATAAAGAAAGCGGTCCGGCTTTAGTCGGCATCGAGCTAAAGCGCCGCGAAGATTATGCGCCGCTGATTGAACGGATGAAGAAAAAAGGCTTCCCGTTTCAAGAAGTGAATAAAGATCCGAATTTATTCCACTTGCTCATTTAAAAAAGCGCGAAAAAAGTCGGAAAGATTTCACGCATTTCTGACATACTTTTTCGCCGGTTTGGTGTATAATAAAAGTAAATCGGTGAAAAAAGAGGATTGATATTTTGCTATTCAAAAGCCTAGAGTTTAAAAACGCTTATGGGCAGAAAGTGAAAATTATCGAAATTCCTGTACTGGAGGAAGATAACACATATCGATTTATGATTCAACTCCGTTTAGAAATGTTTATTGCGAAAGTATATCGATCCCGAGATGTCCGTTCCGTTTACTCGTTTCGCGAATATTTGAAAAAAGTATTAAAATGGCCAGTGTACGAACAAATTTTTAAAACGAATGTATTAAAAAACAATGCGTAACACTTTAAAAAGTTGTTTTGCCCCGGCAAAACAACTTTTTTGTTTATTCATCAATTTGAAACGTTGTCTAGGGAACCAATTGCCTATCATGATGAAGATAAATGATGACATAAGGCAGCTGCTTTGGAGAAAGAATGTTGCATATAAGTTTGTTTTGATAAGTTCACATGTTTTTTGATATTTTTTCAAACTTTCCACACATATTATTAATATGATAACAATCAGGAATAGCGGAGGAGAATAAAACCTCCATTGCTTTTTTGGTCTAAGCTCTTTTTTGCTCAGTCCATTCCGCTTACTAATAAAAATAGCTTCACTTTTCTTACGGGCATTCTCGATTTGTATTAGGAATTTTCCTCATTTCATTGTATAATTGTGCATAAGGCTTAATATTGGGAGTGAATTCATGAGAAACGTGAAAGTTGTAACCGATTCGACGGTTGATTTACCGAAAGAGGTATTGCGGGAACTTGGGGTTGAGGTGGTCCCGCTCAGCTTTACGATTGGCAGGGAAGCATTTATCGACCGTGTAACGATTGCCCCGGATGAGTTTATGAAAAAAATGAAAGAGTCAGAGGAATTGCCAAAAAGCTCTCAGCCTTCTGTCGGTGAGTTTCTTGAAATCTATAACCGCCTTGGTGAAGATGGAAGCGATATTATCTCCATCCATATGGCTGGTGAGCTAAGCGGTACTGTTCGTTCCGCGCAGTATGCTGCGGCATTAGCGGAAGCGAACGTGACAGTGGTAGATTCGGAGTTTATTTCGCTTGCTTTGGGGTTTCAGGTACTGGAAGCAGCACAGCAGGCAAGGATAGGGAAAAGTGTGGCGGAAATTGTAAACCGCCTGCGTGACGTCCGGCGCTGCACGCGATTGTACGTCGCTGTCGATACATTAGAAAACCTTGTAAAAGGCGGTCGTATTGGTCGTGGAAAGGCGTTGGTCGGTTCGCTTTTAAACATTAAACCGATTGCGGCACTTGTCGATGGAATGTATACACCAATTGCGAAAGTGCGCAGTTATTCGCAAATGATCAAATATTTGACAAATCAATTTATTCAAGATATATCCAATAAAACGATTCGGGCTGTCGGGATTGCCCATGCCGATGCGACCGCATTAGCGGAACGGCTGAAACAATCGATCATCGAGGCGACTGGATATCACCAAGTTGATATTGTCCAGACAACGCCGGTGATTTCGATTCATACCGGACCGGGAGCGGTTGGGCTTATGTATTATACCGACTAAGATATAGAATAGGAGATGGGTGAGGAAAAGATGAAACGAATGGTGCTTCTTCTTGCTATCGTTCTTCTTGCTGCATGCGGAAAAACAATTCCGGACGCCAAAAATTGGCCAGTTGCCGATTTTACGTTTACCGATCAAAACGGGAAACCGTTCGGCTTAAAAGATTTAAAAGGAAAAGTGTGGGTTGCCGACTTTATTTTTACTAATTGTGAGACTGTTTGTCCGCCAATGACGGCCCATATGGCTAAATTACAACAAATGGCGAAAGAAAAAGGGCTCCATGTTGAATTTGTCTCATTTAGTGTGGATCCAGAAGTAGACACACCGGAAAAGTTAAAAGAGTATGCGAAAAAATTTAACGGTGATTTATCAAACTGGCATTTGCTTACAGGATACAGCCAGCAAGAAATTGAGAAATTTGCCGAGAAAAATTTTAAAACGATTGTGCAAAAGCCGAAAAACCAAGATCAAGTCATCCACGGAACGAGCTTTTATTTAGTGGACCAAAACGGCAAGATTGTGCAGACATACAGTGGAGTGCAAGACGTTCCGTATGATCAAATTTTAGAGCATATTAAAATTTTGCAATCGTCATAAGGCAAAAATGTAGACACATTTTTGCCTTTTCATGTTTTCTTCGTTTGTGTTGCAGGTAAGGTAGGTGCAGATCGTGAAAAAATGGGGATTGCTTTTTTTGTTATTTATTTATTGTGCAGGATGTTCCTCACAGCAGGTATTCAGCGACAAGCCTGAACGGCAAACAAAACATGCATCGCAGCAAAGTGCGGAAGACTTTTTGCCAAAAGATATTCACGTTCTTGCCCTCGGCGATTCGCTGACGGAAGGGGTAGGGGATCGCCAAGGACGGGGAGGCTATGTTGGCCGTTTGCAGCAACGACTAAAACAGCATAAAGGAGTGCGGACGGTTTCCGTCGTCAATTTAGGAAAGCGGGGACTGCAACTGAACCAGCTTGACGCGGTCGTCCATCAACATGTAGCGCAAATAAAACGAGCCGATTTAATTTTGATGACGATCGGCGGCAATGACATCATGAAAGTTGTCCGTTCGCATTTTTTTAATTTGTCGTACGAGCTGTTTGCCAAAGAGCAAAAGCGGTTTGCGGAGCGGTTAGATCATTTGTTGGCCACGATTCACGCCGCCAATCCCGATGCTACCATCGTGCTTGTCGGGCTATATAATCCGTTTTCTAGCTCGCTGCCGAATATCCCTGAAATTAATAAGGTGATTGATCAATGGAATAACGGCAGCAACCAAGTATTAAAACACTATGATTGTACGATATTTGTGAATGTGAAAGATTTATTTGACAACCGCGATGATATGTTATACAGTGACGAGTTTCATCCGAATGAAATCGGCTATGAACAAATCGCAAGACGAGTATATGACAAGCTGAAAAAACATGAAGAGATGTGGCTAAGGAGATCGAAGCAATGAATTGGAAAAAGTGGTTTTGGGCATTAGTGATATTGGACATTGCCGTTGTCGCGTTGTTTGCGGCGTGGCTGTTTCAGCCGGCTAAGCCGATTTCGGTGCCGCCGCCAAAAAAAGTAAAAGGGGCGGCGTTTACCGTATATTCGAACAAAGAACATTTGAATACGGTGATCAATGATTATATTCGCAAAAAGACAAAAGATCATCCGGTGCAATATCGGGTTTGGCTCAATGACCGCGTGTATGTGGCAAGCAAGCTCTCGGTATTTGGCCGGAAGGTAGACTTTGTCGTTTCCTTTATTCCGAAAGTGGTCAAAGGAGGAAATGTGGAGCTGCAAAGCCCGCAAATATCGCTCGGCGACTGGCAGCTTCCGATCACGTACGTATTAAGATATTTGCGAAATCATGCGTCATTGCCGGATGAAGTGATGATTGACCCAGCGGCAAACCGCGTGTATGTGGCGCTTACCGATATTCGTTTCGGCAATGGCTATCAAATTTCCGCGAAAAAAATTAATTTGGTAAAAGACGAAATTGTATTTACGCTGACGATTCCGACATCGGCAAAGGCAAAACAATAAGGGCCGCTTATAAGCGCGCCCTTTTTCTACATCACTCTTAATCCTTTTGGATAAAAGTTTTTCACGATTCCTTTCACTTCTTTCCCCCAGCCGAGCGGATAGCCATCGACCGTAATGAGCAGCCAGCCTCGGTCTTCTCCCGTTTGTAGCGTTTCTCCGCGCAAATATTTTAGACATTCGACACTGTCGCTTGACAAGTCAAGGGAGTAACGAACGTCTTGCAGCTTCAGCGATAAGGCAAGCGAATGGTTTGGTTCAAACCGTTGTTTTTTCACTTCTCCTACGTGTAGTCCTGCCCGTACAACTTTCAGACCATCAAAGTTTGGGCAGTGATCAGGTAAAGCGAAAAGATGGTTTTGAAAGGCATACATCGGTTTTTCGATTTCTGTTTGCAATACTTCTTGCTCAAACTGCCGATATTGATGAATCATTTGTTTAGAAACGTTCGATTTCGCATAGCGCCCATTCCATTGCGGGGAAGGACCGGTTTTTTGCAGTTTGGCGACAAAATGGCCTTCTCCTTTTACATGATGCGGCCAAAGCCGGGCGGTTCGCCCGATGGCTTCCATATTTGTCTTCGTCCATTCCGGTCTCCCTGGCTGAATGCCATGTGCTTTTTCAATCGAAAGCAGCGTTAGGTCTTCATATGTTTTCAGCAAATATTCCACCGTCTGCTCATTTTCTTCCGGGGCAAACGTGCAGGTGGAATAGACGAGGATGCCGCCTTCTTTTAACATCTCGTATGCATAGTCTAAAATATGCCGCTGTTTGATAGCGCACTGTTCAACGTGCGCCTGGCTCCAAAACGATACCGCTTCTTCATCCTTTCGGAACATTCCTTCTCCCGAGCATGGAGCGTCGACTAAAATTTTATCAAAAAATCCAGGGAAGTATTGCGCCAGCTTTTCCGGCGTTTCGTTGGTGACGAGCGCATTGGTCACGCCAAGACGCTCGATATTTTCCGAAAGTGCTTTGACCCGCTTTGGATGAATTTCGTTGGCGACAAGCAGCCCTTGATTTTCCATCATCGCCGCCAGCTGCGTCGTTTTTCCGCCAGGTGCGGCACAAAGGTCAAGAACCATTTCTCCTGGATTCGGCTTTAGCACTTCAGCCACAAACATCGCGCTCGGCTCTTGGATATAATAAAGCCCTGCCGCATGGTACGGATGCTTTCCCGGCTGTTCGTCTCCTTCATAATAAAAGCCAGTAGGACAAAACGGGACAGGGGAAAGGGCAAACGGGACGAGCGTTAAAAACGTTTCTCGGTCGATTTTCAATGGATTGAATCGTAACCCGTTTGCTTTTTCTTCATGATAGGTGGAAAAAAAACGAGAAGCTTCCTCTTGCAAAAGCCTCTCCATTTTTTCGATAAATTCGCTAGGTAATTTCAATGATCAAACTCCTTTCCTGTCGATCAAATGGCTTGTTTCTATAGTGCACTTAATCATGTAAAAACGATTTTTCAACATGATGCGATTGAATTATTTTCCGCCTAACCATTTGACTTTTGGTTCCGTTTTGTTGATGATGCGTTTTATATTCGCGCGGTGGCGGTAAAAGATAAACGCCGTTAATAACGATACTGCGATCATTAGCGGAATGTCATCCGTAAAGAAGATCGTATAAATAACAGCATACACCCCAGCTAACATCGAAGATAAGGAAACATATTTGGAAATATACAAAACAATGAAAAAAACAACGAGAAGGGAAACGAATAAAAGCGGTGAATAAAACAGCATCACCCCTGCCGATGTAGCGACCGCTTTTCCACCGCGAAATTTCGCGAAGACCGGGTAAATATGTCCGAGAACCGCGCACACTCCTGCTAACAGCGGATGTACGTGCACGGAGAATAATACAGGTAAGCTTGCCGCTAATGTCCCTTTTAAAATATCTCCGCATGTGACGATCAGTCCCGCTTTTACTCCGAGCACACGAAATGTATTTGTTCCTCCTAGATTTCCGCTTCCATGCTCGCGAATGTCGATTCCGTATCCTATTTTTCCAACAAGCAGCGCAAACGGAATCGACCCAAGAAGGTAAGCTGCGATCAAAATGAGTGCTTTTTCCATCAATCTTCCTACACCCTTTACTTATCAAATTCGTGCATGTTTTTATTTTACCATGCATGAAAAAAAACGCTAGATCAGAAAATGGAAAGGTATTTGTTTTGCATTTATTTTTTTTGCAAAGTAAACTAGATAATAACATCATACATAAGTTTTATCACTGGAACTGAAAGAGGAGGAAAGAAAAGTGCAAGCAAAAGTGAAATGGAACGGGCAAATGTCGTTTACAGGGATGAGCGCGTCAGGAGTACAAATCCCGATCGATGCCTCGAAAGAAGCAGGGGGGCAAGATTCCGGGGCTAGACCGATGGAATTAATTTTACACGGGCTTGCCGGATGTACGGGAATTGACATTATATCGATCTTGAAAAAAATGCGGCTTGGGGTTCGGTCATTTTCTATAGAAGTGGAAGGAACCCGTGCGGACGATCATCCAAAACGGTTTACGGATATTCACATTCATTATGTGTTAGAAGGGGATTTACCAGAGGACAAAGTCGTCCGCGCCATTCAATTGTCTATAGAGAAGTACTGCTCTGTATATCATTCCTTAAATGCCAACATTACGGCAAGCTATTCAATTAATGGTGTAGAAGGGAAAGAAAATTTATAAAAAGCGAGGGGGTATTTGGATGAAAAATCAAATGACATTTCATGTGACAGGAAGTTCAAAAGGAATGCAGACAGTAGTCAGCTCTAAAAAACATACGATAACGATCGACGAACCGCCGGTGATGGGCGGCCAAGATACAGGCCCTGATCCGTTAACAACGCTGCTAAGCGCGCTTGCCGGCTGCGAAAATGTCGTGGCGAACTTGGTGGCGAAAGAACTAAACTTTGATTTGCAGGGAATCGAATTTGATATTCAAGGAACGATAGACACACGGGGATTTATGGGCGATCCGAACGTGAAGCCGTATTTCCAACAAGTCACGATTCACGCCAAAGTAAAAACGAATGAATCACAGGAACGGATTGAAGAATTACAGCGTATCACCGATTCGCGTTGTCCTGTTTACACGACGCTAAAGGCAGCGGGCGTTCGGTTGCAATCTACATGGACAAAAGCATAACGATATCCCCTTGGGCAACCAAGGGGGTACTCCAAGGGAGGTGAAATAACGGGGAAATGATGCGACACATCGATAAATGATCGGAAGTTTAAACGGTGAAATTGAGGTCATGATCTCTAACGGCAGACGGTATATCCAATTTATTTTCCATCTGTTTCTGTGGAATTTCTCTTATTAATTAATTCATTCACTATTGACCGCTTCTTCGATAAAACCTACTTCTATGTTCTCCTTCATGAAGTCTCCGCTTGTTTCACGAAATAATGGCATCCCGATTTAGGCGTCAATATTCCGCCGCTTTGCGTAGCACTTCCTTAGTTACACACTGTTATGTTACTCGTTTTTTACGACCAAACAAATTGTAAATAGAATTAGAGGCTGCTTCATTATAAATTTATAGAAAATTTACAATAGTTTAGCGAAAGATGAGCAATTTTCCTCTATTATTTTTATAGAACGAAAAATGATGCTGAGTGATAGAAAAACAAAAGGGAGGAATCAGGTGATGAAAATCTCCTCAAAATGGCTGAAAACCGCTGTCCCTGCATTTTTGTTATCGGCTATGATCACTTCGGGGAATGTGTTGGCGGCCGGACAAGCTGGCGATGAAGGAAAACGGCTGAAAGCGGATGCGCATCAACATCGCTATATGGATGTGCAATTGTTAGGAATTAATGATTTTCACGGACAGCTTGATGTTACAAGAAACGTTGGAGGGCGAGCAGTCGGGCGAGCGGATTATTTAGCTGCGTATTTGAAACAAAGGGAAAAGGAAAACGAAAGTACGCTTCTTGTGCACGCGGGAGATATGGTTGGGGCGAGTGCGCCTGTATCGGCTTTACTTCAAGACGAGCCGACAATAGAGTTTTTAAATAAACTAGGTTTTGATGTGGGGACACTTGGAAACCACGAATTTGATGAAGGGGTCAACGAAATGCTTCGCCTCATTTATGGAGGAACACATCCAAAAACCGGCTATTTTCGCGGCGCGGACTTTCCATACGTATGCGCGAATGTAATTGATAAAAAGACAGGCAAACCGATTCTTCCGCCTTATGTTATTAAAAAAGTGAAAGGGGTGCCGATTGGCTTTATCGGAGTAACGTTGTCCGATACACCTAGCATTGTCACTCCAAGCGGTGTGGCGGGGGTTGCATTCACGGACGAAGCGGAAGCAATTAACAAAGCGGTGAAACAATTAAAACGGCAAGGGGTACGTGCAATCGTTGTCCTCGCCCATAATCCAGGGGTTTCGAATAAAGATGGCTCCAACGCGAGTGGGGAGATTGTAGACATCGCGAAAAAAGTGGATGATGAAGTCGACGTCATTTTCGCTGGCCATAATCATGCCTATTTAAACGCCTTGGTAGATGGCAAATTGCTTGTACAATCGTATTCTTACGGAACTGCTTTTTCTGATGTGGATTTAACCATTGATCGGCGCACAAAAGACGTTGTTGCGAAAAAAGCGGAAATCGTGACTACCTACCAAGATAGCATCAAGCCCGATCCAGAGATTACGAAACTAATTAACAAGTATGAAGCAAAGGTGGCGCCGATTATTAACCAGGTCATCGGTACGGCAAAAACGACGATTAGCGCTGAACAAAACGCAAACGGTGAATCGGCTTTAGGAAACTTGATTGCGGATGCGCAGCGGACAGCGATGAAAACCGACTTCGCCTTTATGAATCCAGGCGGCATTCGCGCCGATATTGAACAAGGGGAAGTGACATGGGGAGAGTTGTATAACGTGCAGCCATTTAGCAATCAGTTAGTAAAAATGACGCTCACGGGAGAACAAATCCGCAAACTGTTAAATCAACAATGGCAGTCGAATCAAACGCGCATGCTGCAAATTTCCGGCCTGACGTATACTTGGGATGCAAGCAAACCGATAGGAGACAAAGTCGTCGATATTTATTTGCCAAACGGCACGAAACTCGACCCAAATGCGGAATACACTGTTACAACAAACAGTTTCCTAGCTGATGGGGGAGATAACTTCTCGGTATTTACGGAAGGGAAAAACCGGGAAGTAGGACCTGTCGATTTGGATGCGCTCATCGATTATATTAAACAGCTTCCGCAGCCATTTGATGCTCATATTGAAGGGCGCATTCAAAAGCTGCACTAAAAACAAAGCTGGTTCCAAAGCGCCGTTGGAACCAGCTTTTCTATTACGCTTTTTGTTCAAACAGCTTGATAATTTCAATAATCACGTTTGTTGCTTTAATCATGTTGTCGACGGAAATGTATTCAAAGCGGCCGTGGAAGTTTTCGCCGCCGGTAAAAATGTTTGGCGTCGGCAGTCCCATGTAGGAAAGTTGCGAACCGTCCGTGCCGCCGCGGATCGGCGAAATTTTCGGTTCAATATGTAAGTTTTTCATCGCTTCATAGGCAATATCGACGATTTCGCGAACCGGCTCGATTTTTTCGCGCATGTTATAATATTGGTCTTTGATTTCGATCGCGATGCGCTCTTTTCCGTATGTTTCTTGCAGTTTTGCCGCGATTTCCTGCATTTTTGCTTTGCGAGCTTCAAATTGTTTGCGGTCAAAGTCGCGGATAATGTAATGAAGCATGGTTTCTTCGACGTTTCCTTGGAAAGAAAGCAAATGATAAAATCCTTCGTAGCCTTCCGTATGTTCCGGCGCTTCGTTAGCAGGAAGCTGTCCATGAAATTCTATCGCGATTTTCATCGAGTTAATCATTTTGCCTTTGGCCGTGCCTGGATGGACGTTTTTCCCTTTGATCGTGATTTTTGCTTCCGCTGCGTTAAAGCTTTCGTATTCCAATTCGCCGAGCGGACCGCCGTCGACCGTGTACGCAAATTTAGCGCCGAACTTAGCGACGTCAAACTTATGCGGGCCTCTGCCAATTTCTTCATCCGGCGTGAAGGCGACGCGCACTTTGCCGTGTTTAATTTCCGGATGCTGGATTAAGTAGGCCATCGCCGTCATAATTTCCGCGATTCCCGATTTATTGTCCGCGCCTAACAGCGTCGTACCGTCAGTGGTGATGAGCGTATGGCCTTTATAGTTGGCTAATTCCGGAAAATCTTTTGGCGACAGGACAATGTTTAACGATTTGTTCAAGACAATATCGCCGCCATCGTAATTTTCGACGATTTGCGGATGGACATTAGCCCCAGTGAACTCAGGAGCGGTATCCATATGGGCTAAAAAGCCGATCGTCGGCACGTCTTTGTCGGTATTTGCCGGAAGTGTTGCCATTATGTATCCGTTTTCATCTATCGTCACTTCTTCCATGCCGATTGCTTTTAATTCTTCCACCAACATGTTTCCAAGCTCCAGCTGGCCAGGGGTGGAAGGGCAAGTGTCGCTGTTCGGGTCGGATTGCGTGTTGACTTTGACATATTTCGTAAAGCGTTCGATGATTTCCTGTTTCATTTTGTCATCTCCTTACCATTTGCTATCTTTTGCCGTTTTTATTTTATCACAAAACGATTGCGCAAAGAAAAAACTTTGTTGCATGCAAATTTGTTTTATAAGGGATGGCTTCCGCTGACGAAAAGGTTTTTACATACGTTTGATTTTTCCCGCTATCATTTTTTGCGCCCGCTTGTGATTTACGTGTTATTTGCGCTTGGATTAAAAATCTTATGGCCCAGAGAAAAAAGGAATCGGTATGGAACATTTATTTGTATAAAATTAAATAAAGCACGGACGGCTCCCTCTATATCCAAAAAAGGGAGCCGCACTATTTTTTAAAATGATGGAAAAAAGAGATCTTTTTGGGTGTATTCCTTTCGATTTTCTTATGGACGTTCCGGTTGTTCCTTTGCCAATACCAATAGTCTGTTATGTAGTTTTGAGAAAATAAGCAAAGCAACAATCGTTCCAATGAAGTTGCATAACTTATCCCACTGCGTATCCCAAATATCGCCTTGTGTTCCTTAATAAAAGCAAATCCTCATCATCAATGGGTTGCCTCCCCGGCCCGTTGACTTATTTAGTCCAGAATCATTTTTCCGAGCGGCCCTGTTTCATCGATCAGATCCTGAAGTTCATATACAGAAATTGGGAACATTGGCAGGCCATAAGGTCGGGGAGTGATTTCGTACATTTGGAAATAAATCACAAGTGATTTATCAGCGATATAATAATCTTGGTCTGGGCGTATCACAGTAAAGTTACTGGTCAGGCTGATTTGGCGTTGCTGGATTTGCTGCTCAATTAACATTGAGATTTTTTTCACGTAATCGCTGTTGGGTTTGAATAACTCTTTTAGGGTGTAGGATTTACCTGTACGGGTATCAAAGGTCAATGATTTTGTGATGGTCAGGCCGTTCGCATGCATATAGATGTAGGTATAGTTATTTTGCGCCAGGCTTAGAATGCCTCTTTCGTTCGTTTTGATTTCATATATTCCGGTCATTTCCGTTTGGGCTGGATTCTCATAGTAGCCTTGCTGCTTGATGATGGAATGAAGTTGTTGGTAAATCACTTGATTTATGTGCTGTTGAATCCGGATATCCGGGAGGCCGGTTACCTGAGGATAGTAAAGATGAACGGTTGGTGAGGTGACGTGAACAGGGAGGATTTGAACCGGCAATCGAAAGGGCTCAGCGATCATGGGCATGGGACATATTCCTTTCCTGTTAGGTTATCATCATTATCTTATTCAGAATCCCATTTAAAGAATGACTAACCATCGCATTTTTGGATGCAAACGCTCAGGTCCCGATCGCATAGCTGATGTCCGGTATGGTGAACAATGACAGGCACTGTTCGCCTTCAGAAACGAGCTTTAGTTAAAAGCCAGCTTCATTCTGTGGCATGAAAAATAGTAGACAGAATCTATATGAAAATTGTATACTGAATGTAAAATCACATATCAAAAATATACGATTCATCTTCGGGGCAGGGTGAAATTCCCGACCGGCGGTGATGAAGCCCATGCGCTTCTCAGCCCGCGAGCCGCAAGGCAGGATCCGGTGCGAGTCCGGAGCCGACAGTATAGTCTGGATGGGAGAAGATGAAGGTTTGCCGGCGTTCGAATGTTGCGCGCTCGAACGTCTATTTGAGCATGACCTTTTTCTCCCTTAAGTGTGAACACTTAAGGGTTTTTTATTGGACGCTCAAGACGGCAGCCTTCTTCTTGTGAGGATGGATCACGAGAAGGAGAGGAGAATCGACATGAGAAAAATGAATGTCCGCGTGCTTGTCTTGATTGGAGTATTTAGTGCCATCTCGTATTTGTTGATGCTGTTAAACTTTCCGCTTCCGCCATTTCCAAATTTTCTATTGGTGGATTTCAGCGACGTTCCGGCATTGATCGCCGCGCTTCTGTACGGGCCGCTGGCGGGAGTGTTCGTGGAATTGCTAAAAAATGTGCTGAATTATTTCATGGTCGGCAGTCCTACCGGCGTTCCGGTTGGGCATATCGCCAACTTTATGGCTGGGATTACATTTATTTTGCCGACATATTACGTATATCATAAAACAAAATCGAAAAAAGGCATGCTGGCTGGGTTAGCCACTGGCACCGCCGTTATGGCGTTGATGATGAGCGTATTGAACTACTATGTGTTTCTGCCAGCGTATACGATCTTTCTAGGCGCTCCGGCGATGAGCGCGCCGGAAACAAAAGCGCTCGTCGTTTCCGCCATTCTTCCGTTTAATGCGGTAAAAGGCGTCATGATTACCATTGTCTTTATGCTTTTGTTTGCCCGGCTCAGCCCATGGCTGCAAAAGCAAACAGCGTCCAATCATGTTTAGTCATAACAAAACGAGGACCCTTCCCGAGCGAAGCGGTCCTCGTTTTTTATTGTTATCGATCGGCAAACCGTTCTTCTTTAAATGGATTGGAGTTCATCGAATAGCCGCGCTGTTCCCAATATCCCGGCTCGTCTTTTTTCATAAACCGGATCTCGGATGCCCATTTCGCCCCTTTCCATAAAGCGGAGCGGATAGCCATGTTTTGGGGAATATCTTGCCAGTCACGATGTTTATCTTTCCAGCGGTACACAAACAAAGCGTCATCACCCATGGGCACCTCGAGCGGCAAGTTGGCCGAATAACCGAAGCGGTCTTGGTTCAAATAGTCGTAAATTTTCACGTATTTCACATCCGAATCGAGCTCGACAAAGCGCAAAAACTCGCGAAAGGCGATTCCTTCAAACGTCGTATCAAACTTCGACCACGTCGTCACGCAATGCATATCGATCGTCGATATCGTTTTTGGCAGCTTCATTACTTGCTGATAGGATAGGGAGACTTCTTCTTTTACATCCCCAAATAAACGGAAATCCCATGTTGATTCATCAAATGGATAGACATCCCCCTCATGGAGAATCGGCCATTTTTCCGTTTCAAATTGGCCTGGCGGCAATTGTTTAGCCATGGGTGTGCACCCTTTCTTGTATTGTTTATATAAAATGATACGGCGAGAAAGCGGTGTATGCAACTAATCGGCAGGAAATAATAGGATAGACATAGAATAGACTAATAATAAGTTTTATGCTAGGGGGGATGTAAAAATGGCACAAGAAACATCTTTTGTTACATTGTTAACTTCTATCATTCCCATTGTCTTTAACGTTATTATAGTGGCACTATTCGTTTTCTTTGTAAGAAGTGTCATTATCCGCAATCGATCATTGCAGCGCATCGAACAAAAGCTAGACCAAATCGCAAATGCGCTTCAAAAAGAAACGATTTCGAGAAAGTAAGGGGGATAGGGGTGGACATTCACGTCCATAGAGATTTATCCAAAGCAAATTGGCAAGAGATGAAAGAGGTGTATGAATCCGTCGGCTGGACGAAACATACGGAAGAAGTCATCCAGCAGGTATTTGAAGCAAGCAATGTTATTACACTTGTCTTTTGTGATGGCCGCATCGTCGGATTCGGCCGTGCGCTTTCCGACGGGGTGTTTAATGCGGCGATTTACGATGTGGTTGTTCATCGTGATTTTCAAGGGCATGGCATCGGAAAAGCAATCGTCGAAGATTTGCTTGATCAGCTGCAGCATATTTCCTGCGTTCATTTGATTGCTACTGTGGGAAACGAGCCATTTTACCAGCAGGCAGGGTTTAAAAAGGTAAAAACAGCGATGGGTCGGTATCGCAGCCGCGATTTAGCACAGGAATATTTGGAGGGGGATGGAAAAAGATGAACGTAAGGCATGCGACGGTAGACGATGCGGAAGAATTGGCGCATCTTATCTTGCAAGTTGAAAAAGAATCGGACTTTTTGCTGTTTGAGGCAGGAGAACGAATGCTCACCCCGGAGCAGCAGCGAAGCCAAATTGAAGCGATGCAGAATGAGGAAAACTCCACGATACTGGTAGCAGAGGCCGACGGGAAGCTAGTTGGGTATTTAGTTGCAAGGGGCGGGCGCGCGAAACGAAATAAACATACGGTATATATCGTCATTGGCGTGCTGGCTTCGTACAGAGGAAAAGGAATCGGCACGATGCTGTTTACCGAAGCGATGGGCGCGGACGAAAGGCATTCATCGGTTGGAATTAACGGTAGTCACTGACAATCAGCGCGCGGTATCGTTGTATCGCAAAATGGGGTTTGAACAGGAAGGAATCAAACGGCATTCTCTTTTGATAGACGGAAAATATGTTGATGAATATTACATGGCAAAATTGTTGTAATTCGGAGGAAACAAGATGGAACGCGTTCATTTTTTAGAGCAAAGCCGGTTTCACGAACAAGCGGAAAAGATGTTTTTGGAACAGAAGGAAAAAATTTTGCGCCTGCTGCCGGAAGCGGACGTTCAGCATGTTGGAAGCACGGCGATTCCCAATAGCATCACCAAAGGAGACCTTGATATTCAAGTGCGGGTTCCTGCGGAACTGTTTACCGCTGCTGTTGAGAAGCTATCGACCTTATATGCGATCAACGAAGGAAGCGTGCAAACGGACTATTTCCGCGCGTTTCAAGATGATACGGCCGTCCCGTCATTAGGCGTCCAATTAACCGTCATCGGTTCTGAATTGGACATCTTTTGGAAATTTCGCGACGTGCTGCTGGCGAATGATGCGTACAGGGCCGAATATGACGAATTGAAAAAGGCATACGAAGGCAAAAGCATGGAAGCGTATCGGGAAGCGAAACAGCGATTTTTTGCGCGCCTGATGGAAACACCGGAGTTTCAGCGGTTGTAAGGAGAGGATATTATGAAAAAGTGGCAAGTGATAAAAAGCGAATATATTTATCAAACACCATTTGGGAATTTGCGAAGTGATAAAGTGGTCCTTCCTAATGGTCACATCATTGAAAATTATTATGTCAATGAGTTTCCTGATTGGGTAAATATGGTGGCTGTCTGTCACCAAAAATAATGAAATCATATTGGTGAAGCAGTATAGACATGGAGGGAAGGACTTTTTCATTAAGGTTCCTGCAGGGAAAGTAGATGATTCCATTTTAAAAAACGATTATTTACAATAGTAAAACGGAAACAGCGATTATGCATTTAATCAGCGAGCGGTTAAGGTATATAAAAAATTGGATTTATTAAAAAACATTCATTTTACAACGATAATGGGATCGAATTCATCACGATGACAAAAAATGTCTAATACGAGAACAAGGTGCATTGGTTTCAAATGCTTTTTTATTTAGCATGTCTGAAGGATTAGAATGGAAGAAATGAAGCTATTTGTTAAAATCGCTCTGCATCGAATGTATGACCATTATCTTCCTAAATTGCTCTGTTCGATTCAGGCATTGAATATGGAACAATTATGGGAATGCAATGCACCAGGTTTAAACTCTGTTGGCGGTATCGTTCTGCATATTTGTGAACACATAAAAAGGAATACGCTCAGCTATCTGCAGCGTAACATCAAGTTTGATGAAGGAATTGAAGAATATTTTCCTCAGTTAGATTTCACACCGGATATGCTGTCCATCATCGTTCAGGAAACTTTTGATAAATGGAAACATCAGATTGCGAATATGATCAGCGAGAACAATTACATAGACATCGATTACATAGCCTCTTTCATTTGGTGGAACATACGAGCTGCCATTTAGGACAAATTGTTGATAGAGCGAAGAGAATGACGGGAACTTCATTTCAGTTTTGCTAAAACGGATTAAATGAAAAAACGTTACGGTTGATTATCGAAAGCGAAAAGTTCTGATTGGTGCTTTTTTGTTATAAGATGTGCATAGGCGGCAAGAAGTTTCTTGCCGCCTACGATCTTTGAACTCTTATAGTGAATGGTTGAATGAAGTAGATAAGTATATGGCGAGTTCGCGAATTTTTTCGTCTGTTTCTCTTTTCTTTTTCTGTTGGTCGGGATCTACGGTATAAAAAGTATCTCCTTTGATAATGTGATCGGATAAGTTAAGGAGCGCGACGGCTTTTTTGCCGAATTTTTTCGCCACGGCTAAGGTTGTCGCTGTTTCCATATCGACCCCAATATGCCCTTTTTGCGCCCACGCTTCTGCCATCTCTTTTGTCTCTATCATGATGGCTCCGGTTGTGAAGACCGTTCCGGTGACATAACGATACTGTCTTTCTTCGCAAAATTGGACTGAGGCTTCTACTAGTTCTATATCGGCTTGGACGATTTGTTGATCCGGCAAATACCAATGGGAAACACCGTCTGCCATTTCCGCTCCAGTAACAATAAAAATGTCACCAAACTGTACATCGCGCGACAGGCCTCCAAAGTAGCCTGTCTGAATAAACCGCTGCGTCCCGAGGGAAGCAAACTGGTGACAAATCACGGCGGCGCTTGGACCTCCAAACACATTGGCAAAGCCGATCAGCTCATGCTTCCAATGGCCGATGACACAGTTCCAATGCGGGCTCCATGTTGTTTCGTACAAAATTTGTTTCCATTGTTGCAAGTTTGTTTCGTGTTCCCAAGCTCCATGGACAATCATGGCAGACGGCACGTCCTTTTCATCAATGCGAAAGGCTTGTAGCCAATCTTGTTTCATAAACTCTCCGTATAGCTTCAAATTACCTCTCCTTTATTCTAATGTTCTAATCATTTTTTCGCTTTTAGTGAAAGATTCCTATTTTTATTTTAAAATGCGAATATATATTCGTATTTTTGGGGATTTATGGTATAATAAACATGCACAGCTACATGCAGGGTGGGCAGTGGCTACTCCCTTAAAGAAGGGGGGTGCCGCTGATGATGACCGTTGCCGATGCACTGACGTTAATGATTGCCTTTGCATCGCTGATCGTAACCGTCATCGCTGTGTCCAAAGACAAAAAGTAACCCACCCTGCTCGGCCTAAGTGAGGGTAGGTTACTATCCGCTTTCCGGGCCACTGCACTTCTTGCAGTAAGCTGTGTATCGATGGGACATTGGTTGCCGCCAATGTCCTGTTTTTTATTTTATGCTGTTCATCTTTATTATACGCATACAGTGGATGACATGACAAGAAAATTATCTTTGTTTTATGTGAACATAATCAGAGGATAAATTTATATGATTTAGAAAATTAATTAAATAGTATGGAAAGATGATGAGAAGTTGGGAGGAGAATGGGAAACGTTTACTTTTTCGCCGGGCTCCCCGGCTCTATCTTTTTTACCGAGAAGGCCCCCACCTCTAAGCGAAGTTTAGGTGGAGGATGAATCGGCATTTTTTGTTTTTGATCATCGTGATAGTTGAAAAACTTTCTTCTTTTGTCATAAAATATAAATAAATATATCGAACTTATGTTCTGTTAGAGGTGGAGAAAAGATGAAAAAAGCCTATTTTTCAAGAAGATTGTATAAATCCGAAATAGATATTCTTAATGTGGCAGAAACATCTTATGCATTAGAGTTATTCAATCGAGCGAAACGTTTCGCTTTTCAAACGTTGGTTAGAGAAAAACGATGGAAACAAAAATTGTATCAAGAAAGTCTCCATATTGTCGTAAAGAAAAAGTATGGACTGAACGATTATTTCGCCAACAGCGCAGTTCGAGAAGCAAATGCTCTTTTCTCCTCTCTAATGGAGTTAAATCAATTATATATTCGACAGACAGAAGAAGAAATCAAAGATGTAAAGAAAAAATTAAAAAACGAAAGAAAATTGCTAACCCAATTGCGTAAAATCAAGGAAAGTTGTATGAAAGGAAACCTACGGTTTCCGAAGAATTGGAATTTCTCTTTGCACGATAGTGGAATTGTTTCCCTTGATTTAAAAGACCGTTCATTGATTTGGATGAATTTCTATTTGTTTGAACATCGCTATTTAGATGTGAAAATTAAACGTACTAAAGCAAAAATCGGTCGTTTGAAACATCGTTTGGATCGATTAGAACAAAAGAAAGTAAAATTAAAAGAGCATATCCCAAGTGCCGTGTTCGGAGGAAAAAAGTTGTTTAAACAACAATTCACGAAAGAAGAGTTTATTAAAGATCACGAAGCTTGGAGAAAACTCTTTTTAGCTGCACGGAATAAAGAAATGCTCATCTCCGGCCGGAAAGATGCGGGTTCTGGTAACTTTGTTTTTCATTACAATCCAGAAACCAATGAACTTCATATGACCTCTGTAACAGGAAAGGTAGTAAATTTTCCTGGAGTGGTGTTTCCATATGGGCAAGAGATCGTAAATAAAGCGGTGACAGAGCAAATCCAATGTAAAAATAAAAAAGAGTATGGAAAACCAATTTCTTGGTCTGTGGAAGATCACGGGGAATATTACATTATCAAGTGTATAGTAGATGTAGAATCGAATCCTTATATCAATTTCTCCACCTCTGACGGAGTGATCGGAGTCGATTGTAACTACAATCATATTGCTTGGGCGGATGTTTCGAGGGATGGCAACTTTTTAGAAAGTGGAAAATTGACGTTTTCAATAGAGGGAAAAACTTCTGGTCAAATCACAAAAATTTTGGAAACAGAAGCGATTGCTTTAGTGGATATTGCGGTTCGAAAGAAAAAACCTATTGTTTTGGAGAAGTTAGATACCACCTTATCAAAAACAGGCAATAAATACGGCAACAAAAAAGCAAATCGAATGAAGAGTATGTTCGCCTATCGAAAAATGATACAAGCGATCAAAAGCCGTGCCGACAAAATGGGTGTTGCTGTTATAGAAGTGAATCCGGCTTTTACTTCTGTCTCTGGGAAACTGAAATATATGCGCAAATTCGGTATTTCTATCCACCAAGCAGCTGCATTTACGATTGGCCGTCGAGGATTAGGATATAAAGAAAAAGCACCAAAGGTGCTTAAAAAGTATGTCTCGAAAGATGCTTCTCATCATTGGAGGCATTGGTCTATTTTAGATAGGAAGTTTTCTGTTCGTACACATACACTGTACCATCTTTTTAATGTGAATCAACCATATCAAGGGATAGATGTATTTCACCCATCCTTGTCGGAAGAAGAAAAACGTCAATTAATAAAAGCTTTAGCGTAATCAACTATTAGAATATCATTATTTCTTGAAGTTTTAGAACAAAAGAACGCATTGTACCAGTGTCTTACTCTCGTCACCGGAGCAGATGTCGATTCTAGGAGCTGGGTGCATTGCAATGCGTTCTTTGGATGTCATACGAATGGAAGATGGCGTACCTTCTATATGTGCTTTCACAGGCATATAGCTGGTCGTCCCAAAAGGGACACTTCGGACATCTCGTATGGCTACTTCTCTCGTTGAACGGAGGGGGTTCTTGGGACCTTTGAGCAACCGCGGCCAAAGGAAACAAGAATCCCCCACTTCAACCGGCGTTAGCCGGTAAGTGGGGGTAGTTCAATGCTTCGGCGTTAATCACAGAATTAATTGCCAACTGGCATCCGGAAAAGATTTATCTGCTTGTGCTATCGAACATGAAAGAAAAAGCGGTACAAGATATGGAAAATATCACTGCTAAATTAAAGTATCCGCGCGAGAAATGGCATATTGTCGAAGGGGATATTACGCAGCCAAACCTTGCTCTTTCGGCGGAACAAACGGAAGAATTGGCACAGTCGGTCACCCACGTTTTTCACCTTGCCGCGATAAAAGGGATTCTGTCGATTCCGGCGATAAGAAAGCGGCTCGGTACGGAAAAAGAGGCTCTTGATTATTTTGAGTGCATGGCTGTTTACGACGCAACCGAGGCGCAAACGGTGCTGCAAAAAGCGGGGATTAGCTGCCCAGACTTTCGTGATGTCATTCCGGTGATGGTACGCTATTATCGCGAGCATAAACATGATAAAACGAAACAAATTCCAATTCGTTAATAGAATTGAAACTTTTCCCACTCGTCTTTCGTCTACTATTGTTTGGAGAGGAGTGGGACTTTTTGGAGAAATTGTTGTTATTTTTCGCCGTCGCATTGATTGGGATCGCTTTGCGGTTTTTCATTTTAGGAAAATTCGAATGGGGGCAGCTTTTTATTGCCTCGAGTTTTCTAGCCGGGGCGCTGTTGATTTTGGGTATCGAATGCTGGCAGAATTGGCGCGATGCGCGTTATGAAGGGGCGGAAGACGAAAATGTTTGGCATACGCATATGGCGGAACGATTTTGGACTGGAAAAAAGCGCTTGTTTAAGGGAGACAAAAAGATGGGGGAGTTTTGGCGCTTCTTTCCACGTCCATGGCAGCGCATTGTCAATAGCATTTTCTCCGACAAAAATCAGTGGTACTTAAACTTGTCATTTACATTTGCGGATGGAACTTCGGTACAAATCATAGAGAAGCGAGACAAACTATTTCGTATCAATACTATGTGGCATATGGTGCAAAATGGAGCGGTTGTCGCAGTGGCCCGTACGGATTATTCATGGAAAAACAAATTGAAGCTGCGCGAGCGCATGATAGTAGAGATAGAGGGAAAAACGCTGTTTTTTCAGTCACCGGAAATGGTTTCTCGCACGGAAGTCTGGCTGGATGGAAAAAAGATCGCTGAAGGGAAACGTTCGCAGTTGTTGCGCTGGCGTTATACGTTTCGGGTAAGCGAAGGCTATGAAGAGTGGGAACGATTGCTTGTTGCAGCGTATGTGCTATTCAATTATGCGTATCATCAATAAAAGTGGTGCCTCCCGGCTGTTTGCGGGAGGCGGATTTGTTAATGAACATATTTTCCGTAGTCCGGCACGGCGATTCGGTCAAACTCGCGCGCTAGTTTCGCTAATCCTTCACGCAGTTTTTCACCTGATACTGGAACTCCATGTCCTGTAACAGCCACCTCTGGCTGCAATGCCGCCAGTTTTTTTACCGATTCGCGTGCGGCGTTCCAATCGGTCGTAAAGTAGCGCGGCGGCCCGCTGATTTCCACTTCTTGTGTGAATACTTTATACAAGGAATCTTGGCGGACGGTGACAAACGCATCCCCGGCAATTAGCGCGCGGTCTTTGTCGCGAAACAGCGATACATGGCCAGGCGTATGACCAGGCGTGTGAATCCATCGGAAATCCGGCAAGTGCGGCACCGTGCCATCGCTAGGCAGCGGCTCGACGCGTTCGCCTAAATGAATTGGTTCGTTCGGGAAAAACGCTGACATTTTCGCTACCATTCCGCCTTCCACCGACGGGTCTGGCTCCGGATAGCGCACTTTTCCTGTTAAATAAGGCATCTCCGCTTCATGAGCATAAACCGGTACGTTCCAATGTTTCACAAGCTCAATAATCGCCCCGACATGGTCAAAGTGGCCGTGCGTTAAGATGATCGCTTGCGGACGGCTGTTGGCGCCAAACCGCTTTTCAGTGACAGCGATGATATCGTCCGCTGTTTTTGGCATTCCGGCATCCACCAGGACAAACTCTTTTTTGTCAGGATCGCCGACAAGGCAGATGTTGACAATTTGGATGGTATGGCAATATAAATCCGGCAGTACTTCTACGCTTGTTCCGCTTGCGACCGAAGTGGCGGGGATAAATTTATAATCCTCGCCGTAACGGAGTTCTTCCTTTGGCATTTCGGCTACCTCCTTCCCACCGAATATCCAATGATACTATTCCACTTCATTTCGTCTACTATGCGTTTTTGAAACAGAAGACAAAACTGTTTCATAATAAGACAGTCTAAAAGGAAAACTAACCAAAAATGACATGTGCGAGGAGGGTGGGCATGAAACAATTGGTGTTGTCTTTACTCCTATTTGGATCTGTCATTTTCAGTCCTATGCAAACGAAGGCCGCTTCATCTGTGACTGTCCCTTGCAGTTTAATATTAAAGCCAGTAGACAGCGGCTATCCAAACGCGATGGGGGCGGCTCTCGTGTATAAAGTAAAATTAACCCCAAGCTTCCCGCGCACCAGCATTAGCATCCATGCTCTTCATTTGCCTAAACCTTCCTCTTTCGGAGATTATGATCGCTTCGAAGGTTTTGCCTTCATCCCAAATGTCATTAGCTGGCGTTTCCCGCTTTATCCGACCCCAGAAACGGATGGTCCAACATGGGCCGGGCGTCTTGACAGTATAACAGCGGAATTGGAAAACGTTCAAATACAAGTGCGGCTTTCTAACGTAAAAACAGGGAAACTGGGGCCAGTGATCTTAGCGAACAGCATCAACTACTGTAAGTAATTGATGGTTAACATACTTTTTTGTTTTATTTGCTAATGCGAATGGGTAAATGAAAAATGAAGGGCGCTTTCATGGCGAATGGGATAATTCGACACAAGGTAGTGAAAATGATATCATGATGTAAAAACTTAAAGGAGGCCGTAAGCTTATGAGCATTCTCAAAAAAGGGCTGGCGTTTGGACTTGGATTGGCGTTAGCAAGCAAGGAACAAGTTGAAAAACTAATCGACGAGCTGGTGAAAAAAGGGGAACTGTCGCTCGAAGAATCGAAGGATATTATGAACCAGTGGAAGCAGCAAACAGAAGAAAGAAAAGCAGAGTTGCAGCGCATCGTGCGCGAACAAGTCAAACAAGTGATTGATAAATTCGATTTGGTGACGAAAGATGAGCTGCAACAATTAGAGCAACGAATCCGCCGCTTAGAAGAAAAAGAAAACCAGTAATCGAACGGGGCCTCTCATGGCCCCTGGCATTAAAGGGGATGAGCGGATGATTGGAAAAAGAATGCGACATATGAGCCGTTATCGCAATATCGCTGTTGCTTTGCTCCGCCATGGGTTTGAAATGGTGGTCGAGGAAATCGGCTTTTCCCAGTTTCTTTCTTTTCCGCAACGTCTGCGTGTGGACAAAAAGGAGAAAGATGGGAAAACGATCGGTGAGCGCATCCGCCTTGTGCTCGAGGAATTAGGACCGACCTTCGTGAAATTAGGACAGCTGGCCAGCACGCGCCCTGATTTAATTCCAGAACACATTATCTGCGAACTGGAAAAATTGCAAGATCAAGTCCCGCCTTTTTCGTTTGCCGATGTTCGCCGTATTATCGAGGAGGAGTTGGGGGAGGAGCTGGACCATATTTTTCGTTCTTTTGAGGAAGCTCCGCTTGCCGCCGCCTCGATCGGACAAGTTCATCGAGCGATCCTTCATTCCGGCGAAAAGGTAGCGGTGAAAATTCAACGTCCGCATATCGCCGCGATCATGAAAACGGATTTGGAAATTCTTCAAGATTTGGCTGTGCTTGCGGAACGCCGCTTAGAGTGGGCAGCACAATATCGGCTACGGGACATATTGGACGAACTATCGAAGTCGCTTCGCCTAGAGCTCGATTACACCGTGGAAGCGCGCAATGCCGAGAAATTTTCCAAACAGTTTCAAAGCGATCCGACTATTTATGTGCCAAAAGTGTTTTGGGACTATTCCACAAAAAAAGTACTGACGATGGAGTATGTGGAAGGTATCAAACTAGGGGAACTGGAGAGGCTGAAACAACGTGGCTATAACTTAAAAATTCTGGCGGAGCGGCTGGCAAAAGGAATGTTCCAGCAAATTTTTATGGAAGGCTTTTTTCATGGCGATCCCCATCCGGGAAATGTGTTAGCTTTGCCGGGAGACGTGATTGCACTGATTGATTTTGGCATGGTAGGGCGGATTACTCCAGAAATGAAATATTATTTATCGTCCTTCATTATCGCTTTGATGCGACAAAGCACTGATGGAATCATGAAAGCGATCGGGGATATGGGATTGGTGCCGGATGGGGTAAATGTAAGCCAGCTGCGTGAAGATATCGAGCAATTACGGGAAAAATATTATGATATTCCGTTGAGCCAAGTCAGCCTCGGCGAGGCGGTTCAGGATTTGCTTCACGTTGCATTCCGCCACTCGATTCGCATCCCGAGCGATTTAACGTTGCTAGGGAAGGCGCTGCTGACGGTGGAAGGGATCGTGGAAAAATTGGATCCCGACTTGAGTATTATCGACATGGCCGAACCGTTTGGCCGCCAGCTGCTAAAGGAGCGGATGAGGCCGAAAAACGTAGCGGAAATGGCATGGAAACGCTTTTCCGATTATGGGGAACTGTTCGTGGATCTGCCGAAAAATATAAAAGAGTTAACGAAGCTGATGAAACAAGGAAGAGTACGCCTGGAGATCGGCATCCCTGACTTGGATTTTCTATTGAGAAAATTAGACCAAATCAGTAACCGCTTATCGTTTAGCATTGTTTTGCTTTCCTTCAGCATCATTATGGTTGGCATCATCATCGGCTCTTCAATGGGCAGACAATCGACATTGTTGTGGAAAATCCCGGCGATTGAGATTGGTTTCGGCGTAGCAACAATGATGTTTTTGTGGCTGCTGTATTCGATTTTTAAGTCGGGGAGATTTTAATCATTAACTAGGGTAGGTTACTATTCCGCTTTTCGGGCCACTGCATTTCTTGCAGCAAGCTGTGTATCAATAGGGCATTGGTTGCCGCCAATGTCCTTTTTTATACGCATAGGATGAGTGGGATGACAAGAAATTGGCGATTTTTATTACGAATTTCGCCTTAATTTTGTAACATATTTGTCAAACGTTCAAAGAATTTATGATCGTTTTTTTGTTATAGTATTAGTAAGCTTCTCGTTCAATAGAGTTATTTTCGTCACTCGGGAAGTGGTCGGTTTCTCTGCATAGTTTTCATGTTTCCCATGTTATTAATGTTTAATTTTGTGAATTTGTGAACATGATATCACCTCAAGTCATATTCTGATGAATTATTAAGGGAGGAATGCTGTTGATAGGCTGCATAGTTATGTGAAATTATGAACATGCAGTTGGTTATGTGAAACCATGAACATGATATCTCCTCGGATCAAATTCTGGGGCAATACTTAAAGGAGGAAACTACTATGGATACAGTAATGTTGGCAAGGATACAATTTGCCTTGACTACAATCTACCACTTCTTCTTCGTGCCTCTTACCATTGGCCTGGCATTTATCATCGCTTTGATGCAGACATTATACGTAGTGAAGAAAAATGAGATTTATAAAAAAATGGCGAAATTCTGGGGGCATTTGTTCCTAATTAACTTTGCTGTAGGGGTTGTAACAGGAATTATTCAGGAATTCCAATTTGGGATGAACTGGTCGGATTATTCTAGATTTGTCGGTGACGTCTTCGGGGCACCCCTAGCCATTGAAGCATTGCTTGCCTTCTTTATAGAATCCACTTTTATCGGTCTTTGGATTTTTGGCTGGGATCGTTTACCTAAAAAAGTGCACTTGGCAAGCATCTGGCTTGTATCTATTGGGACTATGCTTTCCGGTTTTTGGATTTTAACGGCAAACTCCTTCATGCAAAGACCTGTCGGTTATGAAATTAGAAATGGAAGGGCGGAAATGGTTGACTTCCATGCGCTTATAACCAATGGACAATTATGGGTGGAGTTTCCGCATGTCATCACAGGTGCATTGTGTACCGGAGCATTCTTTGTTGCTGGTATTAGTGCCTATAACTTATTAAAAAAGAAACATATTGAATTTTACAAAAAATCCATGAATATCGCCTTAATTATTGGTTTAATCGGCAGTTTGGGTACTGCCTTCAGCGGACATGCCCAAGCGCAATATCTTGTGAAAACACAGCCGATGAAGATGGCAGCTGCAGAGGGCATTTGGGAAGATACGCCTGATCCTGCACCATGGTCGGCATTTGCTTGGATTGATACAAAGAATCAAAAAAATAAGTTTGAACTAAATATTCCTTATGCATTAAGCTATTTATCTTATTCTAAATTTGAAGGCAGTTTAAAAGGAATGAAAACTCTCCAAGCCGAATATGCGAAAAAATACGATCGAATCGTTGGCAAAGGTACGAATTATATTCCTCCAGTCAAAACGACGTATTGGAGCTTCCGTTTAATGGTTGGCTTTGGCATGGCGATGATCTTATTATCGATGATTGGTCTGTATCTGTGGAAAAAAGGACGTCTTGAGCAAAGCAGTAGGTTCTTGAAATTCCTTGTTCCGGCTATCTCGTTTCCGTTTTTGGCAAACACTTTCGGATGGGTCATGACCGAAGTGGGCCGTCAGCCATGGACAGTATTTGGATTGATGACGACAGCTGACGCTGTATCACCAAATGTTTCTGCAGGGACCGTTTTATTTTCCATCATTATGTACACGCTGATATTCACGATTCTTGCAGGTGTGATGGTTTATTTGATGGTTCGCGAAATTAAACGGGGACCGGTAGAGCATCAAGATGCAAATTCAACGGTATCCATAGATCCATTTAGTAAGGCAGGTGTTTAAGATGGAATTGAGTGAAATTTGGTTTGTCTTAATCTCTGTACTCTTTATTGGCTTCTTCTTTCTTGAAGGTTTTGATTTTGGTGTAGGAATGTCGACTCGTTTCCTGGCCCGTAATCAAAAAGAGAGGACCGTAATGGTGAATGCAATCGGTCCTTTCTGGGACGCGAATGAAGTATGGCTAATAACTGGAGCGGGCGCCATTTTTGCCGCATTTCCGCACTGGTATGCGACGATGTTCAGCGGCTATTACTTACTGATGCTGGCAGTCTTGCTGAGCCTAATTGGACGCGGCGTTGCTTTTGAATATCGCCGCAAAGTTGAAGATGCGCGCTGGACGAATGTTTGGGACTGGGTGATCTTTTTCGGAAGTATGCTGCCGCCGTTCCTTCTAGGTGTTCTGTTTACAAGCATGCTTAAGGGTGTGCCGATCCATAAAGATATGAATATGGAAGCCGGGTTCTCGGATGTTATAAATATTTATTCCATTTGGGGCGGCTTAACGATTACATTGCTGTGCTTATTGCATGGTTTGACTTTCCTATCATTAAAAACAGAAGGAGAAATCAGACATCGGTCGGCTGCATTGGCTAAAAAATTGGTATTGGCCGTATTTGGATCACTTGTCGTCTTTGTAGGACTTTCTTGGTTGATGACAGATATTTTTGAGGCGCGCCCTATCCTTGAACTTATTATTGTCGTATTAATTGTGCTTGCTGTTGGATTATCATACTTTTTCATTTCCAATAAGCGCGAAGGAATGGCATTCACCATGACAGGGCTTGGGATCGTGTTAACAGTATCATCGATTTTCGTCGGACTGTTCCCAAGGGTGATGGTCAGTTCCTTGAACAAAGCTTTTAATTTAACGGTCTACAACGCATCCAGCGGGGTGTATTCCCTGAAAATAATGACAATTGTGGCCGTAACTATTTTACCGTTTGTTTTAGGATATACTATTTATAGCTATTACGTATTTCGCAAACGAGTATCTGACAAGGAGCATTTAACGTACTGATGGATAAGGCGTTGTTCTCTTACAAAGGAATTAAGCCGGTTTTAGCTGGTCTGGCGATATTAACGGCTATTCAAGGTGCTATCATTATTATTCAGGCTTATTTTTTGGCAGACGCAATCTCCTCCCTTTTCGGGGGAGATTCGTTTGCCAATGTCTTTATAAAGTTGATTATTTTCTTTCTTGCATTGGTTGTACGCCAACTGCTTACCGTTTGGAAAAGAAATATAGCCTACCATTTTGCTGCCAGAACGAGTAAAGAGTTTCGGGAATCATTGCTGCAAAAGCTGTTTCAACTAGGTCCTCGTTTTGTAAAAGAAGAAGGCTCCGGGCAGACAATCACCTTAGTTATGGAAGGAATGATGAAATTCCGCCGCTATTTGGAGCTTATTCTTCCAAAATCGATGAATTCGGCGATTATACCTGTCATGATCTGCATCTTTATCTTTTTTGTAAATACCCGCTCTGCTGTCATTTTGGCCCTAGCCGTTCCGATACTTATTGCTTTTATGATCTTGCTTGGATTGGCGGCAAAGAGTAAGGCTGATCGCCAATATGAATCCTATCAAATGCTGTCCAATCATTTTGTCGATTCGTTGAGAGGACTGGAGACACTCAAATATTTGGGATTAAGCCGGCAGCACATCAACAAAATTATTTTAGTAAGCGAAAGATATCGACGGGCTACCATGGGAACTTTGCGTATCGCCTTTTTATCTTCGTTTGCATTGGATTTTTTTACAATGCTTTCCATAGCGACCGTCGCCGTTTTTCTTGGAATCGATTTAATCAACGGGAAGATGGGGTTGCGTCCAGCGTTGACTATTCTGATCCTGGCACCGGAGTATTTCCTTCCAATCAGGGAGGTGGGGGCCGATTACCATGCGACACTTGACGGTAAAGAAGCGGGCAAAAAGATTCAGGAAATCCTCGATAAGGAATCGTTGCAACAAAAACAGGATCCTATCCCCCCTTGGAAATCAACAAGCACATTTTCTGTTAAAGGAGTAAGTGTACATTTTGCTGACAGCAGTCGTCCGGCTTTGCAAGATATCCAATTTTCTGTTTCAGGCTCAAAAAAAATTGGAATTATTGGAGCCAGTGGTGCAGGAAAATCTACATTGATTGATGTTCTAAGTGGATTTTTAACACCTTCGTCAGGTGAATTTCAGATAAACGGCAAGAAGTTAACTACTTTATCTCAGTTGAATTGGCAAAGCCAAATAACGTATATTCCCCAACATCCTTATATATTTCACGATACCGTTTTAAACAATATTCGCTTTTATGATCCGGAGGCAACTGTGAAAGAAGTAGAGAAGGCAGCAGAAGCAGCGGGCCTCACCGAAATGATTCGATCGCTGCCGCAGGGATTTGAGACAATCATAGGGGAAGGCGGCCGGAGCCTAAGTGGCGGACAAGAACAACGGATCGCCCTCGCACGGGCATTCTTAAGCAACCGTCCTATCATCATGCTTGATGAGCCAACTGCCCATCTTGATATTGAAACGGAATACGAATTAAAAGAGACAATGTTAAAATTGTTTAACGGCAAACTCGTATTTTTTGCCACCCATCGTTTGCATTGGATGCTTGATATGGATCAAATCATTGTTCTTGATCAAGGCAAAATAGTGGAAATCGGAACACACGAACAGTTAATAAGGCAGAATTCTACTTATTATCAGCTTGTTAAAACACAAATGAGGGGTATCTAATGGACAAGGAGAATTGGATCTTCCCATATTTGCGTCAATATCGCGGCTTGTTTGCGTTGGCTATTCTTCTTGGTTCGCTCACCATTCTCTTTGGCGGAGCATTGATGTTTACTTCGGGTTATTTAATTTCTAAAGCGGCGACACAACCTGAATCCATTTTAATGGTTTATGTGCCGATTGTTGGTGTCCGTACATTTGGAATTGGCCGAGCTGTGCTTAGCTATGTGGAGAGACTGACAGGACACCAATTCATTTTGAAAATACTTTCCGAAATGCGCGTCCGCTTATATAAAATCATTGAGCCGCAGGCATTGTTCCTTCGTTCCCGCTTACGCACGGGTGACGTTCTTGGTGTACTCGCCGATGATATTGAACATTTGCAGGATTTTTACTTAAAAATACTGTTTCCTTCGATTGTTTCATTAGTCATTTACACAGTGATTATTATTTGTGCAGGACTTTTCTCGATTCCATTCGCCATTCTCCTGGCTGTGTTAATAGGGCTGTTGGTTTTTGTCGGTCCAATTATTTCATACATTTATATGAAAACAAAAAATGAACAATGGAAAAGGGGAAGACATCAACTTTATCAACAGTTTACCGATACGATTTTTGGTATAAGCGACTGGATATTTAGCGGAAAATACGCGGATTATATTCGGCGATACGAAAAACAAGAACAAAAACTGCTTGAGCTTGAAACGAAGAAACATTCCTTTGTGAACTGGCGGGACGTTATGAATCAGATTGTGCTTGGTGCCATTGTCATCATAGCCATCTATTGGGCCAATGAGCAAACGCTAAGTGGAGAATTCGCACCCACGCTGATTGCAGCTTGTGGTCTTGTAGCACTGTCCTTAGTGGAATCCTTTTTACCGATTGCAGGGGCAGTTAGTGAAACATCATCCTATCAAGATTCATTAAAGCGTCTTGGAGCTATTCAAGCAGAGTCCTCTCAACCTCAGATAGAAGCAGATGGATGGAAAGATTCGCTAGACTTATCTCAAGTAACGATTGAAATAAACCATTTATCATTTGGATATACTTCTGAAACACCGCTTCTGGACGATTTTAGTTTAAAAATAGAACAGGGGGAGAAGATTGCCATTATCGGGCGCAGCGGATCCGGAAAATCGACACTATTGAAATTAATTCAAGGGGCACTTGTACCGACTCGTGGGGAAGTGCGTATAAACGGGATAAATGCACATGAGTTGTCTTCGGTTGTTCCAAAATTAATGGCTGTTCTCAACCAAAAGCCTTATTTATTCAATACATCCGTTATGAACAACATCCGCCTTGGCAACCCGGAAGCAACGGACGAAGAAGTGTATGAAGTAGCCAAGATGGTTCAATTGCATGAGATGATTATGCAATTGCCTAAAGGGTATGAGACGAACATGCATGAAACAGGTTCTCGCTTTTCCGGCGGCGAACGGCAAAGAATCGCACTTGCACGGATATTATTGCAAAACACTCCGATAGTCATCATGGATGAACCGACAGTTGGGCTCGATCCAATCACAGAAGCGAACCTATTGGCTACCATTTTCGCTACACTGAAGGGAAAAACCATTATTTGGGTAACGCATCATTTGATAGGGGTGGAGAAAATGGATCGCATCCTTTTCCTTGAAAAAGGAAAAATCACCATGGACGGCAGCCATCAACAACTGCTTAAAAGTGAGGAAAGATATCGGCGATTATATGCACTGGATCGCCCGCTTTACGGAAGTAAGTGGTAGGGAATGGGAGGCTATGATTCATATTCAGCCTCCAACTAGAGAAAGTTAGAAGGAAGGGGTTAACACCTCATTGTTCCTGTCCACGCGGGCAATATCATGAAGGCCAAAAGGTGAAGAAGGTGAATTGAGAACAAATATCCACCATCCAAAAGAAGAAACGTGTATGTGCTCCTCTTCAGCAACTTAATAGAAGGAAAACGCATTTACTTTTCCCTTCCCAAATAAAAAGGGTGTTTTCTCGCCGAGAAGCACCCTTTTTGCGTTACTTTCTATCAATAGCTACAAGATTTATTGTGCAAAAACTTTGGAGATATGGGTTTCATTTTATTTCCACCAAACCCGCTAAAATCAAGGGGAAGTCCCATCTTTTTTTTATTCTTTTATTCCTTCTTTTTTTAACAGTCTGTTATGTAGTTTAGAATTCCTCCTGTTTTCTTCTCCTTTTTGACCAACCATTTGAATTCCCAATTGTAATAATTTCTCTTTGCAGTAGTTTCTTTATCCGCATGGGATATAGTAGGATGATAAATTCTTCACAATTAAAAGGAATGTTGGCAAAAGGGTTATAAAATACAGTTAGGACGTCTAACAACTTTTCTGTTTGAGCACTCTCAGCGCTATATATAAGATCATCTCTAATCATTCTTGCTTTCCCGCAGCCGTTAAACTACTAATAAAATGACTCTGTAAACTTGGTGGAGTCAAATATTGTAGTAAAAATACTGAGTAAACATTACCTTACGATGATTCCGAAACAGTTGACAATTCTGAATATTTGTTACTATAATAATATTTGCAAAGATCGCCTCAGATTTTTGTCTCGTTGTTCAATGAATGTATCTCTTCAACAAGTTTTAAACAATCTTTATCACCAAAACAGTGAAGCTACAAAATTTGACATCGGAAAGGGGGTTAATGTTTTATTTAGAACTGAATATATTTTGCATTAAGGCAACTGTCGCAATACACATATTCAATTTACCTCTGTATAAACACTTTCTTTATTAGAAAATAAAGGATCGCAGTTCAGTTTGAAACCTTCATGTGCAGGTTGATTCAATTAATATGAAATATGAAAGCGCATTCTTTTGCGACTAAGAGAATATGTTTGCACGCAGGTGAAGGAAAAAATCTTTAGTATGTCAGAAACTACCGACTTTAGTCGTGTAGAGATTCAAGTAAAAATTCAAACAACGAAATTCTTAGTCAGGCGAGAGATAGTGAGGGGGAATCCGGCAATTGGAGAAGGCGCGAGATGCGCGCATCTAAAGAAGACTTGTTCACAATGCTCTCGTCATTTAGACAAAAGGGGGTTTCTAAATGTTTCCCAATGCATTCAAATACGAAGCACCGACATCTGTCGACGAAGCCATTCGCTTAATGGATGAGTATGGCTATGACGGCAAAGTATTGGCGGGCGGCCAAAGTTTATTGCCAATGATGAAGTTACGGGTCGCGGCTCCCGCTGTAATTATTGATATTAATAAACTCGATGAGCTTAAAGGATGGAGTAAAGTCAACGGGAAATTACGGATCGGTGCGGTGACACGTCAAGCTGAGTTGGAGCATGCGACAGAACTCCGCGAACAATTTCCGCTTCTGTCTCGCACTGCCCGCTGGGTTGCAGATCCATTGGTTCGCAACCTCGGAACGGTTGTCGGTTCGCTCGTTCACGCAGATCCTGCCTCAGATTGGGGGACTGCAATGCTTGCCCTAAATGCGGTGGTGGAAGCACGAGGACCGAAGGGAGAACGGTTGATTCCTATTGACGAGTTTTTAGTGGATACATTTACCACAGCGCTGGATGAAAACGAACTTGCCGTTGCGTTGCACTTGCCAATTCCAACTAAACCAGTGGCTGCCCGCTATATGAAGCTCAAACGTAAAGCTGGCGATTTCGCAATTGCAGGGCTGGCTGTACAAGTCGCTGTTGACAATGATGGCCGCGTGTCTGAGGCAGGCATCGGCATATGCAATTGCGGGCCGATCCCTTTGCGAGCTGTTAAGGCAGAAGAGGCTCTCATCGGAGAACGTCTGACAGCGAAGACGATTGAGAACGTATCAAAGCTTGTTCCGGAAGAGGCGGAGCCTGTTGATGATCTACGGGGCAGTGCAGACTATAAGAAGGATCTTTTACGTGTGTTTGCTGCACGCGCACTCCGCGAAATCGCGGAAGAGTTGCATGGAAAGGTGGAGGTCCAATGAAGATCCGTGTCAAGGTTAATGGGCAACTGTACGAATCAGATGTTGAGCCACGTACGTTGTTGGCTTATTACCTGCGTGATGAACTAAAACTAACGGGTACGCATATCGGTTGTGATACAACCAGCTGTGGTGCTTGTACAGTGTTGTTGGACGGGAAAGCCGTCAAGTCGTGCACCGTACTTGCTGTGCAAGCGGATGGGCGTGAGGTGTTGACGGTCGAAGGATTGGAAAAAGACGGTGAAATGCATCCGTTGCAGAAAGCATTTTGGGAGGAACATGCCCTGCAGTGTGGCTACTGTACACCAGGTATGCTAATGTCTTCCTACGCACTGCTTAAGGAAAATCCAGCGCCGACTGAGGAGCAAATTCGCGAGGGACTTTCGGGCAATATTTGCCGCTGTACAGGATATGTGAATATCGTGAAGGCTGTCAAGTCCGCCGCCCGCAAAATGGCGACTCAAGAATCATTAGAGGAGGTGGCCACAAGTGGCACTTCAACAGACTGAGTTGCGTCCAATGGGTAAATCGATTGCCCGTAAAGAGGATCCGCGGTTTCTTCGCGGGAAAGGTCGCTACGTGGATGATGTAATTCTGCCGAATATGCTTTATATGGCAATTTTACGCAGTCCGTACGCACATGCCCGCATTCGTCGAATCGATACGTCAGCTGCATTGGCCGCGCCCGGCGTCAAATTGGTGCTCACAGGTGAAGATCTGGCCAAAATGAACCTTGCATGGATGCCGACTTTGAATGGCGACCAACAGATGGTGTTGGCCGTGGACAAGGTTCTGTTTCAGTACCAAGAAGTCGCCGCCGTCGTTGCGGAGACGCGCGCCCAAGCGGAAGACGCTCTGCAGTTGATCGAAGTCGATTACGAGCCATTGCCGGTTGTGGTGGATCCGTTCAAGGCGCTTGAGCCGGATGCTCCTATCCTCCGTGAAGATCGGGAGAAAAAGTCGAACCACATCTGGCACTGGGAGTCGGGAGATCGAGAAGAAACAGAGAACGTCTTTCGTGATGCACCGGTTGTCGTCAAGCAAGATGTGCGCTTCCAGCGTGTCCATCCTTCGCCGCTTGAGCCGTGTGGATGTGTCGCTGATTACAATACGGTAACAGGTCGGTTGACGTTTTATGTTACTTCCCAAGCGCCTCATGTCCATCGGACCGTGATCGCGATGTTAAGCGGTATTCCTGAACATCAGATTCGCGTTATTTCGCCTGATATTGGCGGAGGTTTTGGGAACAAAGTTGGTGTCTATCCGGGATACGTCATTGCGATTGCTGCTTCGGTGAAGTTAGGTGTGCCTGTTAAATGGATTGAAACGAGAACAGAAAATATCGCGAGCACTTCGTTCGCGCGCGACTTCCACATGACGTGCGAGATTGCTGCGCGCGAGGATGGCAAAGTGTTGGGATTGCGGGTGAAAACTATCGCCGACCATGGTGCCTTTGACGCGGCGGCTAATCCGACCAAATTTCCGGCTGGTCTGTTCAACATTGTGACAGGTTCGTATGATTTCAAGGCCGCATTCGTCGAAGTGGATGCCGTTTATACTAACAAGGCTCCTGGTGGTGTTGCATACCGCTGTTCCTTCCGTGTCACAGAAGCAGCGTACCTGATTGAACGGACAATGGACGTACTGGCGCAAAGGTTGAAGATCGATCCGGCCGAACTGCGCTTCCGTAATTTCATTCGCAAGGACCAGTTCCCATACAAATCTCCGACCGGATGGGTGTACGACAGCGGAGATTACGAAAAAACGTTGAAACTTGCCTTAGAACGGATTGGGTATGACGAATTGCGAAAAGAACAGGCAGAGAAACGAGCCCGCGGTGAATTCATGGGTATTGGCATCTCCACTTTTACGGAGATTGTCGGTGGAGGGCCAAAAAATACATTCGATATTCTCGGAATCAAGATGTTCGACAGCGCGGAGATCCGCATCCATCCAACTGGAAAGGTGATTGCACGGCTCGGTGTGCGGCACCAAGGCCAAGGGCATGAGACGACATTCGCCCAAATCATCGCCGAAGAGCTCGGATTGAGTGCGGATGATGTGTTGATTGAGGAAGGAGATACTGATACCGCCCCTTATGGATTAGGCACGTACGCCAGCCGCTCTACGCCGACGGCGGGTGCTGCTGCAGCGCTCTGCGCGCGCAGAATTCGCGAAAAGGCACGCAAAATCGCCGCACATCTGCTAGAAGTCGGTGAAGATGACGTTGTATGGGACGGCACCGCCTTTTCCGCAAAAGGTTTGCCGGGGAAATCGGTGACGATGAAAGATGTTGCTTTTGCCGCTTACACGGATGTGCCTGAAGGCGTGGAGCCTGGTTTGGAAGCGACTTACTACTACGATCCTCCGAACCTCACTTTCCCTCACGGGGCTTACATCGCGGTGGTCGATATCGACAAGGGAACGGGAGCTGTCAAAGTGCGGCGGTTCTTGGCTGTTGACGATTGCGGCAATGTGATCAATCCGATGATCGTTGAGGGACAGGTACACGGGGGACTCACGGAAGGGTTTGCCATTGCGTTCATGCAAGATATTCCGTACGATTCGAACGGTAACTGTCTGGCGCCAAACTGGATGGACTATTTAGTCCCGACAGCTCTAGACACACCACATTGGGAAACAGATCGGACGGTGACACCGTCGCCGCATCATCCGATTGGCGCAAAAGGCGTCGGAGAGTCGCCGAATGTCGGTTCTCCAGCCGCGTTTGTCAATGCGGTGGTGGATGCCCTGTCACCACTTGGCGTAGAGCACATTGACATGCCACTTTATCCATGGAAGATATGGGAAATTTTGAGAGAACACGGTATTAATGAATAATTCAGTACTTGGCATGGATCTAAGATTAACATCGATTAAGGAGGGGAAAGCCCGGTGGCGTTAATGCCGCCGGGTCATACAAAATGGATCTTGTTTGGGAAACAGCAAAGAGCATGGATGAACGAGTTGAACCGTATGTCATGGTGACAGTTGTCCGACGTGTGCGGCCAAGTTCGGCGACAGTTGGAGATAAGGCAATTGTGACGGCGGATGGAAAAATGATAGGTTTTGTAGGTGGGCATTGTACGCGGGAGTTGGTTATCAATCAAGCGCAGGAGTGTCTTCGAACTGGAGAAAAAAGACTTTTGCTTGTAACCCCGCAACCACCGGTCCATGTGGAGGAAGGAGTTACAGTCCTTCCGATGACTTGTGCATCTGAAGGGACAGTTGAACTTTTTTTAGAACCGAAACATGTTGATCCTTTGTTGATTATTGTGGGTGATTCCCCGATTGCGCATGCTCTTGAAGAAATGGCACCCCGATTTGCTTTTGTGCCACGTCGGATCTCATTGGAAGAAGTGGAAAACAGCAGCCCGGAAGAACCGTTGGAGGTATTGCGCAATCAAGTAGCTACTTTCACCAATACAATGGCTTATGGTGTCGTAGCTACGATGGGTTTGTATGATAGTGAAGGTCTGTTGGCACTAATCCATTGTAAGCTGCGGTATTTGGGGTTGGTCACCAGTCCGAAGCGTTGGGTGACTGTAAGTAGCGGATTGGAAGCGGCTGGGGCGCCAAAAGAGTTTATTGACTTTATCACGGCTCCCGCGGGGTTAGACATTGGTGCTGTAGGAGCACAAGAGATTGCCCTTAGTATCCTTGCTCAAATCGTGGAACGCCGTCGCCGGGATTTGAATGTGCAGTGGGAAGGACAACCAAAAGAGGGGATTTCGGAATCAGAAACACTGTCCGCAAACGGCGATCGTATCGCAGTATCTCCAATAGTGGTGGATCCGGTTTGTGGTATGACTGTAAACTTGGAGAAAACCCAATTCCGACTTGAACTGGATGGCACTACCTACGGCTTCTGCTGCTCTGGCTGTCGAGACCGTTTTGCTAAAAATCCGGAAGCATTTCTTAGTCACACATGATAAGATAACACATCCGGATTGGTTCGCATGGTGTTGCATTGAAAGGGAACTTTTGCTTTTTTCAGGCTGATCAACTGCTAACTGGTGACTGATGTACTAAATTTAAATTTATAACTAAGAGGAGGAAAATTAAATGTTAAAATATGGAGGAGAATATACGATTAAGTTACCACGGGAGGAAGTTTGGAAGTTTATTACAGATCCACACAAAGTGGTGCCTTGCGTTCCCGACTTGATTGAATCTAACATAGAGGGTGATAATCGTTTTCAAGTTATTGTAAAGGTTGGCATAGGACCTGTTCGTGGTAAGTTCAAACTCGAGTGCGAATTGTCACCTATTGAACCGGGAGCTGTAATGGCTATGCTGATCAAAGGTGGAGGAATGGGAAGCGGAGTAGAGATGAACGCAGAAGTAAAACTTAGCGACACCGATGATGGTACCCTCTTGAAATGGGAGTGTGAAGGAGCTATCAGTGGACCGATCGCGAGCCTTGGTGGTCGTTTGATTGATAACCAAGCGAAGAAAATCATACAGCAGGTATTTGAAAATCTTGAGAAGGCATTTGCTTCCGTGTAGAAAGGAAGATTGACTGAATGAACGAACAAGTGCGCAGGCTACAAGAGGAATTGCATCGTTCTCACTATGTGGTAGAAGAAGGGCTAGCAACCGTAGTGCACTTGGCACAGCGGCTAGCCCGTCCGCTGCTTTTAGAAGGCCCTGCAGGTGTAGGAAAGACGGCATTGGCGAAAGCGCTTGCTACTGTCCGTTCCGTAAACCTTGTTCGCTTGCAGTGCTATGAAGGATTGGATGCGAGTCAGGCGCTGTACGATTGGGACTACCCAAAACAGCTGCTAACTGCACGCACTGCCTTTACTGACGGTGTCGTAAAACAAGAGGCACTTTACAGTGAGTCGTTTCTCATTGAACGGCCGCTTTTACGTGCGCTACGAGAGAGACCGGCGCCAGTACTGCTGATTGACGAAGTAGATCGCGCCGACGAGGAATTCGAAGCATTACTGTTGGAATTTCTATCAGAATTCCAAATTACCATTCCCGAGCTGGGAACCTTTCGCGCTTCTGAACCACCTATAGTTATTTTAACGTCTAATCGCACGCGTGACTTGTCGGACGCCTTGCGTCGCCGTTGTCTGTACTTTTGGGTCGATTATCCGACATTTGAACAGGAGGCGGCTATCATCTCACTGCATGTGCCGCAGATCGCACCTAAACTTGTGAAACAAATCGTGTTTAGTGTGCGTCGGCTGCGCAAGTTGTCGCTACTCAAGCCGCCTGGATTAGCAGAATCGATTGATTTTGCACAGGCGCTGACGGAATTGGGCGCACAGGAGCTGAACGAAGAAGCGATTCGACATACCCTTGGGTGTTTGTTGAAGACGCAGGAAGACATGGACTTTCTAAGGGAGAGGGGATTCGATCTGCTATGGACCACATGACGGCTGGTGAGATAGGCCGCTTGACAGGCAGCATCGTGAGGCAGGTGACCGATTTTGCGCCTTGGCTGCGAAATCGCGGATTTCGTGCAGGAGTTCCCGAAACACTGACAGCACTTGCTGCCCTGGCTGAATTGAACCTTTCCTCCATTGATGAGGTTTGCAACGCCTTTCGCTCCATCTATGCACGAACACCAGCGGAATGGGGCATCTTTCCAACTTTGTTTGAGCAATATTTTGGTATACGGGAAGCACGTTTGGAGGAGAAACGCCGCCTGCAACCAGATGATTTGATGGGCGGAACCGGCGCCGGTGAAAAGGCGGAGCGCCCACCGCTAGAAATTACACAGGGGGTTCTCGCCGGTTATCATCCAAACGATGGAGAGCGTTTTGCTTTGCGGGCGGACGGACAAATTTTGAAGGATGTTGTTAAGCTGACCCAGTTGGCAGTGCGTACGATGGATGCACCTCGCGGCCGCAAGTGGCAGTCACGAGGCAGAGAGAAAATTGACCTACGTCAAACTATAAGGAGTGCATTGCGCCATTCAGGAGAACCGTTTGAACTCAAAATGCGCCAACGCAGTCCCGACAAGCCGCGAATTGTCCTAGTTATGGACATTTCCGGATCGATGAAACCGTATGCGCCTTTTATTACTTCTCTCGCCTGGTCATTTACGCGGGTGCGTGCACGCACGCAAATCTTTCTCTTTTCCACACGCCTGTTGCGGGTAACGTCGCTTATTGCGCGAAAAGGAGTGACAGGTATTCCCTATAGCGATTTACCGGGACTGCGGGGTGGGACCCAAATTGGCGGCGCGTTGGCACAATTGCTTCGCCGTTACTCTAGTCTTTTGCAACGGCATACGTGTGTCATTATCATATCGGATGGATTTGATGCCGGTCATCCGGAACAAATGCATACTTCCATGCGCGACTTGGCTGCTCGCGTTGGACGGGTGGTGTGGATAAATCCGCTACTTGGCGAACCTGGCTATGAACCAACTTCGGTGGGGATGTCAATAGCATTGCCTTACATTGATGCATTCGTCGATGTTCATGATGTAACAACTTGGAAAAAGGCAGTACATAGCGGGGTGCTGCGAGCAGCACCCTAAACCACCAATTGTAAATTTAGAATAAGGAGGTGAAAAAGTTGGAATCAGCTCAATATATAGACAAAACTATCTTAATGCTTACATTTTCCTTTCTTATCGTATATTTATTAATGCTTGTTAAGGTTGGTCAATTCAATAGAATGATAGTAAAAAAAATAATATGCTTTATATTGGGACTTGTTTTGATTAATCTTTGTTTTGGAAGTGCCTTAAACTTCTATAGCCATCTTTTATTTAGTGTACATATGTTCCAAATGAGCCTTCTTTGCTTTTTTATTCCTGTGCTTATCCTTTCCGGGTTGCCCGAAATTAAGGAGCATTCACGATTTCGTTTATTTGCTAAGCTCCGTAGCAGCAAGAATTTCCATCATGCTATATTAGGCCTCTTTGCTTTTATGTTCTCCTTTTACCATTTTCCAGTTGTATTTAACACTGTCATGAGCCATAAAACCTTGCATGATTTTTCAAAAGGTTTCTTAATGGCACTATCTTTTCTTGTATGGTGGCCGGTGACGGCATCTTCTTACGGTGAGAAGCCAAATAAACTAAAGCGCAATTATATTTATAAAATGCTGATATTGTTGATGCCGGCCTGTTTATTTCCTATTATTGCCAATACAGGATTATATAAAGTTTATAGTGATCCATTTTTTTTAAGAGAAACATTACATGTATGTGTTTCGCCGGGTATTGACGTGAAACAATATTTTATAAAGTTTAATTTTTTATCAACCATTGGTGATCAGAGATTAGGTGGTACGATTATGATTATTTCGCATAAGTTAGCTTCTTACTGGTTGTTGAGAGAATAAAGTTTAATGAGTTAGCCTTGGTGTAATAAACAAACAAATCGGCTCTTAACTCGGCACTGAGTGGAAGTATGTTTCATAGTATTACATAAGGACTCTTATTCGAGGCAGGTGTATTGATTGATATGATAAATTTTAAGTAACCGCTTCCATTATCGTCCTGTTTCTGCGGCTCTTCTTTCTGTCAGTAGTGAAGTGAGCTCATCTTCTATAGAGCATCAGAACCACACCATGAAAAAAACAGCACATGCTAATTTTTAATTTTAAGCTGGCATCTAAATAAAGAAGGAGAGGATAAGTTGTGTCACGTATCGATGAAGCGCGTGATGTGTTTGCCCACATTGAACAAGCTTGGTCAAAAGGGGAAAAAACCGCTTTATTGACGATTACCCAGGTACAAGGATCCGCATACCGCCTTCCTGGTTCTAAAATGATGATGACGGAAAAAGGCAATATGTTTGGTACACTCAGCGGAGGCTGCCTCGAATCGGACCTTTATGGATGGGCGGAAAAAGCAATAGAAGAAGGCGAACCCCGACTCGTAAATTATGACCTCAGTGAAAACGAAATATGGTCTCTTGGAATTGGTTGCAAAGGAACGATGGAAGTCGCTATCTTTCCTATTCATTCCGACGATCCTTTCTGGCGATCAGTGCGGGAAGCTGTCGCCCAAGATCGTGCCATCTCACTGGCTATTGAATTGCCAACAGGGGTTCGTGTCGTATTTGACGAGACAAATCCCATCGCCGGCGATATTGACATGCTGCCAGAAGCTGTCGCGCGTCAGTTGATAAGTCGTGTCGAAAATCGTACGAGAGCGGAGATAGCGATAGTCGATAATCGCCGTTTTTACATTGACACGATGCGGCCAAACGAACATTTGATCATCTGCGGCGCAGGTCACGATGCCGTACCAGTGGCGGAGCTCGCTGCTAAATGCGGATTCCGTGTAACCGTGCTCGATCCACGCAAAGAATTTAATGGAGCCAAACGCTTTCCTATGGCTAACCACTTGGTAGTTGAACCCGACCAAGTTGATCCAGCACAACTGGAGGGGAACTGGTGGCTGATTATGAACCACTTGCAAATGCGAGATGAAGCTGCGCTGCGTCTGGCACTGCAGGCAAAACCAAAATTTATAGGTATACTTGGTCCTTTGTCGCGTACTCGGGAGATGTTTCAGAATATCGGCGCCGACATGAACAGCGCACCGATTCATGCACCAGTTGGATTGGATGTTGGGGCAGAAACGATCGAAGAAGTGGCTGTTTCTATCGTGTCCGAATTACTCGCAGTGCGATCCGCCCGTCCGGGACAGCCATTGCACGGTAGAGAAAAAATTCACGTTTGACGGCTAAGGGCGCTTCTGCTTGCAGCGCCCTAATGCCTTCTTTCAAAATGTTATATCTTGAATATCGGCAAAATGATATTGACAGATCTTTCAAGGTTATCCCATCACCATTTTTTCTATGAAGCGAACTCATCAACACCTCAGGCGGCAGACAAATCGATCTGGAAGTATACATACGCTCCTAATGGATGGCATCAATTTATTCGAAAGGGCGGATCCGCATGTCCTTTCGGGAAGGAATGTTGGATTTTGCCATGTTTATTGCATTCGTAGAGCCGATTCATTTTTAATTGTTGTTTTATGAAAAGCTATTTTAATAGGTGGGAAAAGTGTATGAACGACATTGGTGCTATTATTTTAGCTGCCGGCATGTCCAAACGAATGGGACAACCAAAACAATTTCTTAACTTGCATGGAAAGCCGATGTTTCGACATGCAGTGGAAACAGCTTTAAACTCGGAACTCCGGCCAGTTGTCGTGGTGGGCGGAGAACAGACCGGGTTGCTTAAGGAACATATTCGTGATTTACCAGCTATTGTAATTCACAACCCAAATTTTGCTGAAGGGTTGTCTTCTTCGTTAAAAGCCGGGGTGAAAGCTATTCAGGACAAAGTTTCAGCAGCATTCATTTTTTTGGCCGATCAACCGTTTATTCCTGTTACGGTCGTTAAGCGATTACGGGAATCATATGAAATTGCAAAGTCAAAAAATATCAAAATTATCCGTCCCCGCTATGCATCTGTCCCTGGTCATCCAGTCTTGTTTGATGCGGAAATTTTTCCAGAGTTGCTTTGTATTGAAGGGGATCGGGGCGCACAGCAAGTCATTCAACAGCATTTAGCTGAACTGAAATATGTCGATTTTGATAATCCACTATGGGGGGTAGACATCGACACGCCAGAAGAGTGGCAAAGCTACAGTAGGAAAAATCAAAGATGATGAGGTACGGTCAGCCCTAACTATTTTTTTAGGTAGTTAAACCGATAAATGAGGCAAAACATCACTATTTCTGAATATTGTGATTAGAGAACTCTTTCCGTAAATATTTTACTCATAAGTGATGATATGGTAAAAATTGTGGCTACTGTCAAGAGGAGATGACAGGACCTATTAGCTTGTAAATGGAAGCACTGACCCTGTCAGTGTGGCGACAATCACTATTTACGATATGTGCAAGACCGAGGAAAAAAGCATCGTAAACGGCCCCATCTATTTGGTGCGGAAAACATAGGGGCAAAAGCGGTGACTATGTAAGGGAAAGCCGGATGAGAGAAAGGAGAAGTGACGATTGGGTTGGAAAGTCGGTGTATTAACGGTAAGCGATAGAGTTTTCCGCGGAGAGCGGGATGATAGGGGTGGGTTGCTTTTGTGTGAACTTGTCAGCCGTATTAATGGAGAAGTTGCAGTGTACGAGATCATTCCTGATGAACAACCGGTCATTGAGGCAACACTCGTTCGCTTTGTTGATGAGGTACGCTGTGATCTCGTGCTGACCACTGGAGGTACAGGGTTTGCACCTCGGGATGTGACGCCGGAAGCGACGAAAGCCGTGATTGAAAAGGAAGCACCTGGATTAACTGAAATGATGCGAATGAAAACACTTTTAAAAACGAAGTATGCCTCCCTTTCCCGCTCTGTAGCAGGTATTCGTAAAGAAACACTGATCATAAACTTTCCGGGAAATCCAAAAGGGGTACAAGAATGTTTCGATGTTGTGCAACCTGTCCTTTCCCACGCACTTGCTCTTATAAAAGGGAAGGACGTTCATTAGGTAAAGAATAATACGAAAGTCCGTGACTTTAGTCATAGCTAATTATAAATTTTTTATATTATAATACTTGCAATCTATCAGAAATAGTGATGAAATATATGGAAAAACAAAAAAGTATAGAAGAAGCTCTATAGTATACAAGAACTTGTCGACTTTAGACGTGCAGAGGTTCAGAGAAAGGAAGATGAAAAATGAGATTTCAGCGGGAAATTGTTGACGTTTGGGATGCGCAAAAGCGTCTTGAACCGTGGATTCATCCACTCGGTACAGAAAAAGTGAAGTTGACGGACAGCATTGGCCGATACCTTGGCGAAGATGTGGTAGCGACGCACGACTTTCCTCACTTCCGCCGGTCGATGATGGATGGGTATGCCGTCCGTTCAATTGATACAAAAGGGGCATCCGACGAACGTCCAATTACACTGCAAGTCATTGAATCGATCCCATGCGGTGCTGTTCCGACAAAAAATCTGACAGCAAATACGGCTACGCGCATTATGACTGGCGCGATGATGCCAGAAGGCGCCGACTCTGTCGTCATCATTGAATTGACAGAACAGATGCAAAAAGATGGCCAAACGTATACGGTGGTCAAAAAGGAGACGACACCGGGTGAAAACGTCATTCCCATTGGGCTAGAAATGGCAAAAGGTACGTTGATCCTGGAAAAAGGGCGCAAGATAAACCCTGGGGAAGCTGCCCTCCTCGCTGCTTTCGGTTACGATACAGTCACCGTTTCACGACGGCCGACAGTTGCTATTTTTGCCACAGGTTCGGAACTGCTTGACGTAAGCGAGCCGCTCGAGCCAGGAAAAATTCGCAACAGCAACAGTTACATGGTCGCCGCGCAAGTGTTAAATGCCGGTGGACTTCCTGTTCTCCTCGAGAAGGTGCCAGATGACGTTGGACTGGCTAAATCAATGATTCTCGATGCATTGGAAAAAGTCGATCTCGTCATTACGACTGGTGGGGCTTCCGTCGGAGACTATGACATTTTGGTCGATATCTTTGAACAGTGGGACGGTAAGATGTTGTTTAACAAAGTAGCCATGCGTCCTGGCAGCCCAACGACTGTCGGAATTTGGCGGGATAAATTTTTGTTCGCACTTTCCGGGAACCCTGGAGCGTGTTTCGTCGGGTTTGAGCTGTTCGTTCGCCCAGTTATTTGGGGGATGCAAGGAAAACCTGATATTTATCTCCCTTCGTTTTCAGCGTTTCTCGCCGAGGACTACAAAAAAAAGGATTCATTTTATCGCATCGTACGCGGAAAAAGCGAAGTAAAAGACGGAAAAATTTACGTCCGATCGGCTGGAATCGATCAGTCGAACGTCCTGTCGTCTATCCGGGATACGGATTGCTTGATTGTCATTCCTGCAGACCGGAAAGTGATGAATGCAGGCGACATGGTGAAGGTGTTACGTTTAAATGTGCCGGAGTGAATTTTCCAATGATATAAAATGGTGATGATGAAACCGTTATACTAGACGCGGCTGTCGTAATCGCAGCCGCTACACCGCACCACCCAAAGAGAAAAAACGGCGCCTTTCGCTTTGCTCACGGGAGCGCCTATTAGTTTGTTTTGGGAAGGTTGTTTGTTTTTTAGTTTCATTTTATTCTTTTGTTACTTCTTTTTTTAACAGCCTATTATGTAATTTAGAAAAGATGAGCAATGCAACAATTGAACCGATAAAGCTACATAACATATCCCATTGTGTATCCCAAATATCACCTTGGATTCCTAAAAAGTTTTTAGCTGCTTCTCCTCCATTGGATATTTTAGAAACTAGCCATTCAATAATTTCGTACAAAGCTGCGATGGCCAGCGACATACTTAGGACAATGGTAACTAACCAAGGCCCTTTCGTTAATGGAGTTTTTCGTAATAAAATTTCTCTCAGCACAATTGCAAATAAACCTTTAAGCAAATGACCAAATCGGTCGTAATGATTTCGCTTTAAGTCATAAGCGTCCTTGATCCAATTAAAAAGCGGAACTTTGGAATAAATGTAATGGCCACCGATGAACATACTAATGGATAAAAGAGCAATAATAGCATAAGAGAGGGTGGTGAAGCGAAATTTATTGTATGCCGCGATGACGATGATCAAGCCGACAACGGCGGGACTAACCTCCAACAGCCACGACAGGTAACTTGCTGGTTTGATTGCTGACCAAATAAAAACGGCAGTAACCATCAATAGTAAAAATAGATGAATTTTTCTATTTCCACCGTTTCTCACGTTATTCACTCCTTTAGGGAAGTACTTTACTTACAGTATTTCACAAACAACCATTTTCATACCGTGCGTCTATCTTCCTTGTTACGCGAAGAACGAACGACTTTAGCTTGTACAAATTGATTTAGTTAAACAGGCAAAAATATAAGTGGAATACAATTTGAACGACAAATATAAAGGTGGATATTAAAAAGGATATTTCTTCTCTGAAAAAACGTTAAATTTGCCTTAATTATTTTGATGATTGTAATGAAGTTCGGAAGCGAACTACGGGGGTATTAGAAAAAGTCTTAAAGCATATAGAACGGGGAAACGAACCTGAGCTCTTCTAGAATGCAATGAGTTGGGTAAAAGTGGAATTTTCTTATCAGTTGAGGAATTTGTCCAAACTAATTCTTTTTAAAAACATACCTTATAAGCAAGTAGTGCAATTAGTCATCCCCAATACTCCATAGGAGGTGTTATAGATGAGCGCATTTGCTTTAATTGTTGTCCTATTCATCTTGCTTATCATTGTAGGATGTTCTTGTATGGGTCTTGGCGGTTATTAATTATCCGCAAGATGACATCAATCACCCTCTTAAATCCCTCACTTAATGGGAACAGGTGGTTTCGTGTATTGAAAAGGACAGATTGTTATGATCTGTCCTTTTTCAGAATATCCACTTGGACAAACATTGATGGGGAGTAGACCTATCGCCTAGCAAGTGAAAGATCTCTATTCTCCCGATCATGGCTGTCCAAGTATTGATTCAACCTGAATAAAAAAGTTATGGAAAAGAATGTAAAATATATCTAGAATTCAGTGTGTAAAAATATTTACTTTCATTGCATGAATAATGGAGCATACAATTTTTAAAAAATAAAAATGGGTTACACATAAGCAAACGAATTAGGGTGTTTATAAAATGGAGCATTCCTGTTAGAAGTTTTTTCGGGGACTTGAATAAAAAAAGCCCTCTTGGTATGATTCGGGGGTGTCAATCGCACGAATTGACCCCTAATTTGGATACCAAGGAGGACTATACATGAATTCTATCTCAAACAAGAAGATTAATCAAGTCATCGATCAAACGCTGGTGGTTGGGATGGATATTGCAAAGAAAAAACATTATGCCTGCTTTGTGGATGAGCGAGGGAGGGTGTTAAAAAAGCCGTTTCCCGTTCTGCAATCGAGAGAAGGATTGGAATGGTTGTACCAGTGCATCGTGGAAGCCATGAAGGAATTTGGAAAAACCGAGGTGATCGTTGGCATCGAGCCAACGGGACATTATTGGCTGAATCTCGCCTATTTTCTTGATGAGAAAGGCATCCCTCTCGTCATGACAAACCCGATGCACGTGAAGCGATCCAAAGAGCTGGACGATAACCTTCCAACCAAGCATGATGCGAAAGACGCGCTCGTCATTGCCCGGTTAGTGAAAGACGGCCGATTCAGCTATCCGCGTATTCTGAAAGGGATGGAGGCGGATCTGCGCGTGGGAGCGACATTTCGCTCCAAATTGGTGGAAGAACAGGGAGCGATTCGAAATCAAATGATTCGCTGGCTTGATCGATATTTTCCGGAGTTTTCCCAAGTCTTCCCGTCATTTGGGAAAATGGCGCTCGCGGTGCTGGAATATACGCCATTTCCGGGTGATCTGGCAGGAAAAGAACTAGAAGAGGTGCTGGCCCTTTACCGGCAAAGTGAGGGATTACAATCGCCACAAAAGCCGAAAGCGAAGAAGTTGATGGAATTGGCCCAACACTCCATTGGCGTAACGGAAGGACAACAGATGGCCCGTATCGAAATTGCCACGCTTGTCCGCCGGTACCGCCAGCTGGAAAAAGAGATCGAGGCATTGACAGAACAGCTGATTGAACTAGTTCAAACCTCCGTCGAATACGAATGGCTGAAGACCGTTTCGGGCTTAGGCGATGCGACCATCGTAGAACTGTTATCAGAGATCGGGAGTTTCTCCCATTATCAGGATCCGCGGCAGCTTATCAAATTAGCGGGCCTGACGCTGCGGGAACATTCCTCCGGCCAACACAAAGGGCAAAAACGGATCTCCAAGCGTGGAAGAAGGCGGTTGCGCGCCCTTCTGTTCCGGGTGATGATGCCGATGATCCGTCACAACGAAGCGTTTCGGCAGCTGCACGACTATTACACGACACGTCCTGATAATCCGTTGCGGAAGAAGCAATCCATTGTAGTGTTATGCGGAAAATTACTGAAGGTACTGCATGCGGTGTGTACGAAACGACAGGCGTTTGACGTGAAGCGAATGATGCAGGACATCTTTGGCCTCGAAACAGCTGCTTGATGCCTATAGTCTCGATTCTCTAGACAACAAGGATGACACGGAGAAGCTGGCGCGATATCATCCATTCGACCTTGAGTCCCTAAAGGAGCTTAGCCGGCCTCTGCCTGATGACTAGACCGAACGAAGGAATGTAGGCACAAGGATGCCAAGAGACATGGGAGGGTTCGTCATCATCAGCGATGCAGAGATCCACGGTGCATCCCATACGCTTCCCCCACTACAACCAAATTTAACCAGTAGTGGCCGCGAAGCGTACCCAGTCAATGTAAGATATACACATATTTAAGAAATAATGTTAGAAACTTTGTCGAAAAATATTTTTTTGACACCCCTGAAACGGCTACAACCGTTGATATATCAACATTTATAGAGGGAAGATATTATACATACGGATTTGAGGACAGCTATATCATTTATTTTGCTCATGTTTCTAACGTTCTTCGTTGGAAAACAAATCAATTCCCATAAAAATGGATGGCGAAGTAATCAAAAAAAAAATTTAACGCAAAAATATAGTATGAATTGGATTAAGCAAGAATTTAAAAAGCGAAACTTAAATATTGATGAAATTCAATATGCTGTTATCGGGACAAACGGACAATTGTATGTGGATCTATATAGTGATAAATTACATTCTCCGACAAAGAAAAAATAATTCTTAGCGGCTCATTTCTTATATGCTTTGAGCCAACAAAGATTTTTGCTTTTACCGGCATGTACCTCCATTAAAATAAAAAAGCATTTTTTGCCAAATCAAGTTTTCAATCCCTAGGTAATGCGTCCGGCACAGCGCAGACCATTATATCAGCAAAATCCCGTTTCTTCATAGTAGTCTTGTCATACGTGGCGGGTAACGATGTTTGTGTGGTTCTTGCACTGAAAAAGGGAAGCCAGAGGGCTTTCCCTCTTTAAGATAACACTCTAACGATTTTACTTTTCACTAAACGCAATCTGTATACCAATCAGCCCTAATAACAAACCTTTTACAATGTTCATTCGCTTTGCGATGAACGAATTAGTAAGCAGGACATGGCGCAGTTTCTCTGAAAACACGCTGACAGCGACAAAAATCACTAAAGCTTGAACCAGAAAAATAATTCCCAAAATAAACATTTGTAACGTAATGTGACCCAGCAATTTATTCACAAATTGAGGCAGCAATGCTAAAAAGAACAAGGATACTTTTGGGTTAAGCAGATTCATGAGAATTCCTTTTTTATACAATGATGGATACTTTAAAGGCTTGTTATGGTTAATCGTAAAGCCTGTTTCCTTTTCCTTAAATGATTGCCATGCTAAATACAGCAAATAAGCCGCACCGGTATATTTTACGACGGTAAAAGCCAAAGCGGATTGATAAATGATTGTGGAAATTCCAAGCGTTGCAGCTGTGATATGTACAATAAGACCTGAACAAAGTCCCAGTGCCGTGGCGATTCCAGCTTTTTTGTCCTGTGAAATACTTTGAGTAATCACAAACAGAATATCTGGCCCGGGCATTAACGTCAGCAATATCGCCGCTCCTAAAAAGGACATGGTTAATGTGAAATCCATTTACAACACCTCTCTTTAATTTGAATGGATACCGTTCTTTGTTTCCTTTCCCTTCGTTTGTCCTCCTGATTTATTTCGTGGGAAACCGCTTCGTTCCTTCTTAACGGGTGATAAAAAATGGTGTTTATCGGAAATAAACATCGCTATCAAGCATGTAGGAGCGAGTCTGCATTGTTAACGTGTGAGGGGCATAAAGGTTCTGTTAAGGAATGATGGTTGATTTTCTTGTTAATCTATGGTGAAGGTCGTTTGGTATAACGCAAGATTAATGTTTTTAATCAAAGAGCCATTTTATGTATGCTAAATTGTATATATTTGGTATATTATTTATAGAGTATAGTTCAGATTAGTTAAGAAAGGTGAGTGGAGATGAGTAAAGTTGAGTCGGTTAACAAGTGGGATCTAAATCACATTGTCTTTATTGGTAGGACTTGGGATGAATACATGCGGATGTTTGGCCTTACCAAAGAAGAATTAGTGGGGCGTAAGATTCTTGATTGCCCTGCTGGGGCATGTTCCTTTACGGCAGTATCCAATCAACTTGGAATGGATGTTACAGCATGTGATATTGCTTATTATCTTCCTATTGAACAATTAGAGCAAAAAGGTTTACAAGATATTGAAACCACCATGTCTAACATGGAAAGGGCTGATATTCAAAAAAATTTTTTGTGGGATTATTTTAAATCGGTTGATGAGTTGAAACAGATAAGAACACAAGCATTGAATCAATGTGTCTCAGACATGAAACGAAATAAGAATCGCTATATTCCTGCAGTTTTACCGACCTTACCGTTTGATGATAAGCAGTTTGACTTGACACTTTCAGCAAATTTTTTATTTCTTTATGAAGATAAACTGGACTATGAGTTTCATTTACAAACTATGAAAGAACTTTTGCGTGTAACCAAAGATGAAGTAAGGATTTTTCCTACAACTAACTTTGCTTGTGAGAGATATAAATACTTGGATGAACTAATCCGTGATATACAAAATTTAGGATGGATTACAGAAGAGATTAAAGTTCCTTATGAATTTCAAAAGAACACCAATGCTATGTTAAAAATTATGAGGTAACCAAAATGGAGTTTCCCAAAAGAGATGCTGATACTTCTCGTTGTTGGTGGATATATGGTGATACGAGATATTGTACAAAATTTTGCCTTAAAGTTATATTTCATTTCTTCATGAAAGAATAGAAACTTTGACTCTTTGGATTATGTAGTAGAAACATATAATTGTTTTGAGGCAAGAGCTTATTTCGAATAAGTAGCATTTATCTTTATAGCAGAAGTTGGAGGAAATGTTATGTTAGGGATAAAAGTAGAAAAATTAAATGATAATTTAGTTATTAGTTGGTTGTTATCGAAAATAGAAATACCCATTTCTGAGATTGTAGAAGTATCACTTGACGATACTTATGGCGGAGAAGAGAAAACAGCTATCAGAATTGGCACTCCATATGGTACTTCCGATAGGGTCGTCATTAAAACTAATTCTAATACCTATATTTTATTCACGACCGATGTAATCTCTGTTAAAAATAAAATTTGTTCGTTTATGAGCGATTAACTCAAACAGAAACGAATATTGGTACAACTGAGAACTGCTTATAGAAACATATATTACTTAATCTTTCTTGATTTTTCAGAAAAGGTAAAGGGACAATTTGAAAAATTAGGAAGTGTTTCCGATATTCAGAATATCTCGATGATATTTCTGACATCACAAAAATACGCGAAATTAGTGGTGCTAAGGATAGTTCTAAAAGGATTTCCACTAAAATGTTTTTAAAAAAACATCCCTCGACGAACCCCTCCTAATGCTTTGCATTATAGAAGGGGTTCGTCGAGGGGATTGGTTCAAATTCCTAACTCCTGTATCAAACGCTGAAATGTATAAAACGCCGGTTTCGGAGTATAATCATCCCGCATGATGCCAAATTGATGAAAGAGATCATCTTTGGAACTGTCTGCATCCCTGAGGCCAAAAAGCTCATAATGTGTGATATTGAGTTCTTGACGTAGTTCATAAATTGTCCGTATGATTGTCTCTAGTACTTCAGATTGATGTTCGTAAGATCTGTCTTGGCCTGTAAAAGGGTTTTTGCCGGTAGGCCATCCGTTTTCTGTAATGCGTATAGGGATGGAATCGGGTATGCCGGCTGTCTTGAGATTCACTTCACGAAAACGGCGCAACAGGTGCTCGACGGAAGCCGGAATTTTTTTCAAAGAGAGCGGCGGTTCAAATACATCTACATAAAAATTATGTGCGACATAATCCAATGAATCCACGAATACCTTTCCTCCAAGTTCGGCAAGGTTTTCCCAGAAATGCGAAACCGTCTTCGGGCCGATATCCGGCACAGATCCAAATCCGATATCCACTTGAACATTCGCTGCTTGCGTTTCTTCTTTTGCTGCAATAACACCCTGCACCAACATTTGCAGGACGTTAGGGTTCGATCCGTCCATAAAGGTCAAGTTAGGTTCGTTCGTAATTTGCAGCGAATCAATGTAGGACTCACATTTCGCACCCTAACAAGGTCAAAACAAAGGATTTTTTATTTAGTTTTTCAGAATAACTTTTTGACCAACACAACGAGCGATGGCAATCCTTTTTTTACCATCGCTGGTCGTTCCGTATCACGTTACACGTAGATGCTCTCATCCATGCCCAATCCCTGCAGAATCCTTCGCTGATCAGGGGTAAGGGAGCGATCCAGTGAGCGTTGGATGCGCCCATCCGGCAGCTTGAACAGGACGACGTTCACATATTGAAACAGCTGAAAAATCGCCTGTCCCGTCGGCCGGGTCAGCTTGCGGCCTCCAGGACCCTTCAACGGGTGTTCTGGAGTAATAAACTGACGCACTCGGCGCTGAAAAACGCGGTAAATAGCCAAGGCCAACAGAAACAAATAGCCTAATACTGCGACCCGTTCTGGTTTTTTGACGTAAATCTCATCCGTGAAAAACGGATCTTTCAAAAAAGCGAAGTTCATTTCCACCGAGATCTGCCCTTTATACAGCTTCAAGATCTCTTGGGCATCCATGGGTTGGCCCTTCCATTCCTTCGGAACGGTCGTGACAAGGACAAACCGGGACGCTTTCCGTCTCGCCTGTTCCCACGCGTCTTGGTCGAATTCGACGTCAAGGTGCAAGAAATACAGCGTCTCCACCTCGGGTTCCGCCCCTTTTTTCGGCCGTCCGCGCCGTTTTTTCAGGCGTACGATCTCTTCGACCGCGGCCTCAACCCGATGAAACCGGGGGCGAAGGGACGCCTTGAGGGACGCCAAGGCTTGTTCGGCATCTTCCCGGCAGGAGAAGGGGTGACGCTCCCAACGGGCTTGTTCCTCGCGAAGAAGCTCCGCTTCTTTGGTTCGTTCTTTTTCAAGCGTCTTTCCTTTTCGCTGGTCGAGCGCGCTCGATTCAACAACGATCAGCCGAACGGGGTGGCCTTCATACGTCGAGGCCGTTTCCCATACCCGGTACGTGGCGCCGTTTCTCTCCGCCAACGTAAAGGGATCGCTCCACGTCGTGTCCTCAGCATCCGCTTCGGCCAGCGCGGTTTTCACGATCCGGAGCGACGAAGGGCCTCTGGTGATCAAAAAGGCGTTGGCCGCTTTGGTTTGCGCCAGGGTCTCTTTCGTCATCGCGGCGGAATCGGCCACGTAAATCCATTCGTCTTCGATTTTGGCCTGCTTCAGCTGTTCATGGACACGAGACAGCACCTCGGGATTCCATGTTTTATCGGGCAGGTTGCCATCGTGCACATCGCCGTAAAACGGGATGCCGTCCTCGTTGCCGACCAGTCCGAAACCGATCTGTTTTTGCCAACGATGATGGCGGTTGTAGCCATGTGTGATTTGTAAGGCCTCTAACGAGGCCGATTCATACGCGCCGTAAACGGTCTTGTCCGTCGTATCGGCGTGGAAGGCTCGGAGGGAAAGGCCTTCTTTTCGATAAATATGAATCAAGCAAGTGCTGATGACGTTGTGAATGCCAGCCTCATACAGGCGATCGAGATGACGGGCCAACGCATCGTCGTTCAACCAGGAAGGATGGAGATCGGGACGGATGAGTTTCTCACAATCGACCTCCTGAGCCCAATGTTCCAAGTGAACAAGGGCTTGCCGGCCGTCAAACACATTGTAGAGGATGGCCTGAACGGCATCGCTGACTCGCGTTTGGCACTGCGGATCGACGGGCACGAGATGGTCAATCAATTGAGGCAGACCCAGTTTCTTGAATAGGGCACTTATTATATTCAAATAAGAATTGCGATAGACCTTTTTGACTTGAACGTTCATAAGTGAAAAACTCCTTTACGTTCCTTGTGTGTCAAGGATTCATTCGACATCGGAACGAAAAAATCCTCCCGATTTTCGTCGAGAGGGTGCGAAATGTGAGGTAGGAACCATACTGTCTAATTATTTTCCTAATAAGCCCGATCCAGTGATCCATCTCTATGTTCGGAGCCAAAGAACCTACTACCAAGTCTCCCATTAATCCCAAACGCACATATTTCTCCACGATCGATAAGAGCTTCTCCTCCGAATCAGCAGGTCCCGTATAAACGAGATAAATTCTTGGTAACAACGATTTAGATTCTCCTCGAAGGCGTTTTAATGCCAGTTGGATTTGCTCATAGTTGTCCTGAGGTCCGACAGCTAAACCGGTGGGAGTACCGGCCACACTAAGCGGATATATCCCAAACTTCAAACCGGATGAATACATAAAAAAACCCTCCTTTTTCTTCGTACTGTGTTGTGATAAATTGAGTAATAAATATATATTTATTATATACAAGTAAATAATAAAAATATATTTACTATTTTTCTTTTTGTGACCTATTTTTCAAGTAAAAAGTAAATATATATTTACGTTATAACTAACTAATAATAAATTATTATTTACTTCATTGTCAACGGGATTTTGAAATACAGAGGCATTTTAGTATTGTCTCCAAAAATCGAACAAATCGCAGCGAATATGATTCAACTTCTTCCTTAAAAAATTGACATAAGAACATTAGTTCTATACTATGTGTAATAAAGGTAATATAATAGGAGGTTTTAAAATGGGTAAAGTTTTACGATTTGAGTTTCAAGTACCAAATCCTGAACAAGCAATTGAGTTTTATTCTAAAACTTTTGGTTGGAAATTTGAAAAAATGCCGGGACAACAAGACTATTGGTTTATTATTACGGGAGATAGTGATAAACCAGGTATTGACGGTGGTTTAATGAAATCACCAGATGGTGCAACTAGAACTATAAATTCAATTGAAGTAAACTCTATTGATAGCTATCTTACTCAAGTTGTTGAAAATGGTGGACAAGTCGTTGTTCCTAAAACTGCTATTCCAAACATGGGTTACTTTGCTTATTGTATAGATAATCAAGGACTTCTTTTTGGTGTATCTGAAGTTAATCCAAACGCTAAATAAATTCGAAGAAAATTATTTTTTTGCATTAGTCAAAAAATAAGCGGGGATATTTGCCCAAGATTAAACTTTTCTCGGATACTTGCTTGATCATTTCGACTCAAACTGTTGAAACATCTCCAGCGCAATTTTTTATTCGGAGATCGATAAATACTATACGAAAAAGGTTACTCGTTTGGTTTAGAGTATGATGTTTTGTCTGAGAAGAGCGTTGAGATAGTAATAAAATTATCAAGCAAAGAAGTTAATGAAGAAACTAAAAAAAACGATAAAACAAATCGCTAATGGTATTATTGAAGAAAATAAATTTGATCCCAAATTTTTTACGATTAAAGTATCGAGATTTTAAGAAGTCTTTGGCGAAGATGTAAATTAGGTGTTGGGTAGTCGTTATTAGGTTTTGCTTAGCTAATGGGTGCGGTGCTTGAATAAGGCATCGTTTTTTTATTCAATTCCTATGGAGGAGCGGAATTTTTACCTTAATCTGTAGTGCTGCGAAGTGATGCATGGGTGGATAGCGGGCAATTTATTTCGATGATACAATTTTCGGAATATTAATAAAAAATATAGATTGAATAATATATAAAAAATGTTGTTGGTCATAATTAAAGACTTAGATTTTTTTTGATAAACGATTTCATTGAGGTTGCTGCGGCAACTTTTTTCTTAAACCAAACGAGGCAGGAGTGTTTTAAAGAAATGAAATTTTAGTGCCCAGAAAGTTGGAATAGTTGGTAAAATTCCTTTATACATAAAGATACAATGGAGAGGGAAAAGAGATGGGGGATTTAGCGATAAGAACAGCTAATCAAGAAGATATTCCGCAACTTTTAAATTTAATGTATCAATACGTTGTGGATTTTTATAAAAGACCTAAACCAACGGAAGAGTCACTTAAAGTATTGATAAAGCTTCTACTGAATAACCCCGCCAGTGGGAATACAATTTGTTGCAGAACAAGATGGAAAATTATTAGGTTTTACAACCCTGTATTTCTCCTTTAGCACTCTTCAGGTGAAAAGAATGACTATTTTAAATGACTTGTTGTGATACCAGAAGCAAGAGGGCAAAAACTGGGAGAGAAACTGTTTCAAACATGCTTGTCTTATATAAGAGAGAATGATTTTGCCTATATGACATGGGAAACTGCAAAGGATAATTTAGTTGCTCAATCTCTTTACAACAAAATGAGTGGTCAATTGTCTGAATGGTTAGTTTATGAAATCAGTTAGTGTATCCAGTAGTTTTTTATTAAGCTATTCTTTTTCATTTGATGGTGTCGTATAGATGCGGGATGATTGTCTCTCATGGAAGAACGTGTTACCTCTCATCATCTGTGGCGAGGCCTTCTTCATTGCTGGCTAAGGGGACAGAAAAGATTGAAGGAGCACAAAAAAGGAAGGGTATGGGGAAATGGTTGTTCTTGAAACACAAAGGTTGATATTAAGGCAGTATGAAGATGAAGATATTACTTCTCTACATCATATTTTTTCTGACCCAGAAACAATGAAGTTTTATCCAGCCCCTTTTAGCATTCAGCAAACCCAAGACTGGATTAAACGAAATCAAGATAGATATCGGAATGATGGTTATGGATTATGGGCTGTTTGTTTAAAGGAAACAAACAAATTTATCGGTGACTGTGGTCTTGTTAAACAAAAAATAAATGACAGTATAGAAGTGGAGATTGGATACCACATTAGTAAAAAATATTGGTCCGAGGGGTTCGCAACAGAAGCAGCCAAAGCGTGCAAGGAATATGCGTTTGATAAATTGGGTTTAAATAAGCTGATCAGTATTATTGATCCAAGAAATATTCCATCCATTCGTGTGGCAGAGAAGATTGGTTTTACTAAGGAAAAGGAAGTATTTATTTTCGGTAAGAACCATTATATATACTCGGGGGTTAAAGAAAGTAACGAAGGGTTATTGAACGAATGGTGCGATAGTTAAATAAAAAATATGTACAAAAAGCTGCCTTATCATCACAAGGTGGCTTTTTCATCGGTCGAAAACCAACCATTAACGATATAGAGCCTTTTTAGAAAAGGAATAATAGCATGGATTGTTGAATTCTGTAAGATAGGGGGTGGATATATGTTACAAAATTTGTCGCTGACAGGAAAAAGAATATCTCTGCGGACACCAACGCAGGATGATTTGCCAATTCTGTATAACCTGATATATGGTGTGGAGAATCCAGAATGGAAAAAGTACGATGCTCCTTATTATCCGCTTGAATTTTGCACCTTTGAAAAGTTTTCTAAGAGAATGAAAGAAAAAATGAATGTTACGGATGTACCAAGTCAAATGATTATAGAATATCGAGGTCAAATTATAGGTATGGTTAGCTATTATTGGGAGGATCAACGTACACGATGGCTTGAAATGGGAATTGTCATCTATTCTCCTGAGCATTGGAATGGTGGGCTTGGAACCGAAGCATTATCTTTATGGATTGACTATCTCTTTGAAAATCTAACCATCGAGAGAGTGGGGCTTACAACTTGGTCTGGAAATCCACGAATGATAAGATGTGCGGAAAAATTAGGAATGCGATTAGAAGGAAGAATGAGAAAATGCCGCTACTATAATGGTGAATACTATGATTCCATCCGAATGGGTATTCTTCGAGAGGAATGGGATGAGTTTAAAAAGGATAATCCCTTATTCAACTTCCATGAAAGAACGAGTTAACTTTTATCATATGTGGTGTCACGAAGTTATGAATGAGTAGATTTTTTGGATACTTTTGGTAAGTAAAAATTAATTTTAAGGAGAGAATGAAATGTTAATCGGCCATATCAAGGAAATTGTCCGTTACCCTGTGAAATCTTTCCATGGAGAGCGTGTACAAAAAACTAAAGTAATGGAATATGGTTTGTATGGCGACCGTAGTCATGCTTTTTTAGATGAAACAAGATCAGGGAAGTTTTTAACAATAACACAATTCCCAGAAATGGTTCGATATAAAGCAAGATTTGTTGGGGAGGAATTAGTGGAAGAATACCCCAGAGTCGAAATAACGACACCTGAAGGTAAGGTTGTTGATTGGGGAGATGAAGACATGATTAGAGAAATAGAAAACAAATCGAAACGGAAAGTTTCTCTTGTAAAATATACTCCATCTTATGTGCCTTTAGGGGCAATTGAAGAAGAACACGTTCAATTGGTAACGGATGCTTCTTTGCTTAAATTAAAAGAAATATGGGGAAAAGAGGTCAATTATCAACGTTTTCGCCCTAATTTACTTATATCATTAAAAGAGAAAGTCCCATTTATTGAAGAAACGTGGTTTGGCAGAAGGATTAAAATAGGACGAGAAGTGGAGATTCAATTAAAAAGACATTGCGAACGGTGCATGATTATTACTGTTAGTCCTGATAATGCAGAACAAGATTCGTCTTTGCTTAAAACTCTTGTACAACAAAGAAATAATCATTTTGGTGTTTATGCTTCTGTTATAAAAACAGGTGAAATTCATGTAGGCGATGAAGTCTTTCTTCTTGAATGATACTTTGCCAAATCATCATCAAACCAAATGTCAACTCTACTAAGATTCCATGGAAGGACAGAACTGCTTGCATAATCTGTGGTGCCGCGAAATGAGGCATGGGTGGCTAACATCAGGATAGTCATAATGAACGAAAATGCTCCAGTTCGCTTAACGTAGATTGCACTTGTCCATAATGGTAATGCAACACCAATACCATCTACCAAGTGTAGAGCTACAAACGAAAGGAGCTAATTATTATGAAGGATGTACAAAAATTCGTTGGTTTAGACGTATCGAAGGAAATGATTTCTGTTGGAGTGGCAGAGGCTGGACGTGGAGAGCCGCGCTTTTACGGTAATGTTCCCAATAATCCCGAATCTGTTCGTAAATTGATGAAAAAACTAGGCAACCCTGAAAATCTCCATGTGTGTTACGAAGCTGGATCTACCGGATATGGACTTGTTCGATTACTCTTATCTATGGGAATTGATTGTATTGTAGTGGCACCTACGCTTATTCCTCGCCGGGCTGGTGACCGCGTCAAAACAGACCGAAGGGATGCATTGCGATTAGCTCAGCTTCTTCGAGCTGGGGAGTTAACACCTGTTTGGACTCCGGATGAAGACCATGAAGCGTTACGAGATTTAATTCGGGCGAGACATGATGTGAAAGAGGATTTGCAAAGGGCTCGTCAGAGATTGATTCATTTCCTGCTTCGCAACGACATCCGACCTCCTCAAGGCACTCGAAATTGGACGGTCAAACACCGGAATTGGCTCAATACCTTAAAGTTTGAAAAGTCATCCTTGCGTATCGTGTTTCAGGAGTATCTTCACGCCATTAAAGAAATAGAGAACCGCATGAAGCGAATCGAGGCAGAGATTCACCAAGAAGCTATTCATAGTGAACACGCACCTGTAATCCAGGCACTTCAAACCTTAAGGGGAATCGCGGAAGTAACGGCGGTGACGTTAGTCGCAGAAATTGGACAATTTTCACGGTTTTCCAGTGCCAGACAGTTAATGTCTTATGCCGGTCTTGTTCCGAAGGAATATTCCAGTGGATCCAGCCGTTGGCAGGGCTCCATCACGAAGATTGGAAATGCCCAGATTCGCCGTGTCCTTTGTGAATCTGCCTGGTCATACCGCCACACTCCTTCTGTAAAAGGAGACTTACTGAAACGACAAGAGGGACAAGATCCTGAAGTGAAACGAATTTCTTGGAAAGCACAAAACCGTCTTCATAAAAAATTCTATCGTATCACCTCTCGTGGGAAAAGTGGAAAGCAGGCTGCGGTCGCTGTCGCGAGAGAGCTGATTGGATTCATTTGGGCGATTGGTTGTTACATTGAGGAGAAGAAGTTGAATGAAATAAATGTGGCTTAAATTCTAATGGAAATGGATGATAAATACGTTGCTTGCTTGTATATGTAACAATTTTTGAAGGTTTGGCTCGGAGGCAAAATCCCCGGTAAGGAGAACCCTCATCTTCAACTATGTACTAGGTTGCATAACCGAACGTACGCGGTTAGTCCGAGGCAGCTCCGTGACGGATAGGATTGAAATGCGGTATCCAACCCGCGAATATCAGACTGTAAACCGCCGTCAACGTATTTTGCCTTCGTGCCAAGATTTCAAATCAATCCTTTTTTCAGCTTCATCATAATATCCTTTCATCGCTTTGATTTGTCAAGGGAACCCCACCCTTGACAAATCAGCGAGAAAGGACCAGTAGTTGGTAAGCTGAAAAAAGGCAATCCTTATCCTAAAACGGATCATTTGATTACATTTCAAAAGAGTTTGACTGTGAGCTTGACATTTTCGTTCATATCAGTTGAAGAGAGTATAATTTAATCTTTGTTTCATTCTATATGTATAATTATGTAAAAATGCGTGAAGGAGAATCAGAAATGTACATACCTAAAGCTTTTGAGGTTAATGATAAAACAAAATTGGTAAATTTTATTAGAGACAACAGTTTTGGAATTTTATTTTCTCAGGAAGAAAGTGGGCCGTTGGCAACACATTTGCCTTTCTTCATTGATGAAAAAACGGGGGATAACGGTGTGTTGATTGGTCATATGGCAAAACGGAATCCTCACTGGAAGAAATTAAATGGTAAAGAAGTTCTTGTAGTCTTTCCAGGTCCCCATGCTTATATCTCCGCTTCCTGGTATAACGATCCAAACACTGTACCTACTTGGAATTATGTAGCAGTCCATGTATATGGAACAGTTCGAATCATAGAGAAAAAAGAAGAAATGGTTGAACGGATGGAAAAGACGGTTAATTTTTACGAATCATCTATGTCCAACCCTTGGAATGCTAAATTTGATGATGAATTCATAGATGGCTTAATGAACGGCATAGTTGTATTTGAAATCTCAATAAATAGGATGGAAGGGAAATGGAAGTTAAGTCAGAATCACTCCATAGAAAGACAACAAAACCTTATTAATGGTTTAAGAACAAGCAATAAATATAATTCGGCAGAAATTGCAACAATGATGGAACAGAATATTAAACAAAAGGATAATGCATAATGCTTCCATACTATACCTTTAACAAAGATGTAGGGTATTACACAAATTGTTTTCTAAACTCACGTGTTTTTTGAAACGTAATTGCGGTTAAAACTAATCAAAATTCTCAGATGGATACCTCAGATTTAGAGAAAAAGATTAATAAAATGATGGAAGAAGGAAAACGACCTTTTGCAGTTGTGGCAACGGCTGGAACAACGGTGACGGGTAATATTGACCCTATCTTTTTCTCGATATATTTTACCAGAACATTTAGACTGTTTTGTGTATTATTTGTAAAATACTCTTTTACAAATTACTTAGCTGTTAAATAAAATGAGTGTTTGTGTTGATTCATGGCCCATGAGCTTTTGTGGCAATCATCAAGGAAAATCGCAATACGTGCAAGTTTAGACACTTCCGAGCGGGAGAGTGGAAAAATGAGAGTCACAAGAAGTGATTGTGTCTGAAGTTAAAGAAGAAGTCAATTAAAATTTTCAAAGGGGTAATTTGCATGAAAGGACATAAAGATGTATTTGTTAACTTAGTAACATTTAGTTATGAAGATATCCCAGAATTGATATCGCTATCAGCATCAGTGGGATGGGATTATGATGTGGAATTTGCTCGTCAAGCAGAGAAGGGGACACTGTTACTTTTGAAATGGAATGACTAGCTAAAGAAAGTTGGTGTCTTTTTTCTTTTTACGGTAATATGGAAAAAAGGAAGGTGTGAGAGATGGAGACAAACCGAAAACCAAACCGACTCATTCATGAAAAATCACCGTATTTGCTGCAGCACGCCTATAATCCCGTCGATTGGTATCCATGGGGGGAGGAGGCGTTTGCGAAAGCAAAAAAGGAAAACAAGCCGATTTTTTTGTCGATTGGATACTCAACGTGCCACTGGTGCCATGTGATGGCCCATGAAAGTTTTGAAGATGAGGAAGTGGCGGCGATCTTAAACGAAAAATACATAGCGATTAAAGTCGATCGCGAGGAGCGGACGGATATTGATTCCGTTTATATGCGCGTCTGCCAAATGCTGACGGGGCATGGCGGCTGGCCGCTGAGCGTGTTTTTGACGCCGGAAGGGAAGCCGTTTTATGCGGGGACATATTTTCCAAAGCGGAGCCGCTACGGGCATCCGGGGTTTATCGACGTATTGACACAGCTATATGACAAATATAAGGAAAATCCAAACGAAATCGCAAAGATGGCCGAACAAATAACCAAAGCGCTCGAGCAGTCCGCACGCGCTTCGGGAACGGAACGGCTGTCTCTGGAAGCGATTGAGAAGGAGTATCGGCAGCTATCGAACAGTTTTGATGCGGTATATGGAGGTTTTGGCGGCGCGCCGAAATTTCCGATTCCGCATATGCTGATGTTTTTAATGCGGTATTATCAATGGAAGAGGGATGAGCGCGCGCTTTTGATGGTCGAAAAGACATTAAACGGCATGGCCAACGGCGGCATTTATGACCATATCGGCTACGGGTTTGCCCGCTATTCGACCGATGCCATGTGGCTTGTGCCGCACTTTGAGAAAATGTTGTATGATAACGCGCTTTTAGCCATCGCGTATACGGAAGCGTATCAATTAACGAAAAACGAACGATATAAGGAGATTGCGGAGCAAATTATTGAATTTGTCGAGCGGGAAATGACTTCCAATGACGGTGCGTTTTATTCAGCGATTGACGCTGATTCCGAAGGGGTGGAAGGAAAATATTACGTATGGACGCCTGATGAAGTGATGCATGCGCTCGGTTCGGAACTAGGTGAACTGTATTGTCGCGTTTACGATATTACCGAAGAGGGAAATTTTGAAGGGAAAAACGTGCCAAATCTTATTCATACGAGAATGGATCGCATCGCCAAGCGATATGGTATGACGGAAGAACAGCTGCAAGAAAAACTCGAACAGGCGAGAGAAAAGCTGTTTGCCGAGCGTTCGTCGCGCGTCTATCCACATGTCGATGATAAAATATTAACCGCTTGGAACGCGTTAATGATTGCCGCGCTGGCAAAAGCGGCAAAAGTGTACGAACATCGTGACTATTTACAGATGGCGAAGCGTGCGCTTTCGTTTATCGAAACGAACCTTTTTCAAGACGGACGGCTGATGGTGCGCTATCGTGACGGAGAAGCGAAACATAAAGGAATTATTGATGATTATGCTTATCTTGTTTGGGCATATATTGAAATGTATGAAGCGACGTTGGATTTGTCGTATTTACAAAAAGCGAAAACGTGTACCGAGCAAATGATCGACTTGTTTTGGGATGAAGAACATGGTGCGTTTTTTATGACAGGAAATGACGCGGAGGCGCTCATCGTTCGGGAAAAAGAAATTTACGATGGGGCGCTGCCATCGGGAAACAGCGTCGCCGCGGTGCAGCTCATACGTTTGGCAAGATTGACGGGAGATTTGACGCTATTAGAAAAAGCGGAAGCGATATATAAAGTCTTCCAATGTCAAGTCGAAACGTACGAAAGCGGACATACGTTTTTCTTGCAAGGATTGTTATTGCTCGAAGCGCCGACGGTGGAGGTCGTGTTGTTCGGCAAACAAGGCGATGAAAAGCGGGAGCAGTTGATTCAGAAGTGGCAGCACTCGTTGGCGCCAAACGTTTTTCTGTTAGCGGCGGAACATCCGGCTGAGGTGGCAGACATTGCTCCGTTTGCTTCAGAGTATGAACCGCTTGGGGATGAAACGACCGTATATGTGTGCGAAAATTTTGCCTGCCAACAGCCGACGACAGACGTGGAATCCGTTGTCGAGCAGCTGTTTGAGTAATCTTTTTGTAAATGTTTTCAAAACTGCAAGCAGGATTCTGCTTATTCATAAAGAAATAGTACGACAAAAACAAAATGAAGGAGAGAATGTATATGCCAATTACAAATCCAAGCCGAGAAGAAATCCGAGAAATTTTGCAAAAAGCAAAACGTATCGCCGTCGTTGGATTATCCGACAACCCGGAACGGGAGTCATACATGGTCGCGAAAGCGATGAAAGACGCGGGTTATGAAATCATCCCGGTCAATCCGATGATTGAACAGTGGGAGGGAATTCCAGCCGTTAAAAAGCTGACCGATATTGAAGGACATGTTGACATTGTCAACGTCTTCCGCCGTTCCGAACATTTGCCGGAAATCGCCCGCGAATTTGTCCAAATTGACGCTGACGTCTTTTGGGCACAGCTTGGCGTCGTCAATGAAGAAGCCTATGAATTTTTAAAAGAAAAAGGCTATACGGTAGTGATGGACCGCTGCATTAAAGTTGAACATGCGCTGACGAAGCAGCGGTAAAAGGAATCGACCATCTTTAAGATGGTCATTTCCTTTTTCATGGGGACGTGGCGTATTTTGTCTGAAACCGTCAAATAAACATAGACGCTGGCGAATTTTATGGTACAATAAAACAGAAACAGATGTTCTTGTTTTGGTTGAAAGGGGTATGCTTGTGACAAAACAATCGCTATATGAATACAACGATGATGCGATTCAAGTGCTAGAAGGGCTGGAGGCGGTGCGCAAGCGGCCGGGGATGTATATCGGCAGCACCGACAGCCGCGGCCTGCATCATCTCGTCTATGAAATTGTCGACAACTCGGTCGACGAAGCGTTGGCAGGGTACGGAAACTATATTCTTGTCCAAATACATAAAGATAACAGCATTACCGTGCTTGATGAAGGACGTGGCATGCCGACGGGGATGCATAAGCTCGGCAAGCCAACGCCGGAAGTGATTTTAACGGTGCTTCACGCCGGCGGCAAGTTTGGACAAGGCGGCTATAAAACGAGCGGCGGCTTGCACGGGGTCGGCGCATCGGTCGTCAACGCCTTGTCGGAATGGCTTGTGGTGACGATTCACCGCGACGGCTTTATTTACCGGCAGCGTTTTGAGAATGGCGGAAAGCCGGTGACGACGCTTGAAAAAATCGGAACGACGAACAAAACAGGGACGATCATTCAATTTAAGCCAGATCCGACGATTTTCAGCACGACGACGTTTAACTATGAGACGTTAAGCGAGCGTCTGCGCGAATCGGCGTTTTTGCTAAAAGGGCTAAAAATCGAGCTTGTGGATGAACGGACCGGGATGCGCGATGTATTCCATTATGAAAATGGGATTGAAGCGTTTGTCGCCTATTTAAACGAAGATAAAGATGTGCTTCATCCAGTCGTTTATTTTTCTGGGGAACAAAACGGTATTGAAGTCGAATTTGCCTTTCAGTTTAACGACGGCTATTCGGAAAACGTGCTGTCGTTTGTCAACAACGTGCGCACGAAGGACGGCGGCACGCATGAAGCGGGTGCCAAGACGGCGATGACGCGCGTCTTTAACGAATATGCGCGCAAGACGGGGCTGTTAAAAGAAAAAGACAAAAACCTAGAAGGCACCGACATTCGTGAAGGGCTGTCGGCAATCGTTTCGGTGAGAATCCCGGAGCACCTGTTACAGTTTGAAGGGCAGACAAAAGGAAAACTAGGGACGAGCGAAGCCCGCTCCGCCGTCGATGCGATCGTATCCGAGCATTTAACGTACTTCTTGCAGGAAAACCCGGACATTAGCACGATGCTGATTAAAAAGGCGATCCGGGCATACCAGGCGCGCGAAGCGGCCCGCAAAGCGCGCGAGGAAGCGCGAAACGGGAAAAAGCGAAAAGGGAAAGAGACGGTGTTAAGCGGAAAATTAACGCCGGCGCAATCGCGCAATCCGCAAAAAAACGAATTGTATTTAGTGGAGGGGGATTCGGCTGGCGGCTCGGCGAAGCAAGGCCGCGACCGTCGCTTCCAAGCGGTGTTGCCGCTGCGAGGAAAGGTGATTAACACCGAAAAAGCGAAGCTCGCTGATATTTTAAAAAATGAAGAAATCAGCACGATTATCCACGCGATCGGCGGGGGAGTCGGACCGGATTTTTCGCTTGAGGACATTAACTATGACAAAATCATTATCATGACGGACGCGGACACGGACGGCGCCCATATTCAAGTGCTGCTGCTGACGTTTTTCTACCGCTATATGCGGCCGCTCATTGAGGCAGGAAAGGTGTATATCGCTCTTCCGCCGCTCTATAAAGTAAGCAAAGGCAGCGGCAAAAAAGAAATCGTTGAGTACGCATGGACCGATGCGCAGTTAAGAGAAATTACGAAGAAATTCGGCAAAGGCTACACGGTGCAGCGCTATAAAGGGCTTGGCGAAATGAACGCCGATCAATTGTGGGAAACGACGATGAACCCACAGACGCGTACCCTCATTCGCGTGCGCATTGAAGATGCGGCCCGAGCGGAGCGCCGCGTCACCACGCTGATGGGCGATAAAGTCGAGCCGCGCCGCAAATGGATTGAAACACATGTGGCGTTTGGGCTCGAGGACGATCCAAATATTTTAGATCATGAATATGTCATGCTAGCAGGAGGGGATGAATGATGGCAGAAAAACTGCTCGATTTGCCGCTCGAGGACGTGCTTGGCGACCGTTTCGGCCGCTACAGCAAATACATTATTCAAGAACGGGCGCTTCCCGATGTGCGTGATGGGTTAAAGCCGGTGCAGCGCCGCATTTTATATGCGATGTACATCGACGGAAACACGGCAGATAAGCCGTTTCGCAAAGCGGCGAAAACGGTCGGTAACGTGATTGGTAACTTTCACCCGCACGGCGACTCGTCCGTCTATGAAGCGATGGTGCGGATGAGCCAGGACTGGAAGCTGCGCAACGTCTTGATAGAAATGCACGGCAACAATGGCAGCATTGATGGCGATCCGCCGGCGGCGATGCGTTACACGGAAGCGCGCCTCTCGACGATCGCCGCTGAATTGCTGCGCGATATTGACAAGCAGACGGTTGAATTTGTGCCAAACTTTGACGATACGACGAAAGAACCGGTGGTGCTGCCGGCGATGTTTCCAAATTTATTGGTGAACGGCTCGACCGGCATTTCGGCCGGATATGCGACCGAAATTCCGCCGCATCCTTTAGGGGAAGTCATTGACGCCGTATTGATGCGGATTGATAAGCCTTCTTGCACGGTCGATGAGCTGATGAGCGTGCTTCACGGTCCCGACTTTCCAACCGGCGGCATTATTCAAGGAAAAGACGGCATTAAAAAAGCGTATGAAACAGGAAAAGGGAAAATCATCATCCGTGGCAAAGCGTCGATTGAACAAGGAAAAGGCGGGAAAAAGCAAATTATCATTACGGAGCTTCCGTATGAAGTGAATAAAGCGAACCTCGTCAAAAAAATCGATGAGCTTCGCTTTGACAAAAAGCTCGACGGCATTGCCGACGTCCGTGACGAAACGGACCGCACCGGGCTGCGCATCGTAATCGAGCTGAAAAAAGACGCCGATGCGGAGGGCATACTAAACTATTTGTATAAAAACACCGATTTGCAAGTGCCGTACAACTTTAATATGGTGGCGATTCATCAGCGCCGGCCGAAGCTGTTAAGCCTTCCAGAACTGCTGGATGCCTACATTGAGCATCGCAAGGAAGTGGTGACGAACCGCTCGCAATATGAGCTGAAAAAAGCGCACGAGCGCCAGCACATCGTCGCTGGCCTGATGAAGGCTTTATCGATTTTAGATGAAGTGATTGCAACGATCCGCGCTTCCCGCGATAAACGCGACGCCAAAGACAATTTAATCGCCAAGTATGAGTTTACCGAAGCGCAAGCGGAAGCGATTGTATCGCTGCAGCTATACCGCTTAACGAACACCGATATTACCGCGCTAAAACAGGAAGCCGAAGAACTAGAAAAGACGATTCAGGAACTGACCACGATTTTAAGCGAGGAAAAAAAGCTGCTTTCTGTCATAAAAAAAGAGCTAAAAGCGATGAAAAAGCAATATGCCGATGAACGGAGAACGAAAATTGAAGAGGAAATTGAAGAAATTAAAATCAACTTGGAAGTGATGATTCCAGCAGAAGATGTCATTGTCACCGTTACGAAAGAAGGATATGTGAAACGAACGAGTTATCGTTCGTACAGCGCATCAAACGGCCAAGATTTCGGCATGAAAGAATCCGACCGGCTTCTTGCCCAGTTGGAAATGAATACGACCGATGTATTATTATTGTTTACTCGCCGCGGAAATTATCTCTATTGTCCGGTTTATGAGCTACCGGATATCCGCTGGAAGGACGTCGGCCAGCACATTTCCAATCTCATTCCGCTTGAACGCGATGATGATATTGTTGCCGCGGTTCCAGTTAAGCAGTTTGACGAAGCGTTAAGTCTCTTTTTTGTCACAAAACAGGGGATGGTAAAACGAACGGAACTGGCACAATATAAAGTGCAGCGCTATACGCGTCCGTTGGTGGCGATGAATGTCAAGGACGATGATGAAGTCATTCAAGTGTATATGACAGATGGAAATGGCAGTGTCTTTTTCGCCACGCACTATGGCTACGGATTATGGTTTGACGAGGCGGAAGTGAATCCGGTTGGCGTGCGTGCCGCCGGCGTGAAAGGAATCCAATTAAAAGAAGGAGATTACGTCGTTTCCGCGCATCCTATTGCGAACGAAGAGAAGATGTATTTAGTCATCGCGACCCAGCGCGGAGCCGTAAAAAAAATGCCGCTTAGCGAATTCGAAAAAACTTCGCGCGCCAAACGCGGCGTTGTTATGCTTCGTGAGTTAAAAACAAATCCGCATCGTATTGTTGCTTCCGTGTTAACGGAAGGCGAGGAGGAGACGCTGCACATTCGCACGGAAACGGGCGTGGTGGAAACGATTGCGGCCGCATCGCTGCGCAGTTCCGATCGTTACAGCAACGGCTCCTTTATCATCGACAGCGATGAAGCCGGAAATGTCGTTGATATGTGGAAGGCGCCATCCAAGTTAGGAAAAGGGGAGATGGAATGAGATTTAAGCGTCAAGAGCCGTTTCGCTATCAGTTTGGCCAGCCGCTCGCAGGTTCGTTGCGCGTGGCGGGAATCGACGGGAAACAGGAGGAAGAACACAGCGCTTATATTCATGATCTTAGCCCGCACGGAATGAAGCTGGAAACTTTGCGGCGCATTGCTGATGAGCATGATAAGACGACGGTGGAGATCGCTTTTTCGATTAACAATGCTCCTCTTCGTTTTTTCGGCAAGATCGTTTGGGAGAAGCCGTTCGGGCGAACGTATTATTATGGGGTGCGCTTGTTCGTTTCCGCTGAAGAAGAGGAAATGCTTATTCGTGAAATCAAGCGGCATGCGGCACTTTATCGCAAACGAAAATAAAAACAACTCGGCAGGAAGCCGAGTTGTTTTTTTACCAAAATTTCCACCATTTATTGGAGCGTTTCGTACTTGTGCTAGCCGCTGCCTGGCGAAAAGAGAGAACGAGTTCGCGAAACGCTTTTTCCCGCTCCATAATTTGTTCTTCGAGTTGCCTTCGCTCTTGTTCCTGCTTTGCTTTTTCCTCCTGTAAAAACGTGACGACATTTTCGAGATGTTCATGAATTTCTTCCGTTTCCTGCTGCAACGTTTTCGCATATTCGGCTAATGAATCATAAACGGTTTGTTTCGTAGCGGCGGATTGTTCCTGAATCTCACTCATATAGGATTTCATTTCCGTCATTGCCTGCTGCAAAACTTCCGTCGTTTCTTTTTTCAGCTCTCCGACGATTTTTTCTTTCATTCGTTCCGCAAATTGTTCCGCTATGTATTGGGTGTCGTGGCGCAACAGACGAGGAACGTCAATAATTTCCCCTTCTATCATCGTCGTTTCTAGGTCGGTTTGCGGCTGTGCCTGTTGTTTCAGTTTGCTAACAATGTCTTGTTTATGGCATCCGTCCGCCAGCCATTCTTGAATATGGCGAAACTGCGTTAGCAGCTCTTCTGTATAAATGCGCGCTCCTTGCTGGGTACGGGGGATGGTCACGCATTCGGCAAATTCTTTTTCCCACTGTTTCAGAGTGCGCGCGGTGACCCCCAATTTCTTTGCTGCCTCGCGAAGTGTATATGTCTTCATCTTTGTTTGTCCATCCTTTCCTCTCGATTTTTTTCTATATTTATTTTCCAACTAGTCCGACTATTTTCCTGCCGATTGACAAAATATAACAAAAGAAGTGGCAGTTAGAGAAAAAACAACATCCATGTCGAAAAATGGTTGACGAACTTGTATATACAGGTTAAAATAAAGGTAGCTTGTATATACAAGTTTTTTTGAAAACGTTTGCTGGAAGCGGTTTAATCGGTGTGATGTTCGATGAGAAAAGGGAGGTTGTTCTTATGGGGGCATATCAACAATCCGTTGAAAAAATTGTCGAAGCGGTTGGCGGAAAAGAAAATATTATCGCCGCTACCCATTGTGTGATGCGGCTGCGATTCGCGTTGAAAGATGAAGGAAAAGTAGATAAAGAAGCACTAGAAAACATCGATATTGTGAAAGGTTCGTTTTCCGCAAACGGTCAATTTCAAGTTGTAATCGGTCAAGGGTTGGTCGATAAAGTATATGACGAAATGGTTAAAGTAACGGGAATCAGCAGGGCGACCAAGCAAGAAATTAAAGACGCCGCTGAAGCGAATTTAAATCCGTTGCAGCGTGCCATTAAAACATTGGCGGACATTTTTATTCCGATTTTGCCGGCGATCGTGACGGCCGGTTTGCTCATGGGGATTAACAACGTCTTAACAGGCCCAGGCATTTTCTATGAAGGCAAGTCGTTTGTCGAAGTGCATAAAGAATGGGCCGACCTTGCGAGCATGATCAACTTGATTGCCAATACGGCGTTTGTGTTCCTGCCAGGCTTAATCGGCTGGTCAGCGGTGACGAAATTCGGCGGCAGTCCGCTTTTAGGAATTGTTCTCGGTTTAATGCTAGTCCATCCTGATTTGTTAAACGCATGGGGATGGGGAGCAGCGAAAGCAAAAGGGCAAATTCCGCTTTGGGATTTGTTTGGCTTGAAAGTGCAAAAAGTCGGTTACCAGGGCCAAGTGCTGCCGGTGCTTGTCGCGTCTTACGTGCTGGCGAAAATCGAGCAGTTTTTGCGCAAGCGCATCCCGGATGCGTTCCAGTTGCTGCTGGTTGCTCCGCTCGCATTGTTAATTACAGGGTTTTTGGCGTTTATCGCCATTGGACCGGTTACGTTTGCGATCGGTAACGCGATTACGCACTTGTTTGTAACTATTTTCCATAATGTTCCGGCGATCGGTGGCTTTTTATACGGAGCGTTATACGCACCGCTTGTCGTAACGGGAATGCACCATACATTCTTGCCGGTCGACTTGCAGCTGATTGCCAGCACGGGCGGTACGTTCCTCTGGCCGATCCTCGTCATGTCCAACATCGCCCAAGGCTCGGCGGCATTGGCGATGATGTTTGTCGCAAAAGACGAAAAACTAAAAGGTCTTTCCTTTACATCGGCAGTGTCCGCTTATCTTGGCATTACTGAACCGGCCATGTTTGGGGTGAACTTGCGCTTCCGTTATCCTTTCCTTTCCGCGATGACGGGAGCAGCGATTGCCGGAATGTTCATTACGTTAAATAAAGTTATTGCCTCATCGATTGGGGTTGGCGGCTTACCAGGATTTTTATCGATTGTGCCACAAAAATGGGTACCGTTCTTTATCGGCATGGCGATCGCGATCATCGTACCGTTTGTTCTCACGTTTGTATTTGGCAAGCTCCGCAAAGCGAATCGCTAATGACCATACCTATTTTAAGGAAACTATGTTCTAAATAATCAATCGGACATACCATTGGTGCACTTGCACCAATGGTATCGTTTTTATCCATAATTATTAAATGAGGTGATCATAGCAATGGAACAGCAGCCATGGTGGAAAAAAGCGGTTGTGTATCAAATTTATCCGAAAAGCTTTAAAGATACAAACGGTGACGGAATCGGCGATTTGCAAGGGATCATCGCGAAACTCGATTATTTAAAGTTGCTTGGCGTTGATGTCATTTGGCTGACGCCGATCTACAAGTCCCCGCAGCGCGATAATGGCTATGACATTAGCGACTATTTTCAAATTCATCATGAATACGGGACGATGGAAGACTTTGACCGCTTGCTAGAAGAAGTGCACAAACGCGGCATGAAGCTGATCATGGATATGGTCGTCAATCATACATCGACGGAGCATGAATGGTTCAAACAGGCGCGTTCGTCGAAACACAGTCCGTACCGAAACTTTTACATTTGGCGCGATCCGAAGCCGGATGGAAGCGCGCCGACGAACTGGCAGTCGAAGTTCGGCGGTTCGGCGTGGGAATATGATGAACAAACCGGACAGTATTATTTGCATTTATTTGACGTGACGCAGGCGGATTTAAACTGGGAAAACGAAGAATTGCGCCGCCGCATTTACGACATGATGCATTTTTGGTTCCAAAAAGGCGTGGACGGGTTCCGGTTGGATGTCATTAATTTGCTTTCGAAAGACCAGCGCTTCCCTGATGATGACGGCTCGGTGCCGCCGGGGGACGGCCGCAAATTTTACACGGATGGGCCGCGCATTCATGAGTTTTTGCAAGAAATGAACCGCGAAGTATTTTCGAAATACGATATTATGACGGTCGGCGAAATGTCATCCACTACGATTGACCATTGCATTAAATATACCAACCCGAAGCGCCGCGAGCTGAACATGACGTTTAACTTCCATCATTTAAAAGTCGATTATCCGAACGGGGAAAAATGGGCGGTTGCCGATTTCGATTTTCTTGCCTTAAAGCGAATTTTGTCGGAATGGCAAGTCAAAATGCACGAAGGCGGGGGCTGGAATGCGCTCTTTTGGTGCAACCACGACCAGCCGCGCATTGTATCGCGGTACGGCGATGACGGGAAATATCATAAAGAATCGGCGAAAATGCTCGCGACTGTCATTCATCTGATGCAAGGAACGCCATATATTTACCAAGGCGAAGAAATCGGCATGACCGATCCGAAATTTGAGCGCATTGACGATTACCGTGATGTCGAGTCGCTCAATATGTACCGCATTTTAAAAGAACAAGGAAAAAGCGAACAAGAAGTGCTGGAAATTTTAAAACGAAAATCGCGCGACAATTCGCGGACACCGATGCAATGGGATGACAGCGAGCATGCCGGGTTTACAACCGGCACCCCTTGGATCCGCGTTGCCGACAACTATAAGCAAATTAATGTCAAACAAGCGCTCGAGGACCCGACGTCGATTTTCTACCATTATCAGCGGCTGATTCAGCTTCGCAAACAATATGACATCATTACGACAGGAGACTATCAGCTATTGCTTGCCGACCACCCGCAAATTTTTGCTTATTTGCGCAATGGTAAAAACGAAAAATTGCTTGTCGTCAACAATTTTTACGGCAAAGAAACGACGTTTGTCCTGCCGGATGACGTAGAAGTCGACGGTTATGCGGGCGAAATATTGCTTTCGAACTACGTTGATTCACCACGCGAGTTTCGCACGATTCAACTTCGTCCGTATGAATCGATAGTTTATTACTTAAGTAAATCGTGATACAATACATGTCGGTGAACGATATGCATGAAAATAAATATTTAGCGATTTATCACGATCTTGTCGGAAAAATCCGCCAAGGCCATTGGAAGCCATATGACAAACTGCCGTCCGAACATGAACTTGTCGGGTATTATCATACATCGCGGGAAACGATTCGCAAGGCGCTCAATCTGCTTTCCGAGCATGGCTATATTCAAAAAATGAAAGGAAAAGGCTCGATTGTTTTAGATGTCGGAAAGTACAATTTTCCTGTCTCTGGGCTTGTCAGTTTTAAAGAACTGGCACAGAACATGAAACAGCCGGTGCGAACGATTGTTCATGAGCTGGAAGTGATCAAACCCGATTCGTACTTAAAGCAACAGCTGCAGGCGGCAGGCAGAGACGAAATATGGAAAGTCGTCCGTTCGCGTGAAATCGAAGGGGAACGCATTATTTTAGACAAAGACTTTTTTCTGAAAAAGTACGTTCCGACGCTGACGAAAGAAATATGCGAAGATTCCATTTATGAATATTTAGAGAAAAAGCTGAAATTAAACATTAGTTTCGCGAAAAAAGAAATGTTTGTGGATCGAGTAAGTGAGGAAGATCGGAAATATTTAGATTTAAACGGCTATGATCATGTTGTCGTTGTCAAAAACTTCGTTTATTTAAATGACGCGACATTGTTTCAATATACCGAGTCGCGGCACCGACTTGATAAATTCCGCTTTGTCGATTTTGCGCGACGGAAGTAAACGGGCATTTGTCTTACGAGGGACAAATGCTCTCTTTTTTTGTCTCTTTAATTTATAAAACTATGTTCTAAATAATCATAATCTTATCATCATAATTTTTCATCATTATGGCTATCCTTGTAACGACGAAAGGGTGAATAAAATGAAAGGGACATGGCTGTCATTATTGCCGTTTTTCATGATCATTCCACTGGCGATTTGGCTGAAGGAAATTCTACCTGGACTTGTCATCGGTTTACTCGTCGGCGCGTTTTGCCTGGAAAAAAGTGTACTTCCAGGGGTGGAGCATGCCGTATTGGCCTTGCTAAAAACAATGAGCGATGTAGAGCATATGAAAGTGGTGGCGTTTTTATATTTATTTGGCTCGCTAATCGGGATGATTCAAATCACTGGCGGAATTAAAGGATTTGTTGAATGGATGGCGGAAAAGCTTCATTCCAAGCGGAGAATGCTGCTGTTTATTTGGTTTACCGTCCCGTTTACTTTTTTCACGCCGATGTTTCGCATTATGCTGCTAGGACCGGTGATGAAATCGGTGCTCGGGAAGTTCCGCATCGACAGAAGAAGAATGGCCTATATCATTGATGTGTCGACCGAACCGATTATCGTCCTTCTTCCTGCGGCGACCGCGTTTGTCGGATTTATGACATCGGTGGTAGCGGGGGCGTTGAAACAAAATGGAATCGATAAGCCCGCATACGAGTTGTTTTTACAAAGCCTGCCATACAACTTTTTTGCCATTATTGCGCTAGGTGTTGGTCTGTTTACCACGTTTATGAACGTGAAAATTGGAAGTAAGGAAGAAAAAAAAGAAATGGAAAAGACAAACGAGCTTCACGGTCTAGGACTGCGCAAAGAGCTGAAACTCGTGTCAGGAGAGCCGCTTCATTTGTTTTTCCCGCTTTTTCTTGTGCTCGTGCTCACTTTCTTTTTCTTTTGGTACGATGGAACGAGAAAGGGAGCGAAAACGGTTGCCGATGCATTTTCTTTGGCGGATGCGACATTCGTGATGTTAGTTGCGTTAATGGTGACGATCATTTTTTCCACCATCTTTTACCTCATGCGCAAACAATCGCTTCCAGAGCTGATTTATCATTTTTTTGACGGCGGCAACCAGCTAATGGCGCCGATCGGGATGCTTCTTCTCGTTTGGGCGGTATCATTGGTTGCTGATGAGTTGGGTTTTTCCAACTATGTCTCTTCCACATTTGGAACGTGGCTGCCGAAAGAAATTGTGCCCGCTGCGGTCTTTATGATCGGCTCGTTTATTTCCTATTTTATCGGCTCCTCTTGGGGTACATGGGGAATTTTTATGCCGCTTGGTGTCACGCTTGCTGAAGCGACAGGGGCGCCGCTCGCCATGACGATCGGGGCGGTGTTTGCAAGCGGAACGTTTGGCGCCTTTGCTTCCCCGTTAGGAGACACAACGATTACAACGGCGTCGATTATGGAGATGGATTTAATGAGCTATGCCAAATACAAATTGCGCATTTCCTTATTGTGCGGGATATTGTCGGTGATTGCCTATCTTTTGTTCCCGTTTTTGCTGAAATAACAACATCGGTCCGCTTTCGGCCGGTGTTTTTCTTTTTTATTAATGATGGGAATAAATTCATGATCTTGTATTACAATCTAAAAAAATAAAACTATGTGCTAAATCATCAATGAAAACAAAAAAAGCTTGAATAAACAAAAAAATCCAGCTATGATAAAAACAACATACTGATCAGTTAGTTAAATAGAAAGGGAGAGGAACATGGCAACACATTCCATGACAGTAAACATTCGTTTTTGTGAAACGGACGCGCTTGGCCACGTCAGCAACACCAGCTATTTTATTTATCTGGAGGAAGCGCGCATTCGCATGTTTGAAGAATTAGGGTATGGAAGCGATATAAAAGACTGGCGTTTTATTGTCGCTTCGGCGAAATGCGATTTTGTCAACCAGGCGTTTTTCGGCCAGCGCTTAAAAATTGAAACCAATGTAGCGAGAATCGGCAATAAAAGCTTTCAGCTCGTCCATCGCATTTTGGAGGAGAAAACGGGAACGTTAATCGCGCTCGGCGAATCAACGATTGTCTACTTTAATTTTCAAACGCAAAAAAGCGAACCGGTCCCGGACGATTTAAGAAAAAAATTGGAGCGTTATCTTAATCCCGAGCCAAATGAGGTAACGAAAAAAGTGTAGGAAATCCGCCCGACCAGGCGGATTTTTTTATTTTAACCGAGCGAGAAGACATCACTTCAATCAGAGGTAAGCGCAAAGTAAAGGACCAAATGGCGGTGGCGACATACTATATGAATATACTAGCGAAAGGGGGAGGCTGATGGAAATTAGAGCGACAATCGGAGAAACGACGTTTACCTGCCGCGGGGAGCTAGAGACGTATTTTCAGCCGTTTCGCGAAGAAACAATCGGCACCGATTTTACATTTTCTACACCATTTGGCCAGCAGCGGCTGATCTATGCCGATTGGACGGCGAGCGGCCGCTTGTATCGCCCGATTGAAGAAAAAATCATCAAAGAGCTCGGGCCATTGGTAGCAAACACGCATACGGAGTCCAATATTACGGGCACAAAGATGACGTTAGCATACCACTATGCAAAAGAACTAATTAAACGCCACGTGAATGCGGGAAAACATGACGTGATTCTCATGGAAGGGCCGGGCATGACGAGCGCCGTCAATAAATTGCAACGGCTTTTGGGGTTGCGGGTGCCTGAGCAGTGGAAAGCGCGCCTTTCCATGTCTGATGACGAACGCCCCGTGATTTTTGTAACGCATATGGAGCATCATTCAAATCTGCTATCGTGGGCGGAAACGATCGGGGAAGTATTCACGATTCGTCCAACCACAAATGGGGATGTAGACGTTGACCATTTACGTGAACTGCTGCAGACGTATGCCCACCGCCCGTTAAAGATCGGCGCTTTTACCGCCTGTTCCAATGTGACGGGCATCCAAACCCCATATCATCTCCTAGCCAAAATGATGCATGAACACGGCGGTATTTGCTTCATCGATTTTGCCGCTTCCGCTCCATATGTCGCGATCAATATGCATCCCGCTGACCCGCTTGAAAAACTAGACGCTATTTATTTTTCACCGCATAAATTTCTAGGAGGACCAGGAAGCGCAGGGGTGCTTATTTTCGATGCACGACTGTATCAAAACCGCGTCCCTGATCATCCAGGGGGAGGGACGGTTCTTTGGACCGATCCATGGGGAAACTATAAATACATTGAAGACATTGAGACGAGGGAAGACGGGGGAACGCCGCCGTTTTTGCAAACGATCAAAGCGGCGCTTGCCATTCACTTAAAAGAGAAAATGGGAGTCGAGCGTATACAGGAGAGGGAAAAGGAATTAACGTCCCTGTTGCTATCGCATTTAAAACAAATTCCACGCGTCCGTGTGTTAGAAGGACATCAGGAAGACCGTCTTGGCATTGTCTCGTTTATCATTGAAGGAATGCATTATAATCTTGTTGTCAAAATGTTAAACGACCGCTTTGGCATTCAAGTGCGCGGCGGCTGTTCGTGTGCCGGACCGTACGGCCATTATTTGCTTGGCATTGATAAAGAACAATCAGAAACATTGATGAAGCAAGTAGAACAAGGGAATTTGTTTGTCAAACCAGGATGGGTGCGTATTTCGCTTCATCCGATTATGACCAACGAAGAAGTATATGACATCATCCGCGCCATCCGCCATATCGTCCGTTACGCAGACACGTGGCAGCAAAAATATATGTATGATCAAACCAAAAATGAGTTTTACCATCGTGACGACGACCGCTATGTCCGTCATTTCTTTGCGCTGTAAGAAATATTGTTTTCCTCCCCGTCTCGTAACAGGTAAAATAAAAACATACTAGAAAAGAAGGGGAGAACGAATGAACGAGCTATATCATTTGTTATTGCGCACGGAGCGGGAGCGGAATTTATACGAACAGGCGCGCGAGCTTGCCGCCAAGTTTCACGAGCGGGCGGCCTGGCATGATGAGCACGGCGAATTTCCATTTGACAATTTTCGTGATTTAAAACAAGCGGGCTTTCTGTCCTTAACGGTTCCAAAACAATATGGCGGAGAAGAAATTTCCTTATATGAATTTCTTCTCGTTCAGGAAACGATCGCCCAAGGCGACGGCGCGACCGCATTGTCGCTTGGCTGGCATTTAGGAATTTTGCTAAGTTTGGCGGTAACAAAAAGGTGGCCAGAGCCTGTTTTTGCCCGGATTTGCCGTGAAGTAGTAGAAAAGCAGGTGCTATTAAACAGTGCTCATTCCGAAAAAGCGACCGGCAGCCCAGCGCGGGGCGGAAAGCCGGAAACGACCGCTGAATTTCGCGATGGACGCTGGGTGATTTCCGGGCGTAAAACGTTTGCCTCGCTCGCTCCGGCGCTTGATTATTTTATTATTTCCGCAACGATCAAAGCGACGGGGGAGATCGGCAATTTTCTCGTACCGAAAACGGCTAACGGCTTAACGATCGAAAAAACGTGGAATACGCTTGGGATGAGGGCGACGCGAAGCGATGACATTCTTTTAGACAATGTCGAAGTCGAAGAAGATGCGCTGGTGGAAATACTGGGGGCAGCAAAGGCGAATCAACCGGCGCAAGGCTGGCTTTTGCATATCCCCGCCTGCTATTTAGGCATTGCGATTGCCGCGCGCAACGAAGCGATCCAGTTTGCGAAAACATATCAGCCGAACAGCCTGTCTCATCCGATTGCCGAAGTGCCGGAAGTGCAGCGGAAAATCGCGCAAATGGATATACAATTAATGAATGCACGCCACTTTATGTATGCCATTGCCGACCAATGGGACCGTTACCCAGAAAAAAGAACAGAGATGAAGGAAGAGTTGGCAGCGGTAAAATATACGGCTACCAATACAGCGGTAAATGTCGTTGACTTAGCGATGCGCATTGTCGGAGGGCAAAGTTTATTTGTAGACCATCCGCTGCAGCGTTATTACCGCGACGTTCGCGCCGGGCTGCATAATCCGCCTGCCGATGATATTACCGTTTCCATCGTGGCAAAGCGCGCCCTGCAATAAAAGAGCAGTCGTCTGACTGCTCTTTTCGCTATTTTTCTAATGCGGTTTTCAAAAATTGCGGAAGCTCGAAACATTGCTTAAGTATTCCTTCATTCACATATTTCGTATCAGCCGGAATAGTGGCTTTTTCCGGTAGGGCAAGCGGTTTGGTCGAGCCGATTGTGAAGCTCCATAATCCGCCTGGGTAGGTAGGCACTGTTGCCGTATATACTTTTACATGAGGAAATAATTCGCCAATATTGTTATACGTACGCCGCAAAATATCTAAATGGAAAATAGGAGACTGGCTTTGGCACACCATTAATCCGTCATCTTTTAATGCGCGGCGGACGTTGGCGTAAAAATCTCGCGAAAAGAGCGCTTCGGCTGGACCGACCGGGTCGGACGAATCAATGATAATGACATCGTATTCGTTTTCGTGTTCCTTGACAAAGGCAACGCCATCATCGTAAATAAATTTGACCCGCGGATCGGATAAGTTGCCTGACACTTCTTGTAAGTGTGCCTTGCACGCTTGCACTACTTTTTCATCAATTTCTACCATATGAATTTCTTCAAGATGTGGATATTTCGCCGCTTCTCTCGCCGCACCGCAATCGCCGCCGCCGATAATCAACACTTTTTTCGCCGCTGGATGCAGTTGCAGCGGAATATGGGAAATCATTTCGTTATAAATATGGCCGTCGATCGATGTCGTTTGCACCACTCCGTCGAGGACGAGCATGCGGCCAAAGTCGTAGGAATCTAAAATCATGACATGCTGGAATTCCGACGGCTCCGAAAAAATAATGTCTTTGATGCGATAGCTGATTTTTAAATTTTCGCGGTCATCTTCGGTGAGCCAAAGCTCGCCGTTTTCGATTTTTACATAAGGTGGTAATGTATCTTGTACGTGTTTCATTGTTACCTCCTTTTCATGATCGCTTATTTTTCTCGCACCTCTCTAATATTAATATATTTTGCGAAATGTGACAAACGAAGGATATTATCGGTCTGTACCGGACGCATTTATGTTGCCCACATATTGGATGGTTCATCTCGCTTGTCTTCGAAGCCGGAGGGAAGACGAGTCGCAAGGCAAAACACCAATAAAAGCGGAATCTGCTTTTTCTTTTGGAAGCGATTTTTATCGTATGCCCTTTGTCTTTTGGAAAATAAAGGAACCTACCTAAATAGAAACAAGTTCCTTATTGCTCTTCTTTATGGAAAATCGCTTGCAAATGTTGTTTATTAGCAAGCAAATCAGCCAATGTATATGAATCTAGCACATGCAAAAATGCTTCCAGTGCTTCATGCAACACGTGTTTCAGCCGGCAAACTGGAGTGAGGACGCAATGATTGCCATGGCCGGCGAAGCATTCGACAAGTGACAAATTTTCTTCCGTTTTGCGAACGACGGTGCCAACGCAAATATCCTCCGGCCGTTTGGCCAAGCGAATGCCGCCGTTTCGTCCGCGAATCGTCTCAATATATCCAAGTTTTCCAAGTTCATACACAATTTTGCTTAAATGATTTTCTGAAATAGAAAAAGCGTGGGAGATTTCCTTAATATTTGTTTTTTCTCCATGCTCCAATGTCCCTAAAAAAAGAAGAACACGCAATGCATATTCCGTATAGTTGGTTAGTTGCATTTCCTTCACACCTTTAGAATTAGCTTTTTTAATATTATTGTATCATAATCCGTATTTCAATAAGAATTGTGAACAAATTATGAACAATTTGTTAAAGATGCATTTTAAATATTGCTTTTAAGAGACAATCATGGTTCAATTAAAGGTGTATTTGAAATACATGTTTTGGAGGATGACAAAGAATGAAAACATCGACGACTTTAAGCAAACAAACGATTGAAATTGTGAAAGCAACCGTTCCAGTACTTGAACAGCATGGGGAACAAATTACGAAGTGGTTTTATCAATCCATGCTCTCAAATCATCCAGAACTGCTCAATATTTTTAACCATGCTAATCAAAAACAAGGAAGACAACAACGGGCGCTTGCACAAGCTATTTACAACGCAGCGAAATATATTGATCAGCTAGAAACGATTATGCCGGTCGTCCAACAAATTGCTCATAAACATTGCAGCTTGGGAATCAAACCAGAGCATTATCCGATTGTCGGCAAACATTTGTTGCTCGCGATTAAAGCAGTGCTTAAAGAGGCGGCGACAGACGAAATCATCAATGCCTGGGCAGAAGCATATCAGGTAATCGCCGATGTATTTATTAAGGCGGAAGCCAAATTGTATGAAGAAGCCGCATCCAAACGCGGAGGATGGAAAGATTTCCGCCGTTTCATCGTTCAGAAAAAAGTAAAAGAAAGCGATGTCATTACATCGTTTTATTTCGTTCCGGAAGATGGCGGGGAAATTAGCGAGTATTTACCAGGACAATATGTCAGTGTCAGAGTTTCTATTCCAGGGGAAAAATATACCCACATTCGTCAATATAGCTTATCCGATGCGCCTGGAAAAGGCTATTACCGCATCAGCGTCAAACGGGAAGCGGCAACAGCGGACAAACCAGCCGGGATTGTATCGAACTACTTACACGATCAAGTTCAAGAAGGGGATGTGCTTGAATTAAGCGCACCATTTGGTGTTTTCACGCTCGATATGACAAAAGAAACACCGGTTGTGCTTATTAGCGGCGGTGTCGGAATTACGCCACTCTTCAGCATGGCAAACACGATTGTTTCACGTCAACCTAATCGACAAGTAACGTTTATTCATGCGGCGATCAATGGAAGCGTTCACGCGTTCGATCAAGATTTGCGCCGCTTAGCGGAACATCCGGCATTTTCGTATCATGTATGCTATCAGTCTCCTTCAGAGGAAGACCGTCAACATCCTTATTTCGGAAAAGAAGGGTTCATTGATTTGCCTTGGATACAATCGGTTGTATCGAATAAAGAAGCAGATTTTTATTTCTGCGGACCGATCCCGTTTATGAAAACGGTCTATCATGCGTTAAAAGAATGGGGCGTTTCCGACGAAAATATTCATTACGAATTTTTCGGCCCGGCCGGCAATTTAACGAAATAATGATGAGATGGACAGGCACCTTTCCGTTTGGAGGAAGGTGCCTTTTTTGATATGATAAATAAAAAGGAGGAATGCGCCTTATGGGATATGAATTAGCGACATTTGCCGGCGGATGTTTTTGGTGCATGGTTTCGCCATTTGAAGAGCAGCCGGGAATTATCCGCGTCGTTTCCGGGTATACCGGCGGTCATAAAGAAAACCCGACGTATGAAGAAGTATGTTCAAAAACGACTGGCCATTATGAAGCGGTGCAAATTACCTTTGATCCGGACGTATTTCCATATGAAAAGCTGCTCGACATTTACTGGCGGCAAATCGATCCGACCGATGACGGCGGACAGTTTTACGATCGCGGCCCGCAATATCGCACGGCGATTTTTTATCACAACGAAAGACAGCGCCTTCTCGCCGAAAAATCAAAGCGGGAACTCGAAGAAAGCGGCCGCTTCACGAAACCGATCGTGACGAAAATCCTGCCGGCATCCACGTTTTATCCGGCGGAGGAGTATCACCAAGATTACCATAAGAAAAATCCGCTCCGTTATAAACTGTATCGAATTGGTTCGGGGCGCGATGCGTTTTTAAAAGAGCATTGGCGTGATCCCGAGCGGGAAGCAATGCTGCGAAAAAAATTGACTCCGCTTCAATTCGAGGTAACACAGCGCAACGGAACAGAGCCGCCGTTTGACAACCCGTATTGGAACAACACACGGGAAGGCATTTATGTCGACATTGTTTCCGGAGAGCCGCTTTTTAGCACAAAAGACCAATATGATGCCGGCTGCGGATGGCCTAGCTTTACGAAGCCGCTTCATCCGGAAAACATTAAAACCGAGCTGGATTTAAGCCATGGCATGATTCGTACGGAGGTGCGGAGCCGCCAAGCCGATTCCCATCTTGGACATGTCTTTGACGACGGCCCGGCGCCGACCGGTCTCCGCTATTGCATTAATTCAGCGGCGCTCCGTTTCATTCCGAAAGAAGATTTGGAGAAAGAAGGATACGGACAGTATTTGTCGCTATTTGAAAAAGATGATGAAGACAAAGATTAAACTTACAAAAAACGGTTGGCGCCCCCACCGTTTTTTTATATGATTAATGATAAATCCATCTATTAGGGGGAAGTGTAGTCTATGCAAACATTCCGTGAACACCGCTGGAAATCGTTTCTAGAAAACTATCAAAATCGCGCCCGCTTGCTCATTTCATGTCCGGATAAACCGGGAATCGTCGCGGCGGTGACCTCTTTTTTGTACGAACAAGGCGCCAATATTGTTGAATCAAGCCAATATTCCACTGATCCAGAAGGGGGAACGTTTTTTTTACGAATTGAATTTGACTGCCCGCAAATCGCGGTGCGAAAACAAGAAATAGAATCGGCCTTTCAGCCGATTGCCGAATCGTTGCAAATGGATTGGCGCCTTCGCTTACATAATGATGTCAAACGAATCGCGATATTTGTGTCGAAAGCGGAGCACTGCTTGCTCGAATTGTTATGGCAATGGCAGGCTGGGGAGCTGATCGCTGACATTGCGTTGGTCATCAGCAACCACGAACATTTGCGCAACACGGTCGAATCGATGGACATTCCGTACTTTCATATTCCTGTGACGAAAGAAACGAAAGCGGAAGCCGAGCAAAAACAAATCGAGTTGCTAAAAAAATATGAAGTGGATACGATCGTGCTCGCCCGCTATATGCAAATTTTATCGCCATCCTTTGTCGCCGAGTTTCCGGGAAGAATCATCAATATTCATCATTCCTTTTTACCTGCGTTCGTCGGGGCCAGACCGTATGAACGAGCATATGAGCGCGGCGTAAAATTGATCGGCGCCACGTCGCACTATGTGACCGATGATTTGGACGAAGGACCGATCATTGAGCAAGACGTCGCTCGCGTCGATCACCGCCATCATCCTGAAGACCTGAAGCGCATAGGCCGCATCATTGAAAAAACAGTGCTTGCCCGAGCCTTAAAATGGCATTTAGAAGATCGCGTCATTATCCATGGGAACAAAACGATTGTCTTTTATTAATGCTGCTTCGGAAGAGGGTGTCCCAAAAGTGTTCGCATAGCGTTCGCTTTTCGGACACCCTCCTTTTTTTCGAAAAAAAATAAGAAAACCGTTCCTCTTTTGGTATAATAAAGTCACCACAACCCTACCAAGAAAGGACGGTTTTCTTATGTACATTTATTATAACCGAGATCAACTCATTTTGCCAATGGATCTTGAAATTCTCATTCCGGAACATCATCTTTGCCGGATCGTGGATCTGGCAGTGGAAAAAATGGATCCGGCTCTGCTCGTTTCCCTCTATCCTGGTGGAGGCCGCCCAGCCTATCATCCGAAAATGATGTTGAAAGTCATCCTGTATGCCTACGCCAATCGGATCTACTCCTCTCGCCAAATCGCCAAGCAGTTGAAAGAAAACATTTACTTTATGTGGCTATCCGGCCATCAAACACCGGATTTCCGCACGATCAACCGATTTCGCTCGGAACGGATGAAGGACGTCATTTACGAAACGTTTTTCTCCATTGTTGATCTTCTGCGTCAAGAAGGGTTCGTCAAACTAGAGGATTACTTTCTGGATGGAACGAAAATCGAGGCCAATGCCAACAAATACACGTTCGTTTGGCGCAAATCAACGGAAAAGTACGATCAGAAGCTGGAGGAGAAATTCCGGCAAATCGTTGCCTCGATCGAACAGGTGGCGAAAGAAGATGAAGAGGCGGAACAAGAAGGGGATTTTCAAGAAAAACTGGAAGCTTCACCGATTACGTCCGAAAAGATCGAAGCCGTAATCGAACAAGTGGAAGAACGCCTAAAGAAAGAGCCGAAGAATCGCACGTTAAAGAAAGCAAAACGGCAATTGGAGCAAGATCTTCTCCCCCGTAAGAAGAAGTATGAAGAATACAAAGAAGTGTTGGGCGAACGGAACAGCTTTTCGAAAACGGATCCGGATGCGACATTCATGCGGATGAAAGACGACCATATGAAAAATGGGCAGCTAAAACCGGGATACAATGTACAAATAGGAACAGAAAACCAATTTATCGTTGGGTTTAGCGTGCATCAACGGGCGGGGGATGCCGGATGTTTCATTCCACATTTGGAGCAATTGGCCGCCTATGGACGACCAATGCCCAAACGGGCCATTGCGGATTCCGCCTATGGGAGTGAGGAGAACTACACGTACTGCGAGAAAAAGAAGATCGTCGCCCTGATCAAGTACAACACGCTGGACCGGGAACAAACGAAAGCGTGGGCGAGAGAGATCGGCCGAATCGAGAACATGACGTATGATGAGGAGCTGGATGAGTGGATTTGCGCCAAAGGGGAACGGTTGGTGTTTGTGTATGAACGGAAGGAAACGACCGACAACGGGTACGTTACCGTCAAACGGACGTATCGTTGTACGGCATGTGCCGGATGCCCGTTTCAAACGGCATGCGCCAAAGGCAAAGACACGAAAACCATCCGCGTTTCTTTGAAGAATCAACAACAACGGCAGGAGATTCGGGAACGGCTGTCCACGGAAGAAGGGGCGGCGACATATCGAAGACGGCAAATCGAAAACGAGCCGGTGTTTGGGCAAATCAAGCATAACCAGCAATTCCAGCGCTTTTTGTTAAGAGGGCTCCCAAAAATTACCGTGGAATGGGGGCTTATTTGTGCTGCCCACAATTTGAGAAAGTGGGCGGCCACCGTCCACCCAATAAAAAGAAAAAGGGAGAACATACGGGGATAAATACGGGGATAAGAAGAAGCAGATCCTTTGAGAAAGTAAAAAATAGACAAATAATGTAAAAACAAAAGCAGGAGGCTGTCCTCAAAAGGTCGTTTTACCGACCTTTTGGGACAGCCTCGTTTTTTCTTTATGATATAATAAATCCATGTTCTAAATAAAAAATCGTGTAAAAGAAGGACTTTCGCTCAAAAGAAGGAAATATAATTATAATAAAATAAATAGACAAGGAGGAAAGAAAAATGGGGGAGAAACGAACACCAAGCGGTTTTCTTTTAAAACAGCGTGCGTTTTTAAAACTGTATTTAATCACATTAACTGAGCAGGAACGTTTATATGGACTCAAAATTTTAGACTTGCTGCGCCAGGAGTTTAAGCCGTATGGGTATCGCCCCAATCATTCAGAAGTGTATAAAGCGCTGCACGATTTGATTGAAGATGGAATCTTAAAACAAGTAAAACAGAAAAAAGAGGGAATGAAGTACCAAGAAGTGGTATATTATCGTTTTGCCGATGGCGGATATGAAAAAGCGAAGCTGTATAAACGGCAGCTGAAAGCGGAATTAGACCGCTGCCAAGCGCTTATTCGCAAAGCGATTGAGGATAATTTCAGTTGACAGGGAGCTATTAAGGTACAGTAACGGCTCTCTGTTTTCTTTTTTCATTTAATTTACATAACATATTTATCGTATATGAATCTCTTTTTTTGCGCGAAAATAGGACATTTAGTAGAATAGTAACCGTAATTGTTCAGAGAAAGGAAGACCACTACGTGAAACTGCCAGAGAAAATTGAACAAATTATTCAATATCGCAACCAGCTATTTTCGAACGATGAAGACGCCTATCTCATCGGAAAAGGCGGTTATACCGCTCCTGATGAGTCGATTATATATGATGCCATTGTGGCGCTTGCACTTGGGAAAAACGTTTTGTTAAAAGGGCCGACAGGGGCCGGAAAAACAAAGCTAGCAGAAACGTTATCCTCCATATTCGGCCAGCCGATGCATAGTGTAAACTGTTCCGTTGACTTAGATGCTGAAGCGCTGCTCGGCTTTAAAACGATTCAGAACCGCGACGGAAAAGCGGAAATCGAGTTTGTTCCAGGCCCTGTTATTCAGGCGATGACAAAAGGACATTTATTATATATTGACGAAATCAACATGGCAAAGCCGGAAACATTGCCGATTTTAAACGGCGTTTTAGACTACCGAAAAATGATTGCCAATCCATTTACCGGAGAGGTCGTTAAAGCGAAAGAAACGTTTGGTGTAATCGCTGCGATCAACGAAGGGTACGTTGGCACCGTGCCGCTCAACGAAGCGTTAAAAAACCGTTTTGTTGTCATTGATGTGCCGTATATTCAAGGAGATACATTAAAATCCGTATTGTTGGCGCAAACTACATTAACGGATGAATCGCTCATCGACCGCTTTGTCAAGTTATCCTCTGATTTAATTACCCAAGTAAAAAATGGGCAAATTTCCGAAGAAGCTGCTTCGATTCGGGCATTGATCGATACTTGTGATTTAGCTGTATATTTGCCGCCGCTTCGGGCCATTCAACGAGGGATTATCGAAAAACTTGAAGATGAACGCGAAAAGACAGCGGTGCGCAACATCGCGGAAACGTTGTTCGAAGAATGAGGGATCAATATGGAACGGTTTATCCAGTTTAATGATAAAAAGATTGATTCCTTTTTGTTTATGCAGCTGTCAGATTTAGCGAAAACGCTCGTGAAACATAGAGATTGGGAAGTGGAGTTCGGATTTCAGTCTTATGTTGACTTTCCTCAGCGCAAATTGTACGTCAGCCATTTTTGGGACAACCGTCCAAAAGAAGAAAAAGAAAACGGCTTAAAAAGCGATGTCTGTTTGCGGGCGGTCGGAACGCTTTTTCATACTAATTTTTCCGAAGTTGCCGCATTTCTAGGCAAAACGAAAAACCTATCAATCCCTAGTTTTGCTAAGCAACTATTTACATTGGCAGAAGATTTGCGTCTTGAGGAGATTTGTAAAAAAGAACGTCCTGGCACGAAAAAGTGGTTTCGCATCCGCCGCGATGTGTACCGCCGTTATTTTCAAAGCCAAACGAATGCCAATTTGACAAGAAGTGTGTATACGGATGCATTGTTTTCTGTTATCTATTTATTATTAACATCCGATTCGCCGCTAGAGGACGTTCCAGCCATTCATGAACCAATTGACCGGATGATGCCTTGGCTCCGCCAGACGCTTCCCCAGTTTTTTGACGCTGCTTCAACACAAGAAGTGGCCCGCGCCACGTTAATGATTGCAGAGGCACTGAATGACGTATTAGAAAACGATATGTTAAACACGTATTTTTATTTACCGGAACAAAGTAACAACGAAGAGATCGAGCTGGCACTGAAAGACTTAAAACGGACCGATCCGCTTAATAACTGTGATATCTTAGAGAAAGAAAAACGCGGGGACGAAGATGTCCATGAGCAAGAATTGCCAACGTGGCACCGTGAAACAAGCGACATGACGAAAAGTTTCTTGCGTTTTGAACTTGAACAAGGCTCTCGGACCGATTTGTTGGGAGATGGAGCGCGCGAAGGCGAAGACGGGGATCAAGCGCTTGCGCTTGTGCAAGGTTCTGCGCGAAAATCGAATCGGAACGATTACATGAAGCAAAGTGCCTATGAACAGAAACGGGAAAGCAAACAAACAGGAAAAGGGGATCGCTATGGAAAAGACAACCGATATGCGGAAGCGATTTTTCTTTTCCCGGCTCCCCCTTCGTATCATCAGATTAGCCAATATGAACAAAAGAAATCGGATATTTTGCCGTATCAAAAGAAACTAAAACAAATGATGGAAAAAACATTAGAGCATAAAAAAATACTTCCGCGCACCGATTTACATTTTGGCCGGCTGCATAAAAAACTGCTCCGTCTCTGGACAGACGAGCAGCCGCGTTTGTTTTATAAAAAACACCAGCCATCTCCCCGCATTGATGCCGTCTTTACGCTACTAGTCGATTGCTCAGCGTCGATGTATGACAAAATGGAAGAAACGAAGTGCGGCATTATTTTGTTTCATGAGGCATTAAAATCATTGCTTGTGCCCCATCAAATCGTCGGATTTTGGGAAGATCCGAACGAGGCGACGGAAACAAAACAACCAAACTATTTTCAAACGGTGATTTCGTTTGCGCAATCACTAAAAAAGAAAAGCGGTCCAGCGATTATGCAGCTTGAGGCGCAGGAAGATAATCGCGATGGGTTTGCGATCCGCATCATGACGGAGCAGCTCCTTGAACGTACGGAAAAACAAAAATTTTTACTTGTTTTTTCCGATGGAGAGCCAGCTGCATATGGCTATGAACAAAACGGGATTATTGATACGCATGAGGCCGTCTTAGAAGCGCGCAAACAAGGGGTGGAAGTGATCAACGTCTTTTTGGCAAACGGAGAAATGGATGAAGGGCAGCGGCAGACGATTCAAAACATTTACGGAAAGCATAGTGTGCTCGTGCCAAATGTCGAACAGCTTCCAGACTTTTTATTCCCTTTATTGAAAAAACTATTGTACAAAAGTTTGTAAAAAAAGGATGGGTGCTTAATGGTGAAATTGTTTACCGACAGCGATTTAGATGGAATCGGCTGCGGATTGCTGGCTAAGTTAGCATTTACAGAAGTCAATATTTCCTTTTGTTCGTACCGCAACTTAGATGAACGAGTAAGACAATTCCTTGAAGATGAGCAAAATAAGGAAGCCGAGCTTTTCATTACCGATTTGGCCGTCGGCGAAGAAATCGAGAAAAAACTGGCGGATCGTTTCAATGCCGGCGGACACGTGCAAGTGATTGACCATCACGTCACCGCGCTTCATTTTAATCAATATCCATGGGGATGGGTCAAACCGACCGACGAACAGGGCAAGAAAACGTGCGCTACGTCGCTGTTTTATGACTATTTAATCCGAGAGGGAAAACTCGAACGGAACGAAACGCTCGATGAGTTCGTCGAGCTCGTCCGCCAGTATGATACGTGGGAATGGGAAGAAACGAACAATACGCGCGCCAAACGGTTGAATGATTTATTGACGATTTTAGGGTTGGATGAGTTTTGGGACAAAATGAGCGATCGGCTTGCTGCTGGCGGGCCGTTTTCCTTAACGGAAACAGAAGAACTGATTTTAGACATGGAAGAAAAGAAAATCCAGCGTTATATTCGTATGAAACAAAAACAGCTCGTTCAACGCTGGTTTGGTGATTATTGCGTCGGCATCGTTTTCGCCGAACGGCATATGTCGGAGCTCGGCAATGCGTTGTCAAAACGCTGTCCTCATTTAGACTTAATCGCCATGGTCAACATGGGAACGAAACATATCGGCTTTCGCACGATCCATGATACCGTGAACGTAGCAGAATTTGCGAAGCAGTTTGGCGGCGGAGGCCACCCGAAAGCATCCGGATGCTTTGTCGACGAAACAACGTTCCCGCTATTTGTTGTCGATGTGTTCCCGCTTCCGCCAGTATATCTTGATGCGGAACAAAACAAGCTCAATACAAAAGATCAAACAGAAGGGTTCTTTTTTACCAATAATCAAGGACAATGGTTTTTCTTTCATCCAAACGGTGATAAATGGATTATTTACCACCAGGAACAGGAAGTACAATCGTTTTCCAGCCAAGATGCAGCAGAACGGTTTGTAAAACGTCAATTCGCAGCGGGATTGGCGGATGATCAAGCGGTGATTGACTTCTTGCAGCAACAGCTATGTATGAAAAAAGAAAAGATCACAGATGAGTATATCAATGCACTGCAACAATACAAACAAAAAGCCGGTACCAAATAACGGTATCGGTTTTTATGTTTTGTTGCCTCCCTTATAACAATATCAATATACAAAAATAGGCCACTTCCGCAACCAGCCGTGCCAAATCAGCTTCAGGACGGTATCTTTATTTATTTTCGAATGCACATTTTGACCATGATCGAATATCGTGAAGGGGTAGGGGGAGAGGGAATATGGTAAAGCTACCAGTTAACATTCATACAAATTAAAGAGAGGGACATTCTTCTTTTAAATCCCCCGTTCAAAAGCATCTCACCAGAACAAGATTTCTACATTGCTGATAAAGCGTTTGTGCTATTTTATCAATTATATGAATTAACGGCTTACGCGTTCGGTTTCCCATATTTTCCGGTTTCCGTATACGATTTAGAAAAACTTGTTGATCCGCAATCGCCTTTAGGGAAAATGCTTCCATAATCTTTATAAAATGTTAACACAATTGTAACAGTTTCCGTGTTTAAATAATTTAAATAGAAACAGTTTTTCTTTATAATTATTAACAGGAGGTGAGAACTATGAAACAGTATGTCTTTTCCTTCTGCACAGAGCAAAACAAGCCAGTAGTTTGGGAAGAAGCGATTCCTGCTGAAGGAATGATGGATGCCTTTTTAAAAGCCAAAAATCTTATGAAAAAATACAAACAAGAAAAAGGGGTTCCTGTCCGCGTTCGATACAAAGGTGTACGTTACCGCCACATCGATATCGCGTAACTAACACGGAAGGATGGTACCATGTGTTTGTTCAAGTATGGTAAGGGGTAACATGCAGCGGTTCGTTGTCATCAAAAAGTAACCGCTGCATGTTTTATTTATTCGATTTTTATGTGCACCTTTTGGATCGCATTATACCCATATCCTTTGCGGTTCCACAAAGGAGGGAGTCATTATACTCATAAGCGATGATCGTATCTGGGTGCATTGCTTTATGAAGCGGCAAACTTCTTGCATAGTGAAAAAGACCATCCATATCATTCCGTGTTCCGACATCTGCCCCAATAAATATCACTTCCTTTGCCTTCCTGTGGATTTTCGCTAATTAACGGAACTTCAGTCCATTTTCCTTGACTTATCGCTCCTGACTCCCATTGTTCTCCGAAGGCAGGAGGGGTAAACTTTGCTCGTTGATTTCCAGCACATTCCAAAGGGGCGATCAACGTTGTTGAGGGCATTCTTTGCAGTTGATCAAGAGAAAGAGAAAAAGGAGATTGCATCAAACCGCCGATTATTATGGACAGTTGGACTGACGACGGATATGGAAAATGGTTGCGGCGAAAAAAATACTGATCTTCAAATAACGCATGACCCAAAAAGTGAATCGGTGCTTCCTGATTTTCTGGTATAAGGCTTCTCGTAATTAAATGCGGACGTACCTTCAAATGAATTCACTCCTTAGTTGTTTTATGTTTTATATGTGTAATGAATGTATAACATAAAATGTCTAGGTCGAACCATCATTTTTTGTTTTTGTCTCAATATATCTAGTTTACTTGCATTTGAAACAATCCATTTTATAACTGCCTATAATTTATGTTATGTAAACTGAAATCCAAAAAATATAAAGCAGTTATTGGCTACTTTACTTCCCTTTCTTCTTTAATTTTATAAAATTCTTCGCTAAATGATTTGTCACGCTTTAACCATGTATAATACGTTCCTAATGTAATTCCAACTGTTTCACATGCTTGATGAACGCAATAACTTTTTCGATATTCATCGATAAAAGCTTTTTTTCTTGCTGCAACAGCTTGTTTTGTCTTTTTAAATTTCGCATTTTGCAATGTTTCTGCATCCATATTTTTATCTGGAAACGCTTCAAATTTGCGTTTTAAGTATAATCCTTTATCGTGATAAATCCAGTCGTAAAATTCCTTAATGGTTTTTCTGCCGCTCATATATAAACGAATATGTTTTCCTTTTTTAGTTAAGTACACGTCAAATCCTCGCGCTTTTAAATGATGTTCTAATACCGTCATGAAATCGAGAGATCCGCCAACAAAACTGACTACATATCCATGTGAATTAATATTTCCATCGCCGTCAAAATAACCTCTTATAAAATGATTTAAATACATATCTGGAACATACGGAAATTTTGCATCTAGTGACTTATTTGTTGTGATACCATGTATCTCCATCAAATCCTTTTTCATAATTTTGCTATTAAGATATAACATATAAATGCCGGTTTGCTTATTTTGATAAAGTGGTTGATTAGATCCCAATTCGTCTCTAATTTGTTCTAAAATATATTTTTCTTTTTGAGCGAATCCGATCGTTTGAAAATCATTGGAGATAAAACCGTCCGCTATAAAAAAACCTAGGATATAAGCCATATTTTTAGACCAAGTCTTGAAGTAATCTTCATTTAACTTATACTGGCGCTTCCAACTCCCAAACGGTCTTTTTTCAACATTGTAATCAGATAAAATCATTCTTATATATCTTGGGGACACATTGGAAAGCTTTGCAATTTCGGTGGTACTAGCACCTTCAAGATAAAGTTTTATAATTTCGTCTATCTCCAACGTTCGTTTTATATTTTTTCTTGTCATCTTTAAAACCCCTTTCATATTTATTTTTATTTAAAATATATTATAGGAACAAACGTTCTTATTGTCCATATAAAATTAAAAATATTCACAACCTCCCGCTCTAATTAATGAATGAAAATAAATCACAAAAAACATCCATGAGTAAATTTTACTCCCCACCCAGGCATGAAAATCCATCTCTCCTTCCCATAATGAATGATGAACGCAAACAGTTTGAAAAGACGTGCTTTTTAATGGTGGTTCGACCCTGTACAAAAAACTGTTTGAGTCCATTTGGTGTTCCACCCATTGTGATCCCTTTTCCTGTGAAAAGGTGACTACGAACAGAAAAATGCCTAACGTACAAGTGGACTCACTGTTTGCGAATTCATCAATGGAAGGAGTCAGGATCATGGATGTGCTTTATCATCGTTGCGCAGGGTTAGATATCCATGCCAAAACGATTGTCGTTTGTGCGCTTTGGGGAGAAGAAGACCACATTCAAAAGGAGATCGAGACGTTTTCGACGTTCACCAAAGACTTGTTTCGTCTCCTGAAATGGCTCGAGGATCGAAAAATCACTCATCTAGCGATGGAGAGCACGGGAGTTTACTGGAAACCGGTCTTTAACATTTTAGAAGACTACTTTGACATTACCTTGGCCAACGCTCAGCGTATCAAGAACGTCCCAGGGAGAAAAACGGATGTATCCGATGCGGAATGGATCGCTAAATTATTGCGTTATGGACTGATTGAAAAGAGTTTTGTGCCACCCGCGCCAATTCGGGAATTGCGGGACTTGACCCGTTTGCGCAAAAAGTGGGTGGGGCAATTGACCGCGGAAAAAAACCGAATCCATAAAGTATTAGAGTGTTCCAATATCAAGCTGGGTACGGTGATTTCCGACATCTTCGGAGTATCGGGCCGAAAACTCTTGAACCGTTTAATGGAGCAGGGGTATATCGAAGAAGCCGACATCGACGCTTGCCTTCACGGGAGAATGAAAGGGAAAAAGCAACAAATTCAGGAATCGCTCTTTGGGACATTAACCGAACATGAGTTATTCATGATTCGCCAATCGTGGAAGCATATCGAGTATTTGGAAAGCTTGATTCAGGAGATGGACCAACGCATCGACCATCTCTTACAGCCGTATCAACAGGAAATGGATCTTCTGATGACGATCCCTGGAGTGAAAAAGGAAACCGCCGCCGTCATCATCGCCGAAATCGGAGTGGATATGGGACAGTTCCCGACGCCGCAGCGCCTCGCTTCTTGGGCTGGAGTGGCCCCGGGAAATCACGAAAGCGCTGGAAAACGCAAAAGTACACGAACGGTAAAGGGCAATCCACATATTAAATCCGCGTTATGCGAGGCGGCATGGGCGTTATCCCGATGCAGGAATCAACCGTTGGCGGCGAAATTTTGGTCATTGGCGGCTCGCCGGGGAAAGAAAAAAGCACTCGTTGCGATCGCGCACCGAATGCTTGTCACCATTTACTGCATGCTTTCCCGAAAAGAACCGTTTCGAGGACCACAAGTAAGTTAGTATAGCCAAAATGAATACAGAATATACGAGATGCCTAAAAATAAGGCACCTCTGCTTTCCTGTTGTCTTTTTTGGCCATTTGTAGTGTACCCAAACTGATCACAGGATATACAGAGTTGACCGGGTTTTATGGATTTTCACAGAAAAAGAGACAGTAAAGTGTGAGTACTGTCTCATTACGCTGCTCTATTCCTTGTGCTCCAGGATGATTTGCTACTCTTTCCCCCAATCTCAGAGAATAATAACCAAAAACTTACGATGGGATATCTGGTCACTGCTGCTTCTTGTCATGATCGAATCACCGCAGAAAAAGCCATGTCTCAACTTCCACATCCGTATGAATTCGGAGACAAAGGATACGCCAGTAAGCTATTGCAAGAGAAACTGATGAGAGTGAATATGGCATTGCCTTTTGAACTCCGTTTCGCAGGAATCAACGTGTTTTTTCAGTACTAGTCGATCGATCAGTTTTATCTCACTTCGATGGGTGCAAACAGCGTTGAAGGATTTGAAACGGCGTGACAATGTAAACAGCGGACTATTTACGCCCGAAATCAGCTTTAATCTCACCCTATAGATCTGTTTCCCATTTGAGAATTGGATTATTGTAATTGTTATTTTTTAGCCATTGCTCCGCTCTTTCAATAAGTTGCCAAACTTGTTCAGTTTTGAGAACTTCTTAATTCAACACGGTTATTCTATACAACTTTTACATAGCATATCACTCTTTGAATATTGACTATACACACATTTTTAAAAGTTCTTTTAATTGTTCCCAACATTGATTTTCTTGCCAATATTTATTATTCGCTGTCGATGGATGCGGCAGAGGAATGATATATACTTTTTTATCTTTTACCTTTAATACCGTTTTAAAAGCAACAGAGTTTGAATAAGTCCCCCCTGCTTCTATATTAAACTTATAATCTCCATTCCTTTTTATTCTAATATCTATGTTAACCTTCTTGTTTTCAGTATGTAGTATATTAAAATCGTCCTCTAAGGTTGTTCCTTTGTTAAAGATTTTTATTAAAAAATAGGTTACTTCCTCAGAAAAAGAGAATATAAGGTACCGTCAAGAATTTTGTGTAATATAATGGGGGTAGGGTTTCTCTGAAATGGATTTGGAATGAATAGGGAACTAGTTTCCTCCACACAGGAGACTGAATATTCAGTCTCCTGTGTGGAAAGGGAGAATCCCCCTATTTTGTTTATTTACAGTATTTGGTTAATGATAACGTTCTTCAAACATTCGCTCGAGGGCTTCCTGTGCTTCGGCAAATCCTCGCAACTTTCGCCCTGCCCATTTCTCATTAAAATCTTGAATGGTCAAATATACGATTTTTTCAGCGGCTTCTAAACTATTCAAACTGTTCATCGGCTTTAGACGTTTCCGAATCTCCTTGATCGTTCGTTCAATGGCATTCGTCGTGTAAATCACACTTCGAATACTGCTTGGATAATCCATAAATGTAAGGAGGACATCCAACTCATTGGCCCAAGATTGAACTTCTCTCGGATACTTGCTTGACCATTTCGACTCAAACTGTTGAAACATCTGTAACGCCATCTCCTTATTCGGCGCGCGATAAATCAGCCTGAGATCCTCGGCCACTTCAAATTGGTCTTTTTTCCGAACACGATGGAGCGTGTTACGGACTTTGTGAACGACACAACGCTGCACATCGGCTTTCGGATAAACCGCCTTAAAGGCTTCCTCCAACCCTGGTAGTCCATCGAATATGCCCAGAAGCACTTCCTTGGCGCCTCTTTGGTAGAGGTGTTGAAGAATTTCCTGCCATACATAGGCGCTTTCTTGTCCTCCCACAAAGAAATCAAGAATTTCGCGATATCCTTCTTCGTTCACCCCTAACACCACATAAATGACTTCTTTCTCCACGGTTTCGCGACGAAGTTTTACGTATAAACCATCCAAATATAAGACGGAATAACGCTTGTGCAGTGGACGAGTGTGCCATTTCTCGATGTCTTCCTTCACGACATCGGTAATACGGCTGATCGTCGCAGGAGAATAGGTGCTTCCTAGAATTCGTTCGATAAACTTGCCAATTTCCCGTGTACTCATGCCACTTTGGTACATCCTAATGATTGCTTCCTCCAGCCAGCCGGTGTGCCGTTGGTAAGGGGCAAACAACTGTGTTTGAAATTCTCCGTTTCGGTCTCTAGGGACCAAAAGACCTTCAATCCGGCCATATTGCGTATCTAGATTTCGTTGATAGTAGCCGTTTCTCATATTTGATGTTCCGGCCTGTTCTATTTCGAGGAAATTCTTGATTTCTTCCCGCATGATCAGTTCTAATTTTTCCTTTACAAACTGACGAATGACACTTTCCAGTTGATTTGCCCAGTCGACATTCGGTATACTTTTAGACATAGGTAGGGTTCTCCTTTCTCTGGAATGTTTGGGTTCAATCAGAGAATACCCTACCTTTTTTATTTTGATCTAGTAAAATGCTTTACACAAAATTTTATACATCATCGATTTTTGGAATGAATACTTTTTCATACCATTGTCTGCCCTTTGCTTTTACCAACAAAAAGCGCGTCAACATTCCGCCAAGAAACGGAATTCCTAAGTAAATGAACACTGACTTAGCGACTTCCATCATTGTAATATGAACGACAGCACCTTCTAGTCCTAACCATTTCGGAATGATCGTCACAAACACATACGCATAAACAGAGTAAAATAGCATTTGGAATACAGAGTTAAACGCTACCAATCCAGCTGCGTACTCTCTATCTCCTTTCGCTAAATCATTCCAGACAATCACCATAGCAATACAACGTGCCAGACCAATCATGATGAGTCCGACCATGTATTCCGGTTTATCCGGCAAGAATACGATCGCCAACAAAAACATAAGAATCGGTCCAATAATCCAGTTTTGTACGAGCGATAACACTAATACTCTCACATCTTTAAAGACGCGCCCAATCTCCTCATAACGAACTTTTGCTAACGGAGGATACATCATTAAAATTAAGCCAATTGCAATTGGAATCGATGTGGTTCCTACCTGCAAACTGTTCATTCCGTCTACAAAGCCCGGAAAGACGAATCCTAAGCCAATTCCTGCTGCCATAGCAAGGAAAATCCAAATCGTTAGGTATCGATCCAAGAACGATAGACGTTTTTTCCCCGTATTATTCATTTTTTCCCTCCCAATTTAATTAGTAGGTTAACAACCACAACGGAGCGTAGGGTTGTTTTCCTCAATCTTACGAATATTTTCTGTTTGATCTGGAACGTGTTGAAGAATATCTTGGATGAAATCATATAACTCATTTCGTGGATTGAGGGAATAATAAATCCACTGTCCCCTTCTATCCTCTTTTACTAATCCTGCATCTTTTAATTTACGAAGATGCTGACTAATAGACGGCTGACTCATGTCAAACACTTCAAGAAGCTCACATACACAACACTCACGTTGTTTTAAAATTGCCATGATCGTTAAACGTGTTTTATCACCAAGCAACTTTAAAACGTGTGATGCTTTTTCAATTTCCACTACTGTTTTTTGCATGGGAACACCTCCTATTCTTGTATGATTATATAGCTATTTACTTATATATGAACCAAAAAGAAAGATGATACTTCTAAATCACTTTATTTGCAATTTTGCTCATCTCAAACTAAATAAATAATGTTACATCTTCATATCCACGACATGGATATTGTAGTATAACCATATACTTACTCTTCCCTTTAATAAGTATATAACTATATACTTATATAAAACAAGAGGAAAAAACGACTTTAAAATCTTTACAATTCAAACGAAAGTGTGAAAGTAGGTAAACAAGCCGGGTCCTTTTTCTGTTAATAAACGCTGCACGGCTTGATTATCGAAATGCATCCGGCTCATTGGCAAGATTGGGAACCAGTCCCCCTCTATTCCAAATCTATTTCAGAGATACCCTATCTATCTTACATTACACAAAATTCTTGACGGTACCTCTAGTTGTTCCATACGTTTTTGGTCCATTAACTGTCTCCCTTCATTTTCTTTATAATAAAAATCAAAAAATCATTCATGACTTACCGTAATTCGAACAAATTGTTTTTATATAAACACCGGAAAATATGATCGTAATAAACAGTACAAATTCCAACTTAAAAGTACTCTGTACTTAATCCAAAATACATAGCTAATGAAATAATAATAAAAAATACAAAAAATATAATCTTTTGGATTTTACTCCAGCTTTTCATCCAACCCCATCTTTTCCCATCGATATCAAGCCAAAAGAAGTCAACAAGAACAGCTAAAGCAATAATTAAGACAATTATAAAAGAACTCATTCAACGCCCACCTATTCGGATTCCTTTTATTAAAAAAGAGAAAACTTATATAGCGCACAAATGATCAATCATAAGTTTTCTCCCGCTTTTATAATGCCTAGCTCAATTTGAATTTCTCCTTAATCTTTAATCTTTGCCGCTTTCTCTGGTGGAATTTTGAATTCGTTTGCAATTTGTTCAACCGTCTTCCCAGCAATCAAAAATTTCTCTCCTGTTATAATTTTTCAAACAAGAGAGACGATTTTCCTCTGTTATTGATGTTATTGAGTATATTGAACATCTTCCTTAACATCCCTAATTTGTCTTTATTGGGGCTAGCCTAAACATTATTTACTTCAATCGAGCCATGGATTTTTGGCGCCAGTCAAGCCAGCTCCTTATTAAGCTTATACAGATACTAAGCTGTTAAAATAGTCCAACGCATACTTTTATATGTAATTATATGATTTATTCGCTTGTTAATGAGCGGTTACCTCCTCAAACAGTACAGGAGAAAATGTGTATTTAAGAATTCTTTGTATTATTTCTATCACGATTTCGCTATTTGGATATTTTCCTTACAATTCCTTTTTCATTTTTATAGACGATTTAAGAAGGAACAAAGCTGATTCCCCCCGAAGTAAATCAGGAAGAAAAACGAGGGAAAAGGAAGCGAAAAAGAATGGTGTTCATTCCATCCAAGAGAGGTGTTGTAAATGGATTTCGCACTAGTCATGTCTTTCCTAGGAGTGGCGATATTGCTGACGTTAATGCCCGGGCCAGATATTCTGTTTGTGATTGCTCAAAGTATTTCACAGGATAAAAAAGCAGGAATCGCAACGGCGCTGGGACTTTGTTCAGGTCTTATTGTACATATCACAGCTGCAACACTTGGGATTTCCACAATCATTTATCAATCGGCTTTGGCTTTTACCGTCGTAAAATATACGGGTGCGGCTTATTTGTTGTATTTAGCATGGCAATCATTCAAGGAAAAAGAAACAGGCATTGCTATTAACCATAACAAACCTTTAAAGTATCCATCATTGTATAAAAAAGGAATTCTCATGAATCTGCTTAACCCAAAAGTATCCTTGTTCTTTTTAGCTACTTCTTTGAATCAAATTGAGCAATTTCCTTTCCATCCGATGTTACAATCAATGAACCATCTAAAGCATTCTCCTTTAGTTTTTCCAATTTATCTTTCGCTGGAACTCTTATTGGAACTTGAGGATTTTCTTCGCTAACACCTAATTCAAATGTTAGAATGAATTTTCCAATTTTATCAGGTTGGATTTCCCCAACGAAGCTAGCTCCGTAGCCTAAACCAGTTCCATCATATGAAGAAGGATTAAAAATATTAAAGCCAACTGTTTCTTTGGAGGTAGTAACTAATTTTTTATTAGGGACGATTTTTACTTGTAAAGCTTTATCACCAGTTCCTCCGATTTTTCGATTTCCGTTATTTTTAATTTTAAACTCATAGTACAACGCTGTTGGAATAAGTTCTTGACCTTTTTTATCACCTTCTGTAATTATAATAGAACCAACAATGCTTTTATCTTTAACAATATCTACTTTTGAATTTACAAGTTCTAAAGATGGTTTAGACGAGCAAGCTGTTAAAAGAGCAAAAAGTGATATTAAACCTAAAAGTTTAATAAATCGTTTCATATTTGTATCCCCCTTTTAATCCAACTTATACTCGTATTTTATCGAAATATTTCCATCTTTTTTTAAAAATCATCTTAAATACAAAATATCCTCAATTTTAAAAACCTTGTCCGTTATCCCCAAACGCTGTGCTGGAGTCAATTTCTTCTTATCGTAAGATTTATAAGGTAAACAAAAATTGTAATATGTGCTCAATTTTTTCGGCTTGGTGGCAGTAACGAAAGCTGTTTTGCCCTCGATGAGGGAACGCAGAAGCGGCAAGATTGTGAATATAAGCAGTATCAGCGGACGGATCGGATTCCCTTCTATGGGGCCTTATGTGGCATCTAAGTTTGCGGTGGAAGGATTCAGCGAGTCTTTGCGTTTGGAGATGCTGCCGTATGGCGTCCATGTAGTTTTGATTGAACCGGGATCCTATAAAACAGATATCTGGTCAAAAGGGTTGGGAGCGGTGACGATCAATCCGAATTCTCCTTATGTGAAAGAGATGAAGGCAATTTTGAAAGATGTCAACCATGTTGCCGACACGGCACCTGCTCCGGATGAAGTGATCCAACAAATTGTGCAAGTGGCAAAGTCTCCCTCTCCGAAATTGCGGTATCCGGTTGGCAGAGGTGTGAAATTAGGAATTGTCTTGAAAAATGTATTACCGTGGAAGTGGTGGGAGCGGATGGTGACAAAACGGTTATGGGAGAGATAGTGATGAAGACAACGTTTGCCGAGTTCTAGCTGCAATGGAAGGAGCTTTTGCCTCCCATTGCAACCTTTTCTTTTCAGAAAAGGATTTAAGAAATTCACGTATAAAGTATCGTGCCCCTATATTGTAAGAAGCATTTAAATCTGCGTGATAGAAAGTGTTTTTTGCATTCACACGGCGAAATGATTATGTGAATAATTAGGTTTAATATCATTCAGCATATACACTAAATCTCTTCTTTCTAGCGATCTCATCAAATAATTGGACCCTTTTTTTGCATTCTTCAATGATTTCCGAACTAAATCCCCATTTTTCACCGTGAACAACAATAAAATCTTCTATTGTAAGCAAATTAGGATGCTTACTAATTGCATCGTACAAAGCACTTAATGAATCAGGACTGGTAACCATTTTAGAACACACACGCAACAGATCTTCGTCTTTTACATTCACAGCTTGAATGAATCTGTTAGGTGGATATCCTTCTTCTTTGTTATTTTTAATCACCTCATTAATCGCTTCTCTTAAGTTATGGACTATTGGTAACTTTTTCATCGATCTCACCTCTTATATGTAATTATATAATTCATTTGCTTGTTAAATGAGCGGTTTCTTCCTCAAGCACAGGAGACTCTGGGTTCAATTGCGGAATATTCCAAGGTTATTCTCCTTGCACGATTGTTCCACTTATCGTTTTAGGGGGTCTCAGTGATCCCTCCAGCCATTCTTTAAAGGAAAAGATAAAAGGATCACTATTTTTTCCTACACCGATGATGATGTTCAAATCCGTTGGCGAATATAAAACCGTATGCAAAGTGCCAAAGTAATTTTTGTAATCATTGAAAAATAAAGGTGATTTTTCGCTATTGAAGTGATGAAAAGCAGACAGAGGATTTAGCTTCTTCTTTAATAGTGCTTGAAGATATTGTTTACGTTGAATAGAACCATGTATCTCTACTCTATTTTTCTCTTTCAATTCTTCTGTTTCAAAATGATTGGTACATATAAGCGGATGGGTATATTTTATTATTTGTTGTTGTGGGGATGCCTCGACAACTGCGCTATTCCCATTAACATCTGTAATGGAGTAATTATAGCAAAATCCATGTGGAACTCTAGTAATCAGTTCTATAGTCTCTTTTGTATTAGCACATTGATCGAGAATCATTCTCACAATCGTTGTAGCAATAAATCCTTCTTGACTATGCATACGATTCACAAAATGCAGCCCTATCACAAGCCCTTTCTCATTCATCCCATCCAGTCTACCTATAATTTGTTGGCTAAAACCTACGCTCGCATAACCATCTACAGGGTGGGTAAATACAAGCCTTGCATCATATAATGCTGGACTAAAATCATAGTTACGCACATAATATGAGTCTTGTACTAATGTAGTACATCCCATCTCTGGAAACGATACATCATAACCACTATACCGTTCTATTGCTGCATGTAATGACATATTTAAACCCTTGGCTAACCCTCTTAATTCTTTTAACAAATTAGGTGAGAACTTTTCTAATAATTCCTTTGCTTTAAGAAATTGGGATTTTTTGTTACTAACACAATCAAGATCATTTACATCTGCCAATATTTTAGCTTTTAATTGACGCCCTTGCTCAAACCCTATTTGATAATAACTGCCTTTCAACTCAATTACTTTGATCACTAACTCCTCGCTTCTGCCCACTTTAACTTCTCCCTTTCATCTTTGAAATGTGCGCAACAGGCATTAATAAATCCAAATCTTCAAAGTGTTCCCCGCGATACCATTCAATAATTGGCCCTGCGGGAATCAAGCCATGTTCCATTGCATAACTCATTAATTGTGCATATCCTTTTTGTATTTCTGTCATGGGAGAAGTGTACGGTAATGCTATACATAGACATGGAGACATTATTTCAATAGAATCTATTTCGGATAGCCCCTCTATCTCTACATCGTCAGATACACCAAATCCAATTTGCGCCTTAATGGATTCCTTGCCTGATAAATACCTTAAATAACCATTATTAATGGAAATGTTCAAGCGCTCAAGCTCTCTTTTTCTTTGTCTAAAATGATTTCCAAATTTACCGGGATTCGATTCGGCAACAAACCATACAATTTTCTCTGTATTTTTTTCTAGCAGGTAAACTTGGTCATTTTTTTGGTAACTTTCTAAATAACGCAAACTTACACTTAGAAGATGATGTTTTTGCTTTAAAGTCTTAATCCAATTTTTTATCATTTGTTGACGGACCGTTTCATTTTCTTTTAAGTACATTTGAATATCTTTCATTGGTATACCAGCTAGGCGTAAGCTTGAAATCAATTTTGCAGTTGTTATCTGGTCTTCGGAATAAAGACGATAACCATTTTTACTTCTTATTGGATGCAGTAAATTCTCTGACTCATAATATCTCAAAGCGCTTTTTGAAATACCGGTCCTTTTGGAAAAAGTTTGTATCGTCATGAACTCACTCATCTCATTCACATCCTTTATAATCAAAGTTACACCTTAAAGTAACTTTAAGGTCAAGAGAAATTAAAAAAAGACTTGTCCTCAAGGCAAGCTTTAGAATTTAAGCTGATCGTACAGCAATGAAGTCTATATCACTTTACCACCTATTTTCATTAAAGATTTATTGTATTAAAACGACTGTAATCAAACTCTTCTCTTCTTTTAGCGGCTCGTACAATGTCTTGGATTATGTCCCAATCTTTCCTTAATCCTGCTGGAATCAGTTGCTCTTGTGCACGTATTTGTTTTACTAACTGGATATATGGGGTTGCATGGAGAAAAAAGCGAAAAATTGGAAGTTGCTGCTTTATTCTGTTGGTCGTTCGTACGTAAAGTTGTGTATCCAATCTCAACAAATTCCTAATATTTACCTTTAATTTCGTTATTTCTTGTTGATAAAAATAAAAAAAAGTATATGCAGTGAGGTATATGTAATGATGAAGTTAAGAATGAATATACTTATCCTTTCTGTTGTTTTATTGGTCTTTCCAATGAATACATTAGCTAATGAAGTTCATTATGAGGATAAGGATACCCCTATTAGCTTTATGATTGAAGTATTACCCTAGGATATAGTAAATCAAATCCTGCCTAATGGAACAACTTTTACAGTTATTGATGTGGAAACAGGTTTACAATTTAGGGTTCAAAGGAGAGCGGGAAATAAGCATGCTGATGTCCAGCCACTAACTAGAAGAGACACACAAATTATGAAAAAAATCTATAACGGCAGATGGAGTTGGAATAGGAGAGCCATAATAGTTCTTGTTGGTGATCAGATGATTGCTGCATCAATGAATGGTATGCCTCATGGTGCAGGTGCGATTAAAAATGGTTTTCCTGGACATTTTTGTATTCATTTTTGGGGAAGTACAACACATCGATCCGGTAAAATGGATCCGGCTTATCAATTAATGATCTTAAAAGCAGGTGGAAAGATTGATGATTACTTGAATAACGTTGATCCGTATGAACTCATTAATATCTTTTCAATAGCTGTTAATAATCACGATAAAACATTATTGGAACTATCTGTTGCAAAAAATAAGAACCAATCCCAGTTGATGAAAGTGATAAAAGATCTTGCTTATTTTAAGATAACAAATATGTCTTTATTACCTGTGGAAGACATCAATGAACAAGTTTTAATGGAAGTCCCAGTTGAAGTTGAATTCTATAAGAAACATAAAGGAAGAGATAAAAAGGTAATGCACTTTATTATTAGAAGAGATAGTTTGATCGACAGATGGTATATAGATGGGCAATACCTTTTGAAGGAGTTATACTGAGATGAAATACAAAGCTACATTGTGATAATCGGTTGCATAACGTCTAACCCCATCGTAATTGTTTACGTTATTCCTCCCTCTATAAATGTTGATATATCAACGGTTGTAGCCGTTTCAGGGGTGTCAAAAAAATATTTTTCGACAAAGTTTCTAACATTATTTCTTAAATATGTGTATATCTTACATTGACTGGGTACGCTTCGCGGCCACTACTGGTTAAATTTGGTTGTAGTGGGGGAAGCGTATGGGATGCACCGTGGATCTCTGCATCGCTGATGATGACGAACCCTCCCATGTCTCTTGGCATCCTTGTGCCTACATTCCTTCGTTCGGTCTAGTCATCAGGCAGAGGCCGGCTAAGCTCCTTTAGGGACTCAAGGTCGAATGGATGATATCGCGCCAGCTTCTCCGTGTCATCCTTGTTGTCTAGAGAATCGAGACTATAGGCATCAAGCAGCTGTTTCGAGGCCAAAGATGTCCTGCATCATTCGCTTCACGTCAAACGCCTGTCGTTTCGTACACACCGCATGCAGTACCTTCAGTAATTTTCCGCATAACACTACAATGGATTGCTTCTTCCGCAACGGATTATCAGGACGTGTCGTGTAATAGTCGTGCAGCTGCCGAAACGCTTCGTTGTGACGGATCATCGGCATCATCACCCGGAACAGAAGGGCGCGCAACCGCCTTCTTCCACGCTTGGAGATCCGTTTTTGCCCTTTGTGTTGGCCGGAGGAATGTTCCCGCAGCGTCAGGCCCGCTAATTTGATAAGCTGCCGCGGATCCTGATAATGGGAGAAACTCCCGATCTCTGATAACAGTTCTACGATGGTCGCATCGCCTAAGCCCGAAACGGTCTTCAGCCATTCGTATTCGACGGAGGTTTGAACTAGTTCAATCAGCTGTTCTGTCAATGCCTCGATCTCTTTTTCCAGCTGGCGGTACCGGCGGACAAGCGTGGCAATTTCGATACGGGCCATCTGTTGTCCTTCCGTTACGCCAATGGAGTGTTGGGCCAATTCCATCAACTTCTTCGCTTTCGGCTTTTGTGGCGATTGTAATCCCTCACTTTGCCGGTAAAGGGCCAGCACCTCTTCTAGTTCTTTTCCTGCCAGATCACCCGGAAATGGCGTATATTCCAGCACCGCGAGCGCCATTTTCCCAAATGACGGGAAGACTTGGGAAAACTCCGGAAAATATCGATCAAGCCAGCGAATCATTTGATTTCGAATCGCTCCCTGTTCTTCCACCAATTTGGAGCGAAATGTCGCTCCCACGCGCAGATCCGCCTCCATCCCTTTCAGAATACGCGGATAGCTGAATCGGCCGTCTTTCACTAACCGGGCAATGACGAGCGCGTCTTTCGCATCATGCTTGGTTGGAAGGTTATCGTCCAGCTCTTTGGATCGCTTCACGTGCATCGGGTTTGTCATGACGAGAGGGATGCCTTTCTCATCAAGAAAATAGGCGAGATTCAGCCAATAATGTCCCGTTGGCTCGATGCCAACGATCACCTCGGTTTTTCCAAATTCCTTCATGGCTTCCACGATGCACTGGTACAACCATTCCAATCCTTCTCTCGATTGCAGAACGGGAAACGGCTTTTTTAACACCCTCCCTCGCTCATCCACAAAGCAGGCATAATGTTTTTTCTTTGCAATATCCATCCCAACCACCAGCGTTTGATCGGTGACTTGATTAATCTTCTTGTTTGAGATAGAATTCATGTATAGTCCTCCTTGGTATCCAAATTAGGGGTCAATTCGTGCGATTGACACCCCCGAATCATACCAAGAGGGCTTTTTTTATTCAAGTCCCCGAAAAAACTTCTAACAGGAATGCTCCTGTCATAGCTAATGGGTCCTGTGCCATCGTACATATTGTTACGGGCTCCATAATTATAAGCACAAGCAGATTAAACACAGCCCTTCTCGGATGAGAAGGGCTTAATATTCTAAGTAGATGCGTAAATAACGACTGTCTAACAGACCGCTTATATGTACCTTACTTATCACACGTTATATAGGACTTCTACTAATCGTGTTTTTGAGTTTTTTGTTCTTCGTCGTCAATAATCCCATTTGTGGCCTTCTTGAATTCGCGAAGCGCTTTTCCAGCAGCCTTTCCAAGCTCAGGCAATTTTTCCGGACCGAAAATTAAAAGCGCAAAGAAAACAATGAGTGCAATTTCGCCAAACCCAATGTTCATGTCACTCGCTCCCTGCGTTCGCTTTATCATCTATTTTCTTCATCATTATATCACACACGAACGTAGGGGACCATTTTTATTATCAAAACTAAAAGACCTTCATCAAAACGGGCACAAGCTTGATTTTCTCTTCTAGGTTTCGCTAAAATATGTTAGAGCTTGTCTGCATAATGCTTTTGACCTTTATTTAATATACCGCTTCCTACCCTAAAAAAATGGCAATGGTGAACATTCGTATTCCTTTCCAAAGAAAATGATTCGAGGGGTTGGAATAATAATGAAAAGAAAACTTTTGAGCTTATTACTATTTTTATTCGTATTCATACTTGCTGTTGGTTGTAGCTCTAAAACATACGAAGGAAATTTTCATAAGGGTATTGGTGATTTTAAAAATGCCAATTTTGCATCAGAAAAACTTCTAAGAAGCCATTATATTAAACATGTAGTTAAACAAAGAGAATTTGGCCATATAACAATGGATGAATACTTAGAAAGGGCAAGGAAACTAATTAACTCAAAACCGGGTGGGAATATCTTAACCAAAACTCGTTCAAATGGAGATATACTGTTCTATAATAAATCTACTAATGAGTTTGCCGTAGTTACAAAAGATGGTGTTATAAGGACTTATTTCAAACCTAAAGAAGGGATAAGGTATTTTAAGAAGCAATAGGAGATGATAAAAATGAAAAATATATGTCCTGTTTGCGGTTACGACGGGTTAGAAGAAATGCCTTATGATCATGATGGCAATCCCTCTTATGAAATATGTGATTGTTGCGGTTTTGAATTTGGGTTTGATGATGATAGTGAAGGACTTTCATTTGAGGAATACCGTAAAAAATGGATTGAAGAGGGAGCCAAATGGTTCAATCCGGATATGAAACCTAAAGGGTGGGATATTAAACGGCAACTATTAAACATTAATGTTCAGTTATAGAGTTTGATGCTTATCAGCACAGTGTCTTATAATAAAGAAAAATTTGAACCTTATAAAATGCGCCAAAAAAGTGTTTACTTTTTTAGAGTAAACACTTTTTTGGTTGCCAACTAAATAATATTGTCCAGTAGAAAACATTTTTTTAATTATATAATGACATTCTTTACTGAATGATTAACATTTTTATGGTTACATTCTTCTACTGTTTTGATTGCATTCCCCTTTTCATCTGTACACCAGGATTGAGATTGGAAAGCTAGAAAAATTGCTACCCACCTTTTCTCTTGTTCAAAATGTATTAGAATTCCCCCATCTTGCCATATCCCGTTATCCTTTTTCCATCTTCCCACATTTCCCTGGTTCATATGAATATCATGTATACCATTACCAGGTGAAAAACCAAAATACTTATCAGGCTTATTTTGCTCTGGGCCCCATCTCTCTCCAAAAGCGTATATGATTGCCTTCTTATCAATAGCTTGCTTAATATAATGTTGAATCTTTTCATTCAAATCGTTATCTGGTCCCTCTACATCAGCTGGAAGGGGAATCATTTTTCTGGGATCGAATAAACTTCCTCTTATATAATCAAGCCCAATGTCTGGATTATTATTTTTTATCGAAGTAAAACCAAACTCTAAGTCAGGCAGCTTTGTAATGTCTTCCGAATGGAAATCCTCACCAACAAAATATAATACTTCGGAAGGATAAGATTGTGATTTAATATTAATGGCTATTCGATACTGAATACCTTCCTCATCTTGGACAAGAACTTGATAATGAGGATTTTGTCTGCTTCCCATCATAGAGTCGACTGGTTTCCCCTTTAAAACTCCATAATTTTTTAAAGGCAAATCCATCATCTCCTGTTCATTTATTCAATCCTACTTATGAATTTCAACATCTACATTTAATAAACCTTCAACAAATTCCAAAAAACAGAAAAAACCTTCACTCATCTTTGCTACGTAAACCGGTTGAAAAAATATGATAAAAATGTTAAACACAGTTCCCCTCTCCCGGATAGATGCCGTTTCACAGAGAACAATCTTTTAATATGCATATATTACCTTAAATAAAGAAGTGAATAAAATGGAAAAAAAGAAGAAGTATGGCGAATACGAATATGATTTCCGTGATTCTAGAGATGATCATGACAATGCTAAAATGAAAAATTACTTTTCGTTTATGACGTGGAATCTTTATTTAGGTGCGGATTTGACACCGATTTTAACCGCTGTGCCAGAACAAATCCCCCAACGGGTAACGGAAGTGTTTCGGCAATTTCTTGCGACTAATTTTCCTGTCCGTGTGAAAGAAATTGCCCGCCAGATCGTTTCGAAAAAACCTGATCTCATTGGACTGCAAGAGGCAGAACTGTGGCAACTGATTGTTCCGGGTTTGCCAATAGTCACATACGACTTTGTGGGATTGCTGCTAAATGAGTTAAGAAAAAGAGGATTACACTATGAAGTGGCGGCCAAAAATGAGAACTTCTCGGTGCAACTGCCGACCAGCCAAGGAAATTTAATACGGTTGTTGGACAGGGACGTCATCATATTGATCCGAAAGCGATCGGGGGTGAAGGTCATTCGGCGGCAAGAAGCCAATTTCAAAACCAATTTGACAGTACAGGCTCGAGGGCGATCGTTCCAGATTCTTCGGGGATGGTCATCTGTCGACGTTAAAGCAAACGGACGTACCTTCCGGGTGATCAACACCCATCTGGAGCCGGTTTCTCCCATGGTTCAGGTCGCCCAAGGGAACGAATTGCTGAAAGGACCAGCCGATACAAATCTGCCACTGATCGTTCTAGGAGATCTGAATTCAAATGCTGACGGCACCGGCACACCAACATACAGTAATTTTATCGATGCCGGGTTTCAAGATGTTTGGATAGAGGTAGGTAAAGGACAGGGATTTACCTGCTGCCAGGATCCTGGCCTGTTGAACGCTGTGTCCTCCCTGAACAGAAGAATAGACTTTATTTTGTTTAAAAACGGGTGGAAACCGATGGTACCGTCAAGAATTTTGTGTAATGTAAATGGGGTAGGGTTTCTCTGAAATGGATTTGAATTGATAGGGGACTGATTTTCTCCACACAGGAGACTGAATATTCAGTCTCCTGTGTGGAAAGGGAGAATCCCCTTATTTTGTTTATTTACAATATTTGGTTAACAATAACGTTCTTCAAACATTCGTTGAAGGGCTTCCTGCGCTTCGGCAAATCCTCTTAACTTTCGCCCTGCCCATTTCTCATTAAAATTTTGGATGGTCAAATACACGACTTTTTCCGCGGCTTCTAAACTGCTCAAACTGTTCATCGGCTTTAGACGTTTCCGAATCTCTTTGATCGTTCGTTCGATGACATTCGTCGTGTAAATCACACTTCGAATACTGCTTGGATAATCCATAAATGTAAGGAGGACATCCAACTCATTGGCCCAAGATTGAACTTCTCTTGGATATTTGCTGGACCATTTCGACTCAAACTGTTGAAACATTTGTAACGCCATCTCCTTATTCGGCGCGCGATAAATCAGCTTGAGATCCTCGGCCACTTCGAATTGGTCTTTTTTCCGAACACGGCTGAGGGTGTTGCGGACTTTGTGCACGACACAGCGCTGCACATCGGCTTTCGGATAAATCGCCCTAAAGGCTTCCTCCAGCCCCGGAAGGCCATCGAAGACGCCAAGAAGCACTTCCTTGACGCCTCTTTGGTAGAGCTGTTGGAGAATCTCCTGCCATACATAGGCGCTTTCTTGTCCTCCCACGAAGAAATCCAGAATTTCTCGATACCCTTCTTCATTCACTCCTAACACCACATAAATGACTTCTTTCTCTACCGTATCGCGGCGAAGTTTCACGTACAAGCCGTCCAAATATAAGACAGAATAACGTTTGGATAGTGGACGATGGTGCCATTTCTCGATGTCTTCTTTCACGACATCGGTAATACGGCTGATCGTCGCTGGAGAATAAGCATTTCCTAGAATTCGTTCGATAAACTTGCCAATTTCCCGTGTACTCATGCCACTTTGATACATCCTAATGATGGCTTCCTCCAGCCAGCCGGTGTGGCGTTGATAAGGGGCAAACAACTGTGTTTGAAATTCCCCGTTTCGGTCTCTTGGAACCAAAAGACCCTCAATCCGGCCATATTGCGTATCTAGATTTCGCTGATAGTAGCCGTTTCTCATATTCGGCGTTCCAGCCTGTTCGATTTCGAGGAAATGTTTGATTTCTTCCCGCATAATCAGCTCTAATTTTTCCTTCACAAACTGACGAATGACACTTTCCAGTTGATTTGCCCAGTCGACATTCGGTATACTTCTTTTAGACATAGGTAGGGTACTCCTTTCTCTAAGATTTTTGGTCCAATCAGAGAATACCCTACCTTTTTTCTTTTGTTCTAGCAAAATGCTTTACACAAACTTTTATACATCATCAAACCGATTGCGGCCGATTTGGTAGGTGAAAAACAGCGTGACAGAACGCCAACCGCTCTTTGGCCATCCGATCACGCCGGAGTAGTGGCTAGCTTAGTTCTCAAGTGAGAGCGATGTTAGAAGGCTTTGATAAATTAGGTTGTATAGCAGTTTGGAATTTCATAAAACATTCGATAACCTGCGCCTCTAGCGCAGGTCTTTTTGCACAGGAATCCCGCTAGTTATTGCCGGCCTATTTCTAACTCTTGAATTAATTTGATCGTATCATTATACAAACTTAATTGATGTCTATAGGACTCTAATTCTGGCGGGATACTGATTTGGATAGAAATCGAAGATAGGTCCAGTAAGTCTAGGGTGAATTCAGAAAATCTAGGATTTGGGCGATTCTCTAAAATCCTGTTGAGTTGATTTTCTATGTATCCCCCCAGCATTTGTAATTGAACAGACCATTGTTGTTGATCAGCTGTTGACATAAAGTCTGTTTTGGACCAGTCACTGAAAGTGTGCAATTGCAATCAGTCCGTTTGGCTTCAACAAATTCCGCAACTCTTTTAATCGTTCAATAGGTTGTTCTCAGAATATAATCGAATTGATCGAAAAGATTTTATCAAACGCTTCGTTAAACACGGGAATTGAATCCCCTCTTCGTTTTCAGAGACTAAACATAAATTTGCGGCAATGGTTGATTCCCATTTTTCGAACGATGGTGCTGTCGTTTCAAACGTTGCTTGTCCTGTCGCAATTCCTTGCTCGTAAATTTCCTTTACTTGCAGCCAATCTTCTTTACGAAATCTACGAATGATCATTATTCAAAATCACTCCTTAAATGATAATAAAAATTCTGATAACGCTGCCATTGTTATGACAGTACCTATAAACGCAAAGACTAACTTCTTTCTAAAGAGACTGTGTAATAATGTTAAATCCAGTAAACTTACACCTATCAACAGGCATCAACGCCATACCCCTGACAATTAAATTGCGAAATAGAATATCGTTGAAAACGGATATACATCGTATAGAATGAATCCTTGAATAAAGTTAATAACAAATGAAGTACCAATAAATAGCAAGGTTAGCTCTACCGTAATACCATAAAGTCTTTCAAAACCTCTCCCCACATACATTCAACCTTCATTAATCAATTTATTTGTAAAATTCAAAAAAGAGATGACAAACTATCCTTGTTATTAGGTATTTTTTGTTTTATTTTGGTTGATTATTTAGCACATAGTTCTATTTTTTATAAAGAAAATATTTGTTTATATTGCCGTTTAACCACACGCTTTCATTTACACAAAATAACCACTCTAAAAAGAGTGGCTATCGGTTTTTTTTAATTATTACCACTTTTGTGTTATCGACGTTTTGCTTCCAATACAACTACTGTCTCATATTTTGCATCATTTCAATAAATTCATTTGCTCTCTTTTTGGCACTAGCAGACTTAGCTTTCTCTTGTGTCCAAACCGTTTCTCCGCAAACAACTTTATACCCTTTTCTTTCCATGCTTTCACAGGCTTGATTAAACATACTATGTAATTATGCCTTTACACCAGAGGAAGGTGCTATTACATCAATCATTGCCCCCTTTTCTAAAAACGAATACTTTATCATATACATTCTCCACAGATAATGGAAGTAAATTCGTTCTTCCATAGAGGCTTAATCAGAACCCAAAAAATTCGTCTAATACTAATTTTGTTAAAAATGGTTGTAAGCAAAACACCCACGCATTTTACGATGTTTTGCTTAAACAACCATATGTCAAAAAAACTGCAGAATTTTTTCTGTTCTGCAGTTTTTAACTATTAACCTACTAGCTAATTTTATAGTAATCTTTAAACCACTCGACAAACCTTTTGACTCCTTCCTCGATGGACACCTTAGGTTTATAGTTAATATCCTTTACTAATTCATCAATGTCCGCAAATGTCTCTGGAACATCACCGGGCTGCATAGGTAAGAGCTTCTTGATTGCCTTCTTACCTAAATGTTCTTCTAGTACTTGAATGAAATAATTTAGCTGCACTGGTTGGTTATTTCCTATGTTATAAATTTTATACGGAGACTCTGTTGAAGGGCCTTTATAGATTAAACGTAAAATGGATTCCGTTACATCATCAACATAGGTAAAGTCTCTTTTCATCTCACATTTCGCACCCTCTCGACGAAAATCGGGAGGATTTTTTCGTTCCGATGTCGAATGAATCCTTGACACACAAGGAACGTAAAGGAGTTTTTCACTTATGAACGTTCAAGTCAAAAAGGTCTATCGCAATTCTTATTTGAATATAATAAGTGCCCTATTCAAGAAACTGGGTCTGCCTCAATTGATTGACCATCTCGTGCCCGTCGATCCGCAGTGCCAAACGCGAGTCAGCGATGCCGTTCAGGCCATCCTCTACAATGTGTTTGACGGCCGGCAAGCCCTTGTTCACTTGGAACATTGGGCTCAGGAGGTCGATTGTGAGAAACTCATCCGTCCCGATCTCCATCCTTCCTGGTTGAACGACGATGCGTTGGCCCGTCATCTCGATCGCCTGTATGAGGCTGGCATTCACAACGTCATCAGCACTTGCTTGATTCATATTTATCGAAAAGAAGGCCTTTCCCTCCGAGCCTTCCACGCCGATACGACGGACAAGACCGTTTACGGCGCGTATGAATCGGCCTCGTTAGAGGCCTTACAAATCACACATGGCTACAACCGCCATCATCGTTGGCAAAAACAGATCGGTTTCGGACTGGTCGGCAACGAGGACGGCATCCCGTTTTACGGCGATGTGCACGATGGCAACCTGCCCGATAAAACATGGAATCCCGAGGTGCTGTCTCGTGTCCATGAACAGCTGAAGCAGGCCAAAATCGAAGACGAATGGATTTACGTGGCCGATTCCGCCGCGATGACGAAAGAGACCCTGGCGCAAACCAAAGCGGCCAACGCCTTTTTGATCACCAGAGGCCCTTCGTCGCTCCGGATCGTGAAAACCGCGCTGGCCGAAGCGGATGCTGAGGACACGACGTGGAGCGATCCCTTTACGTTGGCGGAGAGAAACGGCGCCACGTACCGGGTATGGGAAACGGCCTCGACGTATGAAGGCCACCCCGTTCGGCTGATCGTTGTTGAATCGAGCGCGCTCGACCAGCGAAAAGGAAAGACGCTTGAAAAAGAACGAACCAAAGAAGCGGAGCTTCTTCGCGAGGAACAAGCCCGTTGGGAGCGTCACCCCTTCTCCTGCCGGGAAGATGCCGAACAAGCCTTGGCGTCCCTCAAGGCGTCCCTTCGCCCCCGGTTTCATCGGGTTGAGGCCGCGGTCGAAGAGATCGTACGCCTGAAAAAACGGCGCGGACGGCCGAAAAAAGGGGCGGAACCCGAGGTGGAGACGCTGTATTTCTTGCACCTTGACGTCGAATTCGACCAAGACGCGTGGGAACAGGCGAGACGGAAAGCGTCCCGGTTTGTCCTTGTCACGACCGTTCCGAAGGAATGGAAGGGCCAACCCATGGATGCCCAAGAGATCTTGAAGCTGTATAAAGGGCAGATCTCGGTGGAAATGAACTTCGCTTTTTTGAAAGATCCGTTTTTCACGGATGAGATTTACGTCAAAAAACCAGAACGGGTCGCAGTATTAGGCTATTTGTTTCTGTTGGCCTTGGCTATTTACCGCGTTTTTCAGCGCCGAGTGCGTCAGTTTATTACTCCAGAACACCCGTTGAAGGGTCCTGGAGGCCGCAAGCTGACCCGGCCGACGGGACAGGCGATTTTTCAGCTGTTTCAATATGTGAACGTCGTCCTGTTCAAGCTGCCGGATGGGCGCATCCAACGCTCACTGGATCGCTCCCTTACCCCTGATCAGCGAAGGATTCTGCAGGGATTGGGCATGGATGAGAGCATCTACGTGTAACGTGATACGGAACGACCAGCGATGGTAAAAAAAGGATTGCCATCGCTCGTTGTGTTGGTCAAAAAGTTATTCTGAAAAACTAAATAAAAAATCCTTTGTTTTGACCTTGTTAGGGTGCGAAATGTGAGGTATAAAACATAAATTTATGTATTTCGAACAGTCAACAAAATCTTTCCCGTGCTATTTCTGCTTTCGACCCAACGATGTGTCTCCACTGCTTCTTCGAGTGCAAACTTCTTTCCGATCTTCATTTTCAATTTTGACAACCATTATCACATATAACAACAAAGCATTACCCAACACGCGAGATAGTAACGTTATAACCATACTTCAATAACAACAAGTATATGTAAGTAATTTTGAGCAAATATTATAACTGTTACAAACCAAAAGGAGGTCATTATCATGAACACACAACGAGCAAAAGAAATTGCTGCTTCACCAGTTATGGCTGATGTAACCTATAACGGGGTACCTATCTATATTGAGCAGGTGGATGAACAAAATGAAACAGCTACAATCTATCCCCTTGATGAACCAAAGAATAAACAAACAGTTTCTGTATCCAGTTTAACAGAACATTAATTTGTCAAGTATTAATAAAAAACACCACCTTCAGAGTGGTGTTTTCATGTTTGATGAAGCTCATTTGCCATCTTCTTCAACTATCCTGCTCCCCCGTTAACTAATAAAAACGCCGCCCCTTAAGATTCTATACTTTGATTCACCATATTCTGTTCTTGCTAACCGAAAATTTTTGTATAATTCAAATATATTTATTTCTTGGGGGTGTGATTATGAATTTAGAAACATGGTTAACTGTTTTGGGTATTGGTATACTAATTGTTTTATCTCCTGATCCACAATGGGCTATCACTATTAAAACTAGCTTGTTTTCAAGAGAATATGGTTTCTGTACTGTTTTTGGTATGTGTACAGGGAGTATTGTTCATATTACATATTGTTTATTAGGAATAGGTGTGATCATTTCCCAATCGATTTTATTATTTAACGTTGTGAAATGGATTGGAGCTGTTTATTTGATTTATTTAGGATTGAAATCGCTCTTTACCAAAAAACAACAGAACGTTTTTCTGACTAAGAATGATAATATTTCTAACCAATTAAGCAGGTGGAAATCCTATCATACTGGCCTGCTAACAAGTTTGTTGAATCCAAAAGCCACTTTATTTTATCTGTCTTTGTTTACTCAAGTTGTACAACCTGGGACTTCAATCTTTGCACAGCTGTTTTACGGTTTGTCGGTTGTAGGAATTGAAATGATATGGTATTCACTCATGGTTATTTTCCTTACTCATAGTTATATACGAAAAAGATTTATGGCGATTTCCGCATGTGTGGAACGCATTTCTGGTGCCATTCTTGTTTTATTAGGAATTCGGCTTGCATTTTCAAGACCAAGCAATTAATCATTTTTTGGTTTTTAAACAACTTTTTTGTTACTGCTGATTAAGTTAAAGTATTTCATCGAATATTTTAATTAAAAACACCGTCCGGTAATCCGAACGGTGCTTTGTATGTTTAAAGGATTTAAATTTTTACGATTCTAATCTGTTATTCAATTGGAAAATCATGATGAAAATGAACCGTACCGTTTTCATCACGAATTTCGACCGTCACTTGTTTTAGTCCCGGATCCACCTTGAGTACACCAAAATTAAAGAACCCACTTTCCGCATACAGTTGATCCGGCCCAAATGTAGGATCCAGTGTTGACGGCTGGCCTAGGCCCGCCCCGATCGGTCCACTTACTAATTCGCGATAATCAACCGTACCGTTATGGTCCGGATCATACTGGATAATATCAGCATAATGAACATCAGCTGTGACAAAATACACGTTTTTCATTTTATTCTCCATAATGAACTTGGAAATCTCCGCAAACTCATGTTCATACCCTGTTTTATCGTCCGGATTGATATTGTTGCCATTCGCCCATCCGTCGCGTGCATTTGGTTTCCCAGTCGGAATGGAAATCGGCACGGAAGAAGCAATAAGTTTCACTTGGGCATCTGAATTCAACAGTTCTTTTTTCAGCCATTCCAGTTGCTCTTGACCAAGCATTGTCTTGTCCTGGCCATCCGGTTTCGTATCCGGGTCACGGTAGCTGCGATTATTTAAAATGAATAAATCAAGTGTATCGCCCCATGAAAACTTATGATAAAGCTTCCCGGATGAACTCCGCTCGTCCAATATTGGCCAATAATCCGTAAATGCTCGAAATCCGGTTGAGGCAAGCGGCTCAAACGGGCCAGAAAAGTCATTCGTTACCTCATGGTCATCCCAGATAGCATAAACACTTGTCGATTGAAGCAATTTTCTCAAGTTCGGGTCGGTACGGTTTTCCTTGTATTTCGCCCAGAAATCCTCAATGTTTTTCGATGGCGGATTCGGAACAGCCGGAGTAGCATTATCCGCGTAAATTGTATCTCCGCTAAATAAGAAGAAATCCGGTTTTAAATCCGCCATCGCCGCAAAAGATTTAAAAGGCGGGATTTGGCCCTGTCCTCCTGTGTCACCACCCCAAACAATCGTTAACGGCTTTAATTCATTTTCAGCTGGAGCTGTTTTAAATCTTCCACTCACCTGATGTGATCCTGGGAGAGCCTGAACACGGTAGTAATAAATCGTGTCCGGTTTCAATCCCGTCACTTTTACTTGTACGGTCAGATCATGTTCGGAAGTCGCTTTTTTGGTTTTCACGATAGCTTTTTTAAAAGAAGCATCCTCGGAAACTTCAAATCGTACCTTTGCGGGTTGGCTTGTTCTAGTCCATAATACCGCGGATGTATCCGCCACTTCGCCACTGGCCGCCCCGTGGGAAATGTACGGTTTCTTGTTCAATTCTACTAATTGATCAGGATAATTCGTAAACATTCCATCAACACCAAGGGATAACTGTTCGACCATTTCATCCTGCGTATTTACGGTATACGGATGGACGACCATATGACGTTCATGTGCCTCCTGTATAAACGCCGGGGTGACGAGTGATTTATCTGGTCCTACACCTTCCGCATATTCCGCTGCTCGGTTAAAGACATCATCCAGATTTTTTCCTTGAATCATATCTGGACTATAAAGCTGGATAAGGGGAATATCCTCAGGAACGAGATGCTGCAATTTTCTTAAGCTCGCTTCACTGAATGATTGGAAAATGACTTTCCCTTTTTTCAAGTAACCGTTCTTTTTCAAAATCTCAACGAGTTTTTCTTCCATGCCCGGATAAACGTCCGGGTCCTTCGTTTCTATATACAGAGCAACTTTTGGATCTTTCTTTTTGACAAAATCGATTACTTCCTGAAGGGTTGGAATCTTCTCCCCGACATATTGTTTTTTTGCATATTCAGGGTAAGCCTTGTTAAACCAAGAACCGGCGTCTAACTTCTTAATTTCGGCTAGCGTAAAATCTTTTACCCGCCAAGGGGCGCGGTCGGGATATACTTCTTCCGCATTTGTCGTTCTTGCCAGCGTGGAATCGTGAATGGCAATTAACTGACCATCTTTTGTCATATGCAAATCCAATTCGATATAATCTGCTTTCATCTGAATCGCCTTTTCGTATGCTGCCAGTGTATGTTCAGGTGCATAACCTGAGGCACCGCGGTGGGCAATGACATCAACCTGGTCAACAATCGGTTGCAGCATAGACTGCTGTTTAACCTGTTTACCCGTTGCCATTGCTTCCGGGGCATAATTCGCAAGTAACCCCAACGATAGAGAAAGAGATAAACCAATCATTCCTGTTTTTTTCACCGCTATCTCGCTCCCTCTAAATTTTGATGATTTTTGATCATCTTCATTGTAAGAAACAGATTTGAACACAATATTAAAATTAATTTTAATATTTGTTAAATAAAAAACAGGAAAAATAGATGATAGACTTTATCGTGAATGCATTTTCACCTTATCTTCCAATTAAATAAAAATAGAGGCATTACGAAAATCGCAATGCCTCTATATACTTTGATGCAGTATTGGAACAGGGCATAGCGTCATTTTGAATCGGTTTGACACACAATGCCCATGATTATTTTTCCGTTAATGAATGGCTATATGTAGTACCTAGCTCATATGCTCGATTGAAAAGACTTTCGTAATGTTTTTTGACTTCCTCTTCGCTTTCCATATCTTCCGCTAACGTATTATACAGAAATGCAACTTCCGATTGAGGAATACCTGTATAGCCAGCTAAACCAACTTTCAAATAATGGGAAATCATCGTATCAAAATTTCTTTTTTTAAGACTTTCTTCTGTCTCCCCTACAAGCGGAATCCACAATACCTTTTTGTGTGGAAGGCGCGCGCCTCCATAAGCAAACCCATAATTCCATACCCGGTCTATATATCCTTTTACGATCGCTGGTAATGAATACCACCATAATGGGAAGATGAAGGCTAATCCATCGTTTCTTTTCAATCTTTCCATTTCTGCATGAACACGTGGAGAATATGTTTTATTAGGGTTGTCCCAATCAGGCTCATCTTGTTCGTATAACAGCGGATTAAATTCTTCACCGTACAAATCCGCAATTTCCACTTCATGTCCAGCGTCTTTTAACCCTTGAATGAAACGATCGGCAATCGCAAAAGTAAGGGATTCTCTTCTGGGATGTGAGACAACAGTTAACACTTTCATACAACCAGCTCCTAATATAAACCATATTTGATGAACTACCTTTAAATTACAATGATCTTCATTTATTATCAAATGATCAGCTTCTTGCTCCAATTATTATACCCGTTAGACGTGTAAGAATTCATTGACGGCAGGAGAACAACACATTATAATCATAGTAAACAGATATGATTTATAAAATTAATTCAAGAAAGGGTGGACAGAAAATGAGCGATATTTTAAAAGAAGTATTGGCTGCGAATGAAGAATATGCTGCTAATTTCGGGGACAAAGCGAATCTGGCAATACCGCCGAAGCGTCGATTTGCGATTCTGACCTGCATGGACGCACGCCTCGACCCAGCCAAGTTTGCCGGACTTGCGGAAGGCGATGCTCATGTGATCCGAAATGCTGGAGGCCGGGCAAGTGACAAGTGACGACGCGATTCGTTCTCTCGTAATCTCGTACAAGCTGTTGGGAACACGGGAATGGTTCGTGATTCACCATACCGATTGCGGCATGGAGACGTTTACCAATGAAACTATGCGCAATTTGCTCGCTAACAGTCTGGAACCAGCCGAGTTTGACGGGAAAAATTGGCGTGATACAGGAAAAGGCCCCGGTTCCAGAGCAGGGGAATACATGGAATTTTTGACAATCAGCAACCTTGAACAGAGTGTTATCGACGATGTCGAACGAATTCGTTCCCATCCTCTTGTTCCGGGCTATATTACGATCTACGGTTTTATTTACGACGTGAAAAGCGGCCGTTTGATTGAAGTACCTGAAGCAAACCGCATTGGCCGGGCAACCATCTGATCATCCGTGTTTTTTCTCGTATTCATTATGACCTTTTTTGACGGTAAAAGCGTCCATGTAATCAAAAGCCGCTTGTTTCGCTTCTTTTCGCGTACGGGACGGCTTGGATCCATGCATTCTTTCTTGATCAAGATGATGAAGAGGCCAATAGAAGCGTTATCGTAACAGTTGTCGCTTTTTGACATGTCAAAATATCATTTCAATATATTTCACTTTGCTTACTATCGATGGCCTGACAAAATGAAATATAAAACAAGAGAACCCACCGCGCCTTTTAACGATGCGTGGTGGGTTTTTTATGTAATTAAAAAGCACTGTCTTTATTTATGGTATGCTCAACGGTTGGCCTTCTATAAGGGACCTACTTTCCTGAACGTTCTTTTTCCAACAGTTCAATAATCCGATCCAGTTTTTCTTGCAATTGTTTATTATTTTTTTCGTTTTTCGATACATAGCGAACGACCGACACCAATGAGGCAAGGAAAAAAATAATGATCAATATATTAACCAATTGAAACATGATATCTCCAATAGCAATGTTCATCCTCATTCCTCCTGCTAATGTCGTGGCGCCCATAACATGACCGAAACGCCGATTAAACAAATAACCACCCCAATCCAATCGTATGTATCAGGAGTTTTTTTATCGATTCCCCAGCCCCATAATACCGATAAAACAATAAAAACTCCACCATAAGCCGCATACACCCTCCCGAACGAAGGAAAGTGCTGAAACGTAGGGATGACACCGTACAAAATTAAGACGATACTGCCGATGATTCCGTACCAAAACGGTCTTCCCTCCCTCAGCCATAGCCAAACAAGATAACCGCCGCCGATTTCCGCTAATCCGGCCAGGAAAAACAACAGAACCGTATAGATGATCAGGATCACCTCTTTTATTTATATATGATGATTCTTTCCTATATCTTAATCTTGTTCATTAGCAAATGGCAATCCTTGTTATCGAAAGCATAAAGAAACAACATGAATTCTTTTTCCATATTTCTGTTTTATCTTTAACTCCGAAATAATTCCCATTCCAAAAGAAAAACCACCTAATTCGTCAGGAGGTTTTTGAAACAAAAAACGTTTCGTTATTTTGATTCTTCTTTTTCAAACTTTTTTGGCATATACTCCTTCTCGTAAGCATCGTCTTCTGCATTGTCTCTAATCGTTTTTTGAAGTACAAACGAAGACATGATTAAAAAGCAGGCGCATACCGCGTAATATCCTTTCTCGACTAGGGGCGCATCCATATTGTACAATCCAATGAACATAAACGCGCACGATAGGACAAAAGAGGTCCAAGCCAAAAACGTAAATGCCTGCGTGTTGCGGCGGCGGTAATTCATGACTCCATCCCCTCTCCCATTCAGCTTTTTTATCATTGTATTTTATTTGTGATGGCTTGATGCCCTAGATTACATTCTTCGCTCTAGCTCTTTTGCTAAAGATTCCTTTCTTCATTTTTTAGTTTGAACGAGGAATTTTATATCCGAGATATTGCTGTTATACGTAATTTTTAAATTTTCAGAACTGTGCATGGACAAAAACTGAAATAAAGCATAAATAATACAGTAACGATTAGTTCTATTTGGGAGTGAAATGCAATGAAAAGGATAGACTATAAGAGAATGAAGCAAATACGTGCTAAAAAAATAAACACTTTTCAATCTTCAGGAGTTCAAAAAAAATCTATAGCCCGCTGTTTTCAATGTATAAACAAAAAGAGGACAGAAAAGGGTAATCATGCTATTAGCGAACCAGATACTGAACCAAGCTATGTTGATACAGTTGAGCAAATTCCCCATTCTGATTCTAAAATGGCTGATTCCACTGATGTTAAGCATTTTTTTCAGACTGGCCATGGCGATAAAACAAATGATGAACCTCAAATCGATTCTGCTTTGGAACCTGTGCATACTTTTGAAACTGGTTTTGCAGATGAAATAAATAATATGCTTGTCAGAAAGGATATAGATGAACCCAATCGTGCTGATAATGCGGATGAATCTCATAAATACGGAAAAATACGTTCTATGACAATAAAAAGTCCATTCTCCACTTTTGTAGAAATTGACGATTTTCTTCATCCTCCTGTCTTTGGCGGTACAGTTCAACATACGGCTGAATTTCTTGACCCAGACAACAGACAAACTCCTCAATTAGACACAAAACTACTTCATACGACAACTTATTATCCTGAACAGCCTTATTGTTGTTTAGTTTCCTCTAAAATTCACGAAATGATATTTTTTGCTGACACGGTTCGCACTTATGGAACGAAGAATAAAAAAAATCATTACAAATCAGATGTGGTTCCCGTACATGACTCGCTATCTACCAAAACAAAAGAAACAAATAATCAATCTTGTACTTCTCATGATTTTATAAAAATTAGAGCTCCAGTTATAGTCGGGGAATACGAAATTGAAATATGTTTAGAAGAAGATGTGGTGTTTGAAGAAGAGATTATGAAAGTGAACGAAATCTCTAAAGAGGTTGTACTGACAAATTGCAAATTTGTACCTACGCAATTTTCTCCATCATTGAGTAATGGAACATGTACGGCATTAAAAGGAAATTTATTTATAGAAGGATATATACATCAAAATATTGGGTATACTGCAGTTTCCAATAAAAATACGGGTTCCATACAAAAAGACCCAGCAACTCAATTACATCAATTATGCCAAAAAATTGTATTGGATTTAATCATTCATTTACTGCAAGTACAACCAGTTCGAGTCCATTATGATGGCAAAGGGATCTAGAAGATAATCGAACGTATCTACTAATTTAAAAATGAGAAAAATCACTATTATACTACCCTATACTTTCAAATGAATGCTGAATATTGTATTAACGTAGAGCTTGAGAAAAGCTCAAAAAAAATATATAAGGAGTGGATTATTTATGAGCTTTGGGTCATCTTGCAATAAAGGCGGACAACCAACCCCACCAGCTTGTCCAGTAACAGCGACAGAACAAATCCCATTATCCAATGAAAATACCCCGGTAATCCAAACACCAGGTCTTACGCCAACTCTTAAAGTTCCGGTTGTACTAGCAGAGAAAACCATTCAAGTTGTTTTAGAGGCAGACATTCCACTTAGCCCAGCAGCAACTGAAATTAAGAGAGTGACAAAGAATGTATTTCTAGAACAAGTGAAACTGGTACCTGTTAGATTTGAGCGTATTGGCACAACTGACTTTTTTAGAGTCACAAGAGCTAAATTATTTATATCAGGTTTCATTCGGAAAGATATTGAATATGCTTCCAGTGCATGTAATGGAACACTTCAGGATCGAATTGCGGAAGTTCCGTTTTCTGGTTTTACAGAAATTACAGCTGATCAGTTCCTCACGTTCCCAATTATAGGTATTTCAGAAGACAGCAAAGCTTTCTTCCTTAATGAGAAAAACGACTTAACTCCTCGCTTAGATAAATTTTTCTTCCAAAATCTCGTCAAATATAATGAACAACCATACGGCGAATTAGTAGGTGCAAATTTCTACGAACTTGATTTTTCACCAGTTAATGTAGACATCAGAGGGCAATTTAGCACGTTGCGCGAAAAAATCGTCATGGACCTTACTGTAAAAGTATTGCAAGTCCAACAAATGCAAGTTGCGGCTACACTAATAACTCCAACTTTCCCTGAAGGTACTGTTGATTGATAACAAGTTTTCCACTAAGGGCAGAAAAACGGAAGGTTAGACATATTTCGATTTTTGCACAATCTGAACCACAAAGTTGAATGAATCTTTGAAAAGGTAAAGCCAAAAATCGCAAAAACAGCCTGTGAAGCAGAGATAGTACAGGAACACGTTTCATGCAACTCTCATTGACATACTAAGCTGTTCATGAGACAAGGAAGCTCCTTTCCAAAATTATTCTATCGAAGGAATGCTTCCTTGTCTCTTTTTCTATGGGTTCATGATTTTTGAATTCGTTTTTGTTTCACTCCCTTATGAACAGATGTATTTTTGCATCGTACATGGATCATTCAGTTTGCAGCCGAACGTAAGAATGATTTAAATCGAAGGAGACCGATCAACAATCCCACTATCCCGAACACTAATAACACCATCAATGTTGGCCATATATCATTTAGATGAGCACCGCGGATAATCACATCCTGCATACCTTTTTGTGCCCAAAATTGCGGAGTATAGTGAGCAATCGTTTGAAGCGCACTTGGCAACATATCGTAAGGAACCCATAATCCGCCGAGGGCAGCACCTCCTAATGTAATGAGCATGGTAATACCTCTACCTTGGTTTTCTCCTTTAACTAGGAAAGAGACGGCTAACCCGAGACCGGTACCACAAATGCTAAGACAAAGAATAATCAGGCTGATCGCACCAAGATCTCCTAAATGAAGATCATAGACAAAGTGACCAAATGTTAACAGGATCGTACATTGAATAAGTACGGAAATGATAGCTGGAATCCACATACCAATGAGGTACTCTAGAGGATTCATTGGCGTGCTTCGCAATCGTGAGATCATCCCCGACTCTTTCTCGCGCAGAAAACTCCGCAACATGACTAAGATAATAAAGAAGACAAACATTACCGTGTAACCAGGAACAATTTGTTCAATAGCACGAATATGCACGGCATTTTCTTTCATCTCTTTAATTTGAATAGGTGGTTGTAAAATATGGGTAATTTCCGCTTTTGTTTTCCCCATGCTTGCTAAGGTACTGGATAGCTTATATTCTCGGTACTGGTTCGCCACAGAATTTAAAATAGCTTGAATCGGTGCGGAAGATGCACTATTAGCAGCATCATGATAAAATAAAACATTCACTGGATCTCCTGTCTGCAGGTTATGAAACCCCTTAGGAATAACAAGAAGCGAAGCTAGTTTACCGTTTTTGATTTGCTGTACCTGCTTATGAACCGATGTCTGAACTTCTTTTACTTGAATTCCTGGGATTTGATCTAGGTGATGGAGGAAATCTTTTGATGCTGAAGAGTGGTCTTGATCGACATATTGGATAGTCAATGATACATCATTTGTATCGTCAAAAATGGAGCCGAACACGACAGTGAAGAGAATTGGTAAGACAATTAGAAAGAAAAAATTTCCTTTTTCTTTTACTAAAAGTTTGAGTTCTTTGATTATAATACTTTTCATATGGCATTCTCTTTTCCTTTCTTTTTGTTATTCTACAGTTAATCTCTTAAATTCGTACCTGTAAGCGATAAAAAAACTGATTCGAGTGTAGGACGGCTGATCTCCAATTCTTTTATTTCAATTCCCTGGTTCTCAGCCTTTTGTAAAACTTCTTTCACGGCGAACATCACATGATTGGTTTCAATGACCCAGCCGCTGCCTTTACGATACGTTTTGGCGGCATCGGGAATATTTACAATCTTCTCTAGCCCTTTCCCTTCCACATAAATAGCTTTATGACTATATCGGTCTAATAGTTCTTTTAAAGGCTCTTGGGTAAGAACGACCCCGTTGTCAATAATGGCAACACTGTTACATAGAATTTCGACTTCTTCCATATAGTGTGTAGAATATATGATGGTCACTCCTTCGCCCAATAAGGAACGAATCATTTCAAAAATATGATTACGCGATTGCGGATCAATTCCTACAGTTGGCTCATCAAGAATTAGCAACTGGGGTTGATGAAGCAAGGCTGCGGCAATATTCACTCGTCTCTTCATCCCTCCGGAGAAGGTATTTACCGCATCTTTTGCCCGCTCTGTAAGGCCGGTTTGTTCTAATACTTCCGCGATTCGCTGCTTTAACTTTGTTCCGCGAACTCCGTACATTTCTCCAAAAAATACAAGGTTATCATAGGCACTCAGTTGTTCGTATAATGTGATCGCTTGTGGTACATATCCAACTAGACGACGAATAGCATGCCGTTGTTTCACGGAATCCATTCCTAATATGGTAGCAGTTCCGCTATCAGCCTCGATGATCCCTGCAAGAATTTTCATCGTCGTTGATTTACCAGCTCCATTTGGCCCTAACAAACCTAAACAAGTTCCTTTTGGTACAGTAAATGTAACGTCTTTCAAGGCTTGTTTCTTGCCGTATGCTTTTTTCAAATGTTTTACATCTAATACGGTCTCCATATGCATCCTCCTTAGGATGTTGATCAAATTTCGTTCTTTTCCTCTCATTAAGTCAGCATGTAGGTTGTAGTTTCATATTTTTTATTTTTTTGAAAAACAAACATTATCACTCCTCTTCCAATTTGATGCTTTGCTGACTGGATACATAAGTGAAATAACATACTATGATAAGAATAAAATAAGGAGATACAGTACAACCTTGATCGTTACAGTCGACGGTAATTGATTCTCAATCAACTGTTGTAAATGCGTATAATGAAAACGAATCGTAAATAAAGAGCAATTAGGGGACGGAAATTATATCGTAAATAATATTCTAATAATTTTAATATTTATCAATATTATAACATCACTGTGCCCATTGGTCTAATGATTTTCCATACTCTTATCTGATATCATCGGTGTGTTTGTGTACGATGATTTTTCTATTTTTTAAAACAATGACCTCATCTAGCATTCTTTCCATGCACGTAATCAATTGAGAAGAATTAACATGCTGCTATCTTCCACATAAAATTAAAGTTAATAACTGATTGACACGCAGTGTTTGGTTCATGATAAAAGTACTCTTTCTCCTCTTGATAATACTTTTCAATTAAGATAATAATTTCTTTTTTTCCAAAGCCCAAAGTCTTCATTTCCTGTGGAAATTTTTAGATTGGTGATGTACTAGCGGATTGAGGTGTCGGAAGTTATTGAAAGGGGATCGTCGCTGATGGCATCTATAATTTTCACGTGGTTGGCATGAGATGCGTAAAAACAAATTTGCCATTCCTTTACCCCTTAAATTCCAATATAATTACAAAAAATCATCCTGTAATTTGCAGGATGACTTATCAAATAAAAGAGCTGAATTCCTTACAACTCAGCTCATTTATTCTTTATAAAATAGTATAGGAACCATACTGCATGGTTTTGCTCATCTGCTGCTGCACGGCGAAAAACATCTTTGATATATGGATTGTTTGTCTCCTCAGCAATATCTAGGTAAAAGTCAACCGTTTCCTGTTCATCTTTCAAGGCATATTCTAATCCCTTAACGTAGGTATTAGGACATTTCTCAATAATTTTTACATTAGGCTGCATACCTGTCAGATTTACATATATTTGTGTAAACCGTTGATAGTGTTTTATTTCATCGTCACGAATTTCAAGGATTTTAACCCTTTGCTTATCCGTAGGAGCCATTTTGGCTAATTTAGCATAACATTGAATGGCGCTATATTGTCCGCTAATTGCCTTTTCAATGTCACGTATTAATTTATCTGATTGTATGCTTGATTGTCTGTTAAGGTTAGCATAGTTGTAAATATATGGATACATTATAGGTCCTCCCCAATATTTATTCATCTTCATATTATGATGAATATAACATTGGGTGCATGTTTTACGGTCCCTTTTCCCCTCGGCTATCCATTTGCCAAATTAGCATTTCGTAAGCGAAACTCATTCTATAAAGTGATGAAAAAATAGTAACCAAACAACAGCGTCATCATCAGCATTAACGTTGCTAAAAACAACACGAGCGGACGGGAGGTGCGAAATGTTTGCTCGTTGATTTGTTTAGCTTTTTGGAAATAGCCAATGGTCGAGAAGATGATGGTGCATATTCCCGTGACCACCGATAATATGCCGATTGTCTGTACTGCCGCTGTTGATAAAACGTGAGCAGATGACCGGATATGTAAATTAATGATCAAAAAACCAATGCCTGTGATGGCAATCGCAGTGCGAATCCAGGCTAAAAATGTTCGTTCGTTGGCTAAGTGTTGCTGAATGTATTTGGAGTCTTCCGTTGTCGTTTGCGTTTTTTCCTTCATCATTCCATGCACCTTTCACTACTTAACACATCATTTTACAAAAAAATTCTCTTCCCTAGTAAACGATATCAGCCTTTAGCCGCTCTGTCTACTAGTAAGGAGAATCACATCATTTTTCCCAATGTAAAACATTTCATGCATTATCATTAGTACAAAACAATATTATCAGAAAATTAACAAATAATCTCCCTTATACCTTTATAATAATAGTAAACAAAACTTTGGAAAATGCACTAGTTACTATTTAGATGGAGGTGTCATCATGAGCGTCGGCCAGGAATACTTAAAGGTTGTAAGAAAACAGTTTTTGGACATGAAAATGACTGCGGAACGCGCCATGGAACAATTGTCCGACGATGAGCTTTTTTATCGTTTGAACGAAGAATCCAATAGTATTGCCATCATTGTCAAACATATGAGCGGCAATATGATTTCCCGCTGGACCGACTTTTTCCATTCAGACGGTGAAAAACCAAATCGCGACCGCGATGCGGAATTCATTAACGATTGGAGCACTCGGGAAGAAGTTCTCGCCTGCTGGGAAAAAGGCTGGAACACATTTTTCACTACATTAAATGAAATCACCGAAAATAACCTGTTAAAAACCGTGACGATTCGAAATGAACCGCATTCCGTCATTCAAGCCATTGAAAGGCAAATGTACCATTACTCCTATCATATCGGGCAAATTGTTTATATCGCGAAACAAATTAAGTCTACAGACTGGAAAACGTTGACGATACCAAGAAAAAAATAAAAAAGATGGAGAACATCCACCTCTCCACGTCCCAATAACAGGAGATATTTACATGATTTTATAAATGTTTAACAAACTGCTTATACCTCCCTTTATCATTTTGCCAAGAAGTCCCCCCACCTCTAAGCAGTGCTCAGGTGGGGGCGAAGTGAAGACAGCTCAATCAGACGAAACTTTGGCTGCTTCGTTTGTCCGCTTCAGCCACGCATATATTGTTTTCACATCTTCCTGATCAAGATCCACCACTACTCCACGGGCGCCGATTCCGGGCATGACCGTGGCCGCGATGGTTCCGAGGTGTTTTCGCTTCTGAAACCAGTTATAAGAAGCTTCCATGGATTGGATACGATTTTTTAACATATACATCGCTTTCACGTTGAATAAGCCGCTTTTTAGTGCAAGCTGATGAGGCGAAATCGCCCAGCCCGCCGCTTTGTAACTTAAGTAGCCGAAATATGAAACGATGGGAAGCAATAACAAAAGCAACATTCCCCACGGACGCAGGAAATAAGCGGCGATGCAAACAGGAAGAATCCACACGTATAAAGGACGGGCCATATAGCGGATGCATGCGCGCTTTGGCAAAGCATTGAATTCATGGTGGATGCTATACTCCGGGAGGCAGGAAGAAATAACGGAAGCAATCCGTTCTTTCTTGATTAACGGGCAGAGTATAATATTTCCATGCTGGCCATCATCCAATGCCCCACCCGCATGAATGATATAAACGGAAGCATATCCAAACCAGCGGCGAATCATGTTTTCCTTTATTACAATCCCTTGAACCCGTGTGACAGACGTTGTCACTTTTCTTTTTTCCAGCAATCCTCTGGAAATGATGATGTTTTCATCTATTTTTTCTACCGTAAAAAACGCGTACCGCAGCATATTTTGAATAATGGATATCATATAGGCGGCAATAAAAATCGATAAAACAGCCACCATCGTATAAAATAAACCATACGCGAACACCGTTTGCGCATCTTTATATAGCATCTTGTAAGGAATGATGTTGTCAAATTGGGAGATAAAAACGAAAATGGCAGCAATAACGCTAAGTGCCCCTCCGCTTGTCACCGCTACTTGAAAAACTTCCCAAAAACTCATCGAAAAAATGATATTTTTCGGTTCTTCCTGTAATCGTTGATGGATGGAGACAAAAGAAGACTCAGTATTTTCATCCAGCATTGTCGTTTCATTATTGGTCATTTCTTTTGCCTTTCGAATCCAACGTTGAATTCGTTCGGCTTCTTCCCTTGTTACGGCCGTTAATACCACTTCAGCTTCTCCTAACTTATTTCCCGCTGTTTCTATATTGACTTTAACAACTCCTGCCAATCGTTGCAGAAAACCTTCGGAAATGGAAACGCCTTGAATGCGTTCGTAAGGAATATACCGTTTTCTTCTTACAAACACGCCATGTTCAATGCGCAATTCCCCTTCTTCCAACCGATAGGTAAAACGGAGCCAAGAAATAATTCCGATCACAATGGTGTACATGACAACAGCCGATGGCACGGCGATATCCCACATCGTGTTAATGGTTTTCTTCCCAACTATGATGAGAAGGACCAGCGGAAAAAACGCGTCTTTTAATTGTTTAACAATATTGGCGATGACGGAAATAGGATGCAGTCGTTTTTTCTCAGACATCGTCATCCGCCACCCTCACCAATTTGGAAATTGAATAGCGCAGTTCCTCTGCTTCCTCCTCATCGAGTGCCGGAATTTCATGCACCGTTGCGGCTGTCGAAATCGTCACGGAGGCCAGTTTGTATTTTTTAAATAATGGACCTTGCTTAGAATCGACGTGCTGCACACGAATCATTGGAATCAACGTGCGTTTTACCGTAAATAATCCTCGTTGAATCTCTATTTCCTGCTCGCGCACTTCATAGCGCCATCGCCGCCAGCGTAATCTTGGGATAAAAAAGAGGAACAAATAACCTTCCCCTATAAATAAAAGAATCAAGATCAGAATAATCCATTTCGGCCCGTCCAAAACGATCACTAGGACAGTGACAGTGGCAAAGACGGCAAAAGAAACGGCCAATCCGATCATGCCGTATATCCGCCATACCGATAACGCTCGTTCGGAGATTCTTTTTCTAGGCTCTCCATTCATGATTTCTCTACCCCCCTTAAACAAAGACAATCCATCGACGTAATGGTTATACGTATTTAGTATACAAGAAGTTTCCATCTTTAACTATCTGTTACTGTAGAATAACAAACTTTTGGAAAAGCAGGAGAATGAGCATGTTTCAAGAAAAATTATAGGATCGAAGCCATTGGAGAACGTGAATGATAAACCACTACGCTTATATTGTTCGTTCGCTGCGAAACCATCGCCCTTGCCAAGGCATTTGGTTTATACTGCAGCTCCTTCATCACTTTTAATACTTTTTTCACGCGTCTCTGGACTTGCAACCCCTTTTCCCGAAATGATGCGCGAAACCGTCGACTTCGAAACACCAGCCCTCAACGCGATGTCTTTAATGGTGTAGCCCACTAAAGTTAGCCTCTATACCGTTTGGTCCGGTTCGTTTTCAAAGCCGCATTCCAAGATGGATATTATACATGCATTCATTTGTCAAATCATTTGCAACTTCGTCATGAAAAAAGGCACGAATCAAATCCGTGCCTTCCGCCGTAACGAATCTATTTTTTTAAAACAGCGTCCATATCCGCGCTGGCTGTTTCTGTTTCCCATCGATGGCGTCATCGGATATAAACAAAAAAGCCAGGCGGTCATTTTGCCTATGCCGCATGGTTTAATGAAACAATCCGCTTTTTTTCGCTTTCGCATGCAGCGAATGCATGTATTTGTTCAACGGTTCTTTCAGAAGCGTACCTAATAAGAGAGCCAGGACGGCAAACATCATGAGACGAACCGCATCGTTTTTCACTTTTCCCCACACAATGCCGCCGACTGCTTCGCGCATCAAATCAATCGCATACGTAAACGGCAAAAACGGGTTGATGTTTTGGAAAAATTCCGGAATAAGCTGAACCGGATACGTCCCCCCTGCTCCGGCGATTTGGAAAACGAGCAGGACGATGGCCAGCGCCTTGCCGACGTCGCTGAATACTGATACGAGCGTAAAGACAATGACAATAAACACAAAGCTGCATAACAGCCCAAAGAGGATGAACCAGCCGGAGTCATGAATATAAATATTCTTTAAAAGAAATACATCTCCTAACGTGACAATAAGCGCCTGAATACTGCTGCATGTCCAAAACGTCAGCAGCCGGCCAAAATAAATTTCTCTGCTGGTATACCCTTCTGCCTCATAAGGTTCGGTAGAAAGCAACGACACTAACAGCAGACAGCCCACCCATATGGACAAGACGGTATAAAACGGGTTCATCCCCGATCCATAGTTCGGAAGCGGAAACAATCTATGCGTCTTTAAGTCGACGGGATGGGCCAAAAATTCACCTTTTGCTCTTGGATCATTTTTTAATAAACGAATGATGTCGTAGATGTTTGTCTCTTTTTTCAATTTTACAAGAAAGGAAGCGATATCGTTGACTTTCCGCGCAAGAAACGGATACTGATCGCTTGCCGTCTGCAACATTTCTTCCCCCTGCTTGAGACCGCTGCCGGCGTGCTGAAGAAACCGCTCTAATTCCAGAATGGTGTTGGCGATGTCCGCGAGTATGCGGCGGGCGTCTTGAAGCGTCTGCTTCGTTTCGTTCATTTTTTCTTTCATGAGTGGTGCGATATGTTGCTCGTATTCATTCATCACCCGATCGACTTGCTTTACCGCAGCTGCCGCCCGCTCATTTAGGTCGGTGAGAAGATGGTTGCCTAGCTGCGCCCCGTTTTCACTTTGCTCGTACGCTAACTTGGCAAGGCGTTGTGCTTCTCTTAAATTGGATTTTATGCCTGTCAGACGGCCGGACAATTGTTCCATATTGGCGGAAGCCGTGCGAGAGAAAGCTCTCTTTTCGATCATGTTATTGAATATGCGAAGCTGTGTTTGCGCTTCATCTGCCATTTGTTCCCCAGCTGCGGCCATGCTCTGGACGTCGGAAAGCCATTGCCGCTGCTGGGCAAGGGAAAGGTTTTCTTGCAGCTTGTTAGTTGCGGCATAGATGGACATGGCGATTTGCTGCAGCGTACGCAAATTTTCCGCGATTTGCGGCGTCAATGTCTTTGCTTTTGCTTCCGCTTTCGTGAAAAACTGATTCATTTCATCAAGCAACGCAATGCCGCTGTTGACGATCCGTTTCGCTTCGGGAAGCGTTTTTTCCGCTTTATTGACGAGCCGTTCCGCCTCTTTCGCGTCGGACATCGATTGGTTTAACAGCCGCTTGATTTCCGGCAGCTTCGTCTGCAGCTGAAAAATCAGGGTCTCAAAATGGCGAATATCTGGCAGCTGTTGTTCTAATGCCACCCCCGCTTCATGAAAGATAGAAAACAAAACGCTGTTGACAACAGCGACAAATTGATCGCTTACTTGCTCGGTGATGGTGCTTGCTCCTTTGGATGTGATTCTCGGCGCAATCGCGTTCTTTTTGTCATTTTCATAGTAATGAATGACGGCCTGCTCCGGCCTATCTTGCACAATGGTAGCCAATTTTTCTGAAAAATCGCTTGGAATGACGATCGTCGCAAAATAATCGCCATAGCGGACGTTTTTCATTCCTTCTTGTTTGCCAACAAATTGCCAGCCTAAGTCATGATTGTTTCGTAGCGCCCTAACAATTTCTTTTCCGGCGTTAAACGCATGTCCTTGAATTTTTGCCCCTTTGTCTTCATTGACAATTCCTACTTTAATGTTTCTCGTGTTGGCATACGGATCAATAGAAGCTTCGATATTCACCCACGCATAAAGCGATGGCAGAAGAAGCAATCCGCCTACCAATACCGCCGCTACCCAGTTTGTTGCTATTTGCTTCATATCGTGAACATAAAGATTCCATATCTTTTTCACGAACCTCAACTTCCCTTTAGTGTGATTAAACTGCTTTTGTTAGTATAAACCAATGAAAAAAAAACTAAACATAAGCGGCGGATTGGAAACGAGCACGGTATGTTTACAAAAAAACTGCTGGCTAACCAGCAGACACACATACCATATTATTTTTTATAAAACAGCCATAATGCGCAAAACAATAGTATGATTCCCATCATTCTTCTCATGTCAAAAGGAATGTGCTGCCCGCCAAGCAAGCCGAAGTGATCGATGATGGAACTCATCACCAACTGGCCCGCGATCACGGCCATGATGGAAGTAGCGACCCCTACTTTCGGAACGATGAGCACCATGACAAACACGTAAAACGCCCCAAGCACCCCACCGAGCAGTTGCCACTTCGGAACGGAAAACATTTGTAACAAGTCTCCTTTACCAAAAAACAATTGCACTAAAAATAACACGATTGTACCGATGAGAAAGGAAACGAACGCTCCTTCCATCACACCGACTCTTTTGCCAAGACCGCCGTTGACACCAGCCTGCACCGACGTTGCCATTCCGGCGACGATGGCAAGAATCATCCATAACCACTTCATTGCTAATCCACATCCTACATAATAATGAAAAACTTTACTAATTATCATATCATGGAGAACAATGGCATGGAAGAAGTTATTTCTATGATTTTTCAAAACAACAAAAATAGCAGACGGACCAACACCATCTGCCGTTTTTCTTTTATACTATTTATGGATGAGCAAATTTTGCAAAAGCGCCGATCGCCCATTTCAAATTTAGAGATCGATCATTGCATTTCCTTCTTTTCTTGCTAAAATAATAGATGTTGCTTTTCCTGTTGCACCATGTATACCGATGGTGTCTTTTTTTCATACACCTTAACGATGTAAGGAGAGAAATATATGAACATTAGAACTATCGTCGTAAACGGCATTTTAGCGGCTGTGTACATCGCGGTGACGATGCTGATTCAGCCGTTTGGATTTACTAACGTGCAGTTTCGCGTCTCGGAAATGCTGAATCATCTCGTCGTGTTTCATAAAAAATATTTCTTTGGTATTGTGTTCGGCGTCTTTTTTGCGAATTTGTTTTTCTCGCCGATGATGGCGTACGATCTCGTTTTCGGGGTCGGGCAGTCGGTCATCGCCCTCCTGATCACGATTTTTTCGATGCGGTATGTGAAAAATGTATGGGCGCGGATGGCCGTCAATACGCTGGTGTTTACGTTTACGATGTTCTTGATTGCCTGGGAGTTAAAGCTAGCGTTTGACCTGCCATTCTTTTTTACCTGGCTGACGACCGCAGCAGGAGAATTTGTCGTTATGGCGGTTGGCGCGCCGATTATGTATGCGGTAAACCGGCGTGCACATTTGGATAAATTAATGGAAACATAAAGCGGCAAGGGGTTTACCTGCCGCTTTTTCTTCGAAGGTCTTTCCAATAATGTCTAAAAACGCTGACGGTTCAAAGATAGAATAAAATGTAAACAAGATGGCCACAAGGTGAAGCATTTGGTCCATTATAAATAAAAGCGCCTGACTAATAGTTTTATTGAATACCATATCTAATTTTATTTTGCCGTAATCGATGATAAAATGACAGACGGAAATAAGAACAATAGCTTGTGCCAGCATTAGCAGCCCGGAAAGTGAAAACGATGTAAACGTTTCTAGAGTAACAATGCTCGCCACCGCCATAAGAATCGTATGGATAGCCAGATGTTTTCCTAAATCGGCAAGCGGTTGATCATGTCGTTCCTGAACGAGTTTATCTGAATGGAAAATAAAATCTCCTAGCAAATGAGCAAGATAAAAGTATATCCACAATGTTATCCCCCTTACTTGTTTAGAAGCGCTTGATATAATATCAACAATTCGGTAAAGCTCGCTTCTGTTGTCTTTACTTTTTGGTACTCAGCGCGTTTCAGCAAATAGCTGACAGTCGAAATAGGGGATTTATACCCCAAATGTCTTCCGATTTTTTCATATGTCCATTCCGGAAACTGCTCGATCAGATGAATCACTTGTTTTTGTTTGTCTGTCCAATTTCGCTTTGTTTCTAGAATCCATCCTAATAAAGTGTTGAGTGGTTCGAATGGAAGCGCCTCAGCGAAAATATAAAAACTTGTTGTATCTTCATTTTCACTCCATATTTTTGTTTTTTCCTTTTTTTCCTTCAAATGTTCTCTAGCCGTAAAAGCGCACAGTACTGCACTTCCGTTAATCGTATGAACGTCCGTTGTGTCCGTTTCTAGTTCCCCTATTCCAATTCCAGAATAAAATGGACACTGGTGAAAGCAGGATTGGGAATATATATATTTAATCAGTGGATATGCGCTGGAGAAATTTCCAATTACTCCAACAAGCTCATCCCCGTTTCGAATAGCAAACGGGACAAGCAAATCTTTATGAAACCGCTTGTTTATCGTTTCTTTAAAGTCATTTAAAATCATTAACAGCCGCTTCTTGTCCATTTGTCGAGAATGTTTTACATCCAAAGCAAAACATACAGCAGGTTTCATAAGCTCTCCTCTTTTTTGATTGATGTATATATATCAATATTACTATTATTGTTGGGAAAACATCAAGAAACGCATCAGCTCATTAGATAAAGGCTCAGCAGTTTACGGCATCGAGCTGGTGATCCACTCAATGATTAGCGCCAATACTGCCAGGCAAACCGTCATCATGGTGGAGCCAATCAATATATGTCGCTGTAGTTTGATAGACTTTTTTCTTTCTCTTGCTGCATAGAAGCTATACACCATAAAACCAACGATAATGGATCCGCCCCATCCTGCCAATCCGATTGGAGTAATTAACTTCTCCCAATCGAAGATCCAAAATACATCATAATTAGATGAACAGCGATGATAGAAAATTCTAATTTCTTCTTTTCGCAAAGACTGAGATGAACCCGTTTTAATTCAGGGATCATTTGCTTGATTACACTCATGATTTTCATGGCATCCCGGTTACAGTCCCAACTTTCTAGAATGGACAATTGCCAATCGGTTAACTTACTTTTTTCCCTCTATCATATGAATTGGCATTCTGTTATGAGAGTTCGGTTGGGAAAATCGTTAACTTGTGCCAAACACGCTTCAAATGTTCTTGACTAATCTTGTTCAAACAGATTAGCTCCTCTTTGAATAATATTATCGCCGAATTTTTGCCGCAGCTGCTCCATCGTCTGCCATAGCGCTTCCTTTTTGGCATCTTCTTCATAATGAAACAAATCTAATTGTTTCACCGCCTCTTTTTTATCAAATACGTCTACGGCGGTAATTCCTAACAGTCTTACTGGATTGCCGTTCCAATGACGTTTTAATAAGTAGGCGGCGCATTGAAAAATTTCCTCCGCTTCTTGAAATGGATTTTCCCATGTTTTACTGCGGGTGATCGTTTGGAAATTGCTATAGCGAATCATAATTTGAACGGTGGAAGAGACGACGCCTTTTTGTTTCATGCGATTGCTGACGGATTGCGCCAAATTGCGCAGCACTTCAAGAAGAATCCGTTCTTCTGTCACATTTCGGGAAAGCGTTGTGGAGTTTCCGATGGATTTCCATTTTTCTCTCGCTTCTGGATCAACAGGACGGGGATCAATCCCATTAGCCCACTCTTTTAATCGGACTCCAATGATACCAAGCAAATTTTGTAATGTCACTTTTTCCGCCTTCGCCAATTCTCCAATAGTAAAAATGCCGATACCATTTAATTTTTTGGCTGTTTTGTCGCCGATGCCGTGCATCTCCTGAATAGGGAGAGGCCAAAGTACTTTTGGCACATCGCGCTTGCGCAACACCGTAATGCCTAACGGTTTTTTCATGTTACTTGCCATTTTGGCTAAAAACTTATTCGGTGCAATGCCAATGCTTACAGGAATATGTAACGTCTGCAACAACCCTTTTTGAATTTGCTCCGCGATATCCAACGGTGAACCAAGCGAATAACAATCGGTAATATCCAAGTATCCTTCGTCAATCGAAGCGGGCTCTAAAATGGGTGTAAACGTTGCTAAAAACTGAAATACTTTCTCACTTATCTTGCGGTATAAATGAAAATCAGGTTTTAAAACAACAAGTTGCGGGCATCTTTTCTTCGCTTCCCATAATGGCATTGTCGTATAAATACCAAAACGTTGTTTCGCGATATAGTTCGCCGCTAACACAACTCCTTTTCGTTCTTTCGGATCTCCCGCTACAACAACCGCTTTTCCTTCTAATGAGGGGTCTCGCGCGATTTCGCAGCTGGCGAAAAACGAATTGCAGTCGACATGGAAAATTACGCGACCGTGTTTTGGGTATGTTGTTTCCATGTTATTTTTCTCCTTTTTTGAACTGCTCCCGCTTTCACTTTGTTTAGAAATAGGAGATTCTTGGGTAATCCCTTCTAACGAAGAGAAATTGACCAAGCTCTACGGACCGTTCCAGCCCTGAACACAAAATCCCCGCATGTTGATTCTACACGCTGACGTACGAAGCAGGTTTAGCTTTTCGGCCAGCATGGGCGTATGATGGCGGAAGATTTTACGTGACAAACCTTTTCCTGCCCCGTATCTTCCGTTTTTACAGAGCAATCTGTACAAAGCAATTCGATTATAGCACATATGTTCGTTTATTTCTACGACAAAGCGATCCATTTCTTGCTTTTGTTGTTTTGTACCTTGTCCATAGAAATGGGAGTCTTCTCACCTCCTGTAAAAACGCCCTAACCCCTCTTGTATAGAAAATTGTGGATGAAAGCTGAGAGATAAGCGAAAGAAGCAGATAATAACATGGCTTGGTATGTTGGATGGAATAAAGAAGAACGACCTTCTTGTTCAACTAACGGAGCAGTATAATTCAATAACAAATAATCAGCATTCGCGGAAAAGATGATGTATAAAAGTTTGTGTAAAGCATTTTGCTAGAACAAAAGAAAAAAGGTAGGGTATTCTCTGATTGGACCAAAAATCTTAGAGAAAGGAGTACCCTACCTATGTCTAAAAGAAGTATACCGAATGTCGACTGGGCAAATCAACTGGAAAGTGTCATTCGTCAGTTTGTGAAGGAAAAATTAGAGCTGATTATGCGGGAAGAAATCAAACATTTCCTCGAAATCGAACAGGCTGGAACGCCGAATATGAGAAACGGCTACTATCAGCGAAATCTAGATACGCAATATGGCCGGATTGAGGGTCTTTTGGTTCCAAGAGACCGAAACGGGGAATTTCAAACACAGTTGTTTGCCCCTTATCAACGCCACACCGGCTGGCTGGAGGAAGCCATCATTAGGATGTATCAAAGTGGCATGAGTACACGGGAAATTGGCAAGTTTATCGAACGAATTCTAGGAAATGCTTATTCTCCAGCGACGATCAGCCGTATTACCGATGTCGTGAAAGAAGACATCGAGAAATGGCACCATCGTCCACTATCCAAACGTTATTCTGTCTTATATTTGGACGGCTTGTACGTGAAACTTCGCCGCGATACGGTAGAGAAAGAAGTCATTTATGTGGTGTTAGGAGTGAATGAAGAAGGGTATCGAGAAATTCTGGATTTCTTCGTGGGAGGACAAGAAAGCGCCTATGGATGGCAGGAAATTCTTCAACACCTCTACCAAAGAGGCGTCAAGGAAGTGCTTCTTGGCGTCTTCGATGGCCTTCCGGGGCTGGAGGAAGCCTTTAAGGCGGTGTATCCGAAAGCCGATGTGCAGCGCTGTGTCGTGCACAAAGTCCGCAACACCCTCAGCCGTGTTCGGAAAAAAGACCAATTCGAAGTGGCCGAGGATCTCAAGCTGATTTATCGCGCGCCGAATAAGGAGATGGCGTTACAAATGTTTCAACAGTTTGAGTCGAAATGGTCCAGCAAATATCCAAGAGAAGTTCAATCTTGGGCCAATGAGTTGGATGTCCTCCTTACATTTATGGATTATCCAAGCAGTATTCGAAGTGTGATTTACACGACGAATGTCATCGAACGAACGATCAAAGAGATTCGGAAACGTCTAAAGCCGATGAACAGTTTGAGCAGTTTAGAAGCCGCGGAAAAAGTCGTGTATTTGACCATCCAAGATTTTAATGAGAAATGGGCAGGGCGAAAGTTAAGAGGATTTGCCGAAGCGCAGGAAGCCCTTCAACGAATGTTTGAAGAACGTTATTGTTAACCAAATATTGTAAATAAACAAAATAAGGGGATTCTCCCTTTCCACACAAGAGACTGAATATTCAGTCTCCTGTGTGGAGAAAATCAGTCCCCTATCAATTCAAATCCATTTCAGAGAAACCCTACCCCATTTACATTACACAAAATTCTTGACGGTACCGCGGAAAATTATAAGAGTCCAATCAAACTGATAAAAAGTCCTGTATTATAAACTAAAGACACATAAATGGAGGTGTAACTAATGGGTGCTGGCTTTGCATTAATCGTCGTTCTGTTCATCTTATTAATCCTTATTGGTTGTAGTTGTATGATTTATTAATCCTTGTTGGTTTGTGGTTATATGATTGGGGGCTTTGGTGGTTACGGGAGAGGATATGGCTTCGGCGGTGGTTATGGACCAGGATTGGGATTCTAGTACTCCCTCCCCTTCTTATGAGGATTTGAGAATTGCTAAAATGCTTACACTTCTCGTTATTTGTTGAACTACGAGTGCCATGGTTGAACAAGACACACAAAAAGACCGATTTATTTCGGTCTTTTTGTGTGGTCTAAAACCATTTTGATGGGTGATATTATTTACTTAAGATAAATCATCTTGCAAATTACAGGATGATTTTGACGGAGAACAGTCTATTATCGGATAACAATATACGGTCTCATCATCTCATAATCCTCGTGCTCCAAGATATGACAGTGCCATACATACAACCCTGTATAAGGACCAAACTTCATGATAATTCGAGTTACCTGGTTAGGATTAGCTCTTACTGTATCCTTCCATCCTCGTTCTTGCGGTTCGGGAGGAATCGCCGGACCCGTATACTGGATAATTCTCTCCTTTTTAAACTTTTCTACATCGAAATCTCTCCGGTCTAATATTTGAAAATCAATTAAGTGAAGATGAATAGGGTGTGTAGCCGTAGTTAAGTTAATTAAATACCATATTTCGGTTGATCCCAATTTTGGATTTTCTGTTATGGGGGCATCCCACTGTTTATTATCCAATAGCATGAATTCACGACCGTACTTATCCATATTATCATTTAATGTTAGGTATCGTATCTTTGAAGCTGACTGTTCTTTTATTTTTGGAAGAGGCCCCATATAAGACGGTATAACACTCGTATCAATATTTGAAAGAGGAAGAGTCACTCTAAACTGCATCACAGTACCTGTATTTTCATCTGGCGGATCTCCGGTTGGAAAAGGAGCGGGGGCATCATTTGTCATAATAATATTCTTGCCCTCAAGATTGGTAAAATCAATGATCACATCTGCTCGTTCTGCAGGTGCCAACGTAATTTCTTTGACTCCTATCGGGTGTTGCATTAATCCTCCATCCGTCCCGATTTGATAAAAAAGTTGTCCCGAATCAAGCTTTAGCCTATAGAAACGGGTGTTAGATGCATTTAGCAGCCTGAATCGATATTTACGGGGTTCCACTTTTAGATACGGCCATACTTTTCCGTTCACCAAGATGGTATCCCCAATAAATTCAGGAACTATCGACGTTTCTAATTCCGGGACTGGTTTTTGTGGTTGCTTCGGGTAATAAAGAGAACCATCTTTATTAAAAGTCTTGTCTTGTATCATAAGAGGGATATCATATTTCCCACTTGGTAAATTCAATAAACGTTCCCGATGATCTCTGATAAGATAGAATCCTGCCAATCCAGCATACACATTGAGCCTCGTGATGCCGAGCGC